>DATBDT010000031.1:0-156963 GCA_036269815.1 Bryobacteraceae bacterium
TCGCCGCATGCAGCACCTTCAGCCGATCCCGCTCTTTCTGCCCCATCTCGAACCTGTCCTCTTCCATCCAGGCCCGAGTCTGTCAATAGGACTTTTCTACTTCGCTCGCTTAGGACATTTTTACTTCGCTGCGACAAACAGTTTCGGGTACTTACTCGCAGTTATGACCACCTGATAGAATTCCGCCGTGAATGCAGAGTACATCTGTCGCCGAGCAGCGTTGAGGCCGAGCCTGAACGGCAGGCTCGATCACCCGGCGTGGCACGCGGCAGAGAAGTCGCCGCGATTCGCCGACATGGTATCCGGAGAACCCGGCTTCTACGATACCCGAGCGGCCGCCCTCTGGGATGACGAGTTCTTATATGTGGGGTTCTGGGCGGAGGAACCGTTCGTAAGGGCGAGCCTGACGGAGCGCGATTCTTTGATCTTCCTGGAGAACGACCTCGAGCTATTCATCGATGGGGGAGACTGCTATTACGAGTTTGAAGTAAACGCACTCGGGACTGTGTACGAGGTGTTCTTCATCTGGAAAGATGCGTTCGACAAATTTGATGCCGGGGAATGGGATCTGGCGCGCCGCAATGTACTGTCGTTTGCCGGGAATTATGATCGGGACGCGGGAACATTCTGGCGCGGGACGCACCCGCGCGGCGCGAGGTGGGCGTTCCTCGATTGGGACCTTCCGGGGCTGCGCTGCGCCGTTCATGTGGACGGGTGCATAAACGACGACTCCGTGGTGGACCGGGGCTGGACTGTGGAACTGGCCATACCGTGGGCCGGAATGGCGCCGCTGGCAAATAGGCGATCGCTGCCGCCACGCGAAGGCGACGTTTGGCGAATGTTCTTCGGCCGCTTCCAGAAGATGATGTCGGCCGGTGCGGAAATCGAGCCTCATCCTGCCTGGGTCTGGACCCCACACGGGATCTACGATACGCACTTGCCGGAGCGCTTCACTGCAATCCGGTTCTGACACGAAAGAGCTGAGCTGCCGGCTGGTTAAATCCGTACGCGCACTGGCCACGCCATAAGGCATAATCGCAACATCGAATGCGATTCCCGGAATGGGTCGTCCCAATGGCTGCTACGTTGACCCAAGACCGTTTTACCGGACCGGAGTGGATTTTCGAGCGCAAGTATGATGGCATCCGCCTGCTCGCATTCCGGCGCTGCAAGACTGTGCAGCTGTTCTCCCGCAATCAATTGCCACAGCACTACCCCGCGGTTGCTGACGCGATCGGCGCGTTGGCGATGGACGACGTCATCCTGGACGGCGAGGTGGATTGGGGGAGCAACGTCGAATATCATGTCTTCGACATTCTTTGGCTGAACGGACGCGACCTGATGCAGTTGCCGCTGATGGAGCGGCGTGCCAGCTTGCAGGAACTCGGGCTGCGAGCCCCGCTTTACACAGTGGCGGAGCTTACGGGCGACAAGCCGTGGGAGCAGGCTTGCCGCGAAGGATGGGAAGGTGTGATCGCGAAGCGACGCGACTCAGTGTACGAGCACCGCCGGTCTCCGAATTGGCTCAAGATGAAATGCGAGATAGCGCAGGAGCTGGTAGTCGGCGGGTTCACCGATCCGCAGGGCCGGCGGCATGGGCTGGGCGCGCTGCTGCTCGGCTACTTTGAGGGTGAGGATTTCATTTTCGCGGGCAAGGTCGGCACTGGCTTTGACACGAAGCAGTTGGCTGTGTTGCGGGCGCGCCTGGATGAGCTTGAAAGCACCCAGAGTCCATTTACAAAAGCAGTGGGACTGCCTCGCGTCCGTGCGCATTGGGTTCGGCCTGAGATCGTTGTGCAAGTCGCATTCATCGAATGGACTGTTCACGGGAAGCTGCGGCACGGGCGTTTTCTGCGCATCCGCGAGGACAAAGACCCGCGCGAGGTGGTGCGTGAGGCATGGTAATTACGCATCCGGAAAAGTTGATGTTTCCGGATGATCGCATCACTAAGGGCGAACTCGCAGCTTACTATGAAGCGATCGCACCGCAGATGTTGCCACACTTGCGGGGACGTCCCATCACGATGGAGCGATACCATCGCGGCATTTCGGCCAAAGGCTTTTTTCAGAAAGATGTAAGCAAGGGCTTTCCGGCGTGGCTGCAGCGCGTTGAGGTGCAGAAAAAGGGCGGCACTGTGCATCATCCGGTTGCGAACGATGTAGAGTCGCTGCTCTGGCTTGCCAATCAGAATGCTGTGACGCTGCACGTCTGGACATCGCGAGTTTCCGATTTGTTCCATCCCGATCTATGCGTATTTGATCTCGACCCGGCAATGGACAACCACGCTGGGGTGCGGGCCGCCGCGCTCGGACTTCGTGATCTGCTTGGGGAACTCGGATTGCGCGCCTGGATCAAAACGTCAGGCTCGAAAGGTTTTCATATCGCGGTGCCACTCGATTGCGAAGCGGAGTTCGGCGAGGTGGAAGCATTCGCGCACCAGGTTGGGAAGGTGCTGGTCAGCCGAGATCCTTCGCGGCTGACGCAGGAATTTAGCAAGGCTGATCGCGGCGGCCGCATTTTCATCGACACAGGACGCAATGGCTACAGTGCGACGTTTGCCGCGGCGTACACGGTTCGCGCGAAACCCACAGCTCCCGTTTCGGCGCCCTGCACGTGGGAGGAAATCGAACGCGGAGAGGTCGCGCCCCCGACGTTCACGTTGCGTACGATGGCAGCAAGGATTGCGTCCGTCGGGGATCTTTGGGCAGATATGACTGCATACCCGCAGTCGATTCGCAAGCGGGCCATCGCTGTGCCGGCCAGGTAGTTCTTATATAATCACCCGGTATCTTTCCCAGGAGGAAACAAGTATGCGAATGTTGCTGCGAGTGTCGATCCCCGCCGAAACCGGTAATGCGGCGGCCAAGGCTGGAACCATAGGTTCCACCATCGAACAAATTTTGCGCGATCTCAAACCGGAAGCGGCTTACTTCTTCGCCGACGACAACGGTCAAACGATCGGGCTCAATCGTGTTTGACATGAAGGACTCATCCGAGATTCCCGCGGTCTCCGAGCCCTGGTTTCTTGCGTTCAACGCAAAGGTCTCATTCCGGCCCGTTATGACCCCGCAAGATCTTGCCCAGGCCGGTCCATCCATTAGTAAGGCTGTTGAATCAATACGGCAAGTAAGCCGCGCCCGCACATCGAGCGAGGCGGATGGACAGACTAGCGTGTTCCGCCGCTTGCTTCTATTTCTCGCTCGGGCTATTTCTCGCTCGGGCTATTTCTCGCTCGGGCTATCGTCGGCCTTGAGATCGCCGAGCGCATACTGAATCCCGGCGAGCATATGTGCGACGAATGGCCGCAAATAGTAGACGCTTTCATCATGGCCGTGTCCTTCGTAAAATACACGGCCGTTGCCAACGTGCTGGATATAGCTCAGCGCGTAGTCGGCGTCGGTGCGCCGCGTCGCGGCCGGTTCCTTCGCTTTATCTTCCGCGCTCATTTTTTGGTAATTGATGCTGGTCAGCACGTGAACACGCTTGCGGCTGAATGAGTCTTGCGCGAAGGTGTAGGTCTCGTCCACGATCACGTAGCCACGGGCCGGGAACATGGAAGTCAGCGGGCTGTTTGGATCGTCAATCTTCACGTGAATCAGGGTGGGGTAAGACCAGTGAAATTTGAAAAACCCGCCGATCAGTTCGTTGAATTCCGGCCAGGTGGCGGTGGGGGCGGTGGTGGCTTCGGCACCGGGCGAGGCCGGGCGCGGGTTAGTGTGGTAGGAATCAGTGGCAGCGTGAATCCCGGCGAGCCCCTTCCCGCCTTTTACAAAATCGAGCAGTGCCTGCCGGCGTGCCCGGGTTACTGTTTCGTCGTGCGGGTCATCCAGAAACGAGGCGGTCGTGCTGTCCAGGAAGATCGCATCGTAATCCTTAAGATTGGCGGCGTTAATTGCGGCGGGATCGTAAGTGATGGTCGTCATCCACCCACCGGTCTTGTCGCCCAAATACTCAACCATCTTCGCCGCCAGCGGAATGGACGTATGCACCCAGCCAGCGGCCGTGCACAAGACGAGTACATGACGAAGGCTCTGGGGTGTGGCCAAAGGCTTTTCCGGCAATGCCGCCATCATGCCGGCGATGTCGTACGGGCTCGCGAACTGCTTTTGCGGGCAGCCATAGCTGAATCCTCCGCTAAAGCCTTCGGGCGGACAAGGCTTTGCAGATTGGGATTGCTGCGCGGATAGGAGACTGCAGCACAACAGAAGACCGCTGGATGCGGTAACACTGAATTTCTTCATCATTTGGGAACTCCGTTTTTTGAACGCCAGCTTAAGTTTTCTGGTGTTGAACGCAAGTGTTAGTGTAGGCCATCGAACCCGAGGCAGATGAGGGGCCCGCCGATTAAGGGCGCTTAAGTGGCCAGCTTCTTGCGCTACAATTCCCGTTCGCATCACTGGAGATATCTCTATGGATCGCCGCCTGATCCGCCGCACTCTGTTTGTCGCCGGCATTCTCTCAATCACGGTCTGCATCGGGACGGTTGGCTTCTCTCTTATTGAAGGCTGGGGAGTCTTCGATGCATTCTATATGACGCTCACCACCATCACCACGGTGGGCTACCAGGAGGTGCAACAGCTTAGCCGGACCGGCCGAGTGTTCAATTCGTTTGTGATTTTCTTTGGCGTCAGCGCAATGTTCATTGCTGTTGGCGCGATGACCCAGACCATTATTGAACTACAGCTTGAGAATCGCTATGGCATAAGAAGAAGGAATCGTATGATCTCGCAATTACAGGATCACTTCATCGTTTGCGGCTTCGGGAGAGTTGGCCGCAATGCCTCCTACGAATTGCAGCGTGCGAACGTTTCATTTCTGGTGATCGATCGAAGCGAAGAGAGAGTTGCGCGCGCTTCCGAAGCACGGATGCTGGCGATCGTTGCGGACGCAACGAATGATGACGATCTGCGGAAGGCCGGCATCCTTCGGGCTCGTGGCTTGATCGCTGCGCTTCCTTCGGATGCAGAAAATCTCTTTATCATTCTCTCGGCCAAGACCCTCAACAGCAGCCTTATTGTGGTTACGCGCGCTTCCGAAGAGCAAAATGAAGATAAGCTGCGACGAGCCGGCGCTGATACAGTTTTCGCTCCGTACACGATTGCCGGACGCCGCCTGGCGCACTCGCTGCTGAAGCCGCATGTAGTTGAGTTTCTCGAGTTCACAACCAGCGTCGTCGGTCCGAAGATCATGATGGAGCAGTTGCGTGCCGGCTCCGGAATGCAATTTGTTTCGAGGACGCTTGGCACTTTGCTCTCGTCTAGTGGAGTCAACGTGATAGTGGTGGCGGTTCGCCGGACCGATGGACAGATGGTTTTCAATCCTCCCAAAGATTCTGAGATCAAAGCAGGTGATTACCTGATCGTGTTGGGTGACAAGGCGAGCCTGACCGAACTGGAAAAAGCATTGACGAAGAGCTAAGGTTGAGATCGTCACAGCGGGGCAGTGCTTCGGCGGAACCTTATTGCGGTTACGATAGACCTTGAGTCATGCAATCGCGAAGCGTTTTGGTTACAGGCTCGTGTGGGCTGATCGGGTCGGAAGTATGCATTTTCTTTGCTCGTGAAGGCTTCTCTGTTACGGGAATCGACAGCAATCATCGAGCGGTCTTTTTCGGAGCCGAAGGAGACACCACCTGGTCGTTAGGCCGCTTGCGGAGAGACATCCCGCAATATCGGCATGAACCGATCGATATTCGCGACCGGGATCGCGTGCTTGATCTGATTGAAGAACTCCGCCCCGATTTAATCGTCCACACAGCGGCGCAGCCATCGCATGACCGGGCAGCCCAGATTCCGTTCCTTGACTTCGAAGTAAATGGGCTCGGCACCCTGCATTTGTTGGAGGCGGCGCGCCGGTCTTGCCCTGAGTCGCCGTTCATTTTCACGTCCACCAATAAGGTGTACGGCGACCGGCCGAATATGATTCCGTTACGGGAACTGGACACGCGCTGGGATTATGCCGATCCGGCTTTCGAGAATGGGATTGCAGAAAGTCTATCCGTGGATCAGAGCACGCATTCGATTTTCGGCGTCTCCAAGCTCGCCGCGGACGTCATGGTGCAAGAGTATGGCCGCTATTTCAACATGCCGACCTGTTGCTTGCGAGGCGGATGCCTGACCGGACCGAACCACTGCGGCGTGGAATTACATGGATTTCTCAGCTATTTGCTGAAGTGCAACATGGAAGGCCGCGAGTACAAAGTTTTCGGCTATAAAGGCAAGCAAGTCCGCGACAATATTCACTCCGAAGATGTGGCAAGTTTCATGTACGAATTCTTCCGCGCACCGCGAGCTGCGGAAGTGTACAATCTCGGCGGCGGGAAAGGAAATTCGTGCTCGATTCTTGAGGCATTCGCGCTCGCTGAAGAGATAACCGGAAAGCGGATGAAGTGGCGCTATGTGGACGAGAATCGGGTTGGAGATCACATCTGTTACTACAGCGACCAGCGGAAAATGAAAGAACATTATCCGGCCTGGCGCCTCACCAAGAGTCTGCGCGACATCTTTGAAGAGATCGCTGAGAGCTGGACGTCCCGCCTCCAGCCCGCAATCGAGTGATGAAGGTTGTTATCACCGGATGCAATGCATGACCCGACTGTAGACACGTTGGTTAAGGTGAACTAGGAAAACTTATGGAAAAAATGTTCGATTTGAACGCGCAAGTTGCGATTGTTACTGGCGGAGGAACCGGGATCGGCGCGGCAATTGCGGCGCGCCTGGCGGCAGCAGGCGCAACCATCGTGGTAGTAGACCGGATGCTGGACAAGGCTCAAGAGCTGGCCGTGTCTCTGGGTAATTCATCGTTCGCTCTGCAGGCGGACGTCGCCGAAAACCGTGAAGTCGTCCAGGTGGTCGCCGAGGTTTTGTCGCGCACCGGACGGCTGGACATCCTTGTAAACAACGCGGGCATAGCAGGTGTTGCCGCTCCGATTTGGGAACAGACCGATGAAGATTGGCAAAAGATTATCGCCGTAAACATGACGGGTGTCTTTAACTTTTGCCGCGCTGTCGTTCCCCATATGCGCGAGCGTAAGTATGGCCGCATCGTCAATATCGCCTCGATAGCCGGGAAGGAAGGCAATCCCCGGATGGTGCCGTACTCGGCCACCAAAGCGGCGGTAATAGCGCTTTCAAAATCCTTGGGCAAGGAAGTTGCCACCGACGGTATTTGTGTAAACGCCGTGACGCCCGCGGTGGTGCAAACTCAAATCCTGGATCAACTAACGCCAGCTCAGGTGGATTACATGGTTGAGCGGATACCGATGCGCAGAACCGGCAAGCCGGAAGAGATCGCAGCCGTTGTGCACTTCCTGAGTAGTCCCGACTGTTCGTTCGTAACGGCTCAGTGCTACGACGCTAGCGGCGGCCGAGCGACGTATTGATTCAGTCCCAGACCTGAGCTTCCCAAATCGAGTCGGCGCAGGCTACGTTATCGGGTGTCAACTCAATACGAACCTGCTTTTGCAGACATAACCGCGTAGCTTCAATCCGTTCTGTTACCCAGTGCTCCGAACGGGCACAAAGCAGCGCCAGTTCGGCAATGCTCATGCCGCTGCTGTGATCGGCGTAAAGGCGAAATGTAGCGTTTTCTTCGTAGAGTCTGAAGAGGGCTGTGTCGCAGGAACTCATAAAGCAGTGACGGGCGCCTCTTGACATTTCGGGCCCGCCCGCGTTAGCCCTGCTCTGTAGGTGAGCACTAGAGTAGTTAGCTTAACCCTTATCACCTCTCAAAAAAACCGCGCAAAACGGGCACGCAGCCGTGCCCTTTGCGCTCTCAAGATTTTTACTTAGTCCCGGCCAGGTAGCCATAAGTTGCTGATTTGCGGTAGATTTCGCTGCAAAGCCAGGGAAAATGCACTTCATGCTAACCGCGGCGCAGAATTGAAGTCTAAGGACCAGCCGGATGGAATGGAGCGATCGAGAAGCTGCCGCGGAGGCGTGTAAAGGCAATCAATATGCCTTTCGCATCCTCGTCGAGCGTCACAGCCACGCTTTGTTCCGCCTGGCTTTCCGAATGACTGGCAACGAACAAGACGCAGAGGATTTGGTCCAAGACACGTTCATCCGGGCCTATCGCCAACTGGATCGGTTCGACGCCCGCGCATCCTTCAGCACATGGTTGTACCGGATCTGTGCGAACCGCGCGCTCGATCTGCTCCGGACGAGAAAAGTTCGCAAGGAATATCAGCCAGCCCAAAACGACGAGGGAGGTCCCGGCTGGCTGGAGACAGTGGCTGCTCACGATCCTTCCCCAGAGCGTCTGGCGCATAGCCGTCAATTAGCCGATTTGCTGCCGGCAGCACTCGAGAATCTCACCGAGTTGGAACGCGCGGCTTTTGTGCTGCGCCACTACGAGGGATTCGACATTCACCAGGTTTCGGAAGCGCTGGGGGTAAAAGCGAGCGCGGCGAAACAAAGTATTTTTCGGGCCGTGCAGAAATTGCGGCGTGCGCTGCGGCCCGTTTGGGAGGCGCGCGCGTGATGGCTCACCTGCGGGAAGAAGATTTTGTGGAAGCTTATTACGATCCGGAACTGGAGGCTCTGCACAAACACCTGGCGGGCTGCGCCGAATGCCGCGATCGCTTTGAACAATGGAGGCACGCGCTGGATGCGTGTAGTGAATATGCGATTCCGGAGCGGTCTGCGTCGTACGGCGCGGAAGTATGGGCCCAGGTTGCGCCCCGTTTGCCGATAGCAAAACCGCGGCGCTCCTGGCTGCAGTGGTGGATGCTCGGGCCGGTATTTGCAAGCTTGCTGATTCTGGCATTTCTGGCCGGCCGATTTACGCGTGAACCGGAAACGGGTTTTTCGACGAAGACACGTGACCGGGTTCTGCTGATGGCCATCAGCGATCATCTGGAGCGCTCGCAGATTGTTTTAACCGAACTCAGCCATGCCACTCCTGACGATTCGGCCGCAGTCAGCCGCGAGCGCGATCGTGCACGGGAGTTGGTTGATGAGAATCGTTTGCTGCGCCTGAGCGCCCGGCGCTTGGGCGATACCGCCAATGCCGTTTTGCTGGATGATCTGGGGCGCGTCCTGCTGGACATAGCGAACGCGCCGGCGAATACGACGCCCGCCGTTTCGGAAGAAACGCTCCGCACGATTCAGGACCGGCTGGAAGACAACGGCTTGTTATTTAAGGTGCGCATCACGGCGATGGACGCAAGGAGAAAAGGACAAAGGTTATGATTCGCGAAACAACACTCGCTGTATTTTTGCTGGCTGGATGCGCCTGCGCGCAGGATCTATCGATCCCTATGGCCGAAAGCTTCCAGGCTGGACAAAACAGCGATCCGGACTATCAGAAAGGGATCACCGCTCTCGACGCGCATGACTGGGATCAGGCGATCTCGCGGTTTGACTCCGTTGCAGACCGCAAAGGGACGGGTGCCGATGCGGCTCTGTATTGGAAGGCCTACGCGCAGGATCATGCGGGCCGGCCCGAAGAGTCTTTGTCGACCATCGCCGCGCTTCGCCGGCAATATCCATCGAGCCGATGGTTGAAAGATGCGCAGGCAATTGAGGTGGAAGTCCGTGCGCAGACGGGATCGCCGGTGAATCCGGGTGCACAGCCCGATCAGGAATTAAAACTCGTCGCCGTAAACTCGCTTCTGACATCAGATCCGCAAACCGCGCTGCCGATACTGCAGAAGCTGCTGGCCAGTAACAATTCGTTGGCGCTGAAGGATCGCGCCCTCTTCATATTGACCCAGACAAACTTGCCGGAGGCACGCAAAACCCTTAGCAGCATCGCACGTGACTCGAGAAATCGGGATCTTCAATTCCGCGCAATTCGTTATATGGGGATGCAGGGCAACGACGACTCTCGAAAGGAGCTGACCTCAATTTACGAGAGCAGTCCGGATAAGGAGATCAGGCAACAGATTTTGAAGAGCTTCATGATTTCCGGATCGCGCTCGCTGCTGCTTCAGGTCGCGAAGTCTGAAAAAGATCCTGAGCTTCGGCGCGAAGCGATCCGGAATCTGGCTCTGGCGGGCGGCCATGCGGAGCTTGCGGCGCTCTACACGAGCGATGCCTCGGTCGAGGATCGACGAGACATTTTGAAATCCATGTTCCTGAGCGGCGATTCCAGCAAGCTGATTGAGATTGCCCGTAACGAAAAGGATCCAGGATTGCGAGCGGAGGCGATCAAATCTCTTGGCCTGATGGGCAGCAATGGACGCGGGGACGACTTAGTGGCCATTTATCGATCCGATACTCATCCCGAAGTCCGCCAGGCAGTTCTGAAAGCCTTGTTCTTACAGCAAAACGGCAAGGCGCTAGTGGAATTGGCACGCTCTGAGAAAGATCCGGCGATGAAGGAAGAGATTGTGAAGAAGATGGCGCTGGTCCACACCAAGGAAACTACCGATTACATGATGGAGATCCTGAAATGAAAATCCTGGCTGCACTCGTTCTCAGCGCAGCCTGCGCTTTTGCGCAGTCGGCGAAACCGGATATCGGCAACGCGGCTGTCGAGACAGTCGCGTATTCCGGAGATCTTCAAAAACAAATTCACGCGCCGGCTCCAACCTGGTTCGGTTATGCGATCGATTCCGTGCAAAAGGACAACGACAATTGCTGCTGGAACGGCCAGCGAGGCTGTTGGCTGGAAGCAGAAGACAAACAACACGGTTCAGTAAAGCAGTCCGCCGGGCGCGTCCCGCTGGAAGGATCGGGCCGGATGCTGATGCTCTTTCGGGTGCAGAACGACTCTGTTCAGAAGATTCGCTCCTTCTCCTTCGAGTGTCCGCTGGATGCGGGCGGATTGCGCTTCGTTTGGATCACGAATGTCCCCGCCGCGGCCAGCGTGTCGTACCTGCGCAGGTTCGCCACGGCGCCCGAAGATCATCTGGCGGACGCAGCCGTTTTTGCAATCGCTCAAGATACTGCACCCGAGGCGGATACCGTCCTCGAAGAACTTTCTCGGCCTGCCAACCCGGAACGGACGCGTGAAAAGGTCAGCTTCTGGCTTGGCGCCGCGCGTGGCGCCAGGGGCGCAGATCTTCTGAAAAAAATGCTCGCCACCGATCCGAGCGAAAATGTGCGGACTAAAGTAACCTTTGCGCTCTCGGTCAGTAAACAGTCTGAGGCTCTTGAAACGTTGATAGCGGCTGCCCACAACGATCCGTCGGCGCATGTACGGGAGCAGGCCCTGTTCTGGCTTGCGCAGAAGGCCGGTAAGCGCGCGGCGGAAACCATCCAAAATGCGATCGAAAACGATCCGGATACAGGCGTAAAGCGCAAGGCTGTGTTTGCCCTGTCACAACTGCCCAAAGACGAAGGGATTCCAAAACTGATTTCCATTGCCCAAACGCAGCGGAATCCCGAAGTCCGTAAACAGGCGTTCTTCTGGCTTGGCCAATCCAATGATCCGCGAGCACTGGCGTTTATTCAGCAGGTGCTAACGAAATAGACTTCAAAGTATGAATCTGATCCAGGACATTACTTTCGCCCTTCGTACTTTTTCGAAAGCACCTCTGTTCGTTGCGGTAGCCGTTCTTTCCATTGCGTTCGGCGTTGGCGCCAACACGGCGATCTTTTCCCTCACGGATCAGCTTCTTGTTCGAACGCTTCCGGTCGAACATCCGGAACAACTCATACTGTTCAGCGCGGTGGGCCGGCATTACGGCAGCAACATGGGTTGGAACCGCATTTCCTACCCGATGTACCAGGACTTCCGCGATCACAATTCGGTGTTCAGCGGGATGTTCTGCATTCACGAAACCGATTTCAGCCTAAATTATCACGGACGCACCGAACGCATTTCGGGTGAGCTGGTTTCGGGCAACTATTTTCCGGTGCTCGGTGTGAAAGCCGCCGCAGGCCGTTTGTTTACGGCTTCCGATGACAAATTTCAGAAAAGTCACCCGGTGGCCGTGTTGAGCTATGGTTTTTGGCGAAGCCGATTCGCCGGTGATTACAGAGTTATCGGGCAAAAACTGTATCTCAACGGAAATCCCTTCACGGTGATTGGCGTTAGCCCGCCCGATTTTGCGGGCACCGATCCGGGGTATGCACCGGAAGTGCGAATTCCGATGATGATGGCGCCTTTAATCGCGGATTACCTCGATCTCAACGAGCGGCGCTCCCGCTGGATCACCGCGTTTGGACGCTTGAAGCCCGGGATCAGCGTGGAATACGCGAAGGCCTCGATCCAACCGTTTTTTCATCAGATTCTCCGCATGGAAGTCCAGCAGAAGGCGTTCTCCAAAGCATCGCCTTACATGAAGCAGCAGTTTCTGCGGATGTCGATGGATTTGACGCCCGCAGCCAAAGGCCGCTCGAATCTTCGCCGCCAGTTTGAGAAGCCTCTCCTCGTTCTGATGACCACCGTCGGGCTGGTTCTGCTGATTGCTGCGGCGAATGTTGCTAATCTTCTCATCGCTCGGGCAACAGGCCGTCGCAAAGAGATCGCAATTCGTCTCGCGCTCGGCTCCAGCCGCCGTCGAATCATGTCCCAATTGCTGGTCGAGAGCCTGATGCTCTCTTTGGCCGGCGGTATTGCCGGGCTGGCGCTGGCATTTTGGACCGACCGCATTCTTCTTGGCTTTCTTCCGGCGAGTTATGTTCCGATCACGCTCTCGGCCATGCCCGATTGGCGAATTCTGCTGTTTAATTTTGCGCTGTCGGTAATCACCGGCATTGCGTTCGGCTTAATACCAGCCCGGCAGTCCATGCAGACGGATCTCGCTCCCACCCTTAAGGATGAAGCCGGTGCGGTGGTCGGCGGTACGTCTACTCTTATTCGGAAGATGTTAGTCGTAGCTCAGGTTTCACTCTCTCTGCTGCTGCTCATTGGCGCCGGTCTATTCATTCGGAGTCTTCAGAAGCTGAAGGATCTCGATCCCGGGTTTCGCACCAGCAACCTACTCGCTTTTAAGGTGAATCCGACACTAAACGGGTACAAGCCCGAACGCACCAAGCAGATCTATGAACGATTGAAAGAGAGTCTGGAAACCTTGCCCGGCATTGATCACGCTGCGCTTGCGGTCATGGCCGTCATCGAAGGCGATGAATGGGATCAGTGGGTCACGATCGATTCTTACAAACCCAAGACCGGAGAGCTTCCCGACCCGCACATGAACTTCATCTCTCCCGATTACTTTAAGACGATGGAAATTCCACTCCTCACGGGCCGCGATTTCCGGAAGACAGACGTCGTGTCGTCACCGAACGTTTGTATTGTGAACGAAACCTTTGCCAAGAAGTATTTCGGTACGGTCAATGCAGAAGGGCACATGATCGGGATGGGCATCGATCCAGGCACCAAGACAGACATTATGGTTGTCGGCGTCTCCCGCGATACGAAGTACGAAAGCATTCGCGACGAAATACCGCCGGAGGTCTTCCGGCCCTACCAGCAGATGGACTTTGCTACCGGAATTGTGGCTTACGTCCGGACCGCGCACAATCCCGACGATACGTTCTCGTCCATCCGGCGGCGCGTCCATGACATAGACCCGAATACCCCGATATTCGACATGATCACGCTCGAGAAAGCTGTGGAAGACTCGCTGGTTACGGAACGGCTCATCGCAAGTCTGTCCACCAGTTTCGGATTCCTTGCCACGGCGCTTGCCGCCGTCGGATTGTACGGCGTGATGGCGTTCACGGTGGCGCGCCGGACCCGTGAGATCGGTATCCGGATGGCAATTGGAGCAGAAAAAAGAGACGTATTGTGGATGATTCTGCGTGAGGTTTTACTACTGCTGGGCATCGGCATGGCAATCGCGCTGCCTTCAGCGCTGGTTCTCACAAAATACGTGCAGTCGCAGCTGTATGGCATTCAGCCGGTGGATCCGGCATCTATAATCGCCGCGGTGGTGGTTATCAGTGCCGTCGCCTTGCTTGCCGGGTACGTACCGGCGCGCCGAGCAGCCCGCATCGATCCTATGCGCGCACTTCGCTATGAGTGATCGTCTACCGGTTCGGTTGAAACGGGTTCATCGTCATTAGTTTGGTGAGCCCGGTCAACGGCAATGGTTCGCGATTTACTTGAATTTCCACCAGTGTTGTTACAAACGGGTAGAAAAACTTTGCGTGACCGCTGCTCGTCATCTGCGTGATATTGAGCACGACGGGCGATTGCTCCGTAATCGCTTTGGATCCCGACGTATAGCCCTGATATGTGATCAGATCGGTTCCTGACGACGCAATCAGACGCATCCAAAGCTCGCCAATACCTCCGGAAGCAGCGTTCATCGGCAGGCGCACGTGGAAACAGCGAAAGCTTGAATCAGTCTTGTATGCGTGGACGTCTAAGTCAAAGTCCTGAAAACCCGCTTCTTTCAGTTGGTCGCCGGTTAAATCCGTCGGGTCTTGTGAAAACAGATCGACAACGTAATCCGGAACCGGTTCGCCATACTCGTCAACCACGCGGATAACAAACTGCTGCCACCCATCGTGCGGTCCGTGATTGTCTTTCTTCATCTCCTCCAGCGCAGGTGCGTTCCAGGCCTCAGTTCGCTTAAGCCATTCGTCGAAATCGTCAGCCGAAGAAATCTTCAGGAAGTCGGACAGAGTATCGGCCAAGTCATCTTCCGGCTCGATTAACAGCGTCGTATGATTTTTTCCGGCGACCGCGAACATCGGAACGGAGAGCCGGCTCGCGGGCCAAGGCGACATCTGCGCCCTGAATTCCGCCGCGCCAGCTTTAGTCAGATTGACAGTGATTTTGCGCGCGTTGAGCGAACATCCAGACCAGCGAACCGTTCCGTCTGTACCAGGCTTATTAATTAGTTCTCTGATACCCGTATACGACTGGTTGCCGATGAAGACTGAGACGTAAGGACTATCATCGGCAGTAGTAAATAGCGGGCTTTCGCCAAGAAGATCACGATGCGAGAGGTCCCATTGAAACTTACTTCCCAATTCCAAAGCGTCGAGTATATGATCGCCGGCATTCAGAAAATCAGGACCAAATTGTTTATTGCCGCGAGCAATTGCTCCGAGCCAGCTACGTCCAGCAGCTGCGAGCGGAGAGCCCCAGGTAGCGGGGGCGAGCCCGATGAGATGCTTCAGGTATTTACGCCGCTCTGGATTGTTTGCGAGCCAGGCGCGGATCACCAGAATCCCGGTTGAGTGAACAATCGCATCGAATTCCTGATCGGCAGTCCAACCGGTAAATCTGGCGGCCCTGTCGAGACCCTCGGCGATGTCCGGAATCGTAATTTCGTTATTCAGCGATATGTAATTGCAGATATTGATCTGCTGAGCGTCGATACCTCGAGCTTGAAACTTTGCAGCCCAGTTATTAAAGGACGGGCCCGTATCACTGTACCCGTGAATTAGAACAAGCTTTCGTGACACGCGGTATGTTCCTTATTGTCTCGCGCCGGCGGCAGTTGGGCGCGCGTCTTCTTTTATCGCATCAGCGGCTTTTTCGCTGATCATATAAACTGCCGATACGATGAAGTAGCCAGGGATCTTTGGAAATACCGAGGCATCCACCACGCGAAGCCCTTGTGTCCCACGCACTCGAAAGCGGCTATCCAGCACGGCGTACGAATCGCTGTCTGCGCCAATCTTATTCGTGCAGGATGCGTGATGCCCCCAAGCTTCGTTCTGTATAAAGCCGCGAAGTTTCTCGTCGCTGTCATAGCCGGGCCCGGGGACTAATTCCGATTTGATTAGCCCGAGGCGCTGAAGACGACCGTTCATGTCGCGAACAAATCTAACCCCTGCGACAACGGAGGTGAGATCGTCGCCACTCGCGTCGTTGCCTTCCTGGAAGTAATGAAATTCGATTTTTGGCGAATCCGTCGCCTTGTTTGAGCGCAGGGACACCCGGCCGGCCGTGTTGTTTGTGTGAGCCTTCAAAATCGCCCAAGTGAAGTGATTGTGGTAGCGCTCAAACTCGGTTGAGTAACCCGGGAAATAGCCTTTGAAGTAACCCGGCAAACCAAAAATATAGAGATCCGGGTCTGACTTGGATGGATTCGATCGCCTGATGATGCCGATGATGGCACCGTTGGACCCGTAAATGCCCGTGCCCTTCTGCCATTCTGCGAAGAAGGGGTCTGCCGCTCCGGATGCGGCTGGCAGTTGAAAGGTCGCGCCCTCTAATAGCGAAAACGGGCGAGCGAATTCGGAAATAACGCCGACTTCGTAACGATCCTGTAGATTGCGTCCCACACCGGGCAGATCGACAACGACCGGAATGCCAAATTGTTCAAGCTCGGCGCGCGGACCAATACCCGAAAGCATCAGAATTTGCGGGCTGTTGAACGCGCCGCCGCAGATAATCACTTCCCGCGAGGCGCGGACTTGTTGCTTTGATGCGGATGCCGCTCCTCCGCTAACGACCTGCGGGTCGGCATCGTATAGATGGCTGCCCTCCAGGAACTCAACGCCAATCGCACGATTCTTTTCAAATAATATTTTCGTTGTCAGGGCATTCAATTGAATTGTCAGATTCTGCGGATACTGCTGTTTCGTCCTGAGAAGGTATTCACGCGGACCCTGACGTTTGCCCCCCGCAACCGCGAGCGGTGTGAACGCAAGTCCTTCCGGGCTATTCTGCCGGTTTCGTGAGTCGTTCGGATCGAGGCGCGTTTCGATGCGGACAAACGGGTTGCCTGCATGCTCCCTCAAAGCTTCCTTGACCCCGTTGAGCAGGATTGCCACAACTGCGGGGTCCTTCAGAGCAAGCTTCGGATCGGCTTCCGTTGTGGGAAGCCAGCCGTTAAATCCGTGGCCGTGGGACCAATCGCGCCAGTCGTCGTTTCCCTTCAGAATCTCGCCGAGCGACGAGAGAACGCCTGCCGCTACGCCGTGAACCGAGTCGGGCCGTGGAACATAGCGGCAGTCTTCCAGACGTTCAAAGTATTGATGCATGTGGTCAGCGGCCCACGATGAATCGCCGGTCAGTTGCGCGATATAGTTCCAGTCGCTATCTTGCGGAACGACGGTGATCATCGCGTTATGCGCCGTGCATCCTCCCAGGGTTCCGGCGCGCGGGTACCAGACTCCGTCCTTAGCCGCGACGAATTTGGAGTCGCGCTTCTGCAATGCGTCGTCTGAATAGTGGCGAACGAAGAAATTCCAGGAGCAGCCGGGATACTCGGTTGACAGGCCGTGAAAAATCGGCACCTCATACATCAACCGTCCGGCTTCGCTATCGGCACAGGAATCGCTTCCGGCCTCCAGCAACAAAACTTTGAAACCGGATTTTGCGAGGTTTGCTGCCAGTGGACCGCCGCCCGCCCCCGAGCCCACAACGATGTATTCGAAATCGGAATAATCCACTGTAATCTCTCAATTCCAACCCAGGTCCAATCCCCCGAGTTCAGAAGGTTTTCAAGAATTCAATCAGAGCACGCTTATCGGTGTCGCTGAGCGGCGCCTCGCCTGTTTTATCAAGGTTCGTGCCAAAGTAGTGGCCTCGATTGACGACAAAATCCGGGCACTTACTCAATTCAAGGAGCGGATCGGCGAGGTTTGCGAATACCTGACGTGCTTGCTCGTCGGTGGCATTCGGCGGCAGGCTCTTCAGGTCATGCTTGATCCTCAATATCAGATCCAGCAACTTTTTGTCGCGTTGCAATCGCTGAGCCGGATCTGAGGTTTGGGGCAATGCGTCCACATTGGCAAGTATGTTGACAGGGGTACCAGCCGGGATCGGCCCGATCTGAATTCCGCTATCAGCTAACAGCCATGGAAATAGCTTGTCTCCCGGTTCCACCAGGGGTTGCAGAAAATCCGGCAGGTAACCCTTCGGCACACGTAAGTAGCTGGTCTGCGTCGTTCGATCGACGACTCCATCCAGCTTGTCGGGAAGCATCGAGTCTTTCTCACGCTTCTCCGGCCACAGCAGCTTTTCGATGGAATCCTGGAATGACTGTATCCGCGCGTCTACGGAAGGGCTAGGGTTGAACTTTCCAAGCGTGTTATTCACCAGAAAAGGAGCAGTGGACCAAACGCTGATAAGGCTTGGGGGACGGGTGTAACCCCGGCCACCGCCCGGAGCCTGAAACTGCTTTCGTTCTCCAGTGAATGGATTTTGAACCGTAATCGTTCCCACCGATGGCAGATCTTTGTAACTTTGCGAGGAAAAGTTATCCCAGATGTTACCTGCGATGGAGTTACTCGAAAGTGGACTGCATGCGTTTGTCTCGAGTAGTGTTACCGGAACACGCAGGTCGGTAGAGAGGTAATTATCCTGCAGAAAATCGGCGGCTTGCACAATCGATCGCATCTTGGTTTTAAAATCTTCCGTCATTGTCCAGGCGAAGTAGCGGTTCCAGCAGGCGAGATATTGAGGACCGGCGCAGCCGCCCGGATCAAGACCCTGGGCCGGAGCTGGAGCTTTACTCGAATGGCAGCGGGCACAATAATCTGCGAACACGATCTTGCCGCGATTGAGCTGTGCCTGATCTTTGGACAAATATTTATCACCACCGGGAGCATCCTTCAAATGGTGCGGATCAGTCGTTTTCAGGAAGAACTGCGCCATTGCCGGCGATTGCATTTCCGTAGCTTGCCAATAAGATGAATTCTTTTCCGCTACCGCAATCTCAATCGGAGTTTGCGGTTTGCCGCCAAGCAGCGGATTGAAATGCATCATCCACTCTTCGCTAAACAGGCCGATGTTCAGGAATACGCGGTTCAAAGCACCGAGGGCCCCCACCGAATCGGACCCGTCTTTCAGCACGCGAGGCGTGTACACAGTGTTCGGCGCCTGAAAGAACGTCGTCAACAGCCCCGATTGCACATAGTCGTTGAATTGTTTGTTGTTCAAACCACCGCCGGCTAATGTCTCCTTGCCCCAGCGCTTCGCCTCCTGCAAACGCGGGCCTAGAGAGTAAACAGCGTTCATGGTTCGCGGATTATTGATGTTGTCGCTGGCGACCAGCGAGGTGTCCAGCGACCCGGGCCTGGATGTATGGAACAGTTGGAAGGTAAAACTGCTGGCATCCGCATCCCAGGCGAAAATCCGATCAATCCAAAAATATTGGGCCCCGACCGTGGAACTCAGGTTTTCGAACTTGGGATTTTCGGGATCCGCCGGCGGCTTTAAAGGATGAGCGCTGATATGGCAGAACCCGCACGACATGCCCACGCGGTACGGCTTAATAAGATCTTTAGACAAATAGTAAGCCGGGTCCTCGTAGTATCGCTTCGGGTCCCACTTTTTGGCTGCGTCCTGATCAAAGTCGGGGTTTGGGAAGAGACGTAAACCAAGCACCCCGGTTGCGTAGCCGTAAAGCGAACCAACCGGCATATTCTTTCCGCGAGCTCCGATTTTGATCCCGGGATACTTTGTTTCATTTTCGAACGGATCGGCCGGGCAATCGGAGCGCCGCTTATCGAGCCAGAGACCAAACCGGTTCGGATCGGGAGCAGCCGGCTTATCGAAACAGGGTTCGTTCACCAGACCAAGATAATTCCATCGGTTGTCACGACTAAACTTTAGCTTCGGATATGAGGACAGCGTTTTCAGAAGGTCTAAGTTGCCGTAACTCGTCTTTGAGATAACATCCCAAAACTTATCGTTTCCACCCGACCAGACGTTCCAGGTGTTACGGCCCTTTATCTCGTCGACGGTAAGCGTCATTCCGCCATCCATGTCATGGAAGTAGTCCTCATCGGCTGCGGGCAACGAAGCAGCGGCCCTGTCCGCCAGCATGGCTTCGTCCTGAGCACGCCCGGATTTGTGGCGGCAACTTACGGTCAACGTTCCCAGAAGCAGCGGCAATGCTGCTGAAGCGAAGCATAATCTCGAATATTTCAAGACGCTCTCTCCTTTCGAGTAGCTCAATGCTTACCCGTTTGTAACCCTTATTGATTCAAGCGATGAATGATACGGTCGATTGCCGCCAGATGGTCGAAGTCCGCGCGAAATCCCGGCCGGTCGATCTGCCATCCCACTTCGGTGACATGGTCGGCGCCCGGCCAAGGAGGCTCGGTCAGCTCGTTGTGCGTCGCCGACGCAATCGTAACCATGCCGTCGTTTTGAACCTCTTGCGGTGTCTTGCCAACATGCTGCAGGTAGGCATGGGACGGCTTCAGAAAAAAGTTGCTTAGCCCGACTCCTGCGTAGGCAAAGTATTTTATGCCTGCACGATCCGGATTTGCCGTATCGAACGTTTTGCAGAAGGAGGTCGTCAAATTCGCTAAAGCTCCCGTCGGCATACCCAGCGCATGAACGATGGCGACAATCGTGTCGTAGAGGGCTCGCTCCGGAATGCTGTCCAGCCGCGGCGCCATCACGAAATCTGCCACAGCGCTACCCAAGTGCGGAGTAGAAACGGTCGATAACGAGCCGATTCGTCCGGAGGACGCGAGTCCCGCGACATCCTGCGAGATCAGAAAACGTGAATCCAGGCCGCCCATGCTATGGGCGATGATGTGTACCGGCCCCGGCGGGAAATTTCTGGCCGCAATGGCGTCCGCCATCGCCTTCGCTCGGTCGGCGATTGTCCCGACGATCGGGACCAACGGAAAAAGCGCATCCGGGTATTTGGAAGGCAACGCACGAAAGTATTCCTGACCGCCAAACATCTGGGGGGCGAGAAAACCTGTCGAGAAAACTAAGTTCATTCTTATAAACTCCAAAGCAGCCGCAAAGGTCGGTGCGGCTTAATTAGAATTCGCGCGCCGGGTTGTAAATGGCACTTACAGCCGGGGCGGACAAGCGCACAGACGTGCGGCATTCTCAACTTCGAAACGTTCGGATACCCTGGCGTGTCGATCGTTACCTGATGAGCATTACCTGACTGGATAGTCGAGGAGCGGAGCGGCGTTAACGAATGAAATAGACAATCCCTCGCAAATCGAAATTTGAATAGTTGCCTTCACGAATTACCAAGCAAAAGCAACCATAATCCTTTAACGCAATAGGATTATACGCTTAAGGATGATGAGGGATTTGAGCAGGCTTGTCAAGACGTCGAAGTGTTTTCGATTCGCTAAGAACGACTGGGAATTAAGCTGGCGCCAGACTTCGCTGACGCCGACATCGCCGACGAGCCGTTACGCTGTTGGAGCGGCGTTAAGGCGGGGCGACAGCAGTTCCAAATCGTTGGCCACCATCTCGCTCACCAGTTGTTTGAATGTGCGAGTGGGTTGCCAGCCTAAAATTTTGTGAGCGCGAACGGCATCGCCTACCAGCAGATCCACTTCCGCCGGCCGATAGAATTGCGGGTCCTCGACAACGAAGTCGCGATAATCTAAACCGACTTCGCCGAACGCCAACTCGCAGAATTCTCGAACCGAGTGTGTCTCGCCAGTTGCGACAACGAAATCGTCTGCTTCGGAGTGCTGCAGCATCAGGTGCATTGCCCGGATATAATCCGCGGCGTGCCCCCAGTCGCGCTGGGCTTCCAGATTACCAAGCCGTAATTCTGTCGCGAGGCCCAGCTTGATGCGGGCTACGTGATGAGTGATTTTTCTGGTGACAAACTCAAGCCCGCGGCGGGGACTTTCATGATTGAAGAGAATGCCGTTGGTGGCGAACATGTCATACGCTTCGCGGTAGTTCAGCGTCAGATAATACCCGGTCACTTTGCTGATGCCATAGGGGCTTCGTGGATGGAACGGCGTAGCTTCCCGCTGCGGGGTTTCGCGCACCTTGCCGAACATTTCGCTGGATCCGGCAAAGTAGAACTTGCACTGGGGTTGGAGTTGATGAAGAGCTTCCAGGAGATAGTGAGTGCCGCTGCTGTTAGTATTCATCGTTGAAAAGCCGTCTTCAAAGCTCTCCGCGACGAAACTTTGGGCTGCGAGGTGGTAACACTCGTCGACTTTGGTGCGGCTCAAAATGTGGAAGAGACTGGGGTAACTTTCCAGGCTTCCAGCGTGTAAATTGATCCGGTTCCGAATACCCGCAATGCGCGCCAGGCGCAAAGTAGGCTGCTCCAATGCCACACGCCTAACCAGGCCGTGTACCTCGTACCCTTTCTCTAAAAGGTATTCCGCTAAATAGCTGCCATCTTGCCCGGTAATTCCAGTAATTAAAGCTCGTTTCATTCCCAGGACATGAGTTTAGCAGACGCTGCCTTATGCGGGCGGAATATGCCGTCCGCTAAGCTGTAGAAAACAATAGGTTATATGAGTTCTGCCCGCGCAGCTGAACACGAACGGTGGCGTCGTTCGATGCGGTGGGCCGTACTGGGCCGTCAGGGGTGGTTATCTCACGAATTTTCTGACCGCGAGGCGCGCGAAAAACGTACTCGCCAGTGCGGTCCGGCATCACGGCGGTTGCGACGAGTTTGCCATCCGCCCAACGAAGGTCAATGGTCAACCCTCCGCGTGCCCGAAGACCTTTCACGCGTCCGTGAGGCCATGCCGTGGGGAGCGCAGGCAAAAGATCGATGCTGCCTGCATGGCTCTGCAGCAGTAGTTCGGCGATAGCCGCGGTTGCACCGAAATTCCCATCGATTTGAAATATCGGCCCTTCCCCGGCTGGATGGGTATCGAAGAGATTGCGATTTGTACTATGCTTCATCAGCATGGCGATGGATTCCCAGGCTTTCTCTCCATCCTCCAGCCGTGCCCAAAAGCAAATCGCCCAGGCGCGGCTCCATCCGGTATAGGCGCCGCCATGCGCAAGACGCCGTTCTAGAGAAGCCCGAGCAGCCTTGGCCAAATCCGGGGTGTCACGCGGCGTAATTTGATTGCCCGGATAGAGAGGGTAAAGATGGGACATGTGGCGCTGCCCCGGCGTATGTTCGTCGAAATCAATTGACCATTCCTGTAATTGGCCGTATTTGCCGATCTTGTATGGCGGGAGTTTGGAAATTGCGGCTTTGAGGCTGGAGACTAAGCCGGAGTCGACGGCCAGCTCATCTGCCGCAGTTATGCAATTGCCGAATAGCTCCCGCAGTAAGGCGATGTCCATCGTGCATCCGGCGCTTGTCATCGCCGGCTTCCCGTCGGGTGCGAGGAAGTCGTTTTCGGTCGAAAAAGAAGGGCAGGTCGTCAGAGATCCGTGACCGTCATCGATCAGCCAGGCAAGGCAAAACTCCGCGCAACCCCGCATTAACGGATACGCGCGCTTTTCCAGAAAATTACGATCGCCCGTAAAACGATAGTGCTCGAACAGGTGCTGGCACAGCCAAGGGCCGCTCATACCCCAATTCGCCCATGTTGGTTGCCCTACTCCTTGACCCACCGGGTTCGACGCTCGCCACAAATCGATGTTGTGGTGGGACGCCCAGCCTGTCAATCCGTACGTCTCGCGCGCGGTGCGCTCGCCGTTTTGGCTCAAATCGGCGATTAAATCGAATAGCGGCTCCGCGCAGTCGGTAAGATTGCAGGTCTCTGCCGGCCAATAATTCATCTGGATGTTGATGTTAGCGGTCCAATTACTGCTCCACGGCGGCGTCACCAGATTGTTCCAGATCCCCTGTAAATTGGGGGGTTGTGAGCCCGGGCGCGAACTGCTGATTAGAAGGTATCGGCCATAGTGGAAGTAAAGAGCAATCAAAGACGGATCCGGAGTATCGGCGAATTGGGCCAACCGTTTGTCCGTAGGCAGAGATCGAGTTTTCTGTCCCTGCGCGGCTGAGAGTTCGAGGGAGACGCGCCGGAATATCGGTTGATAATCGCCAACATGGCGTTCCCGAAGTAGCGGAAATGATTTTTGACCGACGGTGTCGAGATGGGCCGCGGCACGGCTCGAAATATCATCGACAGAAGTGTCCGGAATCTCGCGGAAACCTCGAAAGCCGGTAGCGGCGCTTACGAAGATCGTGAATGCGGTTGCACTGGACACTTCCAGGTGGTCTGCTTGTTGGCGGACTGTTCCGCCTTCTACCTGAACCTCGGCCAGGACGGCGAAGTACATCCCGTGCCCGATTTCATCGGATAACACCACGGGCTTTTCGCTGCCTGGATGACCGGCTCCCGCAACATGCGCGGCGGCTTTCCCGGTTAGAAGCAAACGCTGATCGGAAAGCGCACGGACAGCTTTACCGAGCGGACTATCGAAGGAAATTTCGCAGTTCAGCTGCTGTGGTTTGTCTCCTGTAACGTGAAACACCAGCACCTGGTCGGGCGCGGAAACAAAGACCTCACGCCGGAACTTTACGCCTTCGGAAACGTATTCTGTCCGTGCACATGCAGTCTCAAGATCAAGCTCCCGGCGATATCCCGTCAAGGGCCGCGATGGCTTGAAAGAAATCCGCAAATTGCCGAGAGGTTGGTACGCTTCGGCGAAGAGTCCCTGCATTTTTTTACAGAGTTCGTCGGCTAAATGGTAATCTTGCCGTTCGAGGACCGCCTGCCGAATCTCCTGTAAGTGGTTTTTCGCATCCAGGTTGTTGCCGTCGCGCGGAAGTCCGGACCAGAGCGTGTCTTCGTTCAATTGCAGCAGTTCTTGCTGAGGATTGCCGGTCTCGCCACCGCCGAATACCATCGCCCCCAAGCGCCCGTTACCAATCGGCAATGCATCCACCCACTGCTGGGCTGGCGTCTCATACCAAAGCGCCAAGTTGTTCCGCGCTACCGGAGTGTCGGCTGCGAGATTGATGTCTGGAATTCCAAGTAGTGCGGCTGAAGTTGTCAGGAAATTGCGGCGGCTTGTTTTTGACATGACTGGAGAGTGTGTCCGCTTAGTGATGCTGCCCAAAGAACCGTGTTTCCACAAGTTCGCAGATCGAGTGGTACGCCACCAAGTGCAGTTCCTGAATACTGGCAGCATTGTGACCTGGCGCCGCTATCACCAAATCATACGCCGGATTCGTTCGCGGCCCGGTCAGCAGAATTGTGGAGAGACCTAACTCGCGGGCTGCATCCAGACCACGCAATACGTTGACGGATTTCCCGCTGGTACTGATACCGAATGCGATATCGCCCGCGCTGCCCAATGCCTGAACCTGCCGCGCGAAAATCTCGGCATATCCCAAGTCGTTGGCACAAGCAGTCATCACAGCGCCGTCGGAACTCAAGGCGATTGCCGGAAGAGCACGCCGCTTCTTCTGAAACTGCACAACAAATTCACCGCAAAAATGCTGCGCGTCCGAAGCACTACCGCCGTTGCCAAAAGCCAGGAGCTTGCGCCCGCCGGCGAAGGCGTCTCCTATCATTCGGGCAGCCTCCTCGATTGCTGCAGGATAGGCCGAATGTGCAGCATGCTCGAATATTTTTGCGATATCGAGCAACCGATCTTTTACCGGGATCACCACAGCGCCGGTATTCTCCAATTTGGTCATCGTCCCAACTCGATCATAGTCGCGCCGACATTGTTTGTTCCGCCAGGATCGTCTCCACGGCTTGTGAAAAGGAAGCGCCCGATTCGTCGCCTGCGACCAGAATTCCCCGGCAGCCGGCGCCTTTTGCTGCCGCGATATCGGTAACAGAATCGCCCACCACAAAGCATTGACTTGGGGGACAGTGGAAATCCTGTAGCGCACGTTCAATCAGCCGCGTGTCTGGTTTTCTACAGTCGCATTGCTCCGCCAAAGAATGCGGACAAAAGTAAACACGCGCAAAACGGACCCCGAAAGCCGATAGCTGCCTGAACATTTCAGAATTCACCGCGACAAATGTATCGTAATCGAGATAGCCCAATCCCAGCCCTTGTTGATTGGTAATTACCGCCAGCGCGAACCCGGCATCTTGCAAGGCACGCAGCCCTTCTCCAACGCCATCGAGCAGCTTAACCTTTGATGGTGAGTTCAAACAGTGAACGTTCTCGATAAGCGTACCGTCGCGATCCAGCAGAACTAGCGGTCCCTTCAGACGAACGCGCGGCGTCTCTGGCGTGGAATAGACGGACAACTGCTGGATGCGCTCGATGGTCGCCGTGGTGCTGGTTTCGTGCTCAACGGGAATTACCACTGGACGGCCACCGTACGCGGCAACAAGGGGCGCCGATTTCAAATCCGAGACCTGGTAATCTCCGCCCTTGATATAGAGGTTCGGCTTCAATGCTTCAAGCAACACAGCTGGCCGTGTGTCGTTCATCAAAGTCACGGCATCCACACAACGGAGTGCGGAGAGCAATGCCGCGCGTTCTTTTTCCGGGACAATCGGCCGCAGCGGATTCTTGTACTCTCGAATCGATGCATCGGTATTCACTGCCACAATCAACCGGTCGCACAGATCGCGCGCGTGCTGTAAATATGCTGCGTGGCCGGCGTGCAGCAGGTCGAATGCACCGCAGGTAAAACCGATGGTGAGGCCTTCACGCCGCCACTCGGCGACCAGAGCCAAGAGCTCATCTAAGGTAAAAACCGGGCCCGCCACTACGCCAAAGCTAGCATGGCAAGAAGGTTTTTACCGCCTATAAAAAAAGACCGGCGATGTGCGACGCTTGATTCGTTTCAGAACGCCCTTCAGAATGCGGTCGCCCAATAATCCGAACGGTTGATCCGTCGTCAGATAGGTCCAGGTTGCCCCACGTTTGAAAAGATCAACGTCGCGGAATTGAAGCTGACCATTGCATGCTTCTGCCTCGGCAAATGTTTTCGCTACCTCCTCATTCAACGATTCATGAAAATCGTCATAAATCGATTCGAGGCCGCGGAGGAACTCATACAGAGGATCGCGGCCGCCCCAGGAGACCCAATGGATTCCGCCCTTCAACTCCGCCACATTGTAGAGGTAATCGGCCCACAGTTCATCGATGCAGGTTAAAGCGACTTGCCGGCCCGCGCTTTCGAGCGCTTCCGGACCGACGGCTTCGCTGAGCGCGTCACATTCTTCCTGGGGAAGCAGCGAACGAATGGTCCAAGCGGAAGAGAGCAACACTTCCCGCCGCAGCGCGTGCACTTTCCGGCGATGATGCTCCACCACGCCTTCATACTTCCAGAGCGTTTGCCGGATCTCCAGATTCTGGCTTTCGGCGGTTCGCTGGACACTCTCTATGTCGGGATTTGCGGCAATGCCAAAGCGGACCAATAGATCGTCTTCGAGACTAATAAAGAAACGCGACGCACCGGGGTCGCCTTGCCGTCCCGAGCGGCCGCGAAGCTGGTTATCGATGCGCCTCGCTTCGTGCCGCGTAGTGCCGATAACGTAGAGGCCGCCGAGGGTAATCACTTTCTCGCGGTCCTGCGGCGGATTTCCGCCCAGTAAGATATCGGTGCCGCGCCCTGCCATGTTCGTGGAAACCGTGACGGCACCCAACGCGCCTGCCTGCGCGACGATCGCCGCTTCGGCTTCGTCATTTCTAGCGTTGAGCACTGAATGCGGAATGCCGACTCGTTCGAGATCACGGCTGAGAATCTCTGAATCTTCAACACTGGCGGTCCCGATGAGAATGGGGCGCCCGGTCTGATGCACGGTGCTAATTTCTTTTATCAGGGCTTGATTGCGCTCCGTCTTTGTCGCGAAGACGAGGTCCGGCAGATCCTGCCGGATCACCGGTCGGTTGGTCGGAATTACGGTAACCGGAAGTTTGTACACCTTCCAAAATTCGTCCGCTTGGGTTGCGGCAGTTCCGGTCATCCCGCAGACTTGGCGATACAGACCGGCCAGCGCCTGCACCGTGATGGAGCCGAGGATGCGACCCTGCGGTTTGATCCGGACATTTTCCTTCGCTTCGAGCGCCGATTGCAGACCAGCCGGCCAGCGCCGGTTCTGCGCGATTCGACCCTTGAACTCGTCGACCATCTCGATTGAGTTCTGTTTGACGACGTAATCCACATCGCGGTGCAAAAAGGCATGCGCATGCAGCGCATCCTGCACGGCTGTCAGCACCGGAAGATTGGATTCGTCGAAAAGGTTTCCGCAGCCGAGCGCCCGCTCCACTAACCGGATTCCGGCATCCGTCAATTGCACGTTGCGCGCAAACTCATCGCTGGTGTAGTGAGCGAATCGCCGAAGCATGGCAACAACCGGGTCAACGAGCCAGGGGAGATCGGAAGTGTCCGGAGCACCACCGGCAATGATGAGGGGGATTCGCGCTTCGTCGATGAGGATGGAATCTATTTCGTCAATCACGGCAAATCCCAGCGGCCGCTGCACGAGTTCGTCAGGGCTGCGCGCGAGTCCATCCCTCAGGTAATCAAAGCCGACCTCATTCGCGGTGGCGTAGGTGATGTCGGCCCGATAGGCGGAGCGCCGCTGCTCCGCATCCATACCTTGTGAAAGGAAAGCGACCGAGAGTCCAAACCACTCGTAGATCTCGCGCATCCACATGGCATCGCGGCGAGCCAGGTAGTCGTTCGCTGTCAGCACATGCGTGCCACATCCTGCAACGGCGGACGTTCCATTAGCACCTTGCAAGGCGTACCAAATGACAGCAGGCACGGCAGCAAGAGTTTTTCCTTCGCCGGTTTGCATTTCCGCGATTTGACCGCGCTGCAAAGCGATGGCCCCGAGAACCTGCACGTCGAACATTCGCAGCCCGAGTATTCGCTCGGCAATGACGGCTGCCAGAGCAAAGGTTTCGGTTACATTTGATTCTGCCGAGCGTAATTCTTTCGCCCGAGATTTCAGTTGTTCATTGGTTAATCCGGACAGCACTTGCCGCCGGCCATTGATCGTTTCTAACTGATTCCCGGCTTCGCGATCACGACGGCCGAGCACATCCAATAAGGCCCGAAAAGACACGGTCCCCTCCTCTTCTTTGTCCCTTGACGGAAGGTTTACAAAGAGAAATAGGGAGGCGGCCGTTGGAACAGGAGAGCGATTTCAGGTTCGGGTTTGGGTTGAGACTGATAGGTGAGCGCGGGCAGCTGAGCGCGGAACAGGATTCCCGCACATTGCGATTTCCGGCAGATCCGCTGTGCCGCTTTCGCGGCGCAAACAATTTCCATCCGCGCTGGCACAGACGTGGATGGAGCAGCCGCTTGCACACAAAACACCGCAAGCAGCACGGCGAGTACGTATTTCACCGTGACCCGTGCCATTTTGCTTTAGCATCGCACAATTGTTCTAACTCTGTTGTAACTTCAGGAAACATTTTCGCGCCTGTGGCGTATGTAGTTGGGTACGATTTGCCTGGAGGGATCCGGTGGAAGCGTTTGTAAAAGATTTGAAGCATTCGATTCGAATGTTTGCTCAATCCCCCGGCTTTACAATCGCCGCGGTTGCGGCGCTAGCGCTGGGAATCGGAGCAAACACGGCGATCTTTTCCGTGGTCAACACGGTTCTGCTGAAGCCGCTCACCTATCCCGATGCCGATCGGATCGTGCAGTTCTATCTGACATCGCCACAGGGATCCGGACCTGGAGCTTCCGTCCCGAAATTCGCTATGTGGCACGAACAATCGGACATTTTTGACGACATTTCCGCCTACGATTTCAGCGGCCCGGGCCTTAATCTGACAGGCGGCGCTTTCCCCGAACAAGTGAAAGGACTGCACGTCACCGCCACTTACTTTAAGCTGTTCGGTGCTTCCGCGGAATTGGGCCGAACCTTCACCAAAGAGGAGGATAGTCCGCACGGACCGCATGTCATTGTGCTGAGCGACGGCCTGTGGCGCCGCCGCTACGGAGCCGATCCGAATATTGTCGGCAAGAGCATTGCAGTAGGCGGTGATCCGTACATGGTGATCGGCGTAGTCTCACGCGATTTTAAGTTCGATCCCATGCCTGACCTTTGGCTGCCGTTCCAGTTCGATTTGAGCACCAATGACCAGGCACATTACTTTGTCGCGGCGGCGCGTTTGAAGCCCGGCATCACGAAAGCACAAGCCCAGGCGCGTCTGAAACTGGTCGCTGACCAGTTTCGACGGCGTTTCCCGGGGACTGCGGCTCTTGGTCCGAAGGACAGCTTCAGTGTCGAATTGCTGCGCGACTCCATTGTCAGCGACGTGCGCTCGTCGTTGCTTGTTCTGGTCGCCGCGGTCGCGCTCGTTCTCCTGATCGCCTGCGCCAATGTTGCGAATTTGCTGTTGGTCCGCGCCACCAGCCGGAAGCGGGAGATCGCGATTCGAGCCGCCGTGGGAGCCGGCCGCGGGCGAATCATTCGACAGCTTTTGACCGAAAGTGTATTGCTATCCGTTACCGGAGGCGTTATCGGACTGGCGCTTGGGATGGCGGGCGTACGTTTGCTTCTGGCGGTGAGTCCGGGAAACATCCCGCGTATCGGGGAATCCGGCGCTGCAGTCACGTTGGATTGGCGCGTTCTTCTGTTCACTCTTGTGGTGTCTGTAGTCACCGGCGTGATCTTCGGATTGATTCCGGCCTTTGACGCATCGCGCGCCGACCTCAGTGCAACTCTGAAAGAAAGCGGCGGACGGTCCGGCAGCGGTTTTCGGCAGAACAAAGCGCGTTCCATTCTCGTGATCAGCGAGATGACATTAGCTATCGTGCTCTTGATTGGTGCTGCCCTGCTGATTCGCACCTTTGTCGCCATACGGAGCGTGAATCCAGGGTTTAATGCTCACAACGTGTTGACGTTACAGATGTCGCTCACCGGGCCTCGTTTCGAGAAGGCCTCTGGTGTAGGGCAACTCGTTCGCGACGGGGTGGAACGGCTGCAGGCAATTCCTGGAGTTGAAGTAGCCGGCTCAAGCTGCTGCATTCCCTTGGAAGGAGGCTTTGGCCTGCCGCTGAACATCGTCGGGCGGCCCCTGACGAACGGTCCAAACCATGGGGGTGCTGGATGGAATAGCGTTGGCCCCGGCTACTTCGAGGTTTACAAAATCCCGGTGCTCCGGGGACGTACCTTCAACGTTCGCGACACCACTATCAGCCGGCCGGTGGTCATCATCAACCAGGCGCTCGCCAAACAATTCTGGCCGAAGAGCGACCCGTTGCGGGACCAGATCGTGATTGGAAAGGGCGTGGGACCAGAATTCGAAGAAGGCCCACGTCAAATTATCGGTGTTGTGGGAGATATCCATGACGGCGGATTGAATCGCGATGCACGGCCAAATATGTACGTGCCGGCTTCTCAGGTTACGGACGGCATGACGGCTCTCAATGCGCGCATCGGGCCTCTGGTTTGGCTGGTTCGGACGAAGAGCGATCCACACCTGCTATCCAATGCGATCCAAAAGCAACTGCGCGAAGCCAGTGGCGGATTACCGGTCGCGCAGGTTCGGACGATGGACGAAATCGTCGTTCGATCGACCGCTCGTGAAGATTTCAACATGCTGTTGCTGAGTATCTTCGCCGGCTCTGCTCTTCTGCTCGCGGCAATCGGCATCTATGCTCTGATGTCCTACTCGGTGCAGCAGCGCACGCAGGAACTGGGCATCCGCATGGCTCTCGGTGCGGGCGCCAGTTCCGTTCGCAACCTCGTTGTCATGCAAGGGATGCGGCTGGCGTTGATCGGAGTTGTTTTGGGTATGGCGGCCGCTTTCGGTCTCACGCGCTACATCTCGAGCATGCTGTTCCAGGTAAAAGCGTGGGATCCGCTGGTCTTCATCACTGTACCGTTGATCCTGACGGCAGTGTCCCTGGTCGCAATCTGGTTGCCGGCGCAGCGGGCTACCGTGATTGATCCGGTGGAAGCGTTGCGGGTGGAGTGAGGTCGGCGTGGGGCGCCACGTTGGAGAGCGTTGCATTCAACTGAACGATCAACGCGGCGGTCGCCTGGCAGCGTGTCGAAAGCGAAGAACTTCGATGGACTGCTTCTTGTTGTTAACCCGATAGTAGATATGCAACGGGGGATGCGAAAGCCTCCGGACATTCGGCGACTTTGTTACACGGATGCCAACGTAAGGAAACGTTGTTAACTGCTCCAGATGATCAAACAAGCGCTCACCGAACTGTTCCGTGGTATCCGGATGGTGTTCGCGAGACCATTCAAAAATTTCTTCCAGGGTGATTAACGCTTGAGGACGGTAGGTGATCTTGTAACCCATCGGCGGAAGTGTTCCCGTGCTTCTTCAGCCGTCAACATCTTTACGCGGCCTTCGTCAATTTGGCACACGTCTTCCTCAAGAAGGCGTAGTGTCTCTTCATCTTCGTCGACCGCGTCGGTATTGATGAAAGGATCGAATTCGTGAGCGGCGTCTGACATGTGGGCTCTCGCTTCATTTTAGTTCGTTTTCCATTTTGAAGCGCGCCAACAGTTCCAGCGCCGGTAGAATTCCCGCCAAAACCAACATTCATCGGGTTTATCCGGCGGTGTGCTGTTGGGACTTTAGTGTTCAACGGCTAAAAGTTTCAAGCGCGTCAACTGGTCTCGACGGCGTGCTTCATAAATGCGAGGCACTTGTTCACTTCTTCGACCGGTGTTCCGGCTCCCCGATATTCATACTCCACCAGCGCGGGTAGCGGATACCGCTTTTCTTTAAGCAAACGCAACACAGGTGCGATCGGAGTATCTCCCTCGCCAAAAGGCTCGTTGGGCCCATTGTTGTTCTTGCGGTCTTTGATGTGGAGATGGGTGATGCGCTCGTGGTGTTCCGTTATATAGGCAACCGGGTCGAAGCCGGCGGCGGAAAAATGCCCAATGTCCAGGTTGACCCGGAACCAATCGGACATATTGAGCGCTTTTTGAAAACTGTCCGGCGAGGAAAACTCGTCGGGATGCGCTGTATCGCTATGCCCGTGGACCGCAACATAGATCTTGTGCTCTTCCGCCAGAGGTTTCAACCGAGGCAGCATGCTGACCTGTGTCGACGACGCAATTGCTTTTGCCTTGAGCGCCTTCGCCTGCTCAAAGCATTTGTCCAGCTCTTCGTCTGTGAACCCTTTGTTGAAGTTCAGCGTATAGGCATAGATTTCAACACCAGCCGCATCGAACTGCGCCCGGACTTTCTTGAAGTGGTCCATGGGCGTTGTCAGGCGCCACTTTCGTAGTTCTTCGCGATACTGTTTTGCCGCCGGACTGTTCATCGCGGCTCGATACTTAGCGCCGATCTCCTCCATACTCGGGGGTTTGCCATCGGGGCCTGGAGTTGTCGCTTCTTTCAAGACCTGCGCCAGTGCCGTGTCCTCGGGCTCGAGCTGCGGCGAGAACAACTCGCAGATATTGGCGTTGCATTCTTTCAATGCCTGCAGGGTGGGTGCAATCGCGTCGCCGTTTTGTCGCGGCAGCTCGCGAAAACTGTATGTACAAACGCCCAGCCGGACGCCGTCAACTGTTGACGGCTTCTTGGCAAAAGCTGCATAGGCCGGCAAGCTCGCCGCGGCGATTCGTCCGAAATCCCGTCTCGAAATTGAATGCATTGTCTTGTCCCTCTATCAAATGCTGTTGGTACGCATTTGCTCTGCCAAGTATTCGGAAGCACGCATCGAAAGGGCAAGAATTGTCATGGTCGGATTTTGCCAGCCGCAGGTGACAAAACTGGCCCCGTCCACCACAAACACGTTCTTGACGTCGTGGCTTTGGCACCACTTGTTCAGCACGCTTTTGTTGGGATCGTTCCCCATGCGGCAAGTGCCCACTTCGTGGATGCTGTACCCGGGGGGATTCACTTCATCGGTCTTGCAAATGATTTCCCAACCGGCATCGTGGAACCAGCTTTCGATGGTATCGGCCGCATCCTTTCGCAAATTGCGCTCATTGTCCGTATCGCGGGCTTCAATATGCAGAACCGGAATGCCCCATCGATCAGTCACGTTGGGATCGATGCGCACGTGATTCTCGTGACGAGCTACACGCTCACCGAAAATGCTGCCCGAGACACAAGAATTGGCGTAGCTATCCAGCTTTGCCTGCAACTCCGCACCATAAAGTGGAAAATAGTTTGCGCTCGCGCTGGCGCCGCTGCTGATACCGACGCAATAGCCTTTGATGAAATCGCTCTTTTTGTCCTTCGATAAATTGCGGAAGCGTGGAATAAACGCGCTGCCGCCCATGAGTCCGGGCGGCGCTTTCCCGTCGCGCGCTTCCGGTACGGACGCCACCACCGAAACGCCGTACATCTGGTCCACCAGGTAGTGGCCCATCATGCCGCTGGAATTTCCAATCTTCGAATTCAGCAGCAGGCGCGTGCTTTCGAGACACCCCGCAGCCAGCACCACCACACGCGCGTTTACGTGCATTTCGCGTCCCGAATGGCGGTCGATAAAATGCGCCCCGTTCGCCAGCCCGGTGTTCTTGTCGACGCTGATTTCGCGAACAATGGCGTTCTGGACGATATCGAGCTTGCCGGTGGTTAACGCATCGGGCAGAAGAAGATTGATGGAACTGGCCAGCCCGTCTCGCCCGAGCGCCGAGCGCCATTTCGAGACCTGCACGCCCTGCTTATTCGCGATCTCCGTTACGCGTTTGATTGTTTCGGTATCGGGTGGAAAAGTTGATTCAACAAAATCGCCATCCGGGAACTGCGGCCAGCCTTCTTTTCGACCGGTAACGCGGAAGATCTGTTCGACGCGCGAATAATAAGGCGCCAGGTCTTCCAAACTGATCGGCCAGTTCTCGCCCGTTCCATCAATATCTGCCGCCTTGAATTCGTAGTCGCTCAGACGGAACGACTGGCGCGCCCAGAACAGCGAACGGCCACCCAGCAGACGCACTCGCACCCAGTTATAGGGCGCATCGGAAGGATACGTATAGGGCACTTCCTTTTCGTCTACCCATTGATTTGCGTTGAACTCGTCAGCCTGAAACACATGCGGGAGACGGCCCGGTTTATTGAATCCGCGGTAGGGCAGTTCGTACGTATGCTTCAGTGCACGATCCTTTTCGTAGTCCGCTTCCGGACCCGCATTCAACATCAGGCACGAAATGCCCTTGCCCGTGAGGATATTCGCCGCCATCCCGCCGGAGTGTCCTGATCCAACGATCAGAACGTCGTATGACTTGACTGCCATTTCTAACCTTCGCTGATTGGATCGATGGGGTACCAGTAATAGCCGGTGCCGCGAAAGCCTCGCGAGAAGCGGTGACCGCCCCTTTCAGAAGCTGCCGCCCATTCCCTGGAATTCATCGTGGCGGTTCTCAGGTCCTCATGTACTTCGGCGATGAAATTGTGCATTGGATCTTTAAATGGATCCCTTGGCCAAAATCTTGATGCCAGCAAGGGACGGAGGATTGAATCCGCCTGCTCCGCATTCAGTTCCGAAAACGACTTCTCGAATTTGTGCTTTGATTGCTGTTCCAAACTGTCCAGGCCGAACCGATACAGCTTCTGCCGCTCCTCCGGCGACACGCTGATCAGGAAATCCAGAAATTCCGGCGCCCCGGCTTCAATCGCTCCCGGATTGTTTTTTATCGGTGGCATTAGAATCTCACCAAGCTTCCGCAGGGTGGCAAACTCCAAAGCGGTGAAGTACTGCGGAGCCGTCTGCGCGGTCAAGTCCGCATCTGTAGTGGGCAGCTTCGGAATCTCGTGCGGCTGCTGCGGAGTCTGGCGCATCTGGGGATTCGCCTGGGGTAACGGCTGCTGCCGAGCCGGTTCCGCGGGTGGCGCCGTCTGCGCACTCGCGATCGCGGGGGCAACCGGAGTAATCAAAAGATTTTGAACAAAATCGCGACGCTTCATAGCTTGGCACCTGAATTATTTCATACGAAAGTCGACCTTCCGACCGCTCCATAATGAAGATGTGACGAGCGCCACGAGGAAATGTTGTGCTTTGGTTTTTGTTCTTGCAGGGGTGACGGCTTTCGGAGCAGCGCAGCTTCCCGAGGGCCCGGGGAAAGCGATCACGCAAAAGATCTGCAGCGGATGCCACGCCGCCGAAATCGTGCTGGGACACCGTGACACCAAAGAGGGATGGGAGCAGATCGTCAGCAATATGGTGGACAAAGGGGCGAATGGCACGGATGAAGAATTCAATATCATCATTGATTATTTGGCGACGTACCTGCCGAAGAAGTCCGCTGCCAAACCGGACACTGGAAACCCTCAGCCGAAGTACTGAAAGCAGGCGCGGATACAGCTGAATGGAGAGGGCGCACAGGCCGGCTTGTTTTGAGAAATCTAAAGTAGCACTTTAGAAAACTCAATGGTTGGAGAGGTGAAAATGAGCTTGGTTGATCTGAGAAATTTAAGGTTATACTTTAGATAACTCAAGTTGTCTTATATACCGAGAAGACTGTCAGCCATTATCGAAGCCGCTTCCCGTCATTATCCTGCGATAGTTCTCACGGGGCCGCGCCGCGCTGGAAAAACGACTCTTCTGCGCAGGGTGTTTCCCAAAGCTAAATATGTTCTGCTGGAGGATCCCGATGTTCAGGCTCGCATCGGAAACGATCCTAACGCTTTTCTGGAGAGGCTGACTCCTCCGGTCGTTTTCGATGAAATCCAGAATGTTCCGCAGCTATTCGATTACGTTCGCACGTTGATAGACGCTAAACCACACAGCATGGGGCAGTGGCTCTTCACGGGCTCGCAGGAAGCTCCCCTGATGCGGGGCATCACGGAATCCATGGCCGGGCGGGCGGCGATCCTTCAGCTACTACCGTTTAGTGTTGCGGAAACAAATAAGGTCAACCTGCTTTACGGCGGATTCCCGGACGTATTGGCACGGCCTAAAGCGCGGAGCCTCTGGTTCGCGTCCTATCTGCAGACGTATCTCGAGCGGGACGTGCGGACCGTCACGAACGTACGCGACCTGATTACGTTTCGGCGCTTCTTGTCTCTGCTGGCAACCCGGCACGGACAGGTGCTGAACAAGACAGACCTCGCAGCTCCGCTGGGAGTATCGGTGCCGACTATTGGAGAGTGGCTGCACGTGCTAGAGATAACCGGTCAAATTATGCTCATACCACCCTATTTTGAGAACTTCGGTAAGCGCCTTATCAAGTCAGCAAAGGTGTATTGGGAGGATTCGGGTTTGGCCTGCTATTTGCTGGGCATCGCGTCGCAAAGCGAATTGGAACGGTCGCCTTTTCTAGGTCCCTTGTTTGAAGGGTTTGTAGCAGCCGAGATCCTTAAGAGCCAAGTCAATCGAGGGGAGCGCAAGGAACTGTATTTCTTTCGGGATCAGCAGGGTCTGGAAGTAGATTTCCTGCTGCCGCGTCCGAATGCCGGGCTTTGGCCGGTGGAGGCGAAGGCCACCAAGACCGTCCGGCCTGCGATGGCGGGCCCCTTACTGTCTTTAAAAAAGGCGTTGGGCAAGCGAGCGGAGCGGCTTATCGTAGTGCACCGGAAGGCGGCGAAAGCGATTTCGACAACGGCAATAGCGCCTGGGGTGGAGGCATTGGATGTCGGTCAACTAATTGGCGAGCTGAACCCTGCCGGCAAAGCGCGGAAGTGATGCTCCTTCCCCGTTCGATTGCGCCGGGAGGTCAAATCGTGCTCTAATAGGATCAGTTCGAAATTAAAAAGTGGGCGCACAGCCCACTTTTTTGTTTGTGGAACGGGTGAAAACCCAATCCCTGTTGTTTTGTTAGGTTTCAAATGCCCAGCGTTGCCAGCCAAGCCTTCGCCAACCGCCTCTCCGAGCTGGGTGAGCGAGCTGTCGCCAACACCGGGATCGATCTTGTAGAGATTGAGCTTCGTGGCGGCGGCAAAGCTCGCCTGCTTCGGGTTTACATTGATAAACCCGGCGGCGTCACTCACACCGACTGCGAGCTTATCTCGGAACGTCTGGGACAGCTTCTGGACGAGGAAGATGCCATTCCGGGGGAGGGCTACACCTTGGAAGTCAGTTCCCCTGGCGTCGAACGTAAGTTGTCCAAGCCGCGCGATTTTGAACGGGTCATCGGCCAATCCGTTCGGGTTGCCTGGCGGGCATCCGCCGAGCCCGGCTCGCGCGAAACGGTTCGAAAAGTCGAAGGGAAACTCACCGCTTTTGCGAACGGAACCCTTACTCTCGAAACCGCGTCCGGTGAAACGGTGCACGTTCCTCTCGACCAGGTTGAAAAAGCAAACCTGAAGTTCGACTGGTAATTTCTTCATCCCTGAAACAACAACGAATTGCTTTTATTTTGAGGTATCAATCGTGGCTTCTATTTATCAGTCCATTGAAATTTTAAGCAAGGAAAAGGGCATCGATCCCCAGATCGTACTCGACGCGGTCAAAGACGCGATGCTCGCCGCGGCCCGCAAGCAGTTTCGCGGGCAGGAAGATCTGGTTGCGGACCTGGACCAAACGACCGGCAACATTCAGGTTTATTCCGTCAAGCGGGTGGTTGACGTGATTCAGGATCCGGCGCATGAGATTGTCCTTTCCGCCGCCAAGCGCATCGACCCGCAAGCGGAAATCGGCAGCGAGATACGCGAGGCCAAGCCGACAGAAGCGCTCGGCCGCATCTCTGCGCAGACTGCGAAGCAAGTCATTCTGCAAAAAGTGCGGGAGGCCGAACGGGACAGCGTGTACTCCGAATTTCATGGCCGGCAAGGAGAGCTGGCGAATTGTGTCATCAAACGGATCGAAGGCCAGGACTACATCGTAGACATGGGCAAAACGGAGGCGCGTCTTCCCAAGAAGGAGCAGTCGCGCGTCGAAAGCTTTAGCGTAGGCGACCGTGTTCGCTGCGTCATCAAGGGCGTCGAGCGGGGCGGCAAGTATTCCGGCGTGATTGTTTCGCGCGGCGCGCCTGAGCTTGTGATGCGTTTGTTCGAGCAGGAAGTGCCGGAGATTTATGACGGGACGGTGGCGATCAGAGCTTGCGCCCGTGAACCAGGCGAACGCACGAAAATAGCCGTGGTCAGCCGCGACCGGGATGTCGATAGTGTCGGCGCATGCGTGGGGATGAAGGGGATGCGGGTGCAATCCATCATTCGTGAGCTGCGCGGCGAGAAGATAGACATCATTGAATATTCAGACGATGCTATTCAATACGTCACGAAGGCGCTTAGCCCCGCCAAGATTTCGCGTGTAACGATCGTAAACGCCGCTGAGAAGCACATGGAAGTTGTTGTAGACGATCTTCAGCTCTCGCTGGCGATTGGCAAGCGCGGGCAGAACGTTCGCCTCGCGGCTAAACTGATTGGTTGGAAGATCGATATCAAGAGCGAAGAGGAAAAGCGCCGCGAATTGGAATCGCGTATGGGCGACATGGTGATTTCGGGGGCTCCCGTCTCGGTACTGATTGACCACGGACTTGGCGAGGAGATCGTGGAGCGTCTGGTGGGCGCCGGGATCGGCACTGTAGAGCGTCTGGGCTCGATGACGCCGGAAGAGTTGGAAGCAATTCCGAACATCGATGAGGGAGTGGTCGGGCAAATCCAGTCCGCGGTTATGTCATTCTATGGCGAATACGAGTCTGAAGAAGTAGAGGCTGCGCCGGCCGACGTGGAATCCGTGGAAGAGGCGATCGATTTAAGCGGGGGCGTTAACGCGCCCGATGAAGTGGATGGGGAGACGATTCCGGCTTTCGAAAACATTGCCACCGGTCTTTTAGAGCGGGATCTCGCAACCCATGAACCCGGCGTGGTGGATGAAACCGATCACGGGGAAGTACTCGATCTCGGAAGGGTGGAGGGGCTGTCGGCAGCGCCCTCGACCCTGCATGATTTTGTGGAATCAGATGAATCTGACAATATTGATAAATCTGATAACATTGAACAGGCTGGCTAACCAGCCCGGCAAACAAGTGGTGCTTGGTCAACAGAGTCTTAACGCCGCCAAGCCTCCGCGCGGGCGTTGCCGGGCGCTTCCTCGGAACCGGCAATCCCTAAGCGTGTAAGGAGTTTATTTAGCAGTCGTTTGTATGAAGAAAATCAGGATTAACGAGCTGGCGCGCGAGCTCGAAGTGAAACCCGGCGTCATACTCGACCTGCTGCCCGAGTTCGGCGTGCAGGAGAAGAAGACGCATTCGAGTTCGATCGACGAGGACGTTGCATTGTCGCTGCGCGATCGGCTTGTGTCTTCCGGCGTAGCGCACAACGGTTCGGCCGGCCGTGACGAATACGACGACTCTGAAGATGGGAAACACGAAGAGATCCGCACGGACGGGCACGCTTTAGCTGAAGTTCGGGCACCGGCAGTGACCGAGACGCATACCGCGCCTGCTGCTGCGCCGCCACATGAACCAGCAACGACGCCGGAGTCCGAGCGCGCGCCGCTGGGTGCTCCCATACGGCCTCCGGTCGGCCCGCGGGCACCGCTGCTCACCCGAACCGAACCGGCGATAGCGGAAACTCCGGCGCGGCCTGCGGCGACAGAAGGTTCGGCCAGTCCGGCGCAGCCGCCGGCTGATCCGGCGCAAGGCGCCACTACGGCGACTGCACCGGCAGAACCAGAGGCTCGGCCTAAGTTCCAACCGCTGCGTCCGCCGCTTGGGGGCGGCACGGCGATTCATCCACCGCTCGCACAGGCGGGGTCGGGCCAGGTTTCGGGCGGTGCAGTAAATCGTTCGATTCCGATCCCTGTTCGTCCGATTGCTTCCCCAGGGGCCGGCTCATCCGCGTTTCCGGCTGCACCGCCAAGTGGACCGCGTCAGCCGCTACCTCCGGAATCCCCGCGGCCCTCTTTCGCTTCTCCGGAACGTTCAGCTCGTCCGCTCGGGACTGCGCCAATTCCGGGAGCGCCCCCGCCGCCGCGTCCGGCTGAACCCAGACCGGCTGAAAATCGTACAGGTGCTGAACAACGGCCGCGTCCGCCGCAACCGCCAACGCACCTGGTCGTCCCGGGGGCCGGCAGCGGTCCTTCAGGTACTCCCATTCCGAGTGGTTCGGTTACGGCCAGCGGAGCTACCCCGACACCGGCTGCAGTTCCAGGCGCGCCGGCACCGCCACGCCCGGGGCCATCGCGGCCGGCTGGACCGACGCTCACACCAGGAGCACCCATCGCGCCCCGCCCGCTTGGGGGTCGACCACCTCTTGCCGGACAGCCGCCGACGCGAATGGTTGTTCCACCGCGTCCTGATCTTGTACAGCGACTGAAGCAGCAGCAGACTCAGCCCCGACCGGGCGCCGCTGCGCCGCCGGCAGCTCCACGTCCCGGCGCACCGCGGCCTGCTCCCCCGACACCCGGCCAGCCTCTTTATCGTGGGCCTATCCGGCCCGGACAACCTCTCATGCGTGGTCCAGGCGGTCCCGGATCGCCGGCCGGCCCTGGTGGCCTGCAGCGACGACCGGGTATGCGCCCGATGCATCCGACGACGCCGCTGCGTCCGGAACAGGCGACGCCGATTCCGACCGAGCAGCAGCGCCGCCATCAGGCCAAGCCGGTTGCGCGTGGAGGAGTCAGGAAACGAGAGGAGCTGGAAGAGGGAAATATTCGCGAACGCGGGCCAAAGCGTCACGCGATTGTCGAGCGTCCGCCCATCGACCGCGAAATCACGGTGGCCGAAGGCGTCACCATCAAAGAGCTTTCGGAAAAGCTGGGCGTTAAGGCAAACCTGGTTATTAAAAAACTGGTGGAAACGAAGAAGGTTTTCGCAACCATCAATCAGACCCTCGACGTAAAGCTGGCGGAAGAGCTGGCGCGTGAATTCGGCGCTTCCACCAATCAGGTCAGTTACGAAGAAGAAAGCACACAGGATCTGGAACTCGCCGACGAGTCCCAAGAGTTGGTTCGACGGGCTCCGGTGGTCACGATCATGGGTCACGTCGACCATGGCAAGACATCACTTCTGGACGCGATCCGGGAAACCAATGTTGCCGGGCGCGAGGCTGGCGGCATTACCCAGCACATAGGCGCTTACTACATCGAGAAGAACAATCGCAAGATTGTCTTCATCGACACGCCGGGCCACCAGGCGTTCACCCGCATGCGTGCCCGCGGCGCCAAAATTACCGACGTCGTCATTCTCGTTGTCTCCGCGGATGACGGCGTGATGCCGCAGACCCTCGAAGCCATCGATCACGCGCGCGCCGCGAAGGTGCCGATTCTCGTGGCGATTAACAAGATCGACAAGCCGGGCGCGCAGCCCGATCGCGTGAAGCAGCAGCTATCCGATCGCGGATTGCTGGCGGAAGACTGGGGCGGGGACGTGGTGATGGTTCCGGTCTCGGCAAAGACCGGTCAGAATCTGGATCTTCTGCTCGAAATGATTTTGCTGGTCGCCGACCTGCTGGATTTGAAGGCCAGTCCGACGCGCCCCGCGCTCGGCACGGTTCTCGAAGCCAAGCTCGATCGCGGCCGTGGTCCGGTGGCCACGATGCTGGTGCGCAACGGGACGCTCCGGGTGGGAGATTTCCTGATTTGCGGCGCGTTGTTCAGCAAAGTCCGCGCGATGTTTGACGATCGTGGAAACCCGCTGAAAGAAGCCGAGCCGTCTATGCCAGTTGAAGTAATCGGACTGGATAGTCTGCCGGAAGTGGGCGACAGCTTCCAGGTTGTTTCCGATACGTCGAAAGCGAAGCAGATTGTGATTTACCGCGAGCTGAAGGCTCGCGAAGCGCAGATGGCGCGCGGCGCTCGTGTTGCTACTCTCGATTCCCTGGCTCGTCAATTCAAAGAAGGCGACCTTAAGGATCTGAACCTGATCATCAAAGCCGACGTAGGCGGCACAGCCGAAGTGCTGTCCGATACGTTACAACAGCTATCGAACGAAAAGGTTCGCGTCCGGGTGCTTCGCACAGGCGTCGGCGCAATCACGGAAGATGACGTGCTTCTCGCTTCGGCGTCCGAAGCGATGATCATCGGCTTCAACGTCAAGCCGGAGCGCAACGCGCAATCGACTGCCGAACAGCAGAAGGTAGAAATCCGGCAGCACAACATCATCTACGAACTGATCGATGACGTCCAGCGCGCCATGACGGGCATGCTGGAGCCGGTCTTCAGAGAAGTGATACAGGGCCATGCCGAGGTGCGGGAAACGTTCAAGATCAGCAAGGTCGGGACCATCGCCGGCTGCTATGTCTCGGACGGCTCTATTCGCCGCGACAGCCAATTACGCGTTCTGCGCGACGGAGCGCTTGTCCATACGGGCAAGATCGAATCGCTGAAGCGCTTCAAGAACGATGCGAGTGAAGTGAAGAACGGCCTGGAGTGCGGTATCTCGCTGGTGAACTTCAACAACATTCAGGTCGGTGACACACTTGAAGCGTTTGCGATGGAACGTATGGCTGTTGAGGTGCCGGTCGCTCGCTAGTATTTCACTGATGGCGCGTTCCCCCCAAAGGTCTATAGCGGATTTCTGCCTTTGTCTGGTGAAACGCAGCCGTGCCCTTTGCGCTCTGTATGCCCGCCATTGGTGTTTTAACACTCGAAATACACGTCGAAGATTCTCACTCTCTCAAAGATAAGCGTCACGTCGTGAAGAGTCTGAAAGACAGGCTGTGCGATCGCTTCAATGTTGCCGTGGCCGAAATTGATGGCCTGGATTCCTGGCAATCTTCGGTCGTCGCCGCCGTCACAGTTTCAAATGACCGTGTCCATGCCGAACAAGTGCTTCAGGCCGTTGAGGCGCATGCGGCGGGACTTTTGGGCGGGTGTCTGACCGGCAGTTCCGTTGAATGGATTTAGGGTTTTTACCGCCTATAAAGGCAATCGGATGTGAATTGGTACGGTCGTTCGACGTAAGTGATTTAGAATCAAGCGGTTATCGATAGTTTCAGAGGACATCTGCGGTAGGTGTGATTTGCGGAGCGACGGTAATAACGTTGTTCTCTCATGGACTTCGGATGTGCGCCGGCGCTCCGGGATGGAAGGCGACATGGATGCCGAGCTTCGGTTCATCTCGTGCACGAACATCTCATCACGAGAACGGTCATGTCGTCGTGCTGCGATGCACCTGCGGAAAAAACGTCGGCAGCGGCAAAAATCGCCTTCACAATTTCTTCAGCGTTTCGGTCTGAAGCTTGTTCAGCGGCCACGATCATAGCTTCTTCGCCCCATTCTTCGTCCGCGGAGTTCATCGCTTCACTGACACCGTCCGTGTAAGCAATCAGCAGATCGCCGGGATGGATCACAACTGAGCCTTGCTCATACGATGCTTCGGGCAGGAGACCGACAACTGGTCCGTCACAGTCGAGGCGAATCCATTCGTAGCTGCCGTTGGGCGATTTGCGGAGCACCACGGGAGGGTTATGGCCGGCATTGACGTAATCAAACCTGCTCGCTCCCGGATCGAAGCTGCCGAAGAAGAATGTGGCGTAACGGTTGATGGCAGAGGCTTCATAGATCAGGCGGTTCAGGTGTGACATTAACTGCGTGAGTTTACTCGAGGTGGTGCGAGTCATTGTGCGGAGGCAGGCGCGTAAACTCGCCATCAGGAGTGCAGCCGAGATGCCTTTGCCTGAAACGTCGCCGATGGCCAGACCGAGGCAGCCCTCGCCGAATTCAAACGCGTCGTAGTAATCGCCGCCGACGCCGAAGACAGTGCGGCACGCTCCCGCGATATCGACGCCCTGGATGGCGGGTAGGCGCTGCGGGAACAGCCGCTCCTGAACTTCGCGCGCAACCTCGATTTCGCGGGCGATGTTTGCTTGCTCCACGGCCACAGCTGCCAGGGATGCAGCCGCTTCGCTCAGTTCGAGTCCGAGGCCAGTCTGTACACTCACGGATTCGAGCAGGCGCAGATCGGACGGGGTATATGGTGCTTCTGAACGTTTGGGACCAAGTGCCATTGCACCCAACAGCTGTGTACGTCCGGGTAACGGCAGCAACAGTTCCCGTACTTCCGGATCCGGCGTGCGGCCGTTATTCGCGCTGTTGAAAATCGGCCTCGCTGTTTGAACCTGTTCAAGTACGCGAACTGGTGTCTCAAGTGCAGGACCGATGGCATACGATGGCTCGAAGTTACCGTTGCGGCAGAGCAGTACGGTGAGCCGGTTGACGTGAAGAACATCGGAGATGCGCTGCGAGACGGTTTGGATCAGCGTCGCCGGATCCGAGATCGTTTGCGCGGTCCTTGCAAGCTGGCTCAGCGTTACTTCCGCATCGTAGGCTTCCCGGAAGAATTTGCGGTCGATCCATCGTTGCAGAAGGTCCGTTGGCGACCTCTTTTTGAGAAGGAGATAGCCGAAGAGCAGGAGCACCGTACCCCAGAACGTGGTAGTCAGCCGGTCGTGGGCATGAGCAAAAAGGGGAATCGCGACAAACCAGATCAGGGCAGTTAGCCCGGCGATACGAAAGACCACTACGGTCGCGCTGGCTAGCAAATACTTAATGCCCATGCGCAAGAGAATGTGGACGTCCATCGCGCGCTGGACGATCACGACATAGGCGAGAGTCAGTGGATAGAAGAGCATCAGTATCAGGCCAAGGAAGAGGAGCCATCGATTGACGTCTGGATCGGCGATTCCCAGGTAAGGTAATAATCCGAAAATGACAAGGATGCTGCCGAGGCCCACAACCGAGCCTGCAAGCAGCACTCGAAGACGGCGCCGAGCGTCTGGCGAGCTGGCGCTTCGCAGCTGATCGAACAGCAAAACCCAATAGAGGGCAACGTAGAAAAGGGCGGACCATATGAAGACCGGGTTCAAGAATCGGTCGATGGCATCCACGCGCGGAAGGAGAGAAAGGTCGCACCAAACGTTGTATTCCGAGGCGAAGGCAGCAATCACCATCGAGCCTGTCAATGCGATCACAAGCCACTTCAGCCAGGGAAGGGCTTTATCGAGCCGCGAACGTACTGGGAAAAGCAAGCCAAGAAGAAATAAGGCCGCAGGGACCAGGAATTGAATGAGGAGGTGCCAGAACAGCCGAAGGGTCAGCCAAGCAGGGATCCACCAGCGATGGGCCCCGGGATTCATATTTTGGGGATAGGTCAGAAGAATCAGGATGAACCAAGCATTGGGATCGAAAGGCCGGGCAAGGGCGACCCATACGCCCAGCAGCAGGCAGAAAAGCGGAATGACGAGGATTACCACGAGGGTTAAGATCGCTTCCGGCACGGCGGTTGGGACCGGTGGATCCTCCACCGACCAGCCTTTCGGATAACCGACGAGGGGAATCCTCGCATTCAGTGTCGTCCCGTTCTGTTTCGGACCAGAAGGGTGACTGCGTCGCCCGGTCGAGCGTACCAGCGAATGCGCTGCCAAAGCGCTTGACCGGTAAACGGCAAGTGATCGATGACGAGTATCGTGTCGCCCTTCGCAACACCGGCATGAACGGCGGCTGGTTCTGCGCTCTCGATCAAATTTCCGTAGAGTTGAAAGGGCGCTTGTACCTGGTCGCGGAGATTGAAGGTGCCGATAGTTGTTGAGACCGAATTTGCAATTTCGTATGTGCCGGCGATGGCGGCATATAGGAACAGCAGTGCGTAGAGGATACGGGGTGTGGCAACGTTGGTAGACCCAGAATTAGGCATGAGTGGCCCGGTTCAGTTCAGTAGAGCAATCCAACATTCCGATCGTATAACCGCGTTGTTTCTCCAAACCAAGGGTTGCCGTTCCTTCGTTATGAGAAGGCAGCGCTTTGCGAATTGTTTCTCAGCTGTACACGGCGACACGACACTCAGGCTGCATATATCTCCGCTGTCGCACAGCGGCGGATCTATCCGTATCAGGTTGGATCCTTCTGGACAACTGGTGTCTAATATTTCCATGGTCCGCACCTCTCTTTCTGCCTGCTAGCGGCCCTGCTAGGAGATGCATGTATGGCACAAACGCCCCCGGCGCCAAATGTTGAGGCGCAACGGACCGCCATGAAGAAACTTGAATTCCTCGTGGGCGACTGGTCTGGAGAGGCCACCGTTCTGCGCGGACCTGGTCAATTTGCCGAGATGGCGCAGACCGAATCGGCGCAGTTCAAACTGGACGGACTTGTGCTGATGATCGAAGGTGTTGGACGAACCAAGATCGACGGCAAGCCAGCACTTCAAGCACTGGGATTGATCTCCTTCGATGACGAAACAGGAACGTATAAGATGCGAGCCTTCAACGATGGAAGGTGGCTTGAAACCGACGTCGAACTTGCCGAGAGTGGGAACTCGATCTCTTGGGGGTTTGCAATAGGTGCATTCAAGACGACTACCGTGCTGCGCATAAACGAAAGCGGTGAATGGACCGAGCATGGAGAGTTATTCATCAACGACCGCCCACCGCAGAAAATGATGGATTTGAGAGTCAGGCGCACTTCCCGGTAACGATAATGCGCCGCTCGTGGGCAAGCGAATCATTGACTCGCTCGGCCTGCGGCTCGATTGGACGCTTATCCGATCTAGTGCGGAGTACCGCCGGGCATTTGGAGATTAGGTCAACTTGACAGCAAGTCATCCGGTCGATTTCCCAGAAGCCGTTTATGGCTCCCCAAAGCCAACTTCGCTATTTCCGCCGACCAACGCTAAAAAATAGGCTACAAATGGAGGACTTCATCGTTTCCAATCCGTTGAGCCGTTGCGAGGCCACCTTGATAGCGCCCCTGGAAGGTGACTGCGCCATGGGAACTCGGAATCGACTTCAGTCAACACGAGAAGTTGACAGAGTCGGCGTCGCTCGCTTGAAATAAGAGGGGGAACGCAAAGTTGCCGTTCCCCTAACGTCCTGTGACACTATGGCTTACTTAGACGCGTACCAGCCGAACACGTTTCGAGATGCTGTGGCGCCCGTGCCGCTGAATGCCTCAAACGTCCCTGCCAGCCGCTGCGCTCCGGTCGGCTGCGCAGCATTAACAGGAAATTGATAAGCCGTGAAGACTTGGACGTTTGACGGCGGTGTCCCGAGGTTGGTGCTTCCGTTCACGCGACAAAACATCAACCGCTGTGCGCTTTCGCTCCAGAAACCGATTATTTTGTCGCCGGCGAGGTTGCTGTTGCCGCTGAGATTGTTCGCGCTGTCTACGGTAATAACTAAGGTGCCACTGTAACCGTTACCATCAAATGCCCATGTTCCATTTGGGGGCGCAGCTTGGGCACCGAAATTGAAAGAAAGTGCGGCCACTGTTCCCAGCAGCAAATTCCGAATAGCATTCATTTTGATTCTCCTGATTCGTTCCTCCCGGAGACACACCTCGCCCTGATTCCCTTGAGTACACGCTAAGCGGGAAGAACGTGATTACCCGGCGCTACACAAGGAGAGCGAAAAAGATGAAAACTCTGTGGCGTTATGGTTCAGCGGCTGAGAGCTCTTTGGATCAGCGCCGCTCGCCGTTGGAGGGCTTGTTCGCGTTGTAGCTCGAGGTTGAGCTTCGCCATCACATCAGCTTTGCGCACCTGAAGATTTTCCCGCTCCGATCGCAACTTCCTAGCGGCTTCCGTACTTAGCTGCTGTCTGATTGCTTCCACCTCGGGCCGGGCATCCGCTTCCAGATCGGGACTTGATAGCTGCTGCTCGATGTCAGCGAGCTGCCGTTCGCGGGCCGCCTCGTCATCTTCGATTCTCTGCGCGTCACGCTGGAGCCGGTCAAGGTCACGTCTCAACATCTGGATGGTGACTTGCTCCGTGCCCAATAAGAACTGCAGGACATCTGCCCGCAACTCGAGGACCTCTATCGTCAGCGCATTACGCGGCTCGGTCGTGGTGTTCTGCGGACTGGCAGTGCCTCTGGAAACCAGTAAATCAGTAACGAATACCGCCGTGTAGATAACTTGTTGCATCGTCCTCATGCTCAGTAAGAGAGACGCCGGCTGCGTTCGTTTACCCGGTCGCACAAAAATGATTACGCTGTCGAGAGTGTCAGCGGCGGTGGTTGAGGTGGCTTACACGGCCGCGGAGGGCAGATAGGTTAGCTTCCAATAAGGCGAAAAATCTCGACACCGGACCCTGTCAGGGGCGTCATCTGCAAAAGGTATTCTCCCTTGGCCGGTAACCCGTTCGAAAGCGTGATCACGCAAGAGCCCTCAAGGCTGTGCACGGTGGGAACCTGCCAAATGAGAACACCATCGGTCGATCGTAATTCGGCAGAGTATGCGCCGGACTTGCCGCTGACATGGATCAGGATACAAGCCGGTTTCCCGACGGGCAGCGAGACACTGAATGCCGATTGATGCTGAGAGCGAGTGGCCGCGCTTTCTGGAAAAAGATCGACGACCAATGTATCGGGACTTACCGCGGGAGGGCGGAGTGTCGCACTTTTTTCTAAGTCTGTTCTTAGCGCGCGCGCCTGGCTGAGGAGCTGATTTCGTTCTGTCGAGAATCGTGCTGACTGAATCAAGAGAGCAGCGCCGAAGGCAATCACCAAAGCGGCGGCAGCCGCCATCGGCCAAAACGATGCGCTAGAAAATCGCAGCGTAGCAGATCTGCTTGCAGCCGAACGAAATGTGCGAAAGGCTTGTTCCGTCCGAGCGGGAGCAAACGTCTCGCCGGCGCGCACGGGATCCATGAAGTCCGCTATGTCGCGAAGCAACTGGCTGCAGTGCGGGCACTGCTTCAGATGCGCAGCGACGGATGGATCAGCCGGTGTATCGGGGCTTTGGGTATAAAACGTAACTAACGCCTCTTCGGCTGGGCAGGACGGTTGGCCGGCGCTTCGTGGCGGATCTTCTGCCGCTCGCATATAAGCTTGGAACAGGTCTTTCTGCATGGGTTACTCTTCTAAATCTCAATTTCGCCGAACGTTGCGCTGAGCTCACGGCTCAATTGCTCACGTGCTTTAAACAAATGAACTCTTACCGTGTTGGCTGAGATGTTCAGCTCTCGGGCGATGTCTTCGAACGATCGCCCTTCTACAATGCGCGCGGTGACACAGCGCCGCATTTGGTTTGGAAGTTTGTTCACGGCATTCCGGAGTAGGTTGATTTTCTCTTCCTGCAACAAAAAGGTCAGAGCGTCCGGGGCCGTATCGGGAACAGACACTGCCGGCGTGGCTGTCTCATCGTTTGCGACATCAACCAGCACTTCCACCGCGGTGCGCTTTTTCGCATGCTGGTGCGTCAGCGCCGCAACGAAGACGTTATGGGCGATTCGGAATAACCACCCTTGAAAGGCGGCTACTTCGCGTATACGAACCATACCCTTGTAGACAGAAAAGAAAACTTCTTGCGTCAGGTCATGGCACTGTTCCTCCGGCAAGCCTTTTCTGCGGAAGAAGCGTAATACCTGTTCGTGGTATTCGAAGAAAATAATTCGGAAGCTATCGTCGACTGATATGCCGGCCTGGAATTTGCGGATGGCCTGGAGCAGAGTGGCGTTGTTGGCTTCCATACGGCATATGCCTGAGGGGAGCTCGCGAGAGGACTCCATTCTAGCTCAGTAAGTGCATTTTTCACTAGCTGTTTGAGGGACGGTGAAACTAAAGTTTGAATCGGAGCAAACGTCTGGTTTTGAATTCGATCTTTCTTTAAAGAGCGGCCAACATTTGCTGGCTATTGCGCTTTGCCAGTGATTAAATAGGGGAGCCCGCTAGCGGCAACTCAAGGAGGCCAACGATGGCGCAAGAGAGTTGGAGTTTTCCGGCTGAGACCGGTACCCCCGACTTTTGCAAGGAAGGTACGGTTCCCGTCCATCTCGTCAAGAGTGTGTTCGATCCGCACCAGGGCTTCGCATTTTGCGATGGGCAAGATTCGGCATATGTTTATATACCGCTCTTAAACATTCCAGCGCAAGCCAGCATTACGTGCCTAAACGCGATCGCTCAGGCGGCCCCGGGCGAGGTGTCCCTTCAAGCGGATCTGCTAACGGCGTCTCCCTCCGGAAAATTGCAAACCGATAAGAGACAGGCGAGCGGCACCTGGCTCCTGACGGTAGACAAAAAAGGAACTCAGAGTGTCCATCTCGTGTTGTTTTCGGTTAATGTCGAGAAAGCAATCGTAAAGGACGGCTACACCTACTTCCTCCGGGTGTTGATGAAGAAGAGTAAGATATCGGCCAATCCCGTCCTTCTCGGTGGTGCGGTCGGGAGGTGCGATTGTCCACCAATCACGGTAGCCGAGAACTTGAAAACGCCCAATACACTCTATGAGGTGGTAACGTCCGTGGCATTGATCTGGTGTCCCCCGCACGGGGGCACTCCGCCAAAGCCATCAAAAGGGTCACAAGAGATTGGGTCGATCACCATCGAATGGACAATGGACAGCCTGCCCGCCCCGCCCATATAAGGCGAATCTGTAAGCATTGTTGCTAGTTCGAATCACCGATTAGGCTGAAAGCTGCCCAGTAGTAGGGATGGGCGAATTGGACGCGCTGATCAATCAAGTTAAGCTGCGCCTTCTGCAAAGAACTTGCTTTCGAGAAGATGGGGGTTTGCAAAGTCCGATGCAGGTTGATCATCAACTCGGACGTCGACTGATCGTCGACCCTCCACAAGCTAACGACGACGGAGGGCGCTCCCGCGTAGAGAAAGGCTTCCGATAATCCAACCAATCCTTCTCCGCTCACGTACCTTCCCAATCCTGTCTCGCACGCAGAGAGCACAACAAGATCAGCCTTTAATCTGAGATCAAGTATTTGATAAACAGGCAGCACTTCCCCTGCGCCATTGCGATGTGCCAACGCCAATCCCGAAAACTGCGGATTAGTTTCATCGATTATTCCGTGTACGGCGAAATGCAGGATTCGATAATCATCGGCCTTTCGTTTCACGTTTTCGACGGTTGCATCGGCGCCGGTCAAGACGGAGACGGACGCAGGAGGATAGAGCTTCGCAATACTTTGGACCTCGGTCCTGCTGTAGGGCAGAGGTATTAAACCGCTTCTTCCATCGAAGCCGGGAAGAGTGGCTTGCTGCGTGCCTGACTTCGCTGAGGAATACATTGGATCGCCAACGGCAAGGAGCGCCTTATCGGCCAAGTCTTTTTTGGCGCGGCGCTCATGTAGAGCGCTTAGCACTGTTGCCGAGGGCGTATAACTGATCGCGTAGCGGCGAATCAGGTAGGGCAATTGTGAAACGCGCGCGCTGGATAGCGCACCTGGACGGGATTTCAAGAGAGCGGCGAAGGGAAGGTAGTGTAAGGCCCCGTCCGGAATGAATATTAGCCGCCGTTTGCCCCGTATGATTGTTTCGACCGGCCGGATGAGATCTTCATAGAGTCGCGAACTTCGGGAAACAAAATCAGCGAGCATCATTCGTGAAGGTCCAGCGGCGATGCTTTTCCGCAGTCCCTCGACACGACTCGCCAACACGTCTTCAGCCGGCAAACGAGCGACAACGCATTTTTCGTGGCTGATCGCAATCAGAAATGACACGGGCGTATCGAGCGTATAGCTAAGCAGCACGGAATCGTCCGCGAGCGACGCTTGTACATCCTTCAACTGGAGCGGATCGGAATACCGGAACGCGCTGTACGCCGGGATCTCACGTCGAATCTCTCGTTTTAAAGAGAGATACTCTTCATCCGCTTTTGCCAGTCCGGCAGGCAGCGCTCGAAGGTTCGGAGAGGATTGCCCGGCATAAGCGTCAATCACTTTAGATTGCAGCCCGGACAACCGGGCCTCAAGGTCGCGCTGACGGCGCGCGAGATCTGGATTCTCGCCGCCATGAATTCCGAGATGAGAGGATTCGCTGATGCTGTCCAGGAAAGCACGCGCGCGCGATCGCTCCGCATAGGCGAAGGCAAGCTCCAAATAATTCTCTTGGGGATTCGTTTCGTGCAGCGATAACAGTAGTCGGATCTGGCGCCGGTAGACCTTAACCTTGCTTGCGAAGAAGCCGGCTTTTTCTTCCGGCAGTCCGGCCCGCGCACGAACGTGCTCGATTGCTTCAATAGCCCCACTGTTCTGGCGGATGGCTTCGATCGGCTGGTGATTCTGTTCCGCCACTTGACCGAGTCCCGCATCAGCGCGCCACAGAATTTCCGGCATTTGCGTCTCGCGGGCCAACGCTTGCGCTTCGAGGAAGGCGCCTTGCGCCCGCACCAAGTTACCGCGCGCAAGTTGCAGATCGCCCAATCCGTTCCAGATTTCGCCTTCAACAATCCTTGCTTTCACCGCTTGTGCATTATGCAGTGCCTCGTTCAGGCCCTGAATGGCGGCCCGTGAATTGCCCGCACGCGCCTCGAGTCCACTGACGGCTGCTTGCCGCGTCGCCACGCTGAGTAGGTCGCCTGTGCGCTGTGCAATAGCCAACGAACGTAGATAAACGGGCAAAGCTTCCGTGTAATGGCCAATGTCGGATAACAACGCTCCCCGGGTCTGCAGGAGATCCCCTTCCAATTTGGGATTTGGTTCCGGCAATACCGGTATCAGACCACGGGCTTCGCCTACGAAATCAAGCCCTCTTGCAGATTTCCCAAGGACTTTGTAGACGAGCGCAATATTCCCGAGCTGGTATACCTGGCTCGAGACGTCGCTGGTTTTGCGTGAAATCTGAAGCGCGCCTGTGTAGGCTTGTAAAGCCTTTTCGTAGTAGCCGGTTTCGTTGTATATATTTGCTATCAAGCCGAAATGACGGCCTAAGTCTTCCGCGCGACCGAGTTGTTTTGCAATTTCTATCGCTTCTCCGCATTGTTTTAGGGCATCATCGTAGCGGCCGAGAAACGCATAGACCATTCCCAAATTGCCGCGGAAGATTTCTTCGTCGCCGTGGTCATCGACTGTCTGAAGAAGCTGTATTGCTCTTTCGAGCGAAGACGATGCACGGTCAAAGTCACTGATATCCGGGTAGGACATTCCCATGCGTCCCAGGGCGATGCCTTCATGCTCCGGGTCGTACAGAGCTTGGGCGCGCTTCAGCATGCGGGCTAATACGTTCAGCGCGACATCCACTTTGTCTGTGTAGTATTTAGTCCAATAGCGATCCTCTTCGACCTCCCACTCCGCTCCGAGCGCCTGGGAAACACGATCTAATGCCGCCGTCGCTCTTACCCAGTCATGTCGCTCAACATAAAGATGGGCGAGACCAAACCATACGAAATCATTCGTCGGCTGTACAGAAGACAAAGCCTTCCAGTTTTTTTCTAATACGCCGGACTTGCCTCGCTGCCGGGCAACTTCTGCTATTTGCGCATAAACCGCCAAAAGCCGTGGTTCTGACTGCACGCAGGACTGCAAGTAGTCTTCAGCTCGGTCTAGTCGGTTTTTCTGTCTGTAGTAAAGAGCGAGACCATAACGCGCACACTCGAATTTTGGCCCTTGCGCCAGCAAGTTTTCGAAGAAATCTCGCGCGTCCTCAGGTCTTCCAAGCAGCGTCAGGGTGGCAAGAATCTTGTGATAAGCACGGGTAAAACACGGATCAGATTGGAGAACTTGTTCCAATCTCTCGACTGCCGCTTCTGGCTGATGCTTACCTGCGAGGTGAAGCGCTTCCGTGTACCCCCGCATGTCTGATCGCGCCGGTAGCGTTAGACCCGCTGTCAGGATTATGGCGTAGACGGTTCGCAGTGTCTTCACATCGCGTTCGTTGTCATTTTGACAGACCTCCGCAACTCGTGCATTTCATTTCTGCACCAGTCATAGAGTCGACTGTCCACAAGTCGGCTTGTGGAGATCACATTCATCGAAGTCAACTTGTCGAAAGTTCGGCATTGCGTTGATTGACAGGTGCGTGCGCGCACGTCAACGGCGTGCGCGTTTGCGGCCAAGTAGCTCGACTACGAGCTTAGGAACTCTTGAACGCTAGACAACCAGGAAGGTCTATCCAGTTTGGAAGGGTTTAGCATCGGCAGGGCTGCGATTCCAGCCCTAATTGAAGTAGTGTAATGAAGCGGCGCGCCGTCAATCACAGGCTGGCTTCATTAGTTCGTCAATTGCCTGAACCGCAGTTGCGGACGTAAGGTTGGCGCAACAGTTTGATCTCTCCTGAAGTCCTGTTTTCTTATGCTGATTGGGTATGAACTATTTGGTGACGGGAGGAACCGGTTTCATCGGCCGGAGTTTGATTGATCGCCTCCTGAAGGACGGCCACACGGTGAACTTTCTGGCGCGCAGCCGGCCTAAGAACATGGACAGCCGGGCCGCGTTTTTCTGCTGGCGAGAAAACGAAGAGCCACCGCTCGACTGTATTCCGTCGCTGGACGCGATTGTGCATCTGGCCGGCGCGCGGGTAGCTCAGCGCTGGACTTCCGCAAGCAAACGCCGCATCTGGGACAGCCGCGTGCAGTCAACTCACTCGTTAGTGGATGCGATCGGGAAGCTGAAACACAAGCCGTCCGTCCTGGTGGCGGCCTCCGCGATCGGGTACTACGGCGAGCGTGGATCTGAGATTCAAACCGAACAAAGCGAGCCAGGTAGCGGTTTTCTAGCTGACCTGTGTGTTCGTTGGGAGGCAGAGGCAGCCCGTGCCCGGGAGTTTGGTTTGCGCGTTGTTCCCGTGCGCCTGGCAATCGTGATGGGGGCGGGTGGGGGTGCTCTGAAACCGCTGCTGCGTGTGTTTCGTGCGGGACTTGGCGGGAAGCTCGGGAATGGTTCTCAGTGGATGTCGTGGATTCACTTGCAGGATGTTGTCAATTTGCTGATTTTCGCCGCGACACAGCAGAATATACAGGGCGCGTTAAACGCGAGCAGCCCAAATCCGGTCCGCAATGTGGAATTCACGCGCATCTTTGCCCAGGCAGTGCATCGGCCGGCTATTTTTCCCGTTCCTGTTTTTGCTCTTCGTTTAGTAATGGGAGACGTGGCCGACCATATCGTGGCAAGCACGCGAGTGATTCCGGAAGAGGCCGTTCGACAAGGGTTTCAATTCAGCTACTCAACACTCGAAAGCTGCCTTGCGGCGGTGGTCAATGCACAGGGTCACACCAGCATATCGGCTTCGATGGTGAGCTGATTCGGCTCGAACTCGTGGATGAACAGTAACGCGGGAGGATGCACCTGGGATTGAATCACTCGTTCCCGCGCCTCGTAAGCCTGTTCTTGCGAAGTAAAAACTCCAAGTATTCGCGATTCTACTTTGCCGAAGCTGAGAATGTAGATCATTAGTAAAAGGAGCGGCCCACCACCGCAAGTGCGATGTTACAGCACGGTGAAGAAAGCGGTTAGGTCCAGACGTACTAATCTCAGTTGCTATTTGTCGCTTGCAGAAAATTGACGACGTTTGCAAGAAAATGTTTCTTGGCCGCGCTCAGCATCGCAACCGCGTAGCTCGCCGGAACGTGTCAGAAAATGATTCCCAACAGGACCTCGCCCTGATTGGAATCGAGCTTGGGATAAGGATCGGATGATGAACTGCCGCCGAAATGGAGCCAGCGCGCTTCGGCAGAGAGCCGTAGCCGGCTGATCCTTAGTTCCATGCCGCCGCCCAAAACTACGCCATTGTGAGTCGGTGTGACATAGCCGGGGACGGACACGGTGCGGTACACGCCGCCTGCAGAGACAAACGGCTTCAGGAGGGGAATCGGGAACCGGAACTTGGCAAGATACGGAAATTCCCAGGAATGAGCATGGACATCGGATGTGGTCGTGACGATGTTGCTCATAGTCACCCGGTAATCCGAATTGCGATACAGAGCATTCACCTCGACCGCGAAGCCGAATGGGATGCGTACCTCGGCAACTGGTCCCACAATGTAGTCGGAGGACTTCTGAATGGTATATATCGTCGCATTCGGTGACGACGGAGGCTCCAGAAAGTTAATGAACGGGAATCCGCCCTTTACACCCGCACCAAAACCAAAATCCAGATGCTGAGCAAACAGCGAGCCTGTGAAAAAGAGTAAAAGGAGTGAATGCCTTGAAATTCGCGTCATAGTTTTACCTTCCTGATAGCAGTCTGATGATTTGCACCGACGGGGGCGCATTATTTACGTGAAGAAATCAAGAATGATGCAATCACGCCGCTTAGGGCTCTTCGTAACTTTTCTGGCCTTTATAAATGGGGCGGCCATTCGGCTGACTCGCCAACATGAATACAGGATGCGCACTGCTTAACGCAGATTTAGAGATTTACGCGCGCACATTTCATAGACAGAAGACTAGGATTGGAGGACCCGCGGTGAAAAGCTTTATTGATTAGGTACCGCGCCTTATCAAGGAAGCCGCCCAAATCGGCGGCACTGTTATCACGACCCGGTACTACCTCAGTAAGTTTCTCAGCGCTGCAACTTTATGGCGACTTACATGTCCTGTTACATCCTGCGGAAGGCGTGCTGCACGACCGACGTGAACTTCCAGATCGGTAAGGCCATCCAATTTCTGAGCTAACTGTAGTATCTGCAGGCCGGCAGCAAAAACGATTTTTAATTTAGGACCCGCCATTTTCTGTAATTGCAACGCAGAAGCGAAACGGGCTGGCAAAGAAGTTTCGTTTCCATGCGTCAGGATGCGATCCACTTGCGGCATGCGTTTTAGGACGTCGAGCGCGTTAGTGGCAGGATATATCTCGTCAAAGGCTCGATGGAATGTAACGGGAATTCCTGGCGCGGCGGCTGCTAATTCCGTCATCGCGTGTTCGTCGATTGCCCTCTGCGGCCCGGAGACTGTTCGGGGCGGGCCTGAGCGGCCCGCGCAGGCCGAGGGCCCGCCCCACGAGCTTTGGGGTTTTAGGAACCCTGCTACTAGTCCGTTGATTGGCCATTGCTTCAGATGTTGCGCATCTTCTTTTAGGCGGTCGAGCTCGGAAGAGTCCTGAATCGACATGGAAGGATTGCGGCGCAACATCACTCGTACCGGTACAGTGACTGCGCGGACTACCTGTTCCACCGTTTCGAAATCGGGCGTGAGGCCGCCATGCTCCAAGGCGGTCACCAGTTCCAAACGATCGGCGCCTCCTTCCTGTGCCGCCACCGCATCGGCCACAGAAGTGACGATAACTTCGAGGAATACGGCCATGTGGCATTAGCAGGGTATCAACTGATGCGATTTTCGCGCCTGAGCGCCCACTCCTTCGTTAAAGGAAGACTATTATGCTCCGGTTGTTTCGCATTCTGATCGCTCCTGTTCTGGTGGGCATGCTCGCCTTGCCGGCTATGCCGACTACCACCCACACGGCCGCTGCCGCCTCCAAATCGACGCCGAGCGATGTCCAAATCGATGCCGCTATTCGAGCCAAGCTTGCCAAATCGAAGATCGGCAAGGATGGCTTCAAGTTCCATGTTCAACACGGTACGGTGACCTGGGAAGGGAACACGAATGTGATGCAGCACAAGGGCTCGGCAACGCGGATGGCCCGGACTGCCGGCGCGCTGCAAGTTGTTAACAACATTCACGTAAGCGAAGGCGCCAAGGCTACGGCAGGGGCGAATCTGAAGAAAGCCCAGGTCTCCGAGTAAGACCGCCGGTCGTGGGATGCATGCTACAGTAAAAGCTAATTCCCCTACATGAACCGCGGTATTTCCCTACTCCTCCTTACTGGCTGTGCCTTGCTTGCGTGGTCGCAGACAGCGTCCATCGCCCCCGCGACGAAGCCTGATCCGGAAGCCCTGGCTGCCAAGGATCCGGGCAAAGTGGTGGCCACGATTAATGGCAAGCAGGTGACCGCCAAACAAGCAGTGGACCTGCTGAAGCTTCTCCCCGACACGGAAAGACGCAAGCTTTCGGATCTTTCTATGGCGGTGCAGCAGCTGTACACGATTACCGACCTGGCGCAACAGGCCGTGACGGAGAAGCTGGATCAACAGTCGCCCTATAAAGAACGGCTGCAAGTGGAGCGCGATCAAGTTCTGGCGCAGGCATTTGTCGCAGATAAATCGCAGAAGAGCGCACCGACTACGGATGCGCGCCAGTACTACGACTCACATCCGACGGAATTCGACCGCGCAACCATCAGTGGAATCGTGGTGGCATTTAATGCTCCCGGAACGCCGTCCTCGGCCGGCGGCGTGGCCCGCACCGAGCCGGACGCACATCAAAAAGCAGATGAGATCGCAAAGAAGCTGAAGACGGGCGCGGACTTCGCCGCTACCGCAAAAACCGATTCGGACGATCCGCAATCTTCTTCGCGTGGCGGAGCATTGGGAACGTTGTCGGCCGCGGCTCCGAACTTGCCCGCTGAAATGAAAGATGTGATCTTCAACAAGCTTCAGCCGGGACAGGTCTCAGATCCGGTGCGCGGCGCGAATGCTTACTACATCTTAAAACTGGACTCTCGAACGAAAGAAACGTTCGACCAGGCCAAAAACGAAATCGAGCAGCAATTGAAAACCGAGCATGACCGGGCTGTGTCGCAGCAGATTCAGACGCAATATAAGATCCAGGTGATGGATCCCTCATTCTTCGGCACGAACGCAGCCACGCCAACGGCAGGTAAAAGTCCGACGCTGCTGAAGCCGGGAGCAAGCGTTGCAACTCCGCCTCCCCCGCCACCTCCCAAGTAGATCTCGAGCCATCATCTCTTCCGTTGTATCGGGACTGCCATTTCGAGGCGTCAGCCCCATTTTCCTGCTAGTTCAACCAGAACTGACCGCACATCGCGGCAAGCTCCTATCCGGCTGCCTGGAGCGAGGAACGCCGGTATACGCGGGCGGCTTTCTTTTGGAACGCCGGATAGTTCTGGAAAGGCAGCTCCTTGCGGACCAGGCGCTGTTTCGCCTGATTTTGACGCATGAGCTTTTTCATTTTGCATGGCCGCGTATGGGAAATCCGCTGCGCGCCGGCTTTGGCGATCTGATCGCCGATGAACTTTCCGGCAGAGCGCGCGGCGAGCTGGGAGAATCGGCCGCAGTCAGCAAACAGAATTTTCTGGCGCGCGGCGGCATCGATCAAAAAGACCGTCACTTTCGGAACTATCTTTGCGAAGCTTTCTGTGACACGGGAGCTTTTCTGTACTCCGGTGTGCGGGCGTCGGAACACTTTACCCTGGCTCACCGCTGGATCGCCCGGCGCACAAGTTGGTTTCAAGAGGCGATAGACTGGGAATCAAGGTGCTTTTAAGTTTTCATCGCGTTTCGCTGGCGAGCCTATTTGCGGCGGGGCTTTTGCTTTGTTCGTGTTCAGACAAGTTCACGAGCGTCCATGCGTCGCAAGGAGATTTGTCCGGCAATCGTAAACCTGCGGCGGACTTCACGCTGCAGGACGCGAATGGAAACGCGGTAAAGCTCTCCGATTTTCGCGGCAAAGTGGTGCTCCTCAACTTCTGGGCGACGTGGTGCGGTCCTTGCGCGATGGAGATTCCCTGGTTCATCGAGTTCGAGCAACAGTTTCGGGCGCAGGGTCTGGAAGTGATCGGTGTTTCGATGGACGACGACGGATGGAAAGCAGTAAAGCCGTACATTCAGGAGCACAAGCTGAACTACCGTGTCCTGCTAGGAACGGAATCGGTTGGAGAGTTGTACGGAGGCGTCGATTCGCTGCCCACAACTTTTCTGATCGACCGCGAAGGCAAGATCGCGAAAGTCCACGTCGGTTTGGCGGGAAAGAATGAGTATCGAGATGAGATCGAAGCGCTTTTGGGCGGAGCGAGCCGCAAGAACAATGCCGTTGCTGGCATGCGCATTGTTCCTGCCGCACTTACTGCGCGCGCAGCAAAATAAGCTGACTGTCGACCCCGCCGGCCAAGTGGTGATTCAGCGCGGCGCGAACGCGCCCGCGATTCTGAAAATTGCGATCCTGCCGGGCTATCACGTCAACAGCGACAAGCCAAAAGACGAATTTCTTATTCCATTCCGGTTGACGTGGACCGCCGGACCGGTCAAGCCTGGAGCGGTGAGCTATCCAACCCCTGAGCAAGTACAAGTGGGGCCCGACAAATTGAGCGTATTCACGGGAAATTTCGACGTGACTACACAATTCAGCGCCGCCGCCGACGCAGCAACCGGATCGGCCGTGATGACGGGCAAACTCCACTATCAGGCATGCAATGATCGGATGTGTTTTCGCCCGGTCACGGTAGATGTCCGCATACCCGTACTGATCGAATAACGGCGGCGGTTCAGACGCGAAGCTCGTAGCCGAGTGCGCGCATTCCCTCGATCATGCGATTCCGGATTTCGCCGGCTTCTTCGGCAGTCAGCGTGTGGTCGAGCGAGCCGACTTCCAGATGGTACGAGACACTCTTCTGCCCTTCCGCCAGCGGACGCCCGGTGTACTGCCTCACAAAATAGATAGTGGCAATCTGGTCTCCACCGAGTCTGCGCAACTGATCTTCAATGTCCGCCACGGGCGTACGCAGGCCGGCTACGATCGACAAATCGAAACCACTGGTGGGATATTTTCGCAGCGGCTTATATTGAACCGTATGCGCCTGAGCAAGCCGCAGTGTTTCATTCAAATCGATATCGAAAAAGAAAGCACGGCCAATCAAACCTGCTTCCTGCAAAAGAGAAGGATGAAATTCAGCCACGCGGCCGACAGCTGAAGACTGCCAACTGATTTCGGCAACGCGCGCGGGGTGTTCGTAGACGCCGGCGGACGCGGCGTGTGCGCGCGCTCCAGGAAGAACAGCTTCGACGACGCGCTTCATTTCGAAGAAATCTTCCTCGGTGGCATGCACGCTGTAAAGTACTCCGGCGGCGTGCGGTATCTCGCGCGGCAGGTCCGTGCCCGCGGGATGAATTTCATCTCCTATTTCGAAAAGACGAAAGTCTTCGAAGTGACGCGCATTACTGACGACGTTGCGAAACAGGCCCGGCAACAAACTGTTCCGTAAGTGCGTTTGGCCAGCGGCAATTGGGTTCCGTACTTCTAAGAAATCCGTCGCGCTGGTTTCGAACCGTTCGAAGTCGCTCTCGTCGAGGAAGGAGTAGTTGTAGACCTCCGTGAAGCCCTGCGCGGCAAGTTGGAAGCGCACGTGCCGGAGATATTCGCGCAGAGGATTGGCCGGAGGAACAACCGAGGCGATCAACGGAGCGGCCGGCGTGATCTCACCGTAGCCGATCATGCGCCCGATCTCCTCAACCAGATCGTCTTTCAGAGAGATATCTTTTGTTGCGCGCCAGGCCGGGATGGAAACGTTCAGCAAGCCGGGAGATAGTTCGCTCATGCCGAATTGGAGCGCAGTCAAAATGCTGACAATCTGCTGCTGAGTAACGTTCTTCCCGAGTTTTTGAACGACAAATGAGACAGGCAACGCGACGGGTGGAGTCTGCGCCGCGCGCGTGGCCCGGCAGTCACTGATACCGCCGTGTAGCCGGGCCTCCGGCACTATTTGCTGCAGCAGCGCGGCGGCCCGCGCCAAACCGCGCACGGTGTTTTCGGGATCGAGCGATTTCTCAAAACGCATGGAGGCATCGGTTCGCAGTCTGTGCCGTGCCGAGGTCAAACGCACGCTGCCCGCAAGAAAGTTTGCGCTTTCCAGAACGATTCGAGTGGTTGTCTCCGAGATTGCGGTATCCGCACCGCCGATGACCCCCGCTAATGCCACGGGGCCTGCCGCATCGGCAATGACCAAGTCTTCAGCGGCCAGCGTATAGGTTTCGCCATTCAGTGCTTTCAGCGTCTCGCCGCGCTCGGCCAGCCTGACGAAAATCGTGCCGCCGTGAAGCTTATCGGCATCGAAAGCGTGCATGGGCTGGGGAAGCTCGGCAAGCACATAGTTGGTGATGTCCACGATATTGCTGATCGCGTTCATCCCAACACTCTCCAAACGCGCCTGCAGCCACAACGGTGACGGCTCCACGCGAACGCGCTCCACGAGCAAAGCGCTATAGCGCGGGCACAGCGCATAATCTGCGATCTCGACTTTGATGATTGGCGCTGCAGGCGTCAACACATCCATCTGCACCGGATCGACCAAGGAACGGCCGGTGATCGCAGCCACTTCTCGCGCCATCCCGTAGTGTCCCCAAAGATCGGGCCGATGGGTCAGGCTCTTATTGTCGATCTCGATAATCCAGTCCGGCTTCAGCCGCGGCAATGGCTGGCCGGGTTCGATATTCGAAAGTTCCAGCACGCCGCTGTGATCACGATTGATGCCGAGTTCGGCGCCGCTCGCCAGCATGCCTTCGCTCTCGACACCATCGATGAGGGCGAGGCCAATCATTTTGCTTCCTAACATCGTTCCCGGTGGAACCCACGCCGTCAACATGCCGACGCGAACGTTGGACGCGCCGCATACGACGCGCTTGTGAAGTCCGCCGCCGACATCCACTACAGCCAATTGGTTTTTGCTTTTGGGGAGGATTTCTAAAGCAACAAGCTTAGCGGCGACAACCGAGGCGAAGTGCGCTCCATAGGCTTCAATTCCGTCGCATTCGGCCGTTTTCATGGTGATCAGCCGCTCGAGACGCTCCGGCTCGATATCGAGCCCGGGCGCCAGCTCCGCCAACCACTGATAAGAAAGCTTCAACTTTGGGGTCCTTCAACAATAAATAGTGGCAAGACTGAATGCTGCCAAATCAAAACTGTTGCAGAAAGCGGAGGTCGCCGCCCTGCAATTGACGGATGTCGTCGATCCCGTAGCGCATCATGGCCAAGCGGGTCAGCCCCAGGCCGAATGCGAAGCCACCCCACTCTTCGGGATCGATGCCGCTGAGACGCAGCACATTCGGATGCACAAGACCGCAGGGCAGCAGTTCCACCCAGCCGCTCTGTTTGCAGACCGCACAACCAGCTCCATCGCAGATGAGGCAGTGAATATCGAGCTCGAAGCCCGGCTCGACAAAAGGAAAGTATCCGGGCCGCAGGCGGACGGTGACTTCACGCTTGAAGATGGAACTCAGCAGTGTCTTCATGAAGTAAATGAGATTGGCGACGGAAACATCGCGGTCAATCATCATGCCTTCGAGCTGGTAGAACGTGTGTTCGTGCGAAGCGTCCACCTCTTCGTTTCGAAACACGCGCCCGGGCGCAATCATCCGCAAGGGAGGTCCAAACTTACGCATTCCGCGCACCTGGACCGGCGAGGTGTGGGTTCGCAGCAAGTAGCCGTTCGATAACCAGAACGTATCCTGCATGTCGCGGGCGGGATGCGCGGGCGGAATATTCAAGGCATCGAAGTTATTTTCTTCCGTTTCGACTTCCGGTCCATCCAAGACCGCGAATCCGAGTGACAAGAACAAGTCCTCAATTTCGTTTTGCAGTTTTGTGATGGGATGGAGGCACCCGGGACGAATGCCGGGCGCGGGAAGCGTTACGTCGATCCATTCTTCGGCAAGGCGCTCCGCGAGTTCCCTGCGCTCGAAGGCGAGCTTCTTAGACTCGTACTCTTCTTCGAGGTCCTGCTTGACGGCGTTCAGCAGCTTGCCGATGCGGGCGCGCTCCTCCGGCGGAAGCTTGCCGAACTCTTTCGTGATTTGCGCGAGCGTGCCTTTGCGGCCCAGGGCGCCGACGCGCGCTTCTTCGAGTTCCTCCAATGACAGTGCGGATGCAAACGCCGCGAGTGTAGCGCGGCGCAGTTCTTCGAGTTGGTCGTCGAGCATCGGCCTACGACAGCTTGGCCCCCAATTCCTCGAGTAGCGCCACAATTTCGTGATGGCCGCGCGTCAGGGCAAGATCCAAAGCCGACTGGTTGTTTTCTGCGCGCGCATTCATATCCGCTCCATTGGCGATCAAAAGTTCTACGATGGCGCGATCACCATTTTGCGCGGCTCCGTGCAAAGGAGTCCAGCCGCCATGCTGCCGAGCATTCACATCCGGCTTGCGCCCTGCTGGATTTTCGAGAAGAGCCCGGACAGCTTCCGCTTTTCGTCCCGCGACACCGGCGTGCAGGGGTGTGTTCTGCATGGCATTGCCGGAGCGCGCATCGATCTCAGCACTTTTTTCTATTAAGGCCGTTACTAACTCGGGATAGCCGAAGAAGGCGGCCAAATGCAGCACGGTCCAGCCGTCTCCGCTTTTTGCTTCGAGCAAAGTTGGATCGCGCTCGATATCACGCAGGACGATTTCTTGTTTTCCGGCCGCGGCCGCCGTAAAAACGTCGAGGTTTGGACCTAAGCTCAGCAGATAATTCGCGGTGTCGGCCTGCCCGTAGTACTTGGCGAGCAGTATTGCGTTTTGGCCAGCGTCGTTTTTTGCATCCAGCAACTCGGGATTGGCGGCGACCGCTGCTCGAACGGCATCGATGTCTCCCAGCCTTACGTTTTCGTGAAATTGTTTTACGTCAGACATGCTGTGCAGCGGGTAAGAATGCTTTCTCTGCTTTGGTTAATTCCCAATCGAGGTGGTTGATGTAGAACAGCAGAATGTCGCGATTGTACTTAGTGGAAAACTCGTTCCACACGCGGTCGTGCCAGCCCTCAGTTAGATACTGCTCCGGCTTGAGGTCTTTATCAAAGAATCCCTCTTCGTTCGGTATACCCAGGAGGTTCAACACATCGACAATCATGGGCAAATGGGAAAGCAGAAACACCTGCGAAAGGTCGGCGGCGAAATCTTCTTCGCCGGCTTCAATTCGCGCCCATAAACGAGGCTCGGCTTTGCGCAGAGATTCGGCGTTCAGCTTGGTGAAACGGGCGCGCAGCTTGAAGCGTTCATAGACCTGGTACGTCTTGAGTTTGCCGATGGAAATGCCGCGCACGAGCTGGCGAAAAACGTCTTCGCCGAGCGCCTGATAAACACCACACAACTGCATCGAGCCAAGCGTAACATATAAGGCCCGTTCTCCAGACCGTCGCAGATACCGCGAAAACCCCGTCTTTTTACTGGAATTTTCGCGCTTGCGCTACAATCGTAGGCTTTGGGTTAAGTTCAGACCGCACAGGCCGCCCCGCGGCTTGCAAGAGCCGGCAAACTGTGCACGCTTCAGGCGGCCGGGGGAGGTCCACTGTGCGCGTTTGCCGGAGAGATTGATGAGTAATCTGATTGTTCTGGGGGCGCAGTGGGGCGACGAAGGCAAAGGCAAAATCGTTGACCTGTTCTCCGAAAGATTCGCTGCGGTGGCGCGTTATCAGGGCGGCCACAATGCCGGCCATACGGTATTCATAGGCGAACAGAAATTCGTCTTGAAGCTGATTCCCAGCGGGATTCTGCGCCCGGGCGTGCTCGCGGTAATCGGCAATGGCGTGGTGATCGATCCGGCCGCACTGCTTGAAGAGATCTCGGGCCTTGAAGCCGCCGGCGTGGACGTCAAAGCTCAACTGAAAATCAGCAATCGCGCGCACATCATATTTCCGTTCCATCGCACGATTGAAAAAATATCGGAGGGGCGCGCGGATAGGACCGCAATCGGAACGACATCGCGCGGGATCGGGCCTGCGTACGAAGACAAGATCGCGCGACGAGGCATTCGGGTGGCGGACTTTGTCGATTGGGAGTTCGACCAGCTTTACCGCGAACTGGCGGAGGACAAACAAGTCATTGCCGAAGCTTTCGGGATCGCCGATCGAATCCGTTTCGACGAGATTCTGGAACAGTATCGCGTGCTTGCTAATCAACTGCGGCCGATGGTTTGCGATTCCGCGCACCTTCTGAACGAGATGATCCGGTCGGGAAAGAGCATTCTGTTTGAGGGCGCGCAGGGCACGATGCTCGACATCGATTTCGGAACGTATCCGTTCGTCACGAGCTCGAGCGCTGCGGCGGGCGGAGCGTGTATCGGGACGGGCGTCGCGCCGACTAAGATCGACGGCATCATCGGTATCTCGAAGGCATACATCACCCGCGTCGGAGCCGGACCATTTCCATCAGAAGATTTCACCGAGTTGGGCGAACACATTCGCCAGGCGGGCAACGAATTTGGATCCGTAACGGGACGGCCGCGGCGCTGCGGCTGGTTTGACGTTCCATTGCTGCGCTATACGGCCGAAGTAAATGGCTTTGACAGCCTGATTATTACCAAGCTGGATGTGCTGGATCAGATTGAGGAGATCCCGGTCTGTGTTGCATACGAAGTGGATGACGCGCGCATTCAGCACATGCCCGCGAGCACCCGGCGCATGGAGCGCATCAAGCCTATATTCGAAAAGCTTCCCGGCTGGCGGCAGTCGACGCGGGGCATCACGAGCTTGAAAGAATTACCAATCGCCGCACGGAATTATCTTGCTTTTCTGGAACAGAGAACCGGCGTGGAAATCGGGTCCGTTTCGGTGGGACCGGAGCGCAATGAAACGATGACTGTGCCGGGTTCCAAACTGGAACAGCTGCTTTCGTAGAGAATTCGGGCAAAACCGACTCGGGAAGTGGATCGGGCTTCGGAAACGAAGCTTACCGCCGCGACGCGGAAACTGTTACAGTCGAAGAACCCACGGTTTCTTCATGAGCAGCGATGTGGCGGCAACAGGGCACATCGGCTTTTCTGAGCCTACGCCCGATGCGATACGCGAGCAACTGGCGAAAATAGTTGGAAGCCCGATGTTCGCACGCTCGTCCCAGCGCGTCCGTTTTCTCGGATTTGTCATTGAAGAAACTCTAGAAGGCCGTGCCTCCGAGCTGAAGGAATACAACATTGCGCATCAGGTTCTCGGCCGAAAAACGTCATTCGATCCTCGGCTGGATCCGATCGTTCGAGTGCAGGCAAATCACGTCAGAAGCAAACTGCGGAAGTACTTCGCAGGTCCCGGGATTTTGGATCCGGTCTGCATTGATCTTCCAGCCGGCGGCTACATTCCCACATTTTCGTTCAATGACAAACCCGGTGCGCAGTTTGTTCCATCCGGGCCTACTCGGGATGATCTGTTGGCCGACTGTCCGTCAATCGCCGTTCTACCCTGTGTCGACTTGAGCTCCCGTTCGAACACTCCGTTTTGTGATGGTATTACCGAAGAATTGATTACTGCCCTGTCCTCCTTGCCAGCGATTCGGGTGGTGGGACGAACCTCGGTATTTCAGTTTCAGGGGAGAAGCTCCGATGTACGGGAGGCCGGCGCCCGCCTGGGAGCCGACACCATTCTCGAAACGAGCATTCGACGCGATGAATCGCGTTTTCGCGCTGTAGCCCGCTTGTCGAACAGCCGCACCGGATATGTCATTCGCACACTACGCTTCGACACGAAAATCGAAGATGTTTTTTCGGTTCAGGAGAAGATCGCTAACACGATTGCCGAGGCGGTCAGTCACCTCTCGGCGAACGGTAATTGCGACCGACTCATCGGCAATAAGCGGACGAATATTGAGACGTATGACCGGTACCTGCTTGCACGTTACCAGTTGAACCGCAGATCAGATTTTCACCTTTACCAGGCGATTGCTTCGTTCGAAAGCATTGTTGAAACCGATCCAAACTATGCGCCAGCGCACTCCGGGCTCGCCCATTGCTATCTGCACCTGATTGTGTCCTGCGGGGTGCCGCGAAGACAAGGCTATGAGCACGCTCTTCACGCGGCAAGCCGAGCCCTTGAGCTGGATCCTTACCTTGCTGAAGCGCATACCGTGTTGGGAGCGATCAAAGTATTTGCCGATCTGAACACAACAGCGGGGGAGATTTCTTTCCTGCGCGCCATTGAACTGGCTCCGAGTTCATCGGATGCGCATTATCACTATGCGGCGGTATGTTTGAACGCAATGGCGCGGTTCGATGAAGCGCTGGCGCAGTTGTACATCGCGCGCCGTCTCGATCCGTTTTCGGTTGCGGTTCATACCAACGTGGCCTCGATGTTGTACCTGGCAGGCGACTACGAGAAAGCAAGAATGGAAGCGGAACTTACCGTGACGCTGGAGCCGGAATACTACAGAAGCCATTGGCTGCTGGCGTGTATTTTCCTACAGCAAAAAGAATACGAAAAAGCGACGGCATGCCTGCAGAGTTCGATTCGGCTCGCCGGGCCAACAACGTTTCACTCTCAAAATCAGGCAGTTTCTTTAGCGATCGCCTGTGCTTCCGGAAAGGGTCCGCCTTTCGCCGAAGCGAATGCAACACTGGATAACTGCAAGAAGCAGAAAGAATACCTTCCGTTCTGGTTGGCGGTCGGCTATTGCAGCATCGGCAATCTGGGCGCTGCATTCCGGGAATTAGAAGATGCAGTAGATACGCGCGACCCTTGGCTGGTTCGCGTCTTGGGGGAACCACTGCTGCAGACGGCGCGCCGGGACCCGCGTTTTGAAAGTATTTTGACAAAGCTAAAAATGGCGCGGATTTCGGCATCAATGTTACTGGATAACTAATTTTATACGCGCATTTTAACGGTTAAAGTCTTGTACTGTAAGCGCCAACATGGCACTCTATCAACGGTGGGGAGTTCTGTTTCGCGCCATGCTCGCGAGGCAGCATAGTCCCATAAATACCAACAAAGAAAGCGCCCCAGCAGCCAGCTTCTTGCCTGGTTTTTTCTTCCCGTGCGAACTCTTCAGTCTAAATATAAACTACTCGTGTATTCTCTGGAAAACGAGATCAATTTTGCATCCACATTCGCGCTAATTGCGCGGGAAATGTTCGCAATACGAGCTTATGAAGACGGCGAACTGGCTTTAGCCAAAGCGGAGCGCGCGCACCTGGAGATTACTCGTTTGCTGCGGCAGATCCGCAGCTTGGAAGCTGATATGTGTGAGTTGCCGGCTCACAACACTGTTGCGCCGGAGAGCACGGGATGCGAGGGAGACCGCCACCTCGGCCACTAGCCTTTGGCAGAGCTGCGTGTGCGGTTCGGATGCGATGACTTTAACCGGTTGTAAGAAGCTACCAGCGCCCGCCGCCACCACCGCCGCCGCGGTTGCGATCGTAACCGCCGCGTCCACCGCCGCCACCGCCGCGATTTCCGAACTTCGCACCACCACCGCCGCCGCCCTGGGGTTTCGGACGGGCTTCGTTGACATTTAAGGTACGGCCGTTCAGGTCCGCTCCATTCAGTTGCGTAATGGCGGTTTCGGCCTCACGCTTGTCCGGCATTTCGATGAACGCGAATCCCCGCGGCTGTCCGGTTTCGCGGTCTGTAATAATGTTGACGCGCTCAACCGTCCCGTACTGGGAAAATGTAGCCATCAGATCTTCCTGCGTGGTCTTAAAACTTAAATTTCCGACAAAAATGTTTGTCATCGGGTAATTTTCCTTTTCGTAGTGGGGAATCGTCTCTGTCGGACTGCTCTAGAACCAAACCGGAAGACTGGTAAGGCAGGAAGGACGGCCAGAAGGCACCCAAATTGGGGACGCACAGCAAAGACAAAAAGATTGTACCAGCTTTCCCAAGTACGTTCCATCTGGAAGCCTGCCCCAGTACTATAACCTAACCAGTTACTGAAGGGTCAGAACCGGCGCAAGCCCGACGATCTGCGCTGAGCTGGCGGGCGATGTCTCGAGGACGGCCGAAGCGCCTTGCAGTGTTCCATTGAAGATGTGAGGGAGCACGGCTACCGAGAGCTTTTGCATTTGCAACTCGTTATAACGATAGACCGGAAATTCTTCACATACGATTGGGCAAGATTCCTGAGCGACATAGGGAACGCGCAGGGCGAGCCGGAGAGCGCCTTCCCAAGCGGATTGGCTGAGTTCGCTACCAGTGAATACCGGCGCATTCCCGGGAACTTCGTTTGGCCGCAGGACGAACCGCTGGCGATGCCGCAGCAGATACGGAATCAAATCGATCTCCTGGTCCCGGTAGGCGGTTTTGCGGGCAGATACGAGACGCGTCCAGGGGACTACCTGGGTCAAAAGCGCGGAATCCGCGGCAGAAAAAGCGCAGCGGATGGCGGGATCGGTCAGCAGTTCGAGCGATGCCCGCCGATGCCAGATCTCGGACCGGAAGCCGTTGACAAGGCACACGGCGCCTTCCCGATAGGCAGTCAGTAAGGGGTGGGAGAGTTCGCAGCGGGTGACGAGATCCTGGGTGTCGATGCGCCGGAACAAGACGTCGACGGGGAACGCCGACGCATACAGGCGATGCTTCGTATACTCGAGCTGATCCAGATTTACGGTTTGGGCGGAGATGCCGGAGCGTCGAAACAGTTCGGCGATGAATTCGCCCTCACCGCATTGGATGGAGTTGCCATTTGGTTCTAAGATCGCGACATTCGGCAAGCGGGCGGCGCCAAAGTCAGTCCAGGCATGAAGGATGCAGCGGAGCAAGCCATCAACAGCGCCGAGCTTCGCCAGCTTGAAACCGGCACGGGCGAACTCGCGCACGATGGGCAGCGATAAAAACATATCCGCCAGGAGATCAGCATAGGCTAAGCCAACGCTGGCGCAGGTTTCGAAGCTACGGATGGTCATCGAGCCGTTGTGCACGACCGCGTTCAGGCGGGACGCAGCGCCGGGTCTGGGATAGCCGCACGGGATGGCAGCCAGCATTTTCTCGGCCGGCAGCATACGGACGCGATTCAGCAGCTGCGGGCTATCGGCAGCCAATATTTCGACGCGCCCCAGCAGATTCCAAAGGCGACTGGAGACGGCAGCGGCTCGCCGCAGCTGTTCCTTACTAATCAGATGGGGGCGGAGCACCGGGGTCAGCAGCCGGCCGGATTGGCAGAGACCGCGACGCCGCATCTCCACGTGGAACTTTTCAGCCCATTCCAAGTCCTGATACTTGGGTTCGTGGAGCAGCCGGTGATAACCTGCAATTGCGTTGGCAAGCTCCGCCATTCAGACCTCGTTTCCGTGAGACAGTATGGCACGACGGTTGTAGTTTTCCTAGTACCAAAAAGTTAGCCGGACAACTTAATTGCATATGGACGCTCGAATTGAACTAACCCCGCAAGAGTTTCAGGCGCGTTTGGCGGCGGGCGAGCGCTGTACCGTCATCGATGTTCGTGAACCCGGGGAGTATGCAATTGCGCGCCTTGCGGAGTCCGAACTCATTCCCATGCAAAGCATTCCAGCCAGTCTTCAGCGGCTGGAGGCATTGGCTGACGAGCAACCGCTGGCGGTGCTCTGCCATCATGGCGTGCGCAGTTTGAATGTGGTGATGTGGCTTCGCCAGCAGGGAATAGAAAACTGTTTCAGCATTACGGGCGGCATTGATCGCTGGAGCAGCGAAATCGACCCGTCAATTCCGCGATATTAACAGTAATCGCCGGCAAAACGGAGCCTGCGTCTTTCCAAATTAAATATTGCGCGCCGTTTCGGCGGCTTCGCGAAACCGGCGCGCGCGTTCGGTGATTGCATCGTACTTGCCTTCGGCACACGATTTGCTATCTACCAGCTCGCTTCCAACGCCCACGGCTGCCGATCCGGCGGCAAAGAAATCGCCGATCGTTTCGAGGTTCACTCCGCCTGTCGGCACCAAATCGATGTGGGGAAATGGACCTTTCAGAGCGCGGATGTACTTCGCGCCGCCGAGGGCGCTGCACGGGAACACTTTTACTCCGTCGGCGCCGGCCTCCCACGCGGAAAGAATTTCGGTTGGGGTCAAAGCGCCGGGGAATATGGGCTTGCTGTAGCGTTTGACCATCTCGATGGTTTTCGTGTTCAGACTCGGCGTCACGAAAAACTGGGCGCCCGCCAACATGCAGATGCGAGCCGTTTCAGGATCGAGAACGGTGCCTGCGCCAAGCAGGATCCGATCTCCGTAGGCATCCGCCGTAGCCTCTAAGGCTTTGATGGCGCCATCCACGGTCATGGTGATTTCCACGCAGGCAATTCCCCCTTCGAGAATTGCTTCGACGGCCCGGACAGCCATTTCAGCGTTCGTGACCCTGACAATCGGAACCACACCGGTTTTCTTCAATCGTTCGACGATTTGGCGGTGATCCATCTGGAATCAGGCAGGTGCTAGCTCGACTTCTTTTTATCGAGCTTCAGATCGATTTTGCGGACTTTGTGGCTATCGAAGACAGTGATCTCTTTGGTTGAGCTTGTCATCGTGTCGGCTTGCGCGCGGACCTGGTAGTTAACGTCTGTACTCAATCCGTAAAAGTGGTACTTGCCGTCCTTGTCGGTGATGTAGGAACGAACCTGCAGTGTTTTGGTGTCCTTCAGGAGGACGGACGCGTTCGCAACCGGTGACCCGTTGGCCGAGCTAACGGTTCCTTCGATAACGCGGGTGTTCGGTGGGATATGAAGTTCGCCAGGCTGCGGGATCATCGGCGGCGACTGCTGCTGCGGCTGCCCCCATATAGCAGCCGTGAAGAACCCACAAACAATAGCCACGAACAGGTATTTCATATAACAGGGGACCAGCCTAGTGCCACTCTTCTTCCTCTTCCTCCTCTTCATCTTCGTCGTCTTCGTCCTCGTCCTCGTCGAAGTCGAACTCCTCGTCCTCGTCGTCGTCGTCCTTGTCAGACTCGAGTTCAAGGGGGGTGACGCTCGCGACCTTCAAGGAAGCGCCACATTCATCACAGGAAAGGACATCGCCCTCGTCCAGTTCTTCTTCTTCCACATCGATAGGTGCATCGCAGCTAGGACAACTCACCATAAGGTTCCTTTGGAATTACCTGTTTGGAAATCTGGAAAATCAAATTTACTCTTACCACGAGACGCGGCTACCCCTAAGTTCCGTTCAAACGCGCTGTGGAACCGCTTCGAATTTCAATTGCTGATCATAGGCGGATAACTCCTCTGGCCGCACGGTCACTAAGGTTTTATCCATGTCTTCGGATGTCTCGATCATGTGGCGAAGATGCATTGCGGCGAGGCGCAGGCAGTATGGATCGCTCAACTTGCGACCGCGCTCGTGGCAGAGTGTAAGCAGATCCGGATGCTGCAGCGCAACTACCTTCTCTTCAGTCTCGCCTCCGTCCGGAGTGACAAAAAATTTCACGTCGACGGTGTCCGCATGGCGGATGGTAATGCCCGTTTGCAACCAGCGAAACTGCACTTTCCACATGCGTCCAAACGGATCCGGACCAGCCATAAAAAGGCGGCTCTCGTCGATCATGACCCGATGCTATCACGCATGGGCACTATGTTCTATACGAGCTGCTAGATCGCTCGAGCGCGCTGCCCGATTAAGGAAAGGAATTCGTCGCGTGTTTCTTTGGCATCTCGAAACGCGCCGAGCATGGCACTGGTAATTGCTCCAGAGTGCTGCTTTTCAACGCCGCGCATCATCATGCAAAAGTGACGCGCTTCACAGACGACGGCAACTCCGCGCGGCTTCACTCGTTCCTGGATGATCTCGGCAATCTGCTGCGTCAAGCGTTCCTGGATTTGCAAACGCCGCGCGAAAACGTCGACCAGCCGGGGAATTTTACTTAAGCCGATAACTTTCCTGTCGGGCAGATAGGCCACATGCATTTTTCCGAAGAAGGGAAGTAAGTGGTGCTCGCACATGCTGAAGAATTCAATATCGCGCACGATCACCATTTCGTCGTATTCAACTTCGAACAGAGCGCTATTTATAATCTGGTCAATATCTGCGGAATAGCCACTGGTCAGAAACTTCAGCGCGCGTTCCGAACGCTCCGGAGTGCGCAAAAGCCCTTCCCGCTCCGGATCTTCTCCTAACGAGCGAAGTACTTCCCGCATATGCGCGGCGATCCCGTCCGGCGACTCTTCCTCCTTTGACGCGATCTCCACCACGCGGTTGTGCAGCTGCGGCGCTGTTGCTTCTTTTCTTTTATGCATCGGCAGTCACTTTCGTTTTGGTCTTAGAGGCATTGGCGACGAGTACTTCGAATCCGTTCCTGTCCGTCTCCTGCACATGAATGCGAGTTAACCACACTGCGGCAGGAATGAACCTTTGCCATTCCCGCTGCAGGAGATCCGCGATAACACTGGTCAGGTTTTCAGTTGTCGGGACCAAGCCTGCGAATTGCGGTACATCCAGATTGATGTTCCTGGATGCCAAAAGACGCAGCACGGTATGCTCCACGAGCACATCCAAGCGCCCGGGCGGCACAATTTGACCAGTTCTCTCGTCAACCGGACCGGCGCAAGTCACGGCCAGCACATAGTCGTGGCCATGCCCATAGGGGTTGTTGCATTTTCCGTAGAGGCGCACGTTTTCGTCATCGCTCAGATGTTCCACATGCAGGCGGTGCGATGCCGAAAAGCGGTAACGCCTGGTAATGAAAGTCACACAGCTCCCATTCCTGTAACATCGACGTACAAATCGGTGGTTTCGAACAAGCGAACTCGCGCCAGGCGCGCGCGCTCACCCGGTATCCTGGGCTCGATTCTCTTCCAGATCTCGCGGGCGAGGTTCTCGGCGGTGGGAATCACATGATCGAATGGCGGGACTTCGTAATTTAGAAAACGATGGTCCATGGGCGCCACTACCTCCTCCTCCAGAATCTGCTTCAGCTCTTTTAAATCCATGACCATGCCGGTGATCGGATCGGGCTCGCCTTCGATCGTCACTTCCAAGATGTAATTATGTCCGTGTCCGTTGGGATTGGCTGCCTCACCGAACAATGCCTTATTTTCCGCGTCTCCGAGACCTGCCACACGACACACGTGGGCGGCGGAAAACTCGGCTTTTCGGGTGAGGAACATATCCTACAGTTTGATGCGGACGGGCGGCCGTTAGATACTGGTATTGAGTTTCGTTCCTGCTGTAAAAACCGTGAAATCAAATACTATATTGCGCGCCTTGCTGGCAGCCCTTATTCTCGCGTTCGCGAGCCTCGTCGCCTGGAGCATGCGGGATAGCAGTGCTCGCGAAGGCGGCCGCGCCCCTCAATTCTCTATTGTGACCGACCAGGGAAAACATATTACGCCGGCATCGTTTGGCGGCAGAATTCTGGTGCTTAATTTCTGGGCGACCTGGTGCGCTCCGTGCCTGGAAGAACTGCCTTCCCTCAACCAATTTCAACAACAGTTTGCCGGCTCCGGTGTTGTCGTCGTCGGCGTCAGTATCGATAAGAGCCAGCAAAAGTATGCCGATTTCCTGAAGCGCATCCCGGTTTCGTTTCAAACGTTCCATGATCCGGAAGCCAATATTAGCGGCGCTTACGGCACTTTTCAATATCCCGAGACCTACATCATCAAAGACGGCATTGTGATGCGCAAATACGCTGAAGGCGAGAATTGGCTGGCACCCGATATTCAGCAGTACGTACGCGGGCTGCTCTAGCATCCGATGTCGCTTACAGAGCAGGCGATCTCTGCCATTAAAAGTCAATTCGGCGAGAGTGGATTCCTTCACGCGCCAACGGATCTCCGCCTTTACGAATACGACGGCGGAGTAGACAAGTCACTGCCGCAGGTAATCGTTTTTCCGCGGTCGACAGCAGATGTTGCGGCCGCCGTTAGACTGGCTCGTCAACACAATCTGGCGGTGGTTGGCCGCGGCGCGGGTACCGGGCTGAGCGGCGGCTCTATTGCGCGCGCCGGCGGTATGGTGATCGCGTTTTCGCGCATGAACCGCATTTTGCAATTGGACATTCCGAACCAGCGGGCATTGGTTCAGCCGGGAGTGGTGAACCTGGACATCTCACTAGCCGCGGCGCCGTTTGGATACTTTTTTGCGCCTGATCCTTCGAGCCAGCGCGCCTGCACCATAGGCGGCAATGTAGCGGAAAACGCGGGCGGACCGCACACGCTCGCTTATGGCGTGACCACGAACCATGTGCTGGGTATCGAGGTAGTGCTGCCGGATGCTTCGGTGTTGTCCATCAGCAGCGACGATCCCGGATACGACCTGGCGGGGCTTCTTACCGGCTCAGAGGGAACGATGGCGCTGGTTACCAGCGTGACGGTACGTTTGATGCGGCAGCCCGAGACTGTCAAGACGCTGCTGGCCGTTTACGGCTCGGTTGATGAAGCGGGCGAAACGGTGAGTGGTTTGGCGGCACGCGGAATCATCCCGGTGGCGCTCGAAATGTTGGATGGTCCGATGTTACGGATTGTGGAAGCAGCGACACACGCTGGTTATCCGCTGGACGCAGCGGCGGTTTTGCTGATCGAGATTGAGGGATTAAGAGAGGATGTCGAGGAACAAGCCGCTGCCATCGAGCACGTTTGCAAGTTGAACGGCGCACGTGAGGTTCGCACGGCAAAGAGCGCAGCGGAACGCGATCTGCTTTGGAAGGGACGGAAGAACGCTTTCGGCGCTATCGGACGGGTTAGCCCGACGTATTACGTTCAGGACGGTGTTGTTCCGCGCACACAAATTGCAGCGACCCTTCGCGCGATTGCCTCGATCGGTGAAAAGTATCAGCTAGCCATCAGCAACATTTTCCACGCGGGGGACGGCAATATGCACCCGATTATCCAGTTCGACCCGCGACGCGAGGGTGAGTTGCGGCGCGCGCAGCTTGCGGGGGAGGAAATTCTGCGCTTTTGCATTTCCGTCGGCGGCTCGATTACGGGCGAGCATGGAGTCGGCATGGAGAAGATGGAGCTGATGAGCGACCAGTTTTCAGACGACACGCTGAACCTGGTGAAGCGCTTTAAAGCGTTGTTCGATCCGCAATGTCTGCTGAATCCGGGCAAAGTTTTGCCCACCGGCAAAGGCTGCCTGGAAATCCGGCAGGCGCCCGGTACGGTTTTTTAGGTCAGGACGGTGTGGAACGTCCTGAGCAATGCGGCAACTGATCATCCGCCCCGGTGCAATTGGCGATTGCATCCTGGCGCTTCCCGCGCTGCAATATCTTCGAACAGCTTTTGATGTAGGCGAGACGGAGGTGTGGGTTCCTGGGCCGGTTGTGCCGTTAATTCAATTTGCGGCTAAGACCTCTGCTATCGCTTCGATCGGGCTGGATTTGTTGGGCGTGGGCGATATTGCGCCGCCTGAGCAGTTGATCGCCCGGCTGAGATCTTTCGACTCGATCATCAGCTGGTACGGTGCGGCGCGTCCGGAATTCAGAGCCGCCATGCAGTCTTTGCAGCTCCCGTTTCAGTTCCATTGCGCGCTCCCAGAGTCTGGCACAACAGTGCATGCGACCGATTTTTTCTTAAGCCAGGTAGGCGCTCCGCTCGGCCTGATGCCAAGGATTGATGTTCCGGAACAGGTGAAGCGCGACAGTATCGTCATTCATCCGTTCTCCGGAGGCCGTAGGAAGAATTGGCCGCTTGAAAAATTTAATGAGCTTGCGTCGCAGTTGCCGCTGCTCGTGGAATGGTGCGCCGGTCCGGAAGAACAGCTTCCAGGCGCTCATCGGTTTGACAATTTACTGGAGCTTGCGACGTGGCTGAACGGCGCGCGCCTTTACATCGGGAACGACTCCGGCATCTCGCATTTAGCGGCCGCGACCGGCATGCCGGTTCTGGTGTTGTTCGGGCCGACCGATCCAGCGATTTGGGCACCGCGAGGCGACAACGTGTCCGTTATGCGGTCGGAACCTCTACAGGGTCTGGAATCAGCTGCGCTTCTTCCGGAAATTCTCCGTCTACTGAGGTAAGTTTTGGCTTCCAGCGCACGATGGGTTTACGAGCCGCGGTTACTTCGTCGACTCGCCGGGTGCGCGTGGAATGCGGAGCTTTCTGTAGCAGCTCGGGCGTTTCTTCGACTTCCTTCGCGATGGAGATCATTGCGTTGATGAACAGGTCGAGCTCGCGTTTGCTTTCCGTCTCCGTCGGCTCGATCATCAATGCGCCACGGACGATGAGCGGGAAGCTCACGGTGTAAGGGTGGAACCCGTAATCGATGAGCCGCTTGGCAATGTCTCCGGTCCGGACCCCTTTTTTCGCCTGGCGATCGTCGCTGAACACGCACTCGTGCATGCTTGGAGCAGAGTAGGCAAGTTCGAAGTACGGTTCCAGCAGCTTGCGGATGTAGTTGGCATTCAGCAGCGCATCGAGCGTCGCGCGCGGAAGACCATCTCCGCCGTGAGCCATGATGTAGGCCAGGGCGCGGACCAACACGCCAAAATTTCCGTAGAAGGCGCGCACCCGGCCGATGGAATCGGGGAGATCGTAGTTCCAATGCCAGAGTCCGTCAACGTTTTTGAGCCGCGGACCGGGCAGAAATGGCGTCAACACCTTCGCCACAGCGACTGCGCCGGAACCAGGACCCCCGCCGCCGTGCGGTGTCGAAAATGTCTTGTGCAGATTCAAGTGCATGACATCGACGCCTAAATCTCCGGGACGGACAACGCCGACTAAGGCGTTCATGTTCGCGCCGTCCATATAAACCAGAGCGCCTTTGCGATGAAGAATGTCGCAGACCTTCGCGATGTTCTCTTCAAACACGCCGACGGTGTTGGGATTCGTCACCATCAGGGCCGCGACATCTTCGGTTGTGGCGCGCTCGAGTACTTCCAGATCAACGACGCCGCGATCGGTTGATTTTATGTTTTCGACGGCGTAGCCCACCATCGAAGCGGTCGCCGGATTTGTACCGTGCGCTGAATCGGGGACAAGGATTTTTTTGCGGGGATTGCCGCGTTTTTCGAGCAGTGCGCGGATCATCAGAATACCGGTGAATTCGCCGTGCGCCCCGGCCGCGGGCTGCAACGTAACGGCATCCAAGCCGGTAATTTCAGTGAGCGCATTTTCGAGGACCGCTATTACTTCCAGACAACCTTGCGTCAATGATTCGGGCGCGTAGGGATGCGCCCACGCTAATCCCTCCGTGCGGGCAACCAGTTCGTTGACGCGGGGGTTGTACTTCATCGTGCACGAACCGAGCGGATATAACCCGAGGTCAATTGCGTAGTTCCAGGTGGAGAGACGTGTAAAGTGACGAACGACATCGACCTCACTTACTTCGGGAAAACTTTCGATTTCGCCGCGCACCTGATCGGAGCCGAGCACAGTCGAAGGATCTATTTCCGGTACGTCCAGCGGCGGAAGCTGATAACCCTTTTTGCCCGGCGAGCTACGCTCGAACAACAGCGGTTCGTCCTGAACGATATGAGGCAGAACTTTTTCGATCATCGACTTAGTTCCTGTTGTTGAAGGCAGCGGCGACGGCGTCCATGTGTTCGCGTCGATTCATTTCCGTGGCGCAGAGGAGCATGCAATCGGAGAGTTCCGGATAGAAACGGCCTAAGGCGAGACCGCCGATGATCTTGCGCTCGAGAAGCTTCGCATTGATCTGATCAGGCGACTTCCCGTTGGTACGCGCCACAAATTCGTTGAAGAAGGGTGAGGCAAATTTCAAGTTGAGCTTATTTGCGAGGTAGTGCGCCTTCGACAGATTCTGTACGGCCAGTTCACGTAAACCTTGTTTGCCGTACAGGCTCATGAACACGGTTGCCATTAAGGCCAGCAGAGCCTGGTTCGTGCAGATATTCGACGTCGCTTTTTCACGGCGTATGTGCTGCTCTCGCGTGGCAAGGGTTAGGCAGAATGCGCGACGTCCGTCAAGGTCGGTTGTTTCGCCGACGAGGCGTCCCGGAATCTGACGGATGTATTCCTCACGCGTGGCAATAATGCCGGCGTACGGGCCGCCGTAGCTTGGCGAAATGGCGAAACTTTGCAATTCGCCGGCGACGATATCCGAATCACGCGGCGGCTCAATTAGACCGAGCGCTACGGCTTCTGTAAATACGGTTACCAGCAATACTCTTTTGGCGGAAACGATCTTCTTCAGTTCTTCGATCTGTTCGAGTACGCCGAAGAAGTTGGGCGTTTGCACAATCAGTGCGGCTACATCGTCCGTTAGCTTTCGATGCAAATCTTCGAGATCCACTCCACCAGTTTCGGAGTAGGCGATCTCTTCCACTGGAATGCCCTGGTGCTGGGTGTAAGTGGTGAGAACTTCACGATACTCGGGGTGCACGTTACGCGCGATCAGCACTTTGTCACGGCGCGTGAGTCGTACGGCCATCATGGCCGCTTCCGGTACCGCGGATGACCCGTCGTACATGGATGCATTTGCCACTTCCATGCCGGTCAGCTGGCAAACCATCGTTTGAAACTCAAAGATGCTGGTTAGGGTACCTTGAGAGATTTCCGCCTGATAGGGAGTGTAGGAAGTCAGGAATTCGCCGCGGGAGACGACGGTATCCACGACCACCGGGCGGTAATGGTTGTAAACACCCGCACCCAAAAAACTCGCATAACCATTGGCATTGCGGGCTCCGAGATCTTTGAAGTAATCTACTATCTCGTATTCGCTTTTGCCATCGGGGATGGCAAGCCGACCGTTGAAACGCGCGGTGGACGGGAGATACGAAACGAGATCTTCGGAGGATTGAAGACCAATGGCCGCCAACATCTCCTGGCGTTCTGAATCCGACTTAGGTAAGTATCGCAACGGACGCTATTCTGCTCCAATGTATTTCTGATAATCGGCCGCGTTCATCAGATCCTTTACTTCTTCCGGAGCCGAGAGCTTCAGCTTTGCAAGCCAGGCGACTCCATGCGGATCTTCGTTCAGTTTTTCAGGGCTCTGAGAGAGTACATCGTTGACGGTAACGATCTCTCCGGAAACCGGTGAATAGATATCCGACACAGCTTTGACAGACTCGACTGAGCCAATCGTGTCGCCCTTCTTGACCTGCGTACCTGCTTTTGGCAACTCGACGAAAACAATGTCACCGAGTTCCTCCTGAGCATGGATGGTGATCCCGATGGTTCCCGAGTCTCCGTCGGCGAGAACCCATTCGTGCTCTTTGGTGTATTTGTAGGTTTCCGGATAACTCAAGTGTGTTGAACCTTTGTGCGCTGTCTGTTGTAGAACGGAGTGGGGACGGTAACCGCCTGGACCGGCGCATTCCGGATCAGGATTTGAATCGGTGTATCGGGTACGGCAGCTTCGACCGGAAGATAGCAGAGGCCAATGTTTTTATTGAGTGTCGGAGAAGGTCCGCCACTTGTCACCCAGCCGGCTTCTTTTCCGTCCAGCAGCACGGGATAACCGTCGCGGGCAATGCCGCGCTCCTGCATTTCAAAGCCAATCAGTTTGCGCTGGACACCGGCATGTTGCGCCTCCGCAAGCGCCGGGCGCCCAATAAAGTCGCCCTTTTCCATTTTGACGATCCAGGCAAGGTCTGCTTCGAAGGGATTGATGTCTGCTGTGATCTCGTGTCCGTAGAGAGCCATCTTCGCCTCGAGCCGAAGCGTGTTGCGGGCTCCCAGACCACACGGTTTTATTCCATACTCCGCGCCCGCCGCGAGCAAGGCCTGCCAGGTTGAGGTTGCGGCCGCAGGGGCAATGTAGATCTCAAAGCCATCTTCGCCTGTGTAGCCGGTGTGCGCGATCCGAGCCGGTATCCCGTTGACAAAGCCGTCGACAAACCAGTAGTAGCGGATGGAACTCAGGTCGGTTTCGGTGAGCTTTTGCAAGGTCGAAGCCGCTTTGGGACCCTGAACAGCGATCTGGGCGAACCGGTCACTGGCAAACTCAACCACAGCATCCAGATGATTATGCGCTGCGATGTGGTGGAAATCGCCGTCCTGATTTGACGCGTTCACACATAAGAAGTAATGCGTGTCCGAGACCTTATGCACCAGGATGTCATCGACGAAACCGCCTCGATCGTTCAACAAGCCGGAGTAATGGGCCTGTCCTATTTTCAACTTCGAAGCGTTGTTGCTTGAAACAAAATCGGTCAGCTGTTGGGCGTCCGGTCCATGAATTTCGATCTCGCCCATGTGACTGACATCGAAAAGCCCAACGGCTGTGCGAACCGAATTGTGCTCTTCGATGATGCCAGAATATTGGACCGGCATATTCCATCCGCCGAAGTCGACCATGCGAGCTTTGGCCGCGATATGTGTTTCGAACAGAGGAGTCCGCTTTAGCTCGGTCGCAGCGGTCATGCGGGAAAACTTAGAGTAGCATGGGCGCGCAATATCGTTCGCTGCACTTCAGGCGGCCTGTGCGGCCGCCGCAGGCTTCCGCCCGCTCCACGGCGATTGGGCTGCTATGCAGCGCCGTCTGCGGTTTCGGTCGCACCATACTCTTTAAGCTTGTTGAAAAGAGTTTTAAGGCTGATTCCCAGAATCTCGGCGGCGCGCGTTTTGTTGTTCTTGGTGTGCTGCAGCGTTAGCTGAATCAAGGCCTTCTCCGCGTCGCCGACGGTGGTTCCGACGGGCAGGCGTACGCTGTCCGGTTCAAACACCTGAGCGGCCGGCCTGGACCCTACCGAGACACCAAAGTCGTACGGCAAGTGAGCCAATTGAATCTCGCCTTCACCGGTCATGATGACGGCGCGCTCCAGGACATTGCGCAGCTCACGAACGTTGCCGGGCCAAGTGTGTCTCCGGAAGGCGTCGTAAACGTCACTAGCGATGGACGTGATATGGCAGGAATGTTTCCGGTTCAGATTCGCGATCATCGTCTCGCTCAGGACGACTAAATCTTCGAGGCGCGAGCGCAGCGGCGGCAGGTTGATTTGAAACACGTTCAGGCGATAGTACAGATCCTCGCGCAGATCGCCCTTCTTTAATGCGTCATCCACATTGCGATTGGTTGCAGCCACAACGCGGACGTCTACCGAAATCTCGCTTTTGCCGCCCAGCCGCCGGACGCGTGAGTCCTCGAGGACGCGCAGCAACTTGGCCTGGGTGCCGGCCGGCATTTCCGCAAGTTCATCGAGCAACAGCGTTCCGTGCTGCGCGAGTTCAAAGCAGCCCTGGCGGCGTTCGAGTGCGCCAGTGAACGCGCCCTTCTCGTGACCGAAAAGCTCACTTTCCATCAGCGCCTCAGGCATAGCGGCGCAATTGATGGCCACAAACGGACCACCGCGCCTGGGGCTCAAGTGATGAATGGCCCGCGCGACGAGTTCTTTCCCAGTTCCGCTTTCGCCGACGACGAGCACAGCGGCCTTGCTCGGCGCCACCTGCCGAACGACATCGAACACCTGCTGCATCGGCTTTGAAGTGCCGACCATATCGACCAGCACGCCCATATTCATGAGCTGACGGTGCAATCGCTCGGTTTCCTCAGCGAGACGGCTTTGCGAGGCAGCTCTTTCCAGGAGGACCTTCAACGCTGCCGGCTGGATCGGTTTCTCGAGGAACCAGAATGCCCCAAGCTCGTGTATGGTTTGGATCGCCGTTTCGATGTTTCCGAAAGCAGTGAGAACGATGGACGGCGGCATGTTGCCGTCCGTTCCGAGGCGCTTCATCAACTCAAACCCGTCCATACGGGGCATCATGAGATCCGTAACAATGACGTTTGGGTAAAAGGAGTTTAATTTTTCAAGAGCTTCAACACCGTCTTTTGCAGTTTCGACGGTAAATCCCCAAGCGGAGATCATAGATTCGAGAGGATTCCGCTGGGATTCCTCATCATCGACAATTAGAACGTTCATGGGCGGCCGTGTGGTCTGGTTAGCCACGGTCTCCAGTGTAGCGGATAGATGATTAGAAGTAACTGCGGATAAAACGGAGCCCCGACACAGCAAAAACCTATGCGCAAACCTATTCAGCCATCGAAATTTGCAAGTATTGAAAGCGATGAAGATACTCCTCCACCGTTTTTAGGTTCGTGGAAACGTGTTTATCTTGGCGTGGTGGCTTATCTGTTCGCCCTGATCGTCGCGCTTTATGTTTTGACTGTCGAGTTCAGTTACAAATAGTTCATGCTTCTGCAACTTCAACGCTCAAAGTCCGCCGTCGGCGAATGAAGACGATCGACTGGGTCGTCCTTTTCAGCTGGCTCCTGTTTTTAACCGGATTCGGTCTTTACAGGGGCCGCGGCAGCCGGAACGTCAGCCAGTTCCTTCTTGCGGGCAAATCGATGCCCTGGTATGCGATGGGTTTATCCATCCTTGCTACCCAGGCAAGCGCGATCACCTTTATTTCTACGACGGGGCAAGGCTATGTTGACGGCCTTCGGTTCGTCCAATTCTATTTTGGGCTTCCGCTCGCGATGATCGTCATTTCGATGATTGCCGTTCCGGTTTTTCACCGTGCCAAGGTTTTTACCGCGTACGAGTTTTTGGAAGCGCGATTCGACTCGAAGACAAGGGCGCTGGTCAGCGGGATATTTGTGATTCAACGCGGGCTGAGCGCGGGCATCGGGCTTTACGCTCCCGCTGTGGCGTTGTCGGCCGTGCTCGGCTGGTCCGACCGGTGGACGACGGTACTGATCGGCATGCTGGTTGTCACGTATACGGTCAGCGGCGGCATCAAGGCGCTTACTTGGGCGGACGTCCTGCAGATGTCGATGATTTTTTGCGCGCTGCTGGCGAGCATCCTGGTGGCGATTCATTCCTTGCCAAAGTCCATTTCATTTGGCGATGCGCTGCACCTGGCCGGGGCGGCGGGGCGGCTGAAAATTGTCGATCCGAAGTTCAACTGGAGCGATCGCTACAACCTGTGGAGCGGCCTGATCGGCGGAGCTTTCCTGGCTCTTGCCTATTTTGGCTGCGACCAGAGCCAAGTGCAGCGGTATCTTACGGGCCGATCGATCTCGGAGAGCCGGCTGAGCCTGATGTTCACGGCAATTGTCAAGATCCCGATGCAGGCATTCATTCTGTTCATCGGGGCGATGGTCTTTGTGCTTTACCTCTTCGTTCCATCGCCGGTTATTTTTCAACCGAATCAGGCGGCACTGGCGGCACGTTCGCCGGGATGGACGAAAGTGGAGAGCCGGTACCGGCAGGCATTTGAAAGACGCCGGGACTCGGCATATTCGCTGGCCGCGGCCGCACGTAATCCGCAAACAGGTTTGACGCAGAACGTGGCGGCGTTTCGCAACGCAGACAAGGAACTGGCGAACACGCGGAAGGCGGCCTTGGGTGAATTTGACGATACGAACTACATCTTTCTTTCGTTCGTTCTCCATTACCTTCCTGCCGGATTAGTTGGGTTGACGATCGGCGTTATTTTTTCGGCATCGATGGGCTCGACCTCGGGCGAGATTAATTCGCTGGCGACAGTTTCGGTTATCGATCTGTATAAGAGGTATGTCGCGAAAGACAAGAGTGACCGTCATTACCTGACTGCTTCGCGGCTTCTGACTGTGTTCTGGGGCGCGTTCGCGGTGACCTTTGCCTGCTTTGGATCCCGGGGGTTCGGTGCGCTGATTGAGCGAGTGAACATTGTGGGGTCGCTTTTTTACGGCGGCTTGCTGGGCGTATTTGTGCTGGCGTTCGGATTCCGGCATGTTGGCGGAACGGCGGCATTCATAGGCGTGCTGGCGGGCGAAGCGGCTATTTTTACGGTTGCGGCGGCGACTAGCATGTCGTTCCTCTGGTACAACGTTGTCGGTTGCGTGGTGGTGGTTGCGGTTGCGCTGGCGGTGGAGATGTTGATGGGTGAGCGGCGGGGCGGCCTTGCGGCCGCCGCAGGCTCGCGCCCGCCCCACGGCAACTCTTGATGACAAACATCCGAATTTGGTGAAGAATAGCAGCAGAGGTTCGTTTGTGGAATCAACCTTGTTTTCAAAGATCGAAAACGGAATCGCGACCGTAACGCTGAATCGCCCGGCGAACAGAAACGCGCTTTCGCTGGAAGTGTCGCGCGACGTTCTGGATTGTCTGGAACGGCTGAATCTGGATCGCCGGGTTCGGGTGATCATTCTGGCGGCAGAAGGCACGGTATTTTCGTCCGGCCATGATTTGACGGAAATGATGGGATGCAATGGCGCCGATCATAAGCGGATTCTGTGCGCGTGCGCTCATATGATGGAAAAGATTCATGCGGTACGACAACCGGTAATCGCCCAGGTGCAAGGCCTGGCGGCGTCCGCGGGAGCGGAGCTGGTGGCCACTTGCGATCTTGCGATTGCGTCAGAAAACGCGTCGTTTGCCACTCCCGGAGTGCGTATCGGGCTTTTCTGTTCGACACCGATGGTAGCGCTCAGCCGGTCTATTGGCCGCAAGCGCGTAATGGAGATGCTATTGACCGGTGATCCGATCGATGCGAACACCGCCGCGGAGTGGGGCCTGGTGAACCGGGTAGTGCCGGCCGGGGAGCTGGCTAGCGCCACCCGAGGGCTTGCGGAGCGCATTGCGCAAGCCAGTCCGGTTGTGGTCGGGATCGGCAAGCATGCTTTTTATAAGCAGACTGAACTGGATGAGGCTCACGCATATCACTTGGCCAGACAGACGATGGCGGATAACCTGCAGGAACAGGACGCGAAACAGGGAATTCAGGCGTTTCTGGGAAAGCGGGCTGGTTCCAAGTTTCAGCCGGCGAGTGAAGAGCTGCACGCTCCGGTGAAATAGGGCGCGCCTACTGGGCGGCTGGAGTGACGTCCGTGACCGGGACATCCCAGTGCGCCAGCAGAATTTCGAAACGCCTCTGTTCTTCTTTTTTGTACGTTTCCTGATCGGGCCAGAGCTGCTTGATGAGCGATTCTTCGTCGGGGTTTGCCGTGGTCGCGAGGGTCGAATTCTTGAAACGAATGGTGACGCGATAGTCCCAGCGGGCATCCTCCGGCAAGTGATTGGCGGGACTTTCGATTTTGACAGACAGGATACGCCCGGTCTGGGTAAGCTTTTTCAGTAGCGGGTAGTGGTTCTTCAGGAACAGCTGCAGAAACTCCTGCTGATGGCCCCACTGCGTTTTGTAGTAGTACTCCATCGCATAGGGTTGGTCGGCCCCGCCATGGGGCGGAGATCCCTGGCCGAACAGCGGTAATGCGGAAACGGACAGCAAAAGCGCGATGCAGAGTTTATTCATTCTGTTTTCCTTCTGAATCTTAAGACAGCTAGCTATTCTGAATTCAGGAGCATCTCATGTCCGCTGCTTCGCCGTTTCCTTATGAAACGCGATTGGATGTTTTATATAAGCCGCTCGAGGTTATCGACGAGAAATCACTTACAGAGGCTTGTGAATACAAGTGGTATAACCAAACGCTCTGTAAGGTGAACGACTCAGTAGTTCGGCTGGGTGTTGTCGAAGGCGAGTATCATTGGCATCAGCACAGCAAAGATGATGAGTTCTTCTACGTGGTGGAAGGACAGTTGCTGATCGATTTGGAAGACCGCACGGTTACTTTGTCGCCGCGGCAGGGATTCGTGGTGCCCAGGGGTGTTCTGCATCGTACTCGCGCTCCGCAGCGAACGGTGATTCTGATGGTGGAGAACGCGGCAATTATACCGACCGGCAACTAAAGTAAGTGCGATTGTGATTATCAATCTGGCGCGGCGCGCGCATAACCATAACTGGGAGCTGGATCCGGTTGTCCGGTCTTTGCTCGACACGGATTTTTACAAGCTGCTGATGCTGCAGTTTATCTGGAAGCGTTTTCCCAAGACGGAGGCATCGTTTTCGCTTCAAAACCGATCGGTTCATATCCGGCTCGGGGACCTGATCGATGTGCGGCAGCTGCGGGACCAACTGGAACATACGCGGCGACTGCGCTACTCCAGATCGGAACTGATCTGGCTGGCCGGGAATACGTTCTATGGGAAACGCGGAATTTTCGAACCGGCATTTCTCGAGTGGCTGGAAAACGATTTTCGCCTTTCGGATTTCGATCTTTTTGTGCGAGACGGTCAGATTCATCTGACGTTTCAAGGGCTGTGGACGGAGACGACGATGTGGGAGATCTACTCACTTTCGGCGATCAACGAACTGAAGACGCGGGCGCACCTGAAACATCTGAGCGAGTTTCATCTGGACATTTTGTATGCGCGCGCGAAGACCAAATTGTGGGAGAAGATGGAGCGGCTGCGTGGTGTCCCCGGACTTCGTGTGAGCGATTTCGGAACGCGACGGCGACATAGTTTTCTGTGGCAGGAGTATGTCGTAAAAGCGATGAGCGATGTTCTGGAGAGCAGCTTCAGCGGGACATCGAACACCTATCTCGCTCACAAACACGATTTGGAAGCGATCGGAACGAATGCGCATGAGCTGCCGATGGCCCTGGCGGCAATGGCTGACACGGATGAAGAGTTGAAGAGCGCGCAATACCGCCTGCTGGAACTCTGGCAACAGACATACCAGGGCCAGTTGCTTATTCTGCTGCCGGATACGTTTGGAACGACTCAATTCCTGGAAAATGCGCCGGATTGGGTAGCGGATTGGACGGGGCAGCGCATTGACAGCAAGGACCCGTTTATTGCGGGGGACGAATATATCGAGTGGCTGAAAGAGCGCGGGCGCGATCCGCGGAAGAAGCGGTTGATCGCATCGGACTCACTGGATGTGGATCAGATTCTTGGCTTACACGCTTATTTCGGGGGAACCATTCGCACCGGGGCAACGCCTTGGGATTTTCGGACTGCGGCCGACTTTCTGGATACGCGCAAATGGATTCCGGAAGGTCGCATCCGGTTTGGCGCAGGTTGGGGAACGCTGCTGACGAACGATTTCCGGGACTGCATGCCGCATGGGAATGGCGGATTTGATCCGATCAGCTTAGTTTGCAAACTGAACGACGCGGATGGCCGGCCGGCGGTGAAGTTGTCGGACAATTTCGAAAAGGTCATGGGACCGCCGGAAGAGATTGAGCGTTATCAGCGTGTGTTCGGACTGGCTGGTGTGTCGCATGTGCCGGTGTTGACTTAGCGCGCACACCGCGGCGATTGTGGTGATGAGCAGCAGCGGAATCAGCCAAGGACCGCGCGAATGTCTTTTAGTGTGATGACAAGCGTCATCGATTCGCCTGGACACTCGGAAAAGCCGAGGGCGAGATAGAACCTCCGGGCATCGTCAGAGATCGCATGCACGACGACGCCGCGAACGCCTATAGTCCCGGCAGCTTGGGACACTCGCATGGCGGCATCGCGGAAAAGAGAACGACCCACTCCTTTACCCTGCCAAGAGTTTTCAATGGCCAGACGGCCGAGCAGGACCGTGGGAATGGGATCAGGCATGTTTCGACGGAAGCGGCCCGGGGTCATTGCATTCGTGATGCAGGAGGACGAGAGCGAATAGTACCCGGCAACCCGATTACCCTCACAGGTCACGAAAACGCGGCTGGCCCCGCCGGCCTGATTGGCGCGAGCGCGCTTTTTCAGCCATTCGTCCAGCGACGACTCACCGCAATAAAAGCTGTCTAACTCGTGGTGGTCCGTCAGCAGGACCGGCGCGGATAGACCCAACGACTACTCCCAAACAGCGGGAGTTTGCAGGGATTTGCGCAGGCGCTCGTTGGGCTTCGGGGGAGCATCGAGGAGAGCGACAAAACTAGCATAGGCCTTCTCGTTCAGCGCGATGACGGTGCGATCCAGCAGCGCGTTTTGCGCCGCCTTGCGCGCTGCGTCGAGAACGAAATCGGTAACGGTTTTCCCCGTCAGTTCCGCCGCCGCATCGATCAATTGACGGGTCTCCGGCAAAATGCGCATGCTGAGCGGCTTTCGCGTATCTTTAGTCTTCCGCGTTGTGTGCCGGGTCTTCATCTGCCGCTTAGCAGATTGTGTAGGCATTTGGCGGCTTAAAATCCTTTTGTTCTCTAGATCAAAGAATAACAGAATGTATACACGTTGTCATTACGCATGATAGGACATACGCATGATAGGTCATAACGATCGTCATCTAAAATCGTTCGGTGGAGGAAAACGGTGCCGGATGATCCTAAGCTTTGGTTGGCGGTGAGCACAAGCCTGGTGGCGCTAGCGGGTACGGGCTACACGGCGATTTTGAATTATCGCGGACAACAAAGGCTTGAGCGGCTGAAGGCGGATCTGCTGATTGCGCGTGATGAGCGGCAGGCGGAACTCGAGACGCAGAAGATTATGTCGAGATTCCGCGATCCGCTGATGCATGCTGCGTACGATTTGCAGAGCAGGATCTTTAATATTCTGCGGCAGCAGTTTCTTCCACGGTATCTTGTTCGCGGCGCGGCTCGCGAACAAGAATACGCGGTGGAGAATACAGTTTTCCTCTTCGCCCAGTTTTTGGGTTGGACCGAGGCGATCCGTGAGGAGCTTCAGTTTCTGGATCTCGGCGCAGAAGAGGACACGAAAAAACTGCGCGCGCTTCAGAACATGATTTATCACCACTTTCAGACGGACGATTTAGGACCCGGATTTCGGCTTTTCGCAGGCGAGCAACGGGCTATCGGCGAGCTGATGATCGATCGGAAGGGAGGCGCGGTGTGCCGCTGTATCGGGTTCGCCACGTTCACCAGCAGCCGAAAACCGGAGATTGACCAATGGCTGAATCCGGTGCGCGAAGACATTCGGAAGCTTGCGGTTCAGCCCGGTATATTCGACCGGCGACTCACGGCGATCCAGCACGCCATGATCGATCTGCTGGAATTTCTTGATCCCGAATACATTCGATTTCCGCACACGACGCGCTCAAAGGTGTAATTGAGCGGCGAGCAGTCAAGCCTTACACCTGGAGCGTGGCGATGTCTACAGTTGACTGGTAGCCTTCGACGACGACGATACCGCTTTCGGTGACGTGGTATTTCTGGCGGTCTGCCTCCAGGTCATAGCCGATCCTGGCTCCCTCGGGAATTTTGACATTCTTGTCGAGAATGGCGCGGCGCACACAGGCCCGGCGGCCGACGTCGCAGTTGTCAAACAAGACAGAGTCTTCTACGCTGGCGCCAGTATGGACGCGAACGCCGCGGCCGAGGATGCTGCCGCGAACCGAACCACCGGAGACGATGGAACTTCCGGCGACGATGGAGTCGATGGCGAGTCCCCGCCGCCCTTCTTCGTCGAACACGAATTTTGCCGGGGCATCGAAATAGCCGGCGGTCCGCAGCGGCCACTGGCGATTGTACAGATTCAATTCGGGTGACACGGCGCGCAGGTCCATGCTCGCTTCGTAGTAAGCGTCGAGGGTTCCAACGTCGCGCCAGTACTGTGGCGATCCTATGGGATCGCCTGGAATCACGTTGGTCTGGAAGTCGTAGGCATACATATCCGCCTTGCCGATCAAGCCGGGCAGTATGTTTTTTCCAAAATCGTGGTTGGTTTCGGCGTTCCGCGCATCTTCGTACAGTTCCCGCAGCAGAAGGTCGGTTGAGAAAACATAGTTGCCCATCGACGCGTAGACGCGCAGCGGGTCCTCGGGCATGGTGGGTGCGTCAGGCCTTTTTTCGTGAAAGCCAATGATGCTGCCGTCGGGAGTGGTTTCAATGACACCAAATTCAGCGGCGAATTCCTTTTGCACCGGGATCGCGGCAACGGTCGCTCCGGCACGTTTCTCCACATGGTATTCGATCATCTGGCGGATGTTCATGCGGTAAATATGATCTGCGCCAAAGATGACGACCACGTGCGGATCTGCTTGTTCGATCAGGTTGATGTTCTGATAAATTGCATCCGCAGTTCCGAGATACCAGTCTTCCTGCTGGGAGCGCATTTGGGCCGGAACGGGGATGATGAAGTTGTTCTTCAGCAGGCCGCTGACTTCCCATCCCTCGCGCAAGTGTTGTAGCAAAGACTGGCTCTTGAACTGCACCAGCACATAGATTGAGTAGATTCCCGAGTTGACCAGATTACTCAGGACAAAGTCGACGATGCGATAGCGACCGCCGAATGGGACCGCGGGTTTGGCACGTTCTTTGGTAAGAGGGTAGAGACGCGTACCTTTTCCACCAGCCAGCACAAACGCAAGGACTCGAAGCTGCAAGGTCGACCTCCGGGAATAGCATACCTGATGAAGAAACAGGTGCGACAGAAGAACAAAAACTACTGCCAGTGGGTTGCGAGCTGCACAAAGGAACGTACGGCCACGCCGGTTGGTCCTTTGGACATCCACGGCTTCGCATCGTCGAGCCAGGCGGTTGCCGCGATATCCAAGTGAACCCAGGGCGTGGGATCGGCAAATTCTCTGAGGAACCACGCAGCCGTGATAGCACCGCCAGGGCGGCCACCCACATTGGGCAAGTCCGCGAACACGGATTTCAGGTAATCCTTATATTCTTCTTCGAGCGGCAACTGCCAGGTTTTTTCGCCGGCCAGTCGTGACGCGGCGAGAAACTTATCGAGGAACGGCTGGTTGTTGGTGAAGGCGCCGACGTTGTAGTGGCCGAGCGCGACGCCGATGGCGCCGGTGAGGGTGGCGGCGTCAATGATGTGTGTCGCGCCATTCCGGTTCGCGTAGGTTAAGGCATCCGCGAGGATCAGCCTTCCCTCGGCATCCGTGTTCAGAACTTCGATGGTCTTGCCGGCAAGCGAGGTCACGATGTCGCCGGGCCGCTGCGCGCGGCCATTCAGCATGTTTTCAACGGTGGGAATATACGCTGTTACCGGAATGGCGGGCCGCAATCGACCGATCGCCTTCATAGCTCCGACCGCGGCGGCAGCGCCCGCCATATCGTATTTCATCTTCTCCATGCCATCGGCGGGTTTGATGGAAATGCCGCCGGTATCGAAGGTGACGCCCTTTCCGACAAGGGCGAGATGATCATCCCCAGCCGGGAGGGACGGGCGGTATTTCAAAACAATGAGAAAGGGCGGATTGTCGCTTCCCTGCGCCACTCCCAAGAGAGCGCCCATGCCTAATTCGGTCATGGCGTCGCGATCCAGAACCTCGATTTCGAGGCCCAACTCTTCGGCGACGGCGCGCGCCGCGTTCACCAGATCGGCGGGGGCAAGGCGGTTCGCCGGTTCATTCGCCAGATCGCGCGTGAGATTCTGCGCTTCGGCGATGATGCGGCCTTTTTCGGCTGCGGCTTCGAGCGCTGCCTGATTACCGCCGGGAACCACCAGGGTGAATCCGTCAATCTGCTTTTCGATTTTCTTTGGATCGGTTTTGTATTTGTCCGGTTCCCAGGTGGCGAGGATGGCGCCTTCCACCGCGGCCTGGGCCAGTTCGTCGGATGCGCCTTCGAGCAGCAGGGCTACATTGTGTACGGCTTTCGCTTTCAAGGCACGCACCAATGCGCCGGCTGCGCGGCGGGCTTCGAAGGGTGAGAATGTTTCACGCTTGCCGCCTCCGATCAGCGTCAGGCGTGAAGCTGCCAGCCCTTGCGGCTTGTGCAAGGTAATGATTTCGTAGAGCTTCCCCGCGAATTCGGTCCGGGCACGCAGATCGGCAAGCCAACCCGATTGTTCGGCGATCGTCGGATCCGGAGCAGCATCGAAAACAATCACCCCGAGCGCGCCGGTAACTTGTTCGGCCGGAGCCGTCACTACGTTTATCTGTATAACCATTTCTTTCCTTCATTTTCGGCTCACGAAACAGAGCCTCGTGCGTCCAATGCCGGGTGTTTTCGTTCAGGTATCTCCGATCGCAAGGCAGCGGTCTTAACAAACCTGAAAGAATGCACGTTCGTGGTAACGCAACGGAGAAAATCTCGGGCACGTCCTTATTCCCGTGCCCGGCGCGCGAGTGCGGCCTTGGCTTCCGCCTGCATTTCCTTGGCTTTCACTGCTTCGCGCTTATCGTGAAACTTCTTGCCTTTGGCCACCGCGATCTCAACTTTGATCTTCCCGCCCTTCATATACAAGCGCGTCGGGACGAGCGTCAGGCCTTTCTCGCGCGTCTCGGTCTGCAGCTTTTCGATCTCAGAGCGATGCAGCAGCAGTTTGCGTTTGCGTACCGGCGCATGATTCATGATGTTGCCGTGCGAATACTCGCTAATGTGCGCATTCACCAGCCACGCCTCTCCCTGGCTGACCTCAGCATAGCTTTCCTTCAGTTGAATTTTACCGGTCTTCGCGGACTTCACTTCGGTGCCTGTGAGGACCATTCCGGCCTCGTAGCGGTCGAGGAGATGGTAGTTATAGCCGGCGGACCGGTTGTCGCTCAGGATTCGGATTTCGTTGGCTTGAGGCAAGGTGATGAAACGATTGCTGGTCTAATAGGTGTATCCGTTTGTAGCTGTAACCGGCCAAGTCTCTATCGGCTATTCCTTTTCCGGGGAGAGCAATACCTCCCTGCGGGGACAGTATGTCTTTAGGGGCCCGGCTAACACCTGGGGATATTGGATTGTCGCGACCGGCCGGGAGACCGTTGCGACCATAAGTCTAACATAGGCTGGATGAGTGTAAATTGAAGCTTTTCAAGATATTACAGCGATGGAGAGAAGGCGCGGCCGAGGCAGAAGCATGGCCGGGGCGCAATCACCTGAGCATGGTTCTTCTCGCCATCTGCCTTCTTCTGGCCGGGGTTTCTGCGAGCGACGCGCGCAACCACAAAGGGGACAAGTTTTACAAGCTTGGGGAAAAAGCGCAGACGGAAAAGGATTACGACCGTGCGATGGACTACTTCGATCAGGCCCTTGAAACCGATCCGAAGGACCCCGAGTATATGATGGCGTCGAACCGTATTCACGTAAGAGTCGCCCAACAGCATCTGGAGCAAGGCAAAGTGCTCCAACAGCAGCAGAAGTTGACCGACGCTCTGGTCGACTTCCAGAAGGCCATGTTGGCTGATCCCTCTTCGCAAGTGGCGATCCAGCAGGTTCAGATCACGACACGAATGATCAACGAGCAGCAGCATACGGCTCCTGGTGTTCCGGTACTGACTCCGGCCCAACGGGCGCGGCTGGAGATCGAAAAGCGTATCAATTCTCTCGAAGGGCCGCCGGAACTGAAGCCGATCAACCAGATGATCCGCAGCCTGAAGATGAACAATCAGCCGGTGCATGTGTTGTACGAGAGCCTGGGCAAGCTGGCCGGCATTAACGTTCTATTCGATCCGACCGGCATTGAATCGGCGCCGGGGAAGAACTTTAATCTCGATTTGAATAACGTTACGTTGCAAGAAGCTTTAAACTATGTTTCGCTGGAGACACACAGTTTCTGGAAGCCGATCAGCCGCAACGCGATTTTTGTGACTCAGGACAGCGATCTGAAGCGCACCGAGTATCAAGACGAAGTTGTGAAGGTTTTCTACATTCAGAACGCCTCCTCACAGGCTGAATTCACCGAAATTTTTAACGCTGTTCGAACCAGTTCGAAGATTCAGCAGGGGATCTCGCAAGTTCAATCGCAAAACGCCATCATTGCGCGCGGGAGTCCGGACGCAGTGTCGCTGATTGAAAAGCTGGTGCACGATCTCGATAAGCCCAAATCAGAAGTGCTGATTGACGTTGTGGTGATGGAAGTGAATAAGACAAGAACGAGGACGCTGGGGGCATCTCTGCTGGGGCAGGGTGGCCTGACGCTGCCGTTTATCTTCAACCCGCAGAATCCGTCGAACATCAGCACGACTAGCGGAACAACGACATCGGGAACGACGACCACCACGGGAACGACAACCACGACGGGAACTACAACGACGACGGGCACAAGCACAACGGGGACGACTGGTACGACAACGGGAACTACCTCCGGAACTACGAGTGGCACCACGACTGGAACAACGGGCAGCAGCTACATCACGCTCGCACAGCTGGGCCATCTTTCGTCAGCCGATTATGTGACCAGCCTGCCGTCTACGGTGCTGAAAGCGTTGATGTCAGATTCAAGCAGCCGAATTTTGCAACGGCCGCAACTCCGGTGCAGCGACGGCGGTAAAGCTACGCTGACAATCGGCTCGAAGATACCGTACGTCTCCGGTTCACTGAATTCGGCTGTCGCTACGCCGGGGTCGATCCCGTATGCGACGACCCAGTTCCAGCAGGTGGATGTCGGCGTAAAGATCGAGTTGGATCCTGTTCATGTGAATGGACCGGACGATGTCAGCATGCACATCAAAGTAGAGTTGTCGAATGAAAACGGAAGCGTGAACATCGGCGGCATTGACGAACCCATCATTACGCAGCGGGTGAATGAAGCCATCATTCGTATGCGTGATGGAGAGGTTAGCTTGCTGGGTGGTCTTTCGGACGTGGAAGAAGGCAATCAAGCGTCTGGGTTTCCGGGGCTCACAAACATGCCGCTGCTCGGCTACGTCTTCGGGACGAAAACGAAATCCAAGTCGGATGATGAAGTCCTGATTGCTCTGATGCCTCACATTGTGCGCGGCCCCGATCTTACAAATATGGCGGAATCCGGGGTTCTTGCGGGCACGGAACATGTGGTTCGTGTGAGCAGGCGCAGCGATGGAACGTTTGAAGCGGAAGGTGGCGGCGCTGTAACGCAACCAGCCCCAGGCGCGGCACATCCAGGGCAGGCGCCTACTACGCCGATTGCTCCTTTCATGCCGGCACCTGTTCCGCCGCCATCCGCGGCGCCCGCACCCGGCCAGACGCCCCGGCCGAATTCGCCTCAGAACCAGCGGACTGTTCCGCAGACGGTTACTCCACGAACTGCGCAGCCCGTGCCGCAGGAAGCTGCGCCACAAGAATCACCGCCGCAAGAACCAGCGCCGCAAGAACCAGCGCCGGAGGAGCCACCGCCACAGGAACAGCCTGCGCAAGAACCGCCTCCGCAATAAGATGACCGGGCAGTTACAGATTCGCCGGCGTTCGAGCGACGCGGGCCTGACTTTAGTTGAGTTGATCGTGGCCTTCACGATCCTGTTGATTCTGTCGACAATGGCGGTGCCGCTGGCACGGTACCAGGTTCGGCGGCAGAAGGAGAAAGAGCTTCTCGCCGATCTGCATGACATGCGGAAGGCGATTGACCGCTACAAGGATTATTGCGATCAGGGGAAAATTCAATCGGCGGGCGTCGACACCTACTGTTATCCGGTTACGCTTGAGTCGCTGGTAGAGGGCGTCAAGCTGCAGAACACGCTTTCGACCGGCAGTGACACGGGAAAGATGCGGTTCCTGCGCCGAATTCCGAAAGACCCGATGACCGGGGAAACGGACTGGGGCAAGCGTGCTATGCAGGACGACCCGGATTCGACGGCGTGGGGCGGCCAGAATGTGTTCGACGTGTACAGCAAAACGGCAGATAAGGCTAGTGACGGCACGCCCTATTCGGAGTGGTAATGCAAGCGATTCGTAACGTATTGACGCTCCAGAGTGCCGGCTCGCGTAAACGCGGCAAGGCCGGTTTCACGCTGGTGGAGTTGATGGTGGTGATGGCGATCATTTCGATCCTCATTGCCATTGCGGTTCCGATTTATCTGAAATCGCTGGTACGGGCGAAAGAAAGCGTTCTTCGGAATAACCTTTTTACGCTGCGCACGATGATCGACGAATATACGGTCGATAAGCAGCAGGCTCCACAGAGTCTTCAGGAACTGGTTTCTGATGGCTACCTTCGGCAGGTGCCGCAGGATCCGATCACCGGATCCGACCAGACATGGCACATCGTGATGGAAGACACACCGGTTAGCGGAAGTGCCGGCACGCCCGGAATCTTCGATGTGAAGAGCGGGTCCGATAAGACCAGCCTGGACGGAACGCCTTACTCACAATGGTGACTTAGTACAGCAGGCGGATTGGTACAGTAAAGAGAAGACGCGCCGTCTGGCTGTGTCCGTTCGCATCAGGCACATCACTCCCCGATCGTCTAATGGTAGGACAGCGGCCTTTGGAGCCGTTAATCGTGGTTCGAATCCATGTCGGGGAGCCAATCTTCAGATTCAGTAAGTTAGAAACATCGTAGCGCTTTTTGTACGGATTTTATGCCTGGCTGGCGCTTGGCACCACCGGGACTCATTGAAAGTTTAGGGCGTCTACCTGGAAGCCCGTTGCGAGTTCTGGCGTTCGGCATTCCTCCAACACTTTGGGTGCGAAGCCCGGCATAATGCCAGTCTGATATACGGCGCAACGGTGGGAAACCGCAAGGGGCGAGACCGTTTCAGAGGCTCGGGGCGAAGCCTGAGAGCCCGGTCCGGACCCGCGCCGGATGCGCCCGTCAGGCCGTGCGGAGATTAGAGCATTTATTCTCCGCGTACCAAGCGGAGAATATCTGGACAGGCGCGATGATTAAAAGGTATAATCTCCGCATGATATGCGTAGAATGTACATCCACGAGCGCAAGGACTGGCCCGACTTCCATTGGAACTTAGAGAAACTCGCAGAGCCGCTCGCCTCTGTCCGTTACCGGCAAGGCGGCCTGATCGGGCAGATGAAAGGCTTGGGCTTCCGCCTTCAGCAGGAAGCCGTCCTCGAAACCCTGACCAAAGACGTTCTGAAAACCAGCGAAATCGAAGGTGAGAAGCTCGATGCTGAACAGGTGCGCTCGTCGGTGGCGCGGCGCCTGGGCCTGGACATCGGCGGCCTCAAGCCTGCGGATCGCAATGTCGAAGGCGTCGTTGAAATGATGATCGACGCCACGGGCCGCTACGACCGGCCTCTGACGGATGAACGGCTGTTCGGCTGGCATGCCGCGCTGTTCCCGACGGGACGCAGCGGCATGACGAAGATCAAAACGGGAGCTTGGCGCGACGAAAGCGCCGCGCCGATGCAGGTTGTCTCCGGCGCCGCCGGAAAAGCGAAAGTGCATTTCGAAGCGCCGAAAGCGGACCGCCTCGAAAAGGAGACGGCAGCATTCCTCAAGTGGTTCGAGGGCAATGACACGATTGATCCCGTCCTGAAGGCCGGCCTCGCGCATCTCTGGTTCGTCACTATTCACCCGTTTGAAGACGGGAACGGCCGCATCGCGCGCGCTATCGCCGATATGGCGCTCGCCCGTTCCGAGCACAGTTCGCAGCGCTTCTACAGCATGTCGGCGCAGATCAAGCTGGAGCACAAAGAGTATTACGACATTTTGGAAGGCACACAGACAGGCACCATGGACGTGACCGACTGGATGCTCTGGTTCCTGAACTGCCTAGGCCGCGCTATCGACGGTGCTCATTTCACTTTGAAGGCGGTAATTGACAAAGCGCGGTTCTGGGATCGCATCAAGGACGCGCCACTCAATGGTCGGCAGCGCTCCGTGATCAACCGCCTGCTGGATGGCTTCGAAGGCAAGCTTACAAGTTCAAAATACGCAAAGCTCACAAAGTGCTCGCAGGATACCTCCCATCGCGACATTCAGGCGCTGGTCGAGCGTCGCATCCTGGTCCAGAACCCCGAGGGCGGGCGCAGCACGAGCTATTCGCTCGCACCAGTGAAATAGCGCGATGGAAGAAAATTAGAACAATGCTGTGCCCCGACATCGGAGCAGACCTCTTCAGGCACACACCTGGGTTTATCATCAAACCACTTATTATCAGATCATGCTTTATTGGATCATTCACTGGCTGTTGAGCGCCCTCGCGCTTATCATCGTCGCAAAGCTTCTGCCCGGCATCCAGGTTCAAAGCTTTAGAGCAGCTCTGATTGCCGCGCTGGTCATCGGCCTTGTCAGCGCGACTGTCGGATTGGTTCTTAAAATTATTCTGCTGCCCTTCATCATTCTTACCCTCGGGATCGTTTATTTTCTCGTTAATGGTTTGATGTTGAAATTGGCATCAGAACTCGTCCCCGGTTTTCGCGTCGTCGGGTGCTTGCCCGCCGTCCTCGGATCGATTCTGCTCACCATTGTTGATTACATTTTGAATCGCGTTGCCGGTTTGCATTAGACGGCAGGGCTGGAGAATGTAGCGCGGCTAAACGATCATTGCAATAGCGTAGATGGAAGCTACCGTTACAAGGAACATCCCTCGACTGGTGCTGCTCCTGCTCGCCTTCATTGCGGCTGCTGATGGACAATCGAAGCCGCCCCTGCGTCTGCAAAAAACCATCCCGATGCGCGATGTGCAGGGCCGAATCGATCACATGTTTTTTGACGCTCCGAGCGCGAGGCTCTTCGTCGCTGCGCTCGGTAATAATTCGGTGGAGATCATCGACACCAAAGAAGGCAAGCTGATCCATAGCATTCCAGGTCTGCATGAGCCGCAAGGGATACTTTATTTATCGGACCCAAACCGCCTATACGTGGCAAACGGCGAAGACGGAACGTTGCGGATATTCAACGGAACTTCCTACCAGCCGATCGGCGTTACGAAGCTTAGGGAGGACGCAGACAACATCCGATGGGATGAACAAGAGCACAAAATCTATGTGGGCTACGGAAGCGGCGCTCTTGCCGTCGCTGACGAAGGCGGCGCGAAAATCGCCGATATCATGCTCGACACACATCCGGAGTCTTTCCGGTTGGAACTCAATGGGAACAGGATCTTCGTAAATGTTCCCGAATCTCACAAGATAGCTGTTGTCGACAAGAAGACGAGATCGGTTATCGCCAACTGGCTGACAGATGACGCTTCCGCGAATTTTCCCATGGCGTTAGACGAGGCTGACCGCAGGCTCTTCGTCGTATGCCGCCACCCGGCGCGGTTACTGGTTCTAGATATCGATTCCGGTCGTGTCATCGGCACCTTGCCAGCTGTCGGAGACTGTGATGATGTCTTCTACGACTCCGCGATGAAACGCATCTATGCGACTGGGGGCGACGGAAAGATTTCAGTTTTCCAGCAACACAGTGCGGATCGTTATAACGAGATAGCAAGCATTCCAACCCGAACGGGCGCCCGCACAAGTCTTTTCTCGCCGGAGACTCACTGCCTGTTTGTCGCGGCGAGGCGGCAAGGGTCGGATGCTGCCGTTGTTTTTGTATACGATGTGCAATAGTACTCGCCGCACATTCCTGTTCTCGGGGCGGAATTACCGCCTCCGACAGCTTTCATCAGTAGCTATGGCAAAGTCGCGGACGTGAGGGTGCTCATGATACAAACTACAGAGGACCACGTCGACTATGTTTACTGCCCTTCATCATTTCAATCTCATCGTTTCCGATAAAGAAAAGACCAAGGCGTTCTATAACGGAGTACTCGGCCTGGAGATCGCGCTTGAAACAGAAATCGATGATGACGAATTTTCCCGTGGTGTCGGATTGCCGGGGACTAAGGTTTTGGCTACGTTTTTCAAGCTGCCGGATAACAATGGGCTGATAGAGACGTTCCAATATGTAAATCCGAAGGGGCGGCCGATTCCATCCGACCCCAAAGCGAACGACGGCGGCTGGCAACATCTTTGTTTTGCAGTGAAGGATATCGACAAAACGAAACAGGAACTCGAGGCGAAGGGCGTAAAGTTTTTGTCTACGCCCGCGACGATCAGCCCCAGGCATCCGCATTTTGCGGGCGTGCGGTTTTGCTACTTTCTTGGGCCCGACCGGGAAGTGCTCGAGATCCTTCAGGGCTAGGGCTTCGTTATGAAGTCCCAGGCGCCTCAGCTTGCCGGGAAAACTGCGCTGATTACCGGCGCAGGAAGCGGCCTCGGCCGCGCGATTGCCATTGCCTACGCAGAAGCAGGCGCACGTGTAGCAGCTGCCGACATCTCTTTCGAGAAGGCAGCCGAGACTGCCGGCATGATCAAGCTTGTGGGAGGCGAGGGGATCGGGCAAGCGCTTGACGTAACCAAACGCCGCGAGGTCGCGCAAATCACGGATGAAGTGGCGCAGAAGTTTGGCGCGCTCGACATTCTGGTTAACTCCGCGGGAAGAGCGATTCGTGGAACGGCACTCGATTACAAAGAGGAAGACTGGGCGGCGATACTCGCCGTCAACCTGACCGGCACTTTTTTCTGCTGCCAGACCGCAGCCCGCTACATGGCGGCGCAGCGCCGCGGAAAGATCATCAATATTGCATCGATTGGCGGTTTTATTGCATACCCCGGGAGCATCGCGTATCTGGCGAGTAAAGGCGGCGTAGTTCAACTTACGAAAGGCTTCGCGGTGGAGTTAGCGCCCTATAACGTGCAAGTCAATGCGATTGCACCGTCGCTGTTCGAGACGCCGATGACTGCTTCCACACGGTCCGACGAGGACTCGTACAAGTATTTTATGGAACGAACGCCTGCCGGCCGAAAGGGACACCCGGAGGAGGTTGCCGGTGCCGCGATCTTTCTGGCAGGCGACGGTTCAAGCATGATAACTGGTCACACACTGGCAGTCGATGGCGGATATCTGGCTGCCTAAGAGAAGGAGTTCGAAGTATGTCTGCCCGTTCAAAAAGTCCGATGGTCAGTACGATCGAAAGGTCCAAAGTAACTCCTTTTCTGGGAGTAGACTACTCGGTTTTACTGCCGCGCGAGCGCAGCGAGTGCGTCGAAATTCTTCTGGAACGCTTTCCGAAAGGATTGGCCTTCCCCATTCATCAACACAAAGAATGTGAGCAGACGTATCTGTTTCTCGAGGGAGAAGGTGAGGTGACGTTGGCTGGCGAAGTGCATCGACTCACTAAGGGCGGGGTGGTGTACATACCGAGGCTGACGGATCACGCAGTGCGCAATGTCGGCGATTCGGAACTCGTTTATGTCGTAGTGGAAACCTACCCCGAAGGCTACTTGCCCGACGAACCTACCTGGGACTCGCACATCGAAGCGCTCCAAAAGCGCTATGATGCGCGCACATAACGCGTCATCATGGACCTTAGCGAGAAGACATGCGTTATCACCGGAGCCGGTGCCGGAATCGGCGCGGCGATCGCCGAGCTGTTTTTGCGGTATGGCGCGCGCGTGATTGGGCTCGAGAAGCATCGCACAAGCCTGGATCGTGCCATGGAGCGGATTGCTCCGAGCGGCGGCTCTTTCCATCCAATTTGTGCGGATGTGACTTCTGAGGAGGGCGTAAAAGCTGCTTTCGAGGAGATCGTTTCTCACCACAAGACGATCGACGTGCTGGTGAACAACGTGGGGGTTGAGTTTTACAAGGACTTCGTTGCGGTCAGTGTTGAAGATTGGGAGTATCAACTGAGAGTCAATCTGCGAAGCGTCTTCCTCTGCTGTTCACAGGTAGTGCCGGTCATGATGAAGGCGGGTCACGGCTCAGTGATCAATACGGCTTCGGTTCAGGCCTTCGCGACCACCGGCCAGACTGCGCCTTACGCCGCCGCGAAGGCCGGCGTGTTGGGTCTGACACGAGACCTGGCGCGCGACCTGGGGCCGCACCAGATTCGGGTGAACGCAATCTGCCCGGGATGCATTGACACGCCCATGATGGAGCGGTCTCTTGCCAGAAGCGGCGATCCATCCTCCGCAAGGCAGAAAATGCAGTCTTCCATTCCGCTCCGGCGGTTGGGCGATCCAACGGAGATCGCAAATGCCGCCGCTTTTTTAGCATCGGATCTGGCGTCGTACATATCCGGCATCGCTTTGGTTGTGGACGGCGGCCTCCTGGCACAGCTTCCGGTGACTTAGAGCTCAAGGCCCGAAGACCGCGACTGTTTTGCAGGAATTCTTTTTAGAAAGGCAGCTGCTATGGACCACGTCGAAGTTGATCTGAGTCAGTTCGAAAATTATGCGGATGGGTTAGATCACAGCGAAGATTTGGCCTTTGACAGCGAGGGCGTGCTGTGGGCAGGCGGCGAAGCGGGACAGATCTATCGCATTCCGGAAAAAGGAAAGGTTGAAGAGGTAACGAACATTGGCGGCTTTTGCCTTGGCCTCACGTTTTCTGCTACGGATGAACTCTTCGTTTGTAATGCCAAGCTTGCCACAATCGTTCGCGTGCAGAAAGACGGAAAATCGACTCCATTTGCGGATTCTGCGGGTTCTCACAAGTTAGTACAGCCGAACTACAGCGTCTTTGATTCGGAAGGCAATCTTTATGTGTCGGACTCCGGCCAATGGTCGAACAGCAGCGGCTGCGTCGTTCGATTTGACAGCCGCGGCAAAGGAACGATGTTTCTTGAACCGCCGCAGCCATTTCCGAATGGCATGGCGCTGAGTCAGGACGAACGGTTTCTCTTCGTCGCCCAGAGCCACACCGAGGACGTTCTGAAAGTAGAGATTCTGGCCGATGGAACGGCCGGACAGCGAGAGGTTTATGCAACGGGTATCGAGAGGATCCCGGATGGCCTGGCATTCGACGTACTCGGGAATTTGTTTGTGAGCTGCTACGCGTCGGACAACATCTTTCGGGTAACACCGAATCGGAAAGTGTCGCTGCTTGCCTATGATCGGGCCGGAACAATACTCGCGCGGCCCACGAACATCGCTTTCGGCGGACCGGGCAATGAATACCTGTATGTCGCCAATCTGGGCCGCTGGCACATCAATCGCGTACATCTGGGAGTAGCGGGACAACGGCTTGCCAACCAGCGGTAGATTAGGGTCCGGTGATTGCTTCGATAAAGACCAGCTCAGAGCTGTTCGGGATCGGCAGAGTTAACGCGAGACCAGAATCTAGAAGCTCTCGTCCAGTGGCCGATCGGTCCGCAGAAGCCCCGTCTTGAAAGTGAAGACGATAGCGCTTCGCCGGAGCGAGTCCTTTCAGCCGGAATGCGTATCGGTTGTCCGCGGGATCGGAACCGCGGAATGCGTAAAGTACTCCTTGGCCGCGCCCGGCGTCGAAGTATTCGACGCCATCCCAATGAACACCGTCAGGCCGCGGCGCCACATGATACAGGGCAGCGTCCCGGATGAGCGGACGCAGTCGCTCTTTGTAAAGCTTGAATTCGGCTTTGGCGGCCGCATGCTCCTGGTTGTTCCAGGCGGTCGTGTCGAGCATGATTGTCAGCCACCCCATCATGCCGCTTCGCAGCATATAGCGAAAGTTTTCAATTCCGCGAGTTGGCCACTTTTCGACATACGCCTCGAGCATGGCAGCAGGCAGCAGATGGCTGGCATCGTAAAACGCACGGCGGTTTGAGAGCGGGTCGTACGTATCCGTGATCGAGAAGTAATCTCCGTGCGCCGCGCTGCCAAAGTCCACCATCCGGCCGCCATCGTTGCAAATCTCAAGCAAGAGATTCGGATGGCTGCGGCGAAGGCTCGAGTAGACGGCGTAATAGGCATTCACTGCGTGATAACTGACATCGGTTGAGTTCGAGCTTAGGACGATATGGTTCCCGGAGCCGGCGTCAATCGAGATCTTCGCGCGATCCGGCGGCGCATGGGGATGGTCGCGCCGCACGCATCCTTGGGCGACGAGATATCCGTCGTGTTCCAACATGTCGAGGTGATAGTCGTTGACGAGACGATTCACTTCGCGAGATGCATAGGCCTGGGCAACAGGAACACCGATATCGATGGTTTGGCCTTTGAAGGGCTCCGGCTTCCAATCCGGCGGAAGATCCGACACTGTCCAATCGCGTACGGTTGGATCGCGCGCGTTGAGAGCACCTGGTTCGGTGTCCAAGCCCGCCTGTGTCCAATCGACCCATATACCGAAGCGCAAGCTGTGACGATGCGCATCATCGGCAACCGCGGCCAAGCCGTGAGGGAACTTCTTTGGATCTGGATACCAATCGCCCACACCGCGGAACCACCCTGCATCAATGTGGAACATCTCGAGACCCAATTCCGCCGAATCGCGGATCATCCCGCCGGCGAGCGTTTCGTTTACTTCCATTCCGCTACCCCAGCTATTGTTTACAAGCAGCGGATACCGTGTATCCTGCCAGGCGCGCGGATTCCCAAGCACGTTGCGAATCCATGGCCTGAGCACGTTGCCGATCCCATCGAGTCCATCTGTGTAGGCGCCGATGAAAACGGTTGGCGTGTCGAAAGAGCCACCGGGCCGCAAGCGAGTGCGAAACGGCCCGGGGTCGGGATTAAGGCCCACCGCACCATCCAGAGACGTTGCGTTGCGTTCGATTGTCAGGCGTGTCCGACCGCTGAACTCGACGCCGGCGTACCAGCCAGTTTGTAATGGATCAGAGTCCTGGATCGCGAACCACGGAATAATTTCACGCGCCTGATCGTTGGCCGGATGCGCATATGTGCTGGATGTGCCAGTCCAGCGGTAGCCAACTGGAAGTTCGTTCGCGTGTGTGCCGACGGGAGAGGGCTTATCGGCGCCCTTCTCTATATAGAAGTGTTTGAGGCTGGTATCGGAACGGACGGTAATAGAGAACCTAAAGCTGTCCTGCAGAGCGATCCAGACTTCGCGCGTATCGAGATTTTCAATATGCGTCGCGTGCTCAACGGGGCCATTCGACGTCGGCGCTTTCCACGCCCAGACGAGCCGGAGCCGGGGATCTGCGCAGTCGTATACGAAGGCAACGCTCTTATCGCCGGTCCGGCTGGCTTGCGGATTGAATGTCCAGGACAGCTTTGTGAGTCTGCCGCCGATTTCCGCGGACGCGACGAGGCTTTCGGGAGCAGTGTTCTGCCAGGATGTTCCCCGCGTCCGAGCGAGGCGCAGCAATCTGGGCGCAGATGCCTGTGGCTCCAATTCGACGAGGGTATCTTCGGTCTTCAGCGCGCTGGTTGTTTGGGCCGAGACGCAGCAGAACTTTAGGGCACAGACGCAGACAAGCCACTGAACGCACACCCTCTTGGACATGTTCTTATTGTGGCGATGCACTGTGCCGATCTTCTGTTCTTTTGTCGCTTGATGTACCATACGATATTTCGTAGCAACCCGGAATCGTTTGAGTTTCTACGATATTCGGGAGTAAAGGCAAACAGACATGGTCAGTACAACAGAAATTGCAAACGGTGTGTTCCGGATAGCCGTTTTCGTTCCAGAGATCAATCTTGAGTTCAGCCACTTCCTGGTAAGGGATGAGGAACCACTGCTGTTCCATGCGGGACTGCGTGGCATGTTTCCAGTTGTGCGCGAGCAGGTCTCGCGTCTGATCGACGTCTCGAAGATCCGGCACATTGGATTCAGTCACTTCGAGTCAGATGAATGCGGAGCGTTGAATCAATGGCTGGAAATCGCGCCCGCAGCGCAGCCGGTGTGCGGTTTAGTGGGGGCTCTTGTGAGCGTCAATGACTTCTCTATCCGGCCTGCTCGCGCTCTGACGAAAGACGATCTCCTGGAGACCGGCAAACACCGTTTTCGATTCATTCCCACACCGCATGTCCCACACGGCTGGGACGCTGGTGTTCTTTTTGATGAATCCGAGGGGACGCTATTCTGTTCGGATCTTTTTCACCAGTGGGGTCTTAGAGAAGCCACTACCGCAGACAGCATTATCGACAGATGCAAAGACGCGCTGTTGCAAGCAGAAGCTGGTCCATTTGCGAACTATGTGCCATACACGCACCATACGGGCCGTGTTCTGGAGACTTTGGCTCAATATAGTCCGAAGACACTTGCTGCCATGCACGGGTCGACGTATCACGGCGATGGAGCACAGGCGCTGCGGGATCTCGCAAGCGTGATGCACGACGTGCTTGGCCCCAAAGCGCAGCACGGTGAGACCACGCCGATCGGAACAATCACAACCTAACCTCACGTTTCGCTGGCAACGGGCCGGTCGGACGTTGGCGGAGTTCCTAAAATTGGAACTGGCTGCATTCCAGGAGAAAAATGTCAAAGATGATTGCGATGGTTGTGCCTGAACCCAAGGCGAAGCTACAACGCGTTGAGCGAGATGTTCCGAAGCCCGACGCAAAACAATTGCTTTTGCGCGTGCACGCTTGCGGTGTTTGTCACAGCGATTCGTTAACCGTAGAAGGCTTGATGCCGGGTATTGTTTATCCTCGGGTGCCCGGGCATGAAGTTATCGGCAAGATTGAGGCGATTGGAGCAAATGTAGAGGGCTGGCAAGTTGGCGATCGCGCGGGTGTTGGCTGGTTCGGGGGTTCGTGTGGATACTGTTTACGATGCCGAACAGGCGATGCGTTCGCTTGTTTGAACGTGCATGCGGTAACGGGCGTGACAAGCGATGGCGGTTATGCGACGCATGTGCTTGCCGACGTTTCGGCGGTTGCGCATGTGCCGGATGATCTGGACAGTGTGGAATCGGCTCCTTTGCTCTGCGCCGGCGTGACCACGTTCAACGCGCTGCGGAATAGCGGAGCGCGGCCCGGCGAATTGGTTGCGGTGCTGGGGGTCGGAGGGCTGGGACATCTAGCCGTGCAGTACGCGGCGCGGCAGGGCTTCTTCACCGTGGCGGTGAACCGAGGTCGAGAAAAGGAGATGATGATCCGGTCTTTGGGAGCACACGAGTATATTGACAGTGCTGCCGGTGATCCAGCTGCGGCATTGCAGAAACTGGGAGGTGCGAAAGTAATCCTTGCGACTGTGACAAACGCCGATGCGATGCAAGCCGTGGTCGGCGGACTCGGCCCGAACGGCACGATGATGGTGATCGGCGCAGTCGGGGGCTTCCCGATCAATACGCTGGATATGCTCGGAAAGCGGTCGGCAGTGAAGGGTTGGTATTCCGGTATTGCGATCGACTCGGAAGAGACACTCCAATTCAGCAAGCTTCAGAACATCAGCCCGATGAACGAGATTTATCCATTCGAGCAAGCGCAGGCGGCGTACGACCGCATGATGAGCGGGAAGGCTCGGTTCCGGGTCGTTTTAAAGATGGAGTGAGAGGGTGCCGCTCCGCTGCAAACGGAGGCCGAAGCGACCCCACATCCGTTCGAAACCTGGGGGCGTTAGAAACCGGGCGGCCGCTCGGCGCTCACACGGAATTCGCGTTCCAAGGCAACTCCTGCGCGACCTAGTGTGCCCTCGTCAAACAGGCGGGCGATCAGCGTGACTCCATGCGGTACGCGCCTCGGTGGCGAGAACTTCGGGAGGGGATGAGCCGGGTCTGGAGCCCAATCACTCCGCGATTCAGATACCTCAACAAAGCCCGCGCGCAGTGTCAGTGAAGGATGCCCGGTGAAGTTTGTAATTGTGAGCATCTCGTCGCGCAGCGAGGGGACCAGAAGAAGATCGATTTCAGAGAACACGCGCGCCATGTCTTGTGCCACTTTCCGGCGGAAACGATCGGCCTGAACGAAATCGACTGCCGAGAGGAAACGCGATTCACGAAATTGATTTGGCCAGGCATCGGGGACCTGCATCCTGAGCTGGTCCATTAACCCGGCGAGCGTTTCCTGCTCAAACGCCGCGGCGGCTTCTGCAAACAGAATTACCTGCAGTGAATCGTAGGGCCAGTCCGGGATGTGAACTTCAATCGGTGTCATTCCAAGTTTTCGGACAGTATCCAAAGCCATCCGGTCCACATCGGTCGCAGGATCCTCCTTCATCCAGCCGGGGAAGTAGCCGATGCGCAGACCTTTGACACCTGCCATCGAATCGTAGTCGAGCCGGCTGGGCACGCTCGACAAGTCGCCTGGGTCTGGTCCTGAAATCGCATTCAGTACCAGCATCGTGTCTTCAACTGAGCGCGTCATCGGCCCGAGTTTGTCAAGCGACCAGCAGAGCGTCATCGCGCCGCTTCGCGGTACGCGCCCGAATGTCGGCCGCAGGCCGGTAACGCCGCAGCGCATGCTAGGACTAACAATGCTGCCTCCCGTTTCGCTGCCAATGGAGAAGCCGACGAGTCCAGCGGCTGTAGCCGCACCCGGCCCAGCGCTCGATCCCGAAGATCCTTCCTGAAGCAACCACGGATTCATTGTCTGGCCGCCAAACCAAACATCGTTCAGGGCGAGTGCACCTAAACTCAGCTTGGCCAGTAATACTGCGCCGGCTTGATCAAGACGTTCGACGACGACAGCGTCGCGTGCCGGTATCCGATTGCGGAAGAACTCAGCGCCATAGGTGGTTGGGATGCCCGCGGTGTCCAGCAGGTCTTTCGCCCCCCATGGAATTCCGTGCAGCGGTCCGCGATATCGTCCGGCGGCGATCTCGCGATCGGCGTTTCTCGCTTGCTGATGCGCCCGCTCGCGAGTGAGTGTGATCACACAGCGCAGCTTGGGGTTGAAGCGCTCCAACCGTTCGAGGTAGATTTCCGTCAGGCGCTCAGACGTGATCTTCCGTTGCCGAATCCATTGTGCAAGCCGCGTTACCGGCGCATAGGCGATGGACTCATCATCTTCTGGTAGATTGAGCGGTCCAGACTCGCTCGCTACGAAGCGATTCCCGGACGAGCCATTCGATACACCCGGCAGATCAGGATTCCACAATGTTGCCGGCGCGATGGTCGAGTCCAGATCCACCTTGCGAGGGCCGGTACGCCGTTCATAGAGCGGCGCCATGGACGTCCGCCAGTTCGCGGCAGCCATCGTACGCTGGGGCGCGGTCAACGTCACCTGCACTAGCTTCTCTGCCTCGACGAAGGTTGCTGCTGAGACCTCAGGTCCCACCGGTGCGCTGGTGTTGAACGCTGATGGAGCCCCGGGCGGCGGATTGGTATTTTGAGCGGCGGCGAAAGGAGCACCGGCAGTCGAGAGCAGTGCGGCAGAGGATGTTTGAAGAAATCGCCGGCGCGACTTTGTCATAGCTATCGGCCGCCAGCCTGGAAACTGAGGTTCTGGCTGAAGAACTTCATGACGTGATTTTGAAAACGGTCTGCGACGGCGCTGGTGTGCGTGCCGGGATAAATCTCGAAGCTATTCTTAAGGCGGTAGGTATCGAAGACATCGTGGAGTTTGCCGGCATCGGTGCGCAAGCCGTCCTGGTCGCCCACGTCCATGGCGATGGCGCGATATTGTTTTAGATTCCCGATGTATTGATCCACAAACGCGAGTGGCGCGTTCGCGGCCCACTTGGCGAGGATCTCGGCCCGGGGAGCGCCATCTTTCATGGGGAGATCAAGATAGAGCGGCGGGTTCTTAGGGTCAGGCGACCAGGCAGCGGCGGACGCAAGCTGAGCGCGAGCGAAGAAGGGGAGCTTGGCGGAATCCTCGGCTGTCTTTACAGACTCGAGCGTCTTCTCGAGCTCCGGATTTGCCGGGCCCGCGGCTCGGGCGGATAAGCAGCACGGGCTCATGATGTACAAACTGCCAAAAACATCGGGATGTTTCATGCCGATGCGAGCGGCGCCGTAACCTCCCATGGAGTGGCCGACAAGCCCACGGCTCTCTCGATCCGCAATTGTCCGGTAGTGAGCGTCAATGTACGCTACGACATCGTGGGCGATGAATTTCTCAAAGTCGCCGGTGGTGACCGAGCTCGAGTACATGGAGCCGTTATGCACGGTCTTTGAATCCGGCAGAACAATGATCATTTCTTGCGCGCCCAGGGCGAAAGCGCCTTCGATGGTCTGCGGCACATGGATCTCGTGGGTCCACTGCTCAGCACCGATCGAGTAGCCGTGTAAGGCATAGACGACCGGGTAGCGGCGCGATTTGTCCGCCGTGTAGCCGGGCGGGAGGAACACAAAGACGTCCCGATCGACGGCATCCCCTTCGAGATTGCCTTCAAGCGATGTACCGTGAATCCGAATGTGCTCTACTGTTACCGGCTTCGCATCGGGGATCACCGCGGGCACCTGGGTAGGCACTTGCGCTGTAAGCCGAGATCCCAGCACCATCGTGAGCGGTAACATCAGAAGCACTCGTGATTTTCGATTGATCATGTGTTGGCCACAAAAATACCACTATCGTGGAGCGCTGCTTGCACTTACGATACGGTTACTAAACGTGCAGCCGAAAAATCAAAGCCTGTATAGGAGAGAAGACGGATGAAGCGGCTAGGATACCTGATGCTGTTGTTTAGCAGTTTCTGTTTTGCACAGGAATCGGGAAGCTACCAGCCGGCCTCCACCAACGTTCCGGGAGCGGAGTACCCGCGCGTCGACAGCGCCTCTCGAGTACAGATCCGGGTGAAAGCCGCCGATGCGACAAAGGTGGGAGTAAATTTCTGGAGCGGTCCGAAGCTGGATCTGGAAAAGCAGCCGGATGGATTCTGGCTGGTGACCACACCGCCGCTTGCTCCCGGCTTGCACTATTACACGTTGAAGATCGACGGGGCGGAAGTGAGTGACCCGAACAGCTATTCGTTTTACGGCGGCGGCAAGGACGCAAGCGCAGTCGAAGTTCCGGAACCGGGGGCGACGTTCTACTTAGTTCGGGACGTTCCGCACGGGCAAGTGCGCGAGGTTTGGTATCACTCCGCGGTAACAGGGAGCTTTCGGCACGCGTTGGTATACACTCCGCCGGGCTACGATACGCAGCCCGGGACGCGATATCCGGTTTTGTACCTGCAGCATGGCGCCGGCGAGGACGAGACCGGTTGGACGAGACAGGGTCATGCGAATTTTATTCTCGACAACCTGATCGCGAGCGGAAGCAGCAAGCCGATGATTGTTGTCATGGCGAATGGCTACGCGCAGCGCGCCGGCCGACCGGCTCCCGATCTGGCCGGGAAGCCGTTTGGTTCGCCCGAGGCGATAGCGGCTATGCAGGAGATGGCGGCGGCATTGGCAGACGATATGACGCAGGCCCTCATTCCGTTCATCGATTCGAACTTTCGGACCCTTTCGGATCGAGATCATCGCGCCATGGCCGGTCTGTCGATGGGCGGAATGCAGACTTTTTACGTCACATTCAACCATCTCGACCTGTTTTCCTACATTGGCGGATTCAGCGGGGCGGCCGCAGCGCAGGTGCTTGGACAAGACAAGCTGGACGTGAAAACCGCGTATAACGGGGCGATGTCGGATCCGGCTGCGTTCGCGAAGAGAGTGCATTTGCTATGGCTCGGGGTAGGAACCGAGGAGCCGGCGAGGATGCATGACGGTCTGGAGAGACTTCACAGGACGCTCGAGGAAGCAAACATCAAGCACGTCTTCTATGAGTCTCCGGGGACGGCGCACGAATGGCAGACATGGCGCAGGGATCTGAACGACTTTGCGCCTCGACTGTTTCAGGAAAGCTCGTTGAAGCCGTAAGCACTTAAAGCATTTAGCTTTTGTCAAGTTGAAGGCGCGAGATGAACGATCAACAAAAGAAGGAGCAGTACTCGGGAGCGCGAGATCAAGAGATCCGTGCGGCACTGGATCAACATTGGGCGGCGTCCGATGCCAACGATTTTGAAACGGAGCACCGCATCTATCACGAGGACGCGGTGCTGGAATACCCGCAGTCCGGCGAGCGAACCCGCGGCCGGCGCAACATACAGAGCCAACGCGCTAGTCAGCCGAGCAAAAAGAGGTTTGCTGTCAGACGAATCATTGGCGGTGGTTATCTTTGGGTCACCGAATTCATCCTGACATATGACGGCAAGCCGTCCTACACCGTGAGCATCATGGAATTCAAGGACGACAAGGTGGCGCGGGAAACACAGTACTTTGCGGATTCATTCGAGGCTCCCGCATGGCGCGCTCAATTGGTCGAACGGATGGGCACATAATCTCGCCGGCGCGAGATTATGCAGATGACACCGGCATGTCAATTTCCGGATCGCGCATTGTTCAGGACGGAGCGTAGTCCTGCGGCTGAATCGGCTGCTTAGATACGTTCGCTTCACTCGTGGCGCAGGGCGATCGAGGGGTCGGTGCGTGAGGCGCGGCGCGCGGGGAAGTAGACTGCGAACAATGCGATCACGCACAGCGAGAGAATTACGCCCGCGAAGGTCAGCGGGTCGGCGGGCGAGACACCGAACAACAGTTTCGACAAGAGGCGCGTCACGGCGGCCGAGGCGGCAATGCCGACGACAACACCCACACCGATGGTGCGCGCCGCCTGAGTCAGCACGAGCCCAAGCACCTGTTGGGAGCGTGCTCCAAGCGCCATGCGAATACCGATCTCCTGTACGCGCCGGCTCATCGCATACGAGATGACGCTGTAGATCCCAATGGCGGCCAGGCCCAGCGCGACCGCTGCAAAGATAGCAAGTAGCAAGGCGATCCCTCTGCGCTGCGACATGGAATCGCCAATTCTTTGTTCCATGGTGAAGACGTCGCGCACCGGCGCGTCGCGAGCGGGTCCGATGATGCTCTTTTTTATGGCGCCGGCGGCGAGGTTCGGATTCATGGAGGTGCGAATCAGCAGGTTCATTCCGGTCGCCGTTAACGACATGAACGGGTCCGGGAACTGCATCAACGGAAGGTAGATGGCTCCTTGGGGAGGGGAGTAGGCATCTTCATCCAAAGTGCGGTGCTTGATGCTTCCAACAACGCCGATGATCCGCACTCGTCCAAGGAATTGCAGGGACAGCTCTTTTCCGATCGGGTCGCTGCCGGGGAATAGTTTGTGGGCCAGTGCGTCATCAAGGAGGAGGACAGGCTCGGCGCCGAGCCGATCACGATCAGTGAAAAAGCGGCCGCGGAGCAGCGGAATTTGCATCGCTTTCAAATAGCCGGGGGTGGGCGTAAATAGAAATGCGTTGGCCATGTCCTTGGGTGGTTGCGCCACGCCATTCATCCAGTAGCCGATCATTTGCGAGTCACCGCTCAAGGGCAGCACGGAATCGAGTGATGCGGCCTCTACGCCGGGAGCATTCACTACGCGATCCAAAGTTTGCTGCCACCCGTTGCGAATCGACTTGGGCGTTGCCATATCGCCGGGGCGCAGCCCGACCGTCACGGTCAGCAGGTTATGCGGGTCGAAGCCAGGAGAAACGCCCCAAAGCTGGAGAAGTGTCCGCAACATCAGGCCTGCGCCGGCGAGAAGGACAAATGCCAGGGCCAATTCCGCGATAACGAATGCGCCCTGCAAGCGTTGAATGCCGCCGGTGGTGCCGCGACCACGCTGCCGCAACGCGGCCTCTAAATCGAAACGTTGGTGCAGGCCGGGGGCAATGCCGAAGGCGACGCCGCTGAGAATAGAAGCCCCCAGGCTAAAGAGAAGCACTCGCCAATCGATTGCGATGTCGTCGGTACGGGGAAGCCAATGCGGCAGATGCGCGATTGCCCAGTGCGTGCCGCCGGCAGCAATGGCCAAGCCCGCGGCGCCTCCGAGGAGACTGAGCAACAGGCTCTCCGTAAGCAATTGGCTGATGATCCGCGAGCGGCTCGCACCCAACGCTGCGCGCACAGCGAACTCACGATGGCGCCCAACGGAACGCGCCAGGAACAAATTAGCTACGTTTACACAGGCGATGAGAAGCACCAGGCCGACCGCCCCGCCGAGCAAAAACAAGGTGCGATCCACGTCGCCGATGAGTTGCTCCTTTAACGGGATGGCGCGGAACGTGAGTTTGGAATCGGTATCGGGATAGGCGCGGGCAAGGCGATCCGCGACGACCCCCAACTCGGCATTTGCCTTTGCAAGTTCTAAACCGGGCTTCAGGCGCGCGATGGCCTGAATGCCGGTGTGAAGATCGCGCTGCTGAATAAAGGAATCGTTGTTCTGGCCTATGGACGTTAACACGGCGTGTTCATCCAGGAAACGAAAGCCGGCGGGCAGCACACCGATGACGGTGTAGCCTTTGCCATTCAGGACCATTCGCTTGCCGATGACATCGGAGCGCCCGGCAAAGCGCTGCTGCCAAAGCGAGTAGTCAACGATGGCCACGGGAGCCGCGCCGCGCCGGTCTTCCTGCGTGGTGAAATTTCTTCCGAGGATAGGGTTCACGCCGAGGACATCCAGGAACGATGCCGATACCATGCGGATGTAGAGAAACTCCGGTTCGCCGGGCGAGGTGAGATTCGCTCCCTGGTTGCGCCATGCGGCAATGCTTTGGAACGAGGTGTTTTGGCGGGCGCAATCGACGTAATCGGGATAAGAAAACGACCAGAACTCGCCGGTTCGCTGGATCTGCTCGACATCCACCAATTGATTCGGAGCGCGATACGGGAGGGGGCGGAAGACGACACCGTTGATCACATTAAACAGCGCGGTGTTGGCGCCGATTCCCAGGGCGAGCGTACTGATGGCCGCGGCAGCGAATGCTCGATTTTTGCGGAGCGTGCGCCAGGCGTAGCGCATGTCCTGCCAGGTGTTTTCGAACCAGGCTGTTCCGTGAGCATCGCGGCATTTCTCTTTTAACTGCTCGACGCCGCCGGCGTGTTGCATGGCTTTGCGGCGGGCGGCTTCGGGCGAATCTCCGTGAGCGATGTTTTGTTCGGTCTGGCGGGCGATGTAATCTTTTAGCTCGTCATCCAGATCGGCTTCGGCCTTCGTCCGCTTGATAAGCCAAGTTATCCGTGACCACAGGCTCTGGAAAAGTCTCATGGGGCGCTCCTAAGTCTCAAATACGATGGACGAAATGGCTCCCGACAAGCGCTTCCAATCGGCGGCTTCTTCTTGCAGCCGCTTTCGCCCTGCTTTCGTGATGGAGTAAAACTTGACGCGGCGGTTTGCTTCGTTGACCGACCATTCCGCTTCGATCCAACCGGCCTGCTCCAGTTTGTGCAATGCGGGGTATAGAGAGCCCGGGCCAACTTGCAGGATGTCTTTGGACATCTGCTTCAAACGCTCTCCGATGGCCCAGCCGTGCATGGGCTCCAAGGCCAAGATTTTAAGAACAAGGAGATCGAGGGTGCCCTGGACAAGGTCAGCCGGTTTGCTCATGTTTTAATTATGGTAAGCGATATCGGTTACCATAAGCAAGAGATTTTCACTGGCGCGATAGCTCGTTGTCTTTTTAGCGCAGCTGCCGCTTAAAGCGCCTTCCTGCTACGCCTAGAAACAATGCCCATGCCTAACAGATTCACATCGCCCTTACAAAGGCTTACACCGTACGAATAGTCTACTGCATTTGTAGGATCCGGTGGGCGGCCTGTGCGGCCGCCGCAGGCTTGCGCCCGCCCCACGATCTGCCCCGAAAGCTGGTTCCTTTATTCTGATGAGCATGCCGGCGAAAGTGTTGACTTGTGTCATAGGAGCTCTGTTGGTTTTGCAGTGTTCCACATTCGCGCAACAATCGTCTACCGCGACACAGGTGCAAGAACACGCCCGCCGCGCGCAAGAATTTCTGCGAGAGAACCGGCCGGACCAGGCGATTGAGGAATTCAGAGAGATACTCGCGTTAGATCCGAATAACACCACGGTACGCGGCGATTTAGGAACGCTTCTCTACTTTCGTGGCGACTACGAGAAGGCGGCGGTGGAGTTGCGCGCCGCGGCAAAAAGCCAGCCGCCGCGATGGAAGACGATCACGCTGCTGGGTATGTGTGAAAAGCGCCTGGGGAACCTGGCAGCGGCGCGTGCCGACCTGGAAAAGGCGTTTTCGCAGGTGACGGAGGAGAAGCTTCGTATCCAGGCAGGCCTGGAACTGGTGGAGCTGTACTACGCTTCACGCGACCTTGACAAGGCGGCAGAGGTTCTGAGCGTCTTGCGCAAGCTGAAGCCGGACGACCCTGCGATTCTATTTACCGCACACCGGATTTATGCCGAACAGGCCGACGAGGCCACGCTGGGTATTGCGATGCTGGCGCCAAATTCGGCCTGGATGCATCAGCTGATTGGTGAAGAGATGATGACGCAGGGCAATATCGACGCGGCGATCGCCCATTACCGGGAAGCTGTGAAGTTGAACGACCGGCTGCCAGGTTTGCACTTCGAATTTGGCGAAGCTCTGAGCAGTTCCTCATCGCCTTCTGAAAAAGAGCAGGCTGAAAAAGAATATGAGACTGCACTGGCGCAAAATCCCTTCGATGAGAAGGCGGAATGCCGCCTGGGCCGGATTGCTGCGGGACGCTCCGATATGAAAAGCGCTCTGGCGCGCTACTCTCGGGCGGTGGAACTGCAACCTGACGATGCTGAGGCCAATCTGGGCCTCGGGAAAACTCTGCTTGCCATGAACGAGCCCCAAAAAGCTCAACCGTTTCTGGAAAAAGCCGTCCGGCTGGATCCGTCGGACGGGTCGGCACATTACCAGCTTGGAACTCTATACCGGAAGATGGACCGCACGGAGGACGCCCGCCGCGAGCTTGCGGCGTTTCAGCGCTTAAAGCAGATGAAAGAGCAATTGAAAGACGTGTATAAGGTGATGCGCCGGGAAAGCAGGCCCGATCAGGACGAATCGGAGACGTCGCAATAGATCCTACGGTTCGCGGACGGTCAGGATCTGGTTCGCTTTGATTCCGGTGAGCTTTTGCACGGTACCCGAGGGCCAACGTATCTCGAGATCTGCGGCTGCGATATCTCCGAGCCCAAAATGCAGCCGTGGATCGTTGGACGAATAAAAACTTGATTGCGCGGTCAATTCCTGCGCTTGACGCTTGTCCCCGTAAGAACAAGTGACTCGTGCTCCTATTCCGCTGCGATTGGACTTCGTTCCGATGAGCTTCACTTTAAGCCAGTGGCGGCTGCCGCTGAGATCGTTTCGCAGAAGCGATGGCGGCTCATTCAAGTTGACGACGAGGATATCCAGGTCACCATCGTTATCGAAATCGCCAAACGCGCAGCCGCGGCTGCAGTGCGGCGCGGCAATGCCAGGACCGGCGTCGTCAATGAATTCTTCGAATTTGCCGTTCCCAAGGTTGCGAAAGATCACGCGCGGCGTTTTCAGCGGGTATTGCGGGTTCTTTCGCTCCACTTCCGGGTAGATGTTTCCTGTCGCGTAGAAGAGATCGGGGTATCCGTCATTATCCAGATCTGCGATGCCGGCTCCCCAATTTACAAAACGAGTTTCCACGCCCAAACCTGCGGCGGTCGTCCGGTCGTCGAAGTATCCGTTGCGGTTATTCACATACAGAACGTTCGTGTCATCCATGAAATTGGTTTTGAAAATGTCCAGTTTGCCATCGAGGTTAAGATCTCCGATGCCCACGCCCATTCCCGCTTGTTCCGCGCCGTCGTCGCTGAGCGAGCAACCTGCAAGCAACCCAATCTCTTCAAACGTTCCGTCATGTTTGTTGCGGAAAAGAAGACTCGGACTCGAATCGCAGGCAACGTAAATGTCGGGCCAGCCGTCGTCGTCGAAATCGGCTGCAACCACCGTCATGCCGTAACCCGGACGGGCCTTTGAGATCCCGGCTTGCGTGGTAACGTCCTCGAACACCCCACGGCCGTTGTTGCGATAGAGGGAATGGTGAGAGTAGGGCAATCCCTGCGGACCACACATCACCGGCGTTCCCTTCCAAGTGCAGTTGGCGTTGGCTCCCGGCTTCGGCGCTCGCGCCAAATCGAAATCAAGATAGTTCGCTACGAAAAGATCTAAGTGGCCGTCGCGGTCGTAATCCACGAAGCAGCAGCCTGAACCCCAACGTGTCTGGGTATCGAGCAGCCCGGATTCTTTGGTTACATCCGTAAAGGTGCCATTGCCGTTATTGCGGTAAAGTACGTTCTGCCCAAAGGCGGTAATGAACAAATCTTCAAAACCATCGTTGTTGTAGTCGCCGACGGTAACTGCCGAGGACCAAAGCTTACGCAACAAGCCAGCCTTCTCGGTTACATCGGTAAAGGTTCCATCGCGATTGTTTTTGTAAAGACGGTTGCTGACATTCTCGTTTGCCTCGGCGGCGCGCAGGCCACTAAGCACCAGGATGTCCATCCAGCCATCGTTGTCGTAGTCGACGAATGCACAGCCGCAGCCGATCGTCTCAATGATGTAGTCTTTGTGATCGGGCGGCCCGTAGACAGTGGGGTAGCGCAGTCCAGCCTGAGCTGCGACATCGATGAAGTGGGCATTGAACGGAATTCCCGACGGCTTTGAGCGAGGCGTGGGACGGATGTTGCGCGAAGCCGATCCCTGTCCACGCAGCGTCAATGGAGCAGCGAACATGCCAAGAACATCACGGCGGCGGATCTTCACTAGATTTCGACGATACCTCTTTGCGCAGCGACGATAACCGCCTGAGTTCGATCGTTTACGCTGAGGCGCCTCAGAATAATGTTCACGTGCCACTTGACGGTGCCATGCGTAATGCTGAGCGCTTCGGCAATTTCCTGATTGCTAAGCCCCTTTACGATTAAGCGGAGTATGTCGACTTCGCGCGGGCTGAGCGCAGGCCGATTCACCTTTCCAGGGACACTGCTACGGATACCTTTCGGAAAGTATTGATTACCGGAAGCGACACTGCGAATGGCTTCGAGCAGCTTCAGATGAGACATCCCTTTGAGAAGATACGCCTGCGCCCCGGCGGCAAGAGCCTTCCGAATGTCTTCGTCTCCGTGATAAGTGGTGAGGACAATCACCGCACTTTGAGGCCTCTCCGCACGAATCGCGGCGATTGCCTCGACGCCATTCATCTCCGGCATACGCAGATCCATCAACACGACGTCGGGTGAGTGCTGGCGTGCCAATTGCACAGCTTCGACGCCGGTAGTTGCCTGACCCACGACCATCATGTCCGGCTGCAGGTTGACGATAGCCAGCAGCCCCAGACACACAACCGGATGATCGTCGGCAATTAAAATACGAATCGGCCGGCTCTCCGGACTGGCGCCGGGAACCGGCATAGCTGCAGTTCCGGCGGCCGTGACAGTTCGCGAGGACCCGGCCTTTTCATCTACGGATGGTGCCACGATAAGGATTGTATACTTGATTCCCGATAGCCGCCATATGCATCGCCTACGGCACCTTGTTCCGCCTGCCGAACCTGGTTGCGGCAGGCTTCGAAGCTGCTGTGCGCTCCTGCTGCTAGCCGCGTTCGGAGTTGTTGCACCGGCTTCGACACGTGGCTCCAAAGGCGGGATGCCACGCTACGCAAGCCGAACCTGGCGAACGCAGGACGGCCTTCCTGAGAATCGGGTTCAAGCTATTGCACAGACCGCGGACGGCTACCTATGGGTGGGAACTTCGGGTGGGCTGGCTCGATTTGACGGGGTTCGTTTTGTCGAGTATGCCCGGTTCAATACACCATCAATGACCGACGACAACATTCGATCGCTCGCGGTGGCGAAGGATGACTCGCTTTGGGCAGCGACCGATGGCGGAGGGTTGTTGCATTACAAGAACGGCAGTTTCCAGTCGTTCGGTATCAAAGACGGCTTAGCCAATGAGTTCATCAATGCGGTCCTCGTCGATCATCAGGGAGCTATCTGGGCAGCTACTCAGCGTGGACTATACCGATCTGACGGCACGCGTTTCAAGCGCGTCGACGAAAGTCTACATCTGATCAACATCTCGTTCTCCGCGCTGGTCGAGGATTCCGAGAATCATCTCGTCGCCGCCGGGCCGTCGGGTCTTTTTCGATTTACGGATGGAACGCTAACGCATTATGTGACGACAGCAGATTTCGGGGAAGTTTATCGGGTTCAGCGAACGGAGGACGGATCTCTTTGGCTGGCCACGAGCCGCGGGGTCAAAAGAATTCCGAAATCGGACGGCCGCACTTCTTTCCCGGTGCAAGAGCACACGAAGACGCTGGTTGATGCGATTACTCAAGATCATACAGGGAATGTATGGCTGGGTAGTCGCGGGGACGGCCTGTTCGTGGTACCCGGAACCGGGGGAGCGGCTTTTCATGCCGAGATAGTGCTGCCGGATAACTCGATTGCAACCATCTTTGAGGATCGCGATCAAAGCATCTGGGTGGGGACAGCGGACGGTCTGGTCCGGCTGAGCACACCGGACGTACAGATCGTCAACAGCCGGGATGGGCTTTCAGACGATAATGTCGCAACCATCTATAGCGATCACCGGCGGGTCCTCTGGCTGACAACGATAACCGGCCGCGTCTATCGGTATGTTCATGGACACGCAGAGCCTTTCCAGTTGCTGCCCCCGGCCAACAATCTCCAGGTAATGGGGACTTACGAGGACCATACCGGCGCACTTTGGTTCGGAACGGTGAATGCGGGAGTGGTTCGAATTTTCAAAGGAAAATCGTCACGGCTGACGATGGCTGAGGGGCTGCGCAATAACGGGATACAAGCGTTTTTCGAGGACACCGCGGGCAATCTTTGGATTGGTACGTCGAGCGGCATCAGCAAATGGGATGGCAGACGGATTACGAACTACTATCTGGAAGACGGGCTTTCGTATGGTTGGATACGCGCCATTGCCGAGGATCAAAAAGGCGACCTATTGATCGGCACTGACCGCGGGCTCAACCGCTTTCATGCCGGCAAGTTCGTGCATGATGACGCTTTCACACAACTCGGACACGACAGAATCTGGTCGATGTTGCCCGACGCGGGGAATACTATCTGGATCGGTACGCGGGGCGCCGGCCTGGTACGAATCAAAGACGGCAAGGTGACTAGAATCACCACTCGTGAAGGGTTGCTGAGCAACTCTATCTTCCAGATCATCGGAGGCGGCGACAGGCTTTGGATGAGCGGACCGTCCGGGCTATCGTCAGCTTCATTTGCGGATTTGAATTTGGTAGCGGAACGAAGATCAAATCTGGCGCCGGTGCTTTCGTATTCAGGAGCGGACGGCGTTGAACCAGCGCAGATGAATGGAAATTTCCAACCGTCGGGTTGCGTAGCCGCCGATGGCGAGTTGTGGTTTCCGAGTGTCCGGGGCGCTGTTCATCTGAATCCGAAGCATCCCCCCAGCAGCCATTCGCTGCCTGTTCGACTGGAGTCGTTCTTTGTGGATGACCAGAGCGTGCATCCTTCCAAAGAGCTCGTCGTCAGCCCGGGGCGGCGGCGTATCGAAATCAACTTCACTTCGGTTGCGCTACGGGCGCCCGAGCAGGTCAGTTTCAGTTATCAGCTGGAAGGCTTCGATGGATGGTGGACCGCAGCGAACCATCGCAGAACTGCAAACTACGATAACCTGCCGCCGGGGCGTTATCGCTTTCGAGTGGTTGCGCGCAACCCGGAGGGTTCTTCCGAAGCCGGGATCGATTTAATTGTCCAGCCCTATTTTTACCAGACCGTCTGGTTTTACGGCCTTGGATTCGTTTTCGTCGCGCTCTGTTCAGCCGGCATGCTTTTCCTGCGGGAGAGACAGGCTCGCAATCGTTACCATCTCAGGCTGGAGGAACGGACGCGGATTGCCCGGGAGATGCACGACACAGTGATTCAAGGATGCCTGGGTGTTTCGACGCTGGTGGAAGCGGCGGCCAGTTGCGCCGCCTCCGACCAGGACCAAATGTTGGAATGCCTGGACAATGCGCGGATGCATTTAAGACTGACCGTGGACGAAGCCAGGCAGGCACTTTCCGATTTGCGCCACGATTCGTTCGATGGTGGGCTCGAAGAGGCGCTGTCGGTTCTGGCGCAAACACTCAGCAGCGAAAAGGGCATTCCGATCAGCCTTGAGATAGACGGAGCTTCTGTTCGATTGCCGGCCGCTACCAATCGCGCGCTCGTGCTTGTTGCAAGAGAGGCAATCCGGAACGCCGTCGGGCATGGAGCGCCGAGCAGTGTGCAGGTGAAGTTATCGTTTGAGCAATCGGACGTTCGCCTGGAGATTCACGATGATGGATGTGGATTCGATTTGGATTCTCTCTATCTTGAGCAGTCGGCGCACTTTGGAATTTTAGGCATGCGTGAACGACTGGAGCAAATCGGCGGCTCATTCGAAATCGAAACGAGTGCTGGCAGTGGGACAACGATCAGCGCGAGCGTGCCGCTACGGACATCGGTTCTCACAAAAGCATAGATGTTCGCATCAACTCAGCCGGTCAGGCTTTTGCCGATGCACTGGGTCAGCTCTTCTTTACTCAGGCCGGTGCTGAAGAATAACTCCTGGCGGGCGCCCGCGCTAAGGGCAATCGCCTTCCAGCCGTTTGTGGTTTGCACGGTGATGTGGATGGCAGGCTCGCCACGAGCGTCGCGGACGCGCCGGATGACGCCTGGAATCACGGCGCGAATTGCCGGAGTTTCGCGAAGAAGGCGTTCTAAAACAGGACGCAGTCCGTCGATGATACTGTGTTCGATCTTCAGTTTGCCCTGTGCGGTCCGAAGCTTCATTTGAATCGCTTCTTATATTGGAAGTCGATCCCGAACTCGCCGTTGTCGTCACGAATCGCCACAACTGAATACTGCGGGGTCAGGGCGTACTCAAAACGAAAGATCTGTTCAGACGTCTCGGCCAGATTCGTAACGTAGATGATTGTTGCGTGCGGTGAAATCTGCTGCTCGATTGTCAGGCGGGATTGTGGTGTGTTGCTGATGCCTTGCTCCAGCGGGTTGATCTTGATGTTCGTAGTCCCGAATAACTTGGAAAGTCCGCTGTATTGGGGCGAGATTGCCTCGCCAAGAACTGAGTTTGCCCCGGCCTGCAGCGCGCTGACGTCACTCGCGGCAGGCTGCGCATTCGGCAAACTTGGCGAGAAACTCGGCGCCTGCCCAACGGTCAGGAGTGCAATGATTTCTCGTGTCTGAAGCGGCGGGTCGGAGCGGTAGTTGAGATTGAGCTTGTTGAGGGTGCCCACAACGATGATGTCGATGGTCACGCCATGAGTGATCGTTTGCACATCGACGTCGAGAACGGGTTCGATGCGGGTAGGATTCGTAAAAGTTATTTCAGCACTGTTCAGGCTATATCTTGCGCCGAAAATCCGAAAGTCGCCTTGACTGGCAGAAATACCGCCGAACAGCAGCGGATGTCCGGGGGTGCCCCGCAACCGCAGATCCATGTCTGCCTCAACATCGCGGCTCAAAGAGGTAGTAAGTTCCATGTTCTGAGAACTCCGGATCCGTACATCCAGTTGCAGGCCTGATAATAAGTCGTTCCCTTCGGATGCCTGTGCCTCCCGGTTTGCCACCATTGCCGCAACGCCTCCAAGATCTGCATCCGGACTGACCACGACGCGAGAGATATCGGTAGAGCCGGAAACAAGGCCGTTCTCGGTAGTGCCGGTCATGTGCAAAGAGGCGCTAGCGGTGACGCTGAGGGCTCCGGCATAGCGGAGACGAACATTCTGGGCATCTGCTTTGAGGTCATAGACGAGAGGACCCTTGCCGAAGTTGATGAACCCGCTGAGCGCCACAGTGCCGCCGCCGCTCTGTGCGGTGAGGCTGTCAATGGATGCGCGGTCGCGGTTAAAATGAACTACTCCGTTCACTGCGCTCAGTCCGTTCGCGACGCCTTTGAGCGAGAAGCTCCCATTGTGAAGAGCAAGTGACCCCTCGATCGCGAGCCGCGACAGCTGCTGCGAGAACGGCCCCCGAATTGTGGCATCGACAGCGGCATACCCGCCAGCGGCGACGTTTGGATCCAGCAGTTCGAAAGCCTGCAACGCCAACTGGCCGTTCACGGCAAGGTCCAAGCGACGAGCCCCAAGAAACCCAAAGCTGCCGCTTACGTCCAAGTGGCCTTCCCGCGTAGCTAATCGAAAGTGCTGAATGTGTGCTGTGCCGTCTTGAAAGTCGAAACGCAACGGGCCGTCATTCTTCACTTCAAGCCCGGAGTCGCTTGCAGCGGGCCGTACTTCGACCGCTTCAAGCACTACGTTCCCGTGCAGTTTGTCTAAATGGGTCAGCAGTCCTTCGGCCTCGATCTTGCCGTCAACGAATCCGCGCGGGTAACTCTCCGGATAGGTAATGTTCAGTAACCCTGCCACGGTCTGAAGGTCGAGATGCCGGGTTTGAATTTCGGCCCGCAGCGGATTTCCCGGAGTGAGCTGAAGTGCAAATGATCCAGTCAGTGGGGTTTCCCGAATCGCACCGGTCAGGACTCCATTGACAACGTCTCCGTGGGTGGCTGCCGTGGCAGTCACATTCCCGTAATGGATGTTTCTATAGGTGATCCCGGTAATTGCAAGCCGGCCATTCGTCTCTTGCGGAGTTATGTCTTTGCCCGAGATGTTAAAAGCCGTATCGGCGTGAATTTCTGCGACACCCGTAAGCTCAGGCGCAAGGCGTGCAACACCGGAGAGACTGTTTATGGGAAAGCCCTCGCCGTCTATGTGCAGCTGGAGTCTTCCCTCTCTCCAATTGCCGTGCTGGTGGCGATAATCGCCGCTAAAGGCAACGCTGCCCGGCGCTGCCCGGATTTTGCCCGCACTGATGATGGCCGTATCGTCATGTACCGCAAAGGCTGCCTGTACTTCGTTCAGCCGTTGGCCAAACGCATCCAAGCTCACGACATTGAGCGAGCCTGTGCCTACCGGATTATCCAGCGTGCCTGATAGCCGTATGGTTCCTGAGGCGACCCCGGTAAGTACAGGGAGAGTGAAACTGGCATAACGGGCGGCGGTGTTCCGTATGTCTACGCCGCTCACGGTAGCTTGGATCGCCAGTTTGCTTGAGGCATTGATAGACCAATTCGAAAGTTCGGCTGAGCCACTCAGCGATACCTTCAGGTTTTGCTGTTTGAACGATGCCGAAGCAACGTTGATCTGTGACGCCGAAGCGGTGAAGCGCGCCATTGCCTCATCCCAGCGTTGCCCTGCCACACCAAAGTTTCGCAGCAACAAGTCGCCGTTCACATGCGTCGACCGAAGTGGGCCTGTTAACTCGCCGTCGTACCGTACTTCGCTGTTTGTTAGGTCGACCTGGGCAACGGAAAGCGAATGGCCGGTTGCCTCAGCGACCGGCTCTATCTCGCTGATCGCGGTCGTGTCCAGATGGAGTGTAACCGCTTGCCCCACTGTGCCGGATATTGATGCGCGAGTTTTGGTGGATGCAAGCTGCGCGTTTAATTGCAGAACCTTGCCGGCATTCCGATATCCAAGATCGACGTTCCCCGCGACCGGGTCAGGGCCGCGTCCCTGCACAATGCCGAGACGCGTCTCGAGATTGAAATCATGACCATCGATTGCAGAATGCAGGGTAAGCGGTCCCGTCGCGATGCCGCTCCACACCAGTGTTTTGTGCGTGAACAAAGCAAACAGGCCGCGCAGATCTCCACGCTCGAGGTTGCCGCTTAAGGAAAAGTCTTTCCAGTTTGTCAGTTGGGCTTTCGCGCTTAGCGAACCTTCGCCGGTCCGGACATGGATGTTGGTCAGAAAAGCGCCGGCTACAGTCGCATTTACATCGGTTGTGAAGGAGGTGTTTGTCAAGGTCGCGATCGGGAAACGATACGTCGCGTGTTCTCCAACCAGATGTCCGGTGAAATTTGCCGGGCGGGAACTGTCGTAGTGGAAAGCGCCGTTGACGGCAAACGTTCCGCTTGAGAGGTTCCTGAGTTGACCGAAGTTGGCCAGGCCGGCTGCAGCCAGATTCGCTTTGACGTCGAGATCGACGACAGGATCGTTGAAGCGTTGGACCACACCCTGTGCCTGGATCTGAGAGGCCGCCGCGTCTATGGTTGCCTTTCGGATATCGATGCGATTGTTTTCCAATCGCACATTGGCATCGACCGCGGTATTGATGGACCTGCGGCCAAGCACGTCCAGGCCTAGTTGGTTACAGGAAATTTGAATCTGGTAATGCGCCGGCTGCTGTGCATACCGCAACAGCAGCGAAAGGTTTCGGCCCTGAGCTTCCAGAGGTATTCGCTGTACATCCGTTCGAACGGATCCGTTATGAAAGGCGAAACTGCCGATTTGGAGTGACAGCAGATCCGTCATGCTGATAGAGCCGTTTCGAATTTGAGGCATGTTCGTGCTGCCGTCCGGCCGGACCAAAAGATAGATCTGAGGACGATCGACGCGCATGGATTGAATGACGATCTGCCGCCGCAATAAGGCGGTGAGCGGGAACGTAATCCGGATAGAAGGCGTTTCGAACATCGGAGGCGCGGATGGCGGCTCCGTTCCATGCACGACCAGATCCTGGAACTCGGCGGTCAGGCTGCTCCAATCGAAGTGAAAACTGCGCAGATCCACTCGGCCTCCGGTGGCGCGTTCAATCGCGGCAACGGTACGCAAACGAACGAGGTTGGAAAGCCACTGAGAACGAAGGACGAAAATGCCGGTAACGCAAACCGCAACAATCCCGACGGCGAGAGCAGTAACCAACCAAATCGCGATGCGGCGGCCTTTGCTCATTTCACAGCCTGCAGAGTGTGGTCGGCGTAATCTATCTGCGCACGCTGCCGTGCATCACGCAGCCATTCGTCGAGTGCCGCGTTTGTGCGTTCTTCCACAAGCCCACGCCGGATATTTCTTCGGCTGGACTCAAACGTAGGCACAGGTTCATTGGGATGTCCAGCCGCCCATTTTGAAATTAAACGCCGGTAATAGTTGTCGAGATCGTCATCAGAGATTCCCAACTCCGGACGAAAACGAAAAGCGACGAAACGCATGGTCGTCAGCTGGAGCGCAAGATGACGGCGCAGGAGGGCCAAAGAGATCTGATTAGTTTCCAAGCCGGCTTCGAACGCGGCGGCACCTCTTGCCTGGTGGAGTTGTTCTACTGCCTCATCAATCTCCGGCTCGGAGACCCATGGATAGTGCGAAAGGGCGATCTCTTGTTTGATAAGCGACTGGTCAATCAGGCGCTCGGCCGCGGCGCGCCGCTGATTCGGCAGTGCATCTGATTGCGTCGTTGCATCGAATACAGTTCCGTTTAAGAAATCAGTTACGCGAATGTCCTCTTCGAGGTCGAGTTCGGTGATGATCTGCCGGTCCACAACCACCTCGATCCGGTCGACGGTCGCGGCGCGAGTTGCGGAGGTAAAAACGATGGCCCCCGCGAGAAAACAGTAGATTGCCGTCCGCCTGTCCATCAAAACGCCTGCCCCAGCGATATATGGAATTGAAATGCGTTGATCTTTTGAACCGTCGAGGTTGCGGTTCCGTTTATGTAGTCTTGCTCCGTTCCTTTCAGGCCAAAGAACCGTGGTGCATCCGGACTAAAGGAAAAATCGGCGCGAATCGGTCCGATCGGCGTGCGATATCGAATTCCAATCCCAACATCCTGCACCATGTAGTTGAAATCCTGAAGGTTCTCCTGCCGGAAGCGAACGCTGAACTCGCTAATACTGGCATAGACGTTGCCCGCGTCGTGAAAGATAACAGCCTTCAGATTGTCCCCATAGAGTGGGAAGCGCAGCTCCGTATTGTTGATGAAGAGGGCGTTACCACCTAACGGGAATCCGGTAACCAGGTCACGGGGTCCGGCCTGAAAATCCGGAAAGGCGCGAATGCTGTTCGAACCACCCGAATAGAGGCGTTCTGCGAGTGGGATGTTCGTGGCCGGGCCAGATCCTTCGATGATTCCGAACTGGGTGCTGCGGGCGAATACTAAACTGCGCCCGAACGGGTGATAGGTGGAATTGCGAAAGAGGGCGCGGCCAAATTGAATCTGCGAGCCGAGAAACCCGGGAGCATAAGAAAGATCCACCGTGTTGTAAACACCCCGGTGCGCATCCGTCGGATCGTCACGTTTGTCTTCAATCAAAGAAATCTCGGTTAGTCCGATGGTCTCGGGCTGGGCGAGCAAGGGAACAAGGAGCGGATCGATTTTGAGATCCGAAAGAGTCACGTGGCGGAATACCAGGCGATATTGCAGCGTGTATGCGCGCGACAGTTTCTGGCCCAATTGCAGCGAAGCTTCCCGGCGGCGCGCGTTGTACGTCCGAATGTCATTGGTGTCGTCTATCAACGCCGCTGACGTAAGACTTAAGTTGGGGTTTGAGACGAACTGCGGGATAAACCAGCTTAAAGCAGCTCTTTGTTCAATAGTGGAGAGGCCCGTTTGCAGGCTCAGGCTCTGGCCCAGGCCGAGAAAATTTTCACGCGTGATCCCAACCGCGATACGCGGGGCAAAGCCCGTCGTTCCGGCCGGGTTGTCGAGACTGGTGGTTCCTCCGCCGATGCGTCCGATTTGGGCGCCGGCGGCGACATTCAACGTGTAGTGGCTCGCTTCCTCGATGTCGTAGAGGACATTTTTGTAGCTCTCTTGGCCATCCGGATTCTGTAGGGCCGTATTCACGCGAGCGAAGATCCCGAGATTGTAGAGGCGCCGCTGGCTGTCTGTTTCCTCAAGCAGTGATAGCGGCTCGTCCTTCCTCAATTCAATCCGGCGAAGAACCAGGTTCCGCTTTGTTGTCTGCAGGCCGGAAACAATGACATCCCGAACATACGTGCGCGGGCCGGAGGCGATGGTGTATTTCAATCGAACGTGATTTGCGTCGTAGCCGGGTTCGACGGAATACTGGAAGGAAGCTGCGAGGTAACCAAGGTTGTAATAGTAGTTCAGCGTGTTTTCGCGATCGAGAGCGAGACTCTCACCGCTAAATGGTTGACCTCGCGTCGATGCAAGAGCCTGGCGGAGTACCGCCAAGTCCTCCGGGGCCGCGCCTTCAATTGATAAATCGGCAATCCGTATTTGAGGCCCTTCAACGATCGTGAAGTAGACTCCAACGTGGCCGCGCACGCCGTCGAGATCGTCTACTACGCGCGTGACCACCTTTACCTGCGGGAATCCATTGGCAGAGTATAGGCGCTTGATGGCGTCCTCGTCACTGTGTAAATAGGTGAGACTGAATCGCCCCGTTGGATAACGGGGAAATTGAGCCGGAATTTCGTACATTCGCTCGCGGAGGGTCGCGGACGAGAAATAACGGTTTCCCGAGATGCCGAGATAGACGAAACGATGGCGCTGTCCACGCGCGACCGTGTAGGTGATTGTTGTCGTGCGCCCGTCGTCGTTCTTTGCGATGGAGTAGGAAGCTTCGGCTCCGAAGTAGCCTTCACCCTGCAGAAACTGTTCGATCTTTTGCTCACCCTCTTCCAGAAGCTCGGTATCGATGGCGCGCTCCTGAAATACGGGAATGAGTATCTTGAGTTCGGCCGCGCTTATCTTCGCACCGGTGACGCGAACGGCCACGCGCGATCCGGTATCGATATGAATCACCGGCTTTACGGTGTTAGTTGCTTTGTTGTACTCGCGGGTTAGCGTGATTTGAGATTGCAGCAGGTCGCGCTTGTCGTAGTAGTTGCGTATGTTGTCCAAGCCGTTTTGAACGCGTTCTTCCGTTACCTGCTGCCATCCGAGGAGCCCGTACAGGCGTTGCCAGCGGCTGACCTTTACAATCTCTTCAGTGGAGACATTGTCGCCTGTAATCACCGGGCGTTCAAAACGGGCGCGCTTTCCGGTATTGATATCGAAGTGAATCGCACTCTGTGAAGTGACGGGATCGTAAGTGACATGGCTGCCGATGCGCGCATTGTAAAAACCGTTTTCACGCAACACGTCTTTCATAGAGTCGATGGCTTGACTTGTGTCCGCGGGATCCAGGCGCGTGCCGAGGCGCAGTTTGGCAACCCCGAACAGCTGCCCACGGTTCGGCGGTGCATTTACGCCATTGATGGAGACGTGCCCGATAAAGTAGGCAGTTGTGGTGAGGAAACGCAAAGCGACGCCGTCGGCATCGTCGGCCGCATCAATCGCGATTTGCAGGTAATGGCCGGTGGCGTACAAATTTTGGAGAGCGACATGAAGATCGGGTTCATGGAAAATGGATCCCGGCTTGAAGGGCAAAATCGCCGAAAGTTCGCTGTCCCGCATCGGCTGCACGGCCGAGCCGGAAGAGACATTTTGGAAACCGATGCTGGTGATGCGTTTCCCTTCGAACCGTAGCGCATTTTCAATCAGCCAAGGGTTGGGATTACCGGCAACTACTTGGGTGCAGAACAGCAGCAGAAAACCCGCCATACAGCAGAGCTTGTGGAGCCCGCGCTGAGTTCTGGAGCCTGCTCCGGCTGCTAACATCGGACCATATGAGTCCGGGTGAGCAGGAACGTTACTCCCGGCAGATACTCTTTCCACCGATTGGCGACTGCGGACAGGAAAAAATTCGCAGCGCCACGGCTAGCGTGGTAGGCTGCGGTGCTCTGGGAAGTTTTCAAGCCGAGGCGCTGGTTCGCGCAGGCATTGGCCGCCTGATTCTGATCGATCGCGATACGGTTGAGATCTCGAACCTCCAGCGCCAATGGCTCTACGACGAGTCGGATGCTTTTGACGAAGTTCCTAAAGCAGTTGCGGCGGCCCGGCGCCTCGCGCGGCTGAATTCGGGCGTTGAACTTCAAACCCATGTCTCTGATCTCACGCCCTCCAACGCAGAGGAATTGCTTGCCGGATCCCATATCATTCTCGACGGCACAGACAACTTCGAGACGCGCTACCTCATCAACGATATCAGCGTGAAATCGGCCACCGCTTGGATTTATGGGGCAGCTATCGGGAGCTACGGCATCATTATGCCTGTCGTGCCGGAGCGTGGGCCATGTTTCAGTTGTATTTATCCAGACCCACCGCCGGGAATTCAGCCGACGTGCGACGTTAACGGAGTCCTGGGTTCGGCTACTGCCGCAGTGGCTTCGTTACAGGTTGCGGCAGCGCTCCGCTTATTGACCGGATGGGACGACTTCCACTGCTTCGTGCAGACCCTGGATGTCTGGCAGGGCGACTTTCGCCGTATCAGTGCGCCGGAACGCGATCCTGAATGCCGGACCTGTCACGGCCGGGTGTTTCGGTACCTGGATGGCAAACGCCGAGTGCCGGTGAGCTTATGTGGACGGAATGCGGTGCAGTTGCACGACTCTGGGAATCCTCTCGATTTGCAGGAGTTAGCCGCGCGCCTGCGTCCTTTAGGGTCGGTGCGCGTGACCGATTTTGCGCTACGCATGAATCTTCCGAAGTATGAGGTGACATTTTTCCCCGATGGACGCGCCATTGTCAAAGGCACTACCGATGCCGGAGTGGCGCGCAGCGTCTATGCACGGCTGGTCGGCAGCTAACAGTGCTGCTTTTTAGCTGAAAAATTCCTCCATTTGGCCCTGAAAATCTGGCGGTCAGGCATTCTTAGTCGCTGAAAATACAGGACGTTGGTATACTGAAGTTTCCCCTATGCCCATCACGGAATCTGTATTTGACGTTGCTGCGCCCGGGGCGGTGAGGTCAGCCGGCAGCGGCACGAAGAAGATTCTGCTGCTGAAGCCGCGGGGCTTCTGTGCAGGCGTGGTGCGGGCGATTGACGTAGTCAAAATTGCGTTGGATCTGTATGGCGCGCCCATCTATGTTCGCAAGGAAATTGTTCACAATCGCCACGTAGTAGACGAATTGCGGTGTGCCGGCGCCATCTTCGTGGAGGAGCTATCCGAAGTGCCGGAAGGCGCCCGAGTCATTTTCAGCGCCCACGGAGTTTCGCCCGCTGTTCGTGCCGAAGCCAAGGAGCGGAGTCTGCAAGTCATTGATGCGACCTGTCCCCTGGTGACGAAAGTCCATTTGGAAGCGGTTCGGTTTGCGAAGCAGGATTACACGATCGTGCTAATCGGCCATCGCGATCACGATGAGGTCACCGGAACACTCGGCGAGGCTCCGGAAAGCACAATTCTGGTGTCGGACGTAGAGGATGTAGATCGCCTCCAAATCAGGAACCCGGAACGTGTTGTCTATCTCACGCAGACAACTTTGTCCTTGGATGAAACGAAAGACATCGTACGCCGGTTAATGGAACGTTTCCCCAAAATAATTGGCCCGAAGACTCAGGATATTTGTTACGCAACCGAGAACCGCCAGTTGGCCGTCAAAGCGGTAGCGCCCTTGTGTCAGGCCTTGCTTGTGGTTGGTTCGCAAAATAGCTCTAATTCCCGCCGACTGGTCGAGGTCTGCCAAAAGGCTGGCGTTCCTGCATATTTGTTGGATGATTGCAGTGAAGTTCAGCATTCCATGCTGGAAGGCGTAGACACGGTGGCGGTCACCGCGGGTGCTTCCGCCCCGGAACATTTAGTCGAGGAGCTGATCACGCATCTGCAACGTAATGGCTATACATTCCTGGAGGAAGCTGAAATCAAGGAAGAGGACGTGCGATTTACGCTCCCGTCCGATCTTGAGAACTTTACTCCACGTCTCTACACGGTGCGAACTTAGCGCAAGAACATGAAGTCGAGTCTGCAAGCATACGATACGCTGCATGCTGCAAGCTGCGACGCGATCCGAAAAGCCGCGGCAGCCTTGCTTGACCGGAGGTACCCTCAGGGTTTCTGGTGGGCAGATCTGACGGCGGACACGACGCTCGAGTCGGACTATATTCTGACGGAACTGTGGCTGCACCCGCCGGTGAATGGCGTTTGGAATCCGCCGACACGGCCGAAGATCGAACGAGCTGTTGCGTCGATACTCTCGCGGCAACTGGAAGATGGCGGCTTTAACATCTATCTGCGCGGCCCATCCGAGGTGAGCGCGTCAATCAAGGCCTATACGGCTTTGAAGCTTGCTGGGATGCCCGCCGATGACAGTCGCATGCAGCGCCTTCGCGCTCGCATCCTGGATCTGGGCGGCATACAGGCCGCGAACAGTTACGTTCGGATCAACCTCAGTCTTTTTGGGCTTTATCCGCGGAGCGCTTGTCCGACCATTCCGCCTGAAATCATTCTCCTGCCGTTGCGGTTCATCTACCAGATGTCTTCCTGGACGCGGGCGATTGTGGTCTCGCTGGCGATCGTGCATGCGGCTAATCCGAATCGGCCAGTTCCGGCAGGCTTTACGGTGGAAGAATTATTCCTCCCAGGCGCCCCCGTTCGGCCGGAAAGTGACCTCAAGTATTTCAGCCTGCGAAACTTCTTCCTCAGGGCGGACAAGATGCTGAAGGTGTGGGAGCGCGTCGGTCCAAAGTTTCTTCGCCGATATGCCGTTCGCAAGTGCGCCGAATGGATGCTGGAGCGTTTTGAAGGATCGGACGGCCTTGGAGCTATCTACCCGTCCATGCAGTACTCCATCATGGCTTTGGATGTGCTCGGCTATGGCCCGGAACATCCTCTGCGCCAGCAGGCTGAACGAGAATTCAACAAGCTAATGGTGGATGACGACCGCCGCGGCTTCTACATGATGCCCTGCTTCTCGCCGGTGTGGGATACCGCCATTGCGGCGCATGCTCTGGGCGAAAGTGGTGTTGCCCCTTCGGAGGCGCTGCGCAGTGTCGCAGACTGGCTTTTAACAAAGGAAGTACGACGAAAAGGCGATTGGTCGATGAAGCGCCCCCATGTCGAGCCTTCGGGATGGGCCTTCGAATTTAACAACGAATTCTACCCGGATGTTGACGATACGGCCATGGTGTTGTTGGCCATGGAGCACGCCCGCGCGTCCGATCCCAGTAAACAGCGCGAGTGCATGCAGCGCTCCATCAACTGGCTTTTCGCAATGCAAAGCAAGGATGGCGGTTGGGCTGCTTTCGATGTCGATAACAACTGGAATCTGCTCAGCCATGTGCCGTTTGCTGACCACAACGCCATGCTGGATCCATCGTGTCCCGACATAACGGGACGCGTCATCGAAGCGCTGGTGCGATCGGGAGTGGCGCCGAGCCATGCATCCATCCGGCGCGGGGTTGCCTATCTTCTTGGCGCTCAGGAGCAGGACGGAAGCTGGTACGGCCGCTGGGGCGTTAATTATATTTACGGCACCTTCCTCGCGCTTCGTGGTTTGCGTGCGGCCGGCATGAGCGAAAACGAACCGTGCATCCAGCAGGCACTCGAATTCATTCGTGCGTATCAAAATGTCGACGGCGGCTGGGGTGAAAGCTGCGCGAGCTATGACGAAGGCCGCTTTGTTCAGAACCCAAGCACACCATCCCAGACAGCGTGGGCTATTCTTGCCCTTCTCGCGGGCGGCGATATTCGCAGCGACAGCCTCTCAAACGGAGTAAACTACCTGCTGCGAACGCAGGGCTCGAATGGAAACTGGGACGAACAGTATTCCACCGGCACCGGGTTCCCGCGCGTCTTTTATCTCTGCTACACGGAATACCGCAACATGTTCCCGCTGTTTGCGCTGTCTACGTTTGTTAAGGCTGTCGCTCCACTGCTAGATGAACAGCCCGTTCGCAGCGCCGCCGGTGGAGAAAATCTTTACTCGTGTGCGATAAACTGAGCCGCATCCACGGTAAAGGAACCCAGGCAATTGGCTAAGGCCGCGCCTTCCCTCTCTTGTCCTTCACATTAGTCACTGGCGCGACGGGATTTCTTGGCTGGCACGTCGCGCGTGTGCTGACGGAGAATGGCCATCGGGTCCGCGCGCTTTGCCGTCCCGGCAGCGAGCTTCGGGAACTGGACGCGGAACCGATCACGGGCGATCTTCGAGACCGGGCTTCGCTTGCGCGCGCGATCGGAGGCTGCGAATTTCTTTTCCACGTTGCGGCCGACTACCGCCTTTGGTCGCGCAACTCCGATTCGCTCTATCAATCGAATGTTGAGGGCACGCGCAACATTCTCGAAGCCGCGGAACGGGAGGGCGTCAAGAAAATCGTGTACACCAGTACGGTTGGGTGTATCGGTATGCCTGAAGGCGCAATTGGCGATGAGAGCACACCGGTTTCCGTGCAAGACATGATCGGCCACTATAAACGATCCAAGTGGCTTGCGGAGGAGATTGCGATTCAGAAAGCCCGAGTGGGTCTTCCGGTGGTCATCGTGAATCCCACTGCTCCGGTGGGAGATCATGATTGGAAACCCACGCCGACGGGCAAGATAATTGTCGATTTCCTGCACGGGAAGCTGAGCGCGACTTTGGATACGGGCTTAAACATTGTCGATGCCGAAGACGTCGCGATCGGCCACTTATTAGCCGCGCAACATGGCCGTATTGGCGAGCGCTACATCCTTGGCTCCGAGAACCTGACTTTCGAGCAGATTCTTGGCAGGCTAGCCGTTCTGTCGAAAAAGAAGGCTCCTCGCCTGAAGATTCCCTATGCGGTCGCTTACGCCGCGGGCGTTGTGACAACCGGCCTTGCCTACGTTACGGGTAAACCGCCCAGGGCTCCGCTCGAGGGGGTGAAGATGGCGCGCAAGAAGATGTTTGTCACACATGCCAAAGCAACCCGCGAGTTGGGCTTTTCGCCGCGTCCGGCGGGGACGGCGCTTGAAAAAGCGGTGAAGTGGTTTAGCGAAAACGGGTATCGCTAAAAACGTATGGCCGTCTTGTATGTTGCTGCTGAAGCCGCTGAACTGGAGCCTTTTTGTAAACGGCTGGAAGCATCCAGAAAACTGAGTTGGCCGCTCGTCTACGCCATGGAAGGCATTCTCGACGGGCGGCGCGTGGTGCTGGCGGCAAATGGCGCCGGACCGCAGTTGGCGACGCGTGCCGTCGAAGTGGCAGTCCGTGCCGTTGCTGTTGCCGACCTTTCATCTTCCGCTCTGGAGGCGATCGTTAGCACGGGATTTTGCGGGGCGTTGGATCCCGAACTGCACGAGGGCAGAATTGTGATCGGGTCGGCTGTGCTGCTGGCTGATAGCGGGGAGACCATCGCCTGCGATATGCCTGATGCAACTCTCGACAACGCGGTCGTCGGCCTTGTCATTTCGCAGAATCGAATTGCGAATACGGTGCTGGAAAAACGTAGCTTAGCTGAACGTGGTGCAATTGCCGTTGAAATGGAATCGGCAGGCGTGGCCAAGCATGCCCGCAGGCACGGCATACCATTCTATTGCGTGAAGGTTGTTTCGGATCGCGCCGACGAATCCTTCGCGTTCGACCTGAATGCGATGCGAACCCCCGAAGGCCGTATCGCGCGTGGGAAAATCGGGACATACGTCTTAACGCATCCGCATCTGCTGCCACATCTTTTTCGATTGAAGGGTCGAGCTGACAAAGCTGCGAAAGAGCTTGGAGAATTTCTTGCAAACTGCCGAATCAAGCCAGAGTCAAACAACGCTCCCGCCAGCTGAATCGGTTCCATCGAATATGAAAGCCGCTGTGTACCGCGGCGAAGGACGCATTGTCGTGGAAACGGTGGCGACGCCGCGCCTGGGGGCCGGCGAGGTCTTGATTCGCGTTGAGGCCTGCGGTATTTGCCATACGGATCTTAAAAAAGTTCAATACAATCTTCTCCTTCCACCTCGTATTTATGGCCATGAAACGGCCGGTGTCATTGCAACCGTCGGAGAAAACGTGACTCGCTATTCAGCGGGCGACCGAGTTATCGCATTTCATCACGTTCCTTGCGGCGCTTGCTTTTATTGTGAGCGACGCTTGTACGCTCAGTGTCCGATTTACAAAAAGGTGGGAATTACTGCAGGTTTCGAGCCTGCGGGGGGCGGTTTCGCGCAGTACGTTCGGGTGATGGATTGGATTGTGGAGCGCGGACTTGAAAGAATTCCGGCCGGCGTGTCGTTTGATCTGGCATGTTGGGTGGAACCGGTCAATACTTGTCTCAAGGCTACTGCGATGCTGCGGCTGGGGGACGGCGACGCGGTGGCAATACTCGGCCAGGGACCGATCGGACTGGTTTTTACTATGCTGGCGAAGCGTACGGGGGCCAGAATTTTGGCTACGGATACAATCGCGCTACGGCGTGATCTGTCGGCGCGCTTTGGCGCGACCGCGTTCGATCCTGCTGACGGCCATTTCGAAACCTCCGCCAGACAAGTTACCAGTGGCCGCGGGGTCGACGCAGTTATTGTTGCCACAAACGCGCCGGGCTTAGTAAATCAAGCTCTTCGGATTTCGCGCCCCGGAGCAAAAATACTTCTGTTTGCGCAGACTTCCGCAAAAGATAGCATCGAAATCGCGGGCTCAGACATCTGCGTGGGAGAACGAATGTTGCTTGGTTCGTATAGTTCCGATATCGATCTGCAGGCAGAATCGGCGCGGCTTGTCTTCAGCGGCGATCTTCCGCTCGAACAAATCGTCTCCGATCGTGTTCCGCTTACCGAAATAGAACGGGGCATTGATATCGCACTTCATCCTAGCCCTTCTTCGCTGAAGGTTGTGGTGCATCCTCAGGAACTTACATGAGCACTTCCGTTGCTGTAGCCACCATGCGCGCGGCCATTCTGCATGGGAAGGGAGACGTTCGGGTCGAATCCATCCCCGTTCCGGACATTGGTCCGGGAGAGCTTCTCGTGCGTGTTCGCACCGCCCTCACCTGTGGCACCGACGTCAAGGTGTTCCGGCGCGGCTATCATGCCAAAATGCTGCAGCCCCCGGTTCTGTTTGGACACGAACTTGCGGGCGATGTGGTTGAAGTTGGTGACGGAGTAACGAGCTTCAAACCGGGCAATCGAGTGGTTGCCGCCAATTCCGCACCGTGCGACCAGTGCTTTTTCTGCCGCCGTGGTCAACCGAACCTTTGCGAAGATCTTCTGTTCAATAACGGGGCGTATGCGGAGTATATTCGTATCCCCGCCCGGATTGTACGCAACAATACGCATCATATTCCGGCGAGCCTGAACTATTCGGCCGCAGCGCTCACAGAGCCGCTTGCCTGCGCCCTCCGGGGGCTTGAAGAATGCAGTGTGCGGCCGGGCGATACCGTTGCCGTTATGGGACTCGGTCCGCTCGGCCTTATGTTAGTACGCCTGGCGCGTGAAGCTATGGGTGCTCGGGTCATCGCCATGGCGCGCCGTGTGGAACAGCTTGACCGCGCTATGTTGCTTGGGGCGCACAGCGGCGTCCTGATGGGCGAAAATACTTCTTCGCTCATCGAAGAGATTAAGAGCGAAACAGATGGCCGCGGGGCCGATGTTGTCATCGAAGCCATCGGCCAGCCCCATACCTGGGAGCTTGCCACACGTCTGGTGCGAAAAGGCGGAATAGTCAATTTCTTCGGCGGATGTCCGGCCGGCTCATCAGTAAAACTGGATACGACCCTGTTGCACTATTCCGAAATCACCTGCAAGGCCAGTTTCCACCACACGCCCGGCTACATCCGCCGAGCGCTGAACTTCATCATTGACGGCGTCGTCACCAGCGATCACCTGGTGAATCATGAAGAGCCATTGGAACAGTTGCCGCGCGTTTTACACGATCTTGCCTCACATCGCAATGGTCATGTAAAGACGGCGATCATTCCCTAGCACCTGTGGCCGTAGCACAACTTCAGCCGAAAGATTACATCCGGCAAGCCGCCCCCGAAAGTATCCGGTATTCGGAAACGGAGGCAATGGAGTACACACGCTGGCTTGCAACCAACCACTATGAAAATTTTCATGTGGTCAGCATTCTGCTACCGCGCAAGCTTCATCAGGATTTCTATAACGTGTATTCGTTCTGCCGCTGGGCCGATGACTTGGGCGATGAGATAGGCGACCCGGCTGAGAGCATGCGACTGCTCTCGTGGTGGCGGCGTGAGCTCCAGTGTATGTATGCCGGCGAACCCCAGCATCCAGTCTTCGTGGCGCTGCAAAGAACGGTTGAACGCCATGAGATCCCCGTTGAGCCATTCGATCGCTTGATCCGGGCATTCGAACAGGACCAAACTGTCACGCGGTATCAAACGATGGATCAGGTATTCGACTATTGCGTGTATTCGGCGAACCCTGTGGGGCACCTGGTGCTGTATCTTTGCGGATATCGCGACAAAGAGCGGCAAAACCTGTCGGACTACACTTGCACTGCTTTGCAGCTTGCCAATCATTGGCAGGATGTTTCCGTCGATCTGCAAAAGGATCGTGTTTATCTCCCGATGGATCTTCTCGCGAAGCACGGGTATCCTCTGGAGTATTTATTCGCGCTTAAGTTTGATGACCGTTTTCGCTCCGTTATGCGGGATGCCGTCGCGGTTGCTGATACACTGTTCCGCCAGGGACTCCCGCTGATCACGAAGGTGAACCGGCGCCTCGCCCTCGACCTCGAACTGTTTAGCCGGGGCGGGATAAAGATACTCGAGAAGATCCGATTGCAGGATTACAACGTACTTCAAGGCCGCCCCTATATTTCAAAGGCGGAGCGCCTTACTCTCATGCTTCGATGTCTGCCGCGATTACTGGCGTTTTGAATATCGTTTCACTCGACGAGTCCTATCGCCATTGTGCCCGCATTGCGCGCGAGCGCGCCAAAAATTTTTACTACGCGTTTCTTCTTCTTGACGCCGAACGGCGCGCCTCTATGTGCGCCATCTACGCGTTTATGCGCGAGTGCGACGATCTCAGTGACGACGTTTCTATTCAGGATAAAAACCGGCTCCGGGAACTGATTTCTCATTGGCGTATCGATACCGAGCATGCCTTGCATGGAGAGTTCGCGGATAACCCGATCTGGCCCGCATTTCATGACACGGTTCGCCGCTATAACATTCCGCATCGCTTCTTTCACGAGATGATTGACGGAATCACTTCCGATCTGGAACCGCGCGAGATGGAAACGTTCGATGAACTCTATCGCTACTGTTATCAGGTAGCTTCCGTCGTGGGCCTTACCATCGTGCACATCTTCGGATTCGAATCCGGGCGCGCCCTGCTGCTTGCGGAGAAATGTGGAGTCGCATTTCAACTAACGAACATCTTGCGCGATGTACGGGAAGATGCAAACCTCGGACGTATTTATCTTCCGCTGGAAGATTTGCGCCGATTCGGTGTCCCGGTAGAGCAATTGCGAGCCGGTGTCGAAGACCAAAGCTTTGTGTCGCTGATGCGATTTGAAGCGGCGCGCGCTCGAAAGTACTACGAGGAATCTGCTCCGCTCGCTGCTTTGATCAGCAGGAAGAGCCGGCGATCGCTTTGGGCGCTTCGCGAGATCTATACCCGCCTGCTGGATAAACTCGAGGCCGCCAATTTTGCAGTTCTCAGCCGCCGCATCAATTTGCAGGCGCGCAGCAAGCTGGTTATTTTACTTCGAGCATTCCTACAGTAGTAGCCGTCTTCAAAACGTATCCCTGAAAAAACTTCGGAAAAACGGGTCCGGCCGGTAAGCCGGACCCCATCCGATCGCCCATGCCGCCGTTTGTTCTTACGCGGCTTTCTTCACCGGAAATTTGAGGAGATTTTTGAGCGGAGCGGCCGACTCCGGTTCTACTTTGAACGGAATCGTCGTGGAAGGCTCCGCCGTGCGCGGAGTGCCATTGAAGTATTCATCCAGCGGAAACAGGGCATGCGGTTCGAGTTCGCGGAAAATACGTCCCAATTTTTGTTGAATTCGATAGACCTCATGAAAGAAGGCGCCGCGGTCAATATTTAATTTTCGGCAGCAAAGTTTCCAGTCGGCGCCCAGCAGAAAGTGAAACTTAAACACTTTATACTCATAGTCGTTTAAATGACGGCGGGTAACCAAGCAGAAATCCGCCATGTATTCCTCGTTCTTCATCCCCCAAACGGATCTACGCTGCCGGCCAGGATTTGACTCCAGGGAGACACGACTGATGTGCTTTTCCTTCATCGCGCATTGCCGGAAGCGCGCGTGACAGGCGCGAAAAATGGAGCGAAACACGCAATTGCAAGGGGTGGACACCCCCGAACGGCCAGGCCGCAGGCCCAAGCCATAACAAATGCTGCACGTTTGCTGCGCCAAAGCGAGAGTTTCAGAACGAGTCCATTGCATATTTATTGTTTCTTTTTCCCAGAAGCGAATCGGTTTTTGTTAGTAAGCCAGCGGCTTACTTTTCAAAGATAAGGTAATTTCTGCACTGCCCCTAGTACTATGGAAATTTTTCCAACCGCAGCCTGAGAAAAGTTCGGGCTATATGGCACAACATCCGCGCAGTCATATGGTTATGGTACTAATGGTACCTAGCCCTTGAGCTGTAAAATATTCTCAAACTGCTGATTTCGAGCGACCCTATTTCAAAATGGAATCAAATTCCGGGCCCGAAATAGTCGGTTTTGGCTTTCTACGCCGCCGGCTGCTGGAGACAGTAAGCTCTCGAATCGGTAACGGCGAGTTTACCGAGCGCGGCTTTGCCCGGTTCATCGGCATATCGCAACCGCAGGCGCACAATATCCTCAAGGGCGCCCGCAATCTGTCAGCGGAAACAGCAGACTTGATTCTGGCGAAGCTGGGAATCTCCATTCTGGATCTTCTGGAGTCCAGCGAACGTCCGCTGCCGATGCCGCCCAGAGATCCTGCTCCGGTCATGGCGATTGCCCACGCCGCCGCTGTTGGCGCTTTCTCTTCCGTCATGAAAAAGCCTCCCGCGACCGAAATGCGACCCGGTGGACGGCTCGTCAGGCAGATGGGCTCCTAGAGCGCCGCATAAGCGCGCTGCCGCCGACCTTTGCCGGCAACCTTACTCCCCACGTCTGATCCGCTCGGAAAATCCTGCATCGTGGGCGCCGCCCGCAAACCTTCCATTGTTGGTCCCTCGTTTCTCTTTGAAACGGGAATTCCATTTTGGAATCCAAGCCGAAACGTTCAGGCTGTCTTGCACTTGGAGCACAGCGAGTTTTGTGGTGCGTCCTTTTTTTCATGTTGTCCCTAAGTTGATGACGGGCTTGCAGTTGTCATTGTCCTGAGCACTCCGCTTCGGGCATTTTTCCACTCGGTTTCATGAGTGCCTTTCTTCCAGCGAAAGCCAAAGCAGGAAGAAAAGACACAAATGACCGCCGCCCCCGAAATTTCGATACAGATCTCCGAAAACGCCAAGCGAGACGAGCTGATTGTGAACCATTTGGATCTGGTGCACGCAATGGCCAGCAGCGTTCAACGCTCCATCGGAGTCCACACGGAACTCGACGATCTGATTCACGCCGGCACAATGGGCCTTTTCGACGCGGCAACCAAATACCGCGACGACAAGGAGGTCGCCTTTCCGGCTTATGCAAAACACCGGATTCGTGGAGCAACTCTGGATAGCTTGCGGCAACTCGACTGGGCGTCGCGGGATGCACGCCGCCAATACAAGCAGATGCAGACCGTCACTCGCGATCTTTCGACGAAGCTGCGCCGAACCCCGACCCATGCGGAAATCGCGGAAGCGATGGGACTGGATCAAGATCGCTGGAACGCGCTGATGATCAATGTCCGGATGCTGGGCCTGGCGGCGAATCGGGAGTCTTCTCACGACTCCGAAGAGCGGCCGGCGCGCGAAATCCCCTCAAAACCTGCTGACTGTCCCGATCATGCATTTGCACGCACCGAGTTACGCAGCCGTCTGAACTCCGCAATGAGCTATCTGCCCGAACGGCACCAACAGGTCGTGAAGATGTACTACGAAGGCGATATGACAATGAAGGAGATCGGCACGCGGCTAGGTGTCAACGAAAGCCGGGTTTCACAGATTCACAAATCCGCTTTAGGCAAGATGCACTCTGTGCTTGGTGGTGCGGGCATTCTGTCTATTGCTGCGCTGGCCTAGGCAGCGTGTAAGGCTACTGAACGGTCAAGCGGTAGGGCAGCATTCGCAGGACGCCGCCCCGCAGTAGGAGGCGGCTGGGTATGCCAGGAACCAGCTTTCGCAGCTTTGTTTCGCTCGCCGCATCTGCCAGTGAGTCGTCGGAAACGTTCGCAAGCATCTCCCAAATAGAACGCTTCGGCGGATACATCACCAGATTCGTATCGCCGTTTGGCGGAAGATGCGCTTTCTGCCGGATCAAAGCGATCGAACGATTAAAGCCGCCGAGTTCATCGACCAATCCGTTCTGGCGCGCCTGGGCGCCCATCCAAACGTGGCCTTGCGCAAGCGGCTGAATTTGATCGAAAGTCTTGCGGCGGGCGGCGGCTACCTTCGAAACGAAAGAGTTATACGTTTCGAGCAGGCTTTCGTGCAGCTTCTGCATCCCTGCATCCGATAGCGGCTCGCTTAAAGAGTCCAGAGCGGCCAACTTGCCGCGCGACACGCTATCGGCGTTCACCCCAATCTTTGAAAGCAATCCCTGGATATTCGGCCTTGCGTAGACGACGCCGATAGAACCGGTGATCGTGTTGGGATAAGACACGATTGGATCGCCGGTCATCGAAATGTAATAGCCACCCGATGCGGCAAGGTCCGAAAATGAGATGACAACCGGCTTCACCGCCGCCAGCAGCTTCATTTCGTGAAGGATTTCGTCGGATGCAACGGCATCGCCTCCGGGTGAATCGACACGGAGAATGACTCCTTTGATCGATCCGTCGTCGCGCACTTGCCGAATGGTCTTCCGCATTTCGCCATAGCTGATGGTTCCCGTTTGGAAAGAATTGTCGGTTCCATGCGTGATTTCTCCTTCACCGACAATCACTGCGATCCGGTCACCGCCGACGGCAACTCCGCGTGAATATGTTTTGATATTCAGTTTGTTCAATTCGAGGCCGGTCTTTTTGTTCAGATCGCCGTACAGCTGATCTTCATAGCCGATCTCGTCGACGAGCCCGCTTGCTTTTGCTTGCGACGCGGTGAACGGACCCTGATCGACCAGAGCTTTCACTTCGTCAGGCGTTTTGTGGCGTCCCTGCGCAACGGTAGTACAAAAGTCACCATACAGCTGATCCAGAACCGCGTTGAGTACGTCGCGGGTTTCGGGCGACATATTGGTCCGCGTGAAGATATCGCCCGCATCCTTGTAGGCGCCTATGTGATCCACCTGAAAGTTGACGCCGATTTTCTCCAGCGCAGACTTGAAGTAGGTGATCTCGGCCCGGAATCCCTTCACATTCAGCAGGTCGGTGGGAGAGAGAAACACTTTATCGGCGGTGGTCGCCAGATAGTATTCGCGCGATCCGGGACTCTGCAGAAACGCGTAAATGGGCTTTCCGGAATGTCGAAAATCCATCAGTTCCTGGTGGATCTCCTGCAGCTTGGCGCTCCCGATTGCGAGCCCTTCCGGCTTAAGCACGATCGCCTTGATGCGGTTGTCCTTGGCGGCCATATGAAGCGATGTCCACAGGTCGCGAACGGTCGGAACACTCCGCTGTTGGAAAAACGGGATGCCGACATCGAGTGGCGATGCCTCGGGAATGTCTTCCTGCAACGAAAGCACCAGCGCCGAATTGCTGGCAATCTCCGGTTGCTTTCTCGCGAATATGCGTCCGATTACCAAACCGATAATCAGCAGCCCGAGGAAGGCGACCACCACCCCGACGGCCACGCCCAATAGGAATTTACCCATTTCCGGAAAGAGTCTCCCCTTACGAAGCGTATCAGGGCAGGCACTGCATGCATGGGCGATCTAATAATGACGCAGCGAGCCCGTAGATCCGGAGTTACTGCTCGCATTTCCTTTGCGGAGCACGGGAAAGTCACAGGCGTGATCAAGTGCTTCTGGTCAGCGGAAGAAGTGGGGCGTCGTCGATGAGGCCATGGCGTCGCCCGTATTAGCTTTAATGAGAGTGGGGGAACAGATAGCCCAGTACAGCCCCAAACCGCGCGGCCCATGCTCTTTCGGAGTGGTCTGCTCCTTCAATCTTGTGGTAGCTGAGGTCCTTTCCGTCTTGCCATCCTCGTTCGATCAAGGCTGCTCGAAGAATTCGCAGGTCTTCCAGCAATTGCTGCGGAGACGTGCCTTCATTCGTCCCTGAATCGAGCCAGATGCGCGGCCGGGTGCGACCGGAATAGGCGTGCACCCACCGAAGAATGGCACGATGGTCCCACCATATAGATGGTGAGAGAATCGCCATTTGACCGAAGAGGCCAGGGTACTCAAGGCCAATAACTAACGACACCAAGGCGCCAAGCGAACTGCCTCCGACCGCTGTATGCCGGGCCGCCTTCAACGTGCGGTACTCCTTATCGATGAACGGCTTGATCTCGCGCGCGAGCATTTCCGCATAGCGGCTCGCTTTACCGCCTTTGCGATGCCCCTGATCGCGTGTTGGCGAATATTCCGAGACCCGGTGCCGTCCTGTGTTGTAAACGCCGACGATAATCGGGGGCCGGATCTCTTTTCTAAAACTCATCTCATCGGCCGTAACGTCGGCCCGCCAATCCTGTCCTCCAAACGCCGTTGCCGGATCAAAAAGATTCTGTCCGTCCTGCATGTACAAAACCGGGAAGCGTTCCTTCGCGTGCGAATAATCCGGCGGCACGTAGACAATCAGGTCCCGAGGGGTGGATAAAAACTTCGAAGGAAATTTACGATGAACACGCAGCCGGCCTTCATCCCGCGCTCTTCGCTGGTCTGTCAAGTAGGCATTGTAGCTTTGCGGCTCACTGACGCGGCCGACGGCGTTCCCCGCGCTACCATACAAAAGTCATTTGAATGCGCCGTGACTACATAAGGTGGTACAGCCCTTCGCTTCACCAGGACATGGAACTGCTCGCCTATGGCGATCGCGGCTTTCCCGTCGTTGTCTTTGCCACATCCGGCGGCCGTTTCCATGAGTACGAAGATAGCGGCATGATTCATGCGCTCGCGCCCAAGATCGAGCGTGGCGAACTGCAGGTCTTCTGCGTCGATTCGGTGGATCACAGCTCCTGGTACAACAGCTGGGCCAGTCCAGCGGATAAGCTGCATCGTCAGAATGCCTTCGATGCCTACCTCGTGCTGGAATTCACACCGTTCGTCAAACAACGGACGAGTTGGCCGCAGATGGGCGCGACCGGGTGCAGTTTCGGCGGTTACCATGCGATGAACTTCGCTCTTCGCCACCCGGACATTGTGACTTACGTTGTCAGCATGTCCGGTGCTTTTGATATTCCCAAGCGATTTCTGAATGGTTTCTATAACCAGGATGCGTACTTCAACTCGCCGCTGGACTACTTGCCGCAGCTAAGCGACCACTGGTTTCTGGACCACTTCCGGCGCAACTACTATGTGCTGGCAACAGGGACCGGCGATCCGCTGCTGGATCAGAGTATCCGGCTATCGAACGACTTTCGAGGTAAGCAAATTCCGCACCTTCTGGATATCTGGGAGGGCTTCGGCCACGACTGGCCCTGGTGGCAGCGAATGGCCCAAAAATTCTTCGCCTGAAGGGAGAAAAAGATGGCTGTCATTGGTGTCCTCTACGGAATGGAATCCTCCTTTCCGCCCGCTTTGGTGGATCGCATCAATGCGATGAATGTGCCGGAAGTGACGGCGGAGCATCTGAAGACCGGTGGAGTGGTGATGGCGGAACCGTCGCGCTACGACGTAATCGTTGATCGTATCTCTCATGACATTCCGTTCTATCGCTCGCTGTTGAAAAATGCGGCTCTTGGTGGAACGAGGATCATCAACAACCCTTTCTGGTGGAGCGCCGACGATAAGTTTTTCAACTACGCGTTGGCCAAGAAGCTGGGTGTGGCCGTTCCGAATACCGTGCTGCTGCCGCATAAAAAGCATCCGCCGGGAACAAATGCGCAATCGATGCGAAACCTGGACTTCCCGCTCGATTGGGCCGCAATTTTCGATTACATCGGTTTTCCGGCGTTTTTGAAGCCTCACGATGGCGGCGGATGGAAAGACGTCTACAAGGTCGATAACCAGCAGCAGTTTTTTGCTGCTTATGACGATAGCGGCGACCTCTGCATGACGCTGCAATCGGCGGTGAAATTCCAGGAATACTTTCGATGCTACGTCGTCGATCAAAGGCACGTCCATATCATGCGTTACGATCCCGGGAAGCCGCATGACTTGCGATATGTACCCGGCAATCCTCCGCCCGAGACCGCCTTGGGCGAGCGCATTGTGCAGGATTCGCTGCTGTTGTGCAGGGCTCTCGGCTACGACCTCAATACAGTGGAATTTGCGGTGGAGGACGGCATTCCGTACGCCATCGACTTTATGAATCCTGCGCCGGATGCGGGGCTCGAATCCGTGGGTCCGGAAAACTTTGAGTGGATCGTCAACGCGGTTGCGAATATGGCGGTGACTCGGGCGCTGGAACCTCGCGCCACACCGCCGCTCCGGTGGGCATCTTTTTTAAACGATGACCCGCGCCTGATCGACAACCCGGGGCAGACCGCGAAACATTTGGCGGAAGGAGGTAAATCGTGAGCACTCCGCGGCCCAGCTTCAGCATCGGCATTGAAGAGGAGTATCAAAGCATCGATCCCGACACCCGCGATCTTCGTTCGCATATCCACGCCGAAATCGTCCAGAAGGGTAAGACACTGCTCGCCGAGCGCGTGAAGCCGGAGATGCATCAATCGGTCATCGAGGTCGGGACCGGCGTATGCCAAAACATTAAGGAGGCTAAGCTCGAACTCAGCTCGCTCCGACGGCAAATCATCGAACTGGCACGTCAAAACGGGTTGCGGCTGGCGGCCGCCGGCACACATCCGTTTGCGCATTGGCAGAAACAGGAAATTTATCCCGACGCCCGCTATCACACCATTGTGGAAGACATGAAGATGGTGGCTCGGGCAAACCTCATTTTTGGTCTGCACGTTCATATTGGAGTAGAGGATCGCGAAACAGCTATCCAGGTGATGAACGGCGCGCGTTATTTCCTGCCGCACATCCTTGCTCTCTCAACGAACTCGCCCTTTTGGGAAGGCATCGATAGCGGTTTCAAATCGTACCGTTGCAAGGTTTTCGAGCGTTTCCCGCGCACCAACATTCCCGATCTCTACGGCAGTTGGTCCGAGTTTGAGAACTACGTCAATCTGCTGATTCGCACGAACTGTATCGACAACGCTAAAAAGATCTGGTGGGACATTCGCCCGCATCCGTACTTCCCGACGCTCGAGTTTCGCGTCTGCGATGTGCCGATGCGCGTCGATGAAACGATCGCCATTGCCGCGCTCTGCCAGGCGGTGATTGCGCAGCTGGTCCGCTTGCACGAAAAAAATCAGACTTTCCGCCATTACAGCCGCGCTCTCATTATGGAGAACAAATGGCGCGCGGCACGATATGGTCTGGATGGCAACCTGATCGATTTTGGCAAGCAGACCGAAGTGCCGGTGCGCGATCTCTTAAATGAAATTCTCGATTTTGTGTGTGGCGTTGTTACCGAGTTAGAAAGCGGCGAGGAAATCGACTACATCCACCGAATCCTCAAAGAAGGAACCGGCGCCGATCGGCAGCTGAGAGTGTTTGCCGAAACCAACGACCTGAAGAAGGTAGTCGATTACATGATCGAGCAAACCGAGTTAGGTCTTTTTGAGCCGTCGGAGAAGGCGTTTGCGGGGCAGTAATGACTGATTCGAAAGAACTGCTCCGGGCGGCCCCGTTCGATGCCGATCTCGATCCCGGCGCTCGCAATGCAGTCGGCGCCTGCCTGCGTATCCAACCCGACGAGAAGGTAACTCTCATTACCGATCGCGCGTGTTTGGACACTGGCGCCAGCCTGGCACATGAGTTGGATCGTGTGCAGGTGGAATACAACGCCTGGATTCTGGAGGAACTCGCTCCGCGGCCGTTGACGGATATGCCGCGCGCCATTCTCGACGATATGGAATCGAGCGCGGTCAGCATTTTTGCGGTGAAAGCGCAACCCAACGAACTGCGGACGCGCATGCAGATGACAGACGTCGTGAACCGGCGCAAAATGCGGCACGCGCACATGGTGAATATCGACCGCCGCATCATGCTAGAGGGCATGCGGGCCGATTACGGCGAGGTGGATCGAATCAGCACGCAGGTGTGGCAGATGGCGAGCGCAGCGGGAGAAATTCGCGCGAGCACTCCCGCTGGCACCGATATTCGAGGCCGCTTTTCTCCTAAATTGAGATGGCTGAAAACCAGCGGCATCATTAGTCCCAACAAGTGGGGTAATCTGCCGGGCGGCGAGACATTCACCGCGCCCGAATGTGTTGAGGGAACCTTCGTTATCGATGGCGTGGTGGGCGACTATTTATGCGAGAAGTATGGCGACCTTCGCAACAATCCGTTGACGGTTCGGGTCGAGCAGAATCGGCTGGTTGAAGCGCATTCGGTCAACAAAGAACTGGAAGAGGATTTCTGGCGTTACTGTCATACCGACGAAAATAGCGATCGCGTCGGCGAGTTTGCCATCGGCACCAACATTGCCGTGCATGACGTGATCGGAAATATCCTTCAAGACGAAAAGATCCCAGGCATTCATATCGCTTTCGGCAATCCATACGCGGCACATACCGGAGCCGATTGGTATTCGGCAACTCACATCGATGTTGTCGGCCGTAAATTCGATATCTGGATTGATGGCCGTCAGATCATGCACGCCGGGGAGTTCCTGCTTGATTCCATCACTGCGCCAGCGGTTTAATGCAACCTGGTCTCCCGAAAAGTTCTCCCGGTTCCTGCGAATTCTGGAGTCTCGCTACGGCGAGCCGACTCCATTCCGCCATTCGGAGACTCCTTGTTTTCTCGCTGACGAGCTGGTGAACACGGCCGCTCGCTATGGAAGCGAACTGGTTGAGCAGTTGCTAGCGAACCCCGAGTATCAGGCTGCTTCTCGCGACGCAATCCCCGCTGCATATCGGGTTCCGAACGAAGATCCAGTGCCGCTATTTGTGCAGGCGGATTTTGGATTGGATGCAAAGCGCAATTTGAAGCTTGTCGAGATTCAAGGCTTCCCTTCCCTGTATGGCTATCAACTGGCGCTTTCGGACGCGTACGGGGAGGCATATCAGCTAGACAAGTCGCTCGCGGCATTGCCGGGTGGTCTTTCCAGAGCCAGCTACGAGCATCTGTTCCGCAGAGCCGTCGTGGGAAATCACGATCCGCAGAACGTCGTGCTGATGGAGATTGATCCCAGGCAGCAGAAGACACGTCATGACTTCACCGAGACGCAGCGAATGCTTGGTATCGGAGTTGTCGATGCACGCGTGGTGGTTAAAAAGGGGAGCAGGCTCTTTTATCGGCGCGGCGCGGTGGATGTTCCTATCGAACGTATCTACAACCGCGTGATCGCTGATGAATTGGAACGCCGCAAAATTGAGTTGCCGTTCGATTTTCGCGACGACTTAGAAGTGGAGTGGGCCGGCCATCCTAATTGGTTCTTTCGCCTGAGCAAGTTTTCACTTCCGTACTTTCGCCACGAAGCCGCGCCGCCGTCGCTGTTTCTGAGTTCCGGCACGCTGCCGGACGATCTAGCGCAATGGGTGCTGAAGCCCTTGTATTCTTTTGCAGGCGTGGGTGTGATCGTCGGACCGAGCCAAGAAGACATTGCGCGGATTCCGCCAAGCGAGAGGCACAACTACATTCTTCAGCGCCGGGTCGAGTTTCATCCCTGGATTGAAACGCCTGAAGGGCCGACCAAACTTGAGCTGCGTGTCATGTACATTTGGCTGGACAAACTGCAACCGGCGAATCTGATTATCCGGATGGGCCGTGGTGCACAAATGGGCGTCGATCACAACAAAGGGCTGGGCTGGGTGGGCGCTTCGGCGGCCTTTATCGGCGGGAACTATGGAGGAGAAAAACAATGAATCTGCTGTGTCTCGCCGGGTATGAGAAAGGGCATGACTTCCTGCGCGAGGCCAAACGGCAAGGCTGCACGGTAACGCTGTTGACGTCGCTGAAGCTGAAAGAAACAGCCCGTTGGCCCAACGAAAGTATCGATGAGATCTTCTATATGCCGGATCAGAACTACGAATGGAACCGGCAGGACACGATCAACTCGGTCAGTTACCTGGCGCGGACGCGCGATTTCGAGCGCATCGTTGCACTCGACGATTTTGACGTTGAACTGGGAGCGAGCCTGCGTGAGCATTTTCGCATTCCCGGGATGTGCGACAGCCAGGCGCGATTGTTCCGTGACAAACTTGCCATGCGTATGGGTGCTCAGGCGGCGGATATTCCGGTTCCTGAGTTTGTTGCTGCTTTCAACTACGATCGGCTGGGCAGATTCTTGCAAAGTGTTCCCGGTCCTTGGGTTTTGAAGCCACGTTCTCTCGCCGGCGCGATCGGCATCAAGAAGATTCACTCGGCGGAAGAAGTCTGGCCGCAATTGGATGCTTTGGGCGACATGCAGTCGAATTACCTGCTGGAGCGATATGTGCCGGGAGATGTGTTTCACGTGGACACGCTGCTGTATGACGGGCAGATTGCGTTTGCGAGCGCCAGCGGCTATGGAAGGCCGCCCATGGATGTATCCCACGGCGGAGGCGTCTTCACGACCCGTACGTTGAAGCCCGATCATCCCGTCACGCAGGAATTGCTGCGGTTGAATCAACGATTGTTGGCCAGCTTTGGTCTGACGCGCGGGGTTTCGCATACCGAGTTCATCAAGGCTCATGCGGACGGGAAAGTCTACTTCCTCGAAACGTCGGCGCGTGTCGGAGGCGCTCATATTTCCGATCTGGTCGAAGCGGCAACGGGCGTGAATTTATGGGCGGAGTGGGCCAAGATTGAATCCGCGACCACTGACAGGCCGTACCGGGCTCCAAACGCGCGGCCAGATTTTGCAGGACTGCTGGTTTCGCTGGCGCGGCAGGAACATCCGGATACAGATGCTTACTCCGATGCCGAAATTGTGTGGCGCATGGATCGGCCGTATCACGTCGGCTTGATTGTTCAGTCGCCCAGTTTTGAACGTGTGGAGGAACTGCTTACAAGCTACGCCATGCGGGTCCAGCAGGACTTCGGCGCCACCTTGCCGCCACGTGATAAGCCGGACGCGTGATGAGTTTTTACCGTCTATAAAAAGCGATTGACGTAGGCATTGGCCGTTATTTCGGCCATTTGTCTTTTATAATCAGTAACTTATGGCTACCGTTAGAGCGGGGCAAACGGCGGCGTGGCAGGTGGTAGGGAGGAAATAACTGCGATTCAGTTATACACGGTTTTATATCTACGGAGAAGCGAGGCAGCGTGAACCTCTTACCAAAAGACGAGAACTTCTTTCAGTATTTCCATCAGCAGTCGCAGATCCTTTGCCAGTCATCTCATTTGCTGCTTTCGGGATTGAGAGGCGGCCCCGAGAGCATGGCGGATGTTGCCAAACGGTTGGAAGCGCTCGAGCGGAATGGCGACAACATCACTCACAAGATCTTCGATCGTCTGCGGGCAACGTTCATTACTCCGTTCGATCCTGAAGATATTCAATCGCTGGCCACATCCCTTGATGACATTTTGGATTCAGTCGAGGATACGGCGTTTCGGATCGTCGCGTACAAAATAGATCCGATTCCTCAACCCGCGATCGAACTTGGAGAGCTAATCGCACAATCGTGCCAGGCGATCGACAGGGCTTTACACGCTCTCCACGAAAAAAAGTCCGTGATGGACGCCTGTATCGAGGTGAACCATCTGGAAGATCAAGCCGACGCGATCGAACGATCGATGTTGGCAAAGATTTTCAGTTCCGTTACGGATGCGGTCACGCTGATAAAGCTGAAAGACCTCTATGAGGCTTTAGAAAGCACAACCGATTACTGCGAAGACGTCGCGGATATCATTCAGAACATCGCTGTTAAAAACCTTTAGCCTCATGTCGAGCTACCTACTGGTCGGGCTGGTTGTGGTAACGGCGCTTACATTCGACTACGCCAACGGGTTTCACGATGCGGCGAATTCGATTGCGACGGTTGTCGCGACGCGGGTATTAACCCCGCTGAAGGCAGTTGTGCTGGCCGCTGCCTTCAATTTTATTGCCGCGTTCTTCCTTGGCACTGCGGTCGCCGGAACGATTGGAAAAGGCTTTGTCAATACAAGCATTGTCACTCCGTACGTCATCCTGGCCGGCTTGATCGGAGCCATTCTCTGGAATTTTTTGACATGGTATTTCAAGCTTCCGATCAGTTCTTCGCATGCTCTGATCGGCGGGTATGCGGGGGCCGCGGTTGCGAAGGCAGGATGGGCCGGTCTGGTGCTTGGAAGATGGCCGAGCACGCTCGCCTTTATCGTAATTGCCCCTCTGATCGGATTGGCGCTTGGCTACGCGCTGATGGTCGGTGTTTATTGGGCGTTTCGAGGTTCCTCCCCGGCGCGCATGGACCGCTGGTTCCGGCATTTGCAGATTGGATCGGCGTCGCTACTGAGCTGCGCGCACGGTACAAACGATGCTCAGAAATCGATGGGCATTATTGCGGCTGTTCTGATGGCAGGGGGGTTCGAGAAGGAGTTTCATGTGCCGGATTGGGTGATTGTGGCTTGTGCAGCGGCGATGGGATTGGGAACGTTGAGCGGGGGCTGGCGGGTAGTTCACACGATGGGGACGCGATTGACCAGATTAAAGCCACGGAGCGGCTTTTGCGCCGAAACAGGAGCCGCGATCTCGATTCTCCTGGCGACGTGGCTTGGGCTGCCGGTTTCCACAACTCACGTGGTAACCGGTGCCATCGCGGGGGTTGGATCGGTCCAGCGCGTTCGAGCGGTGCGTTGGACGGTAGCACGCGGTATTGTGATCGCGTGGGTCCTCACAATTCCGGCGGCGGCGCTGGTGGCGGGCGTCTCTTTCCTGGTGATTCGGTTTTTCGAACCGGGGGCGTAGCGGGCCAAGGCGGCCATAAGAACCCGCGCAGGCGGCCTCTGCGGCCGCCGCAGGCTCGCGCCCGCCCCACACACACAACACACGCGGGTTTAGGCTGTTTGGGCGGTGGCGGCGCTTTGGTTCGCGCGCTGTGAAATGGTGGTGAGAAGTTCGTCGGCGTGCTTCTCTTCGTTCAACGTCTGCTGCAGCAACTGAGCCTGCCGATTCAAACCGAGCATTTGGGCCCAATCCCGGGCGGAGCCGTAGGACGCGATCTCGTAGTGCTCAATTTTCTGCGCTGTTGCAATCAATCCTGCATCGCGCACGGGCCCCTCTTCCGATTCGCTGACGATGTTTTCGCCAGAGCCGATCAGGGCGGTGATGATGGGATCTTTTTTGTCGTCCACATCTCCGTCGTTCACCTCGGCAATCGCCTGTTGCAACCGGGTGACGTGAACCTCGGTTTCCTGGAGATGAGACTGAAAAGCTTGTTTGAGCTGCGTGTCGGTTGCGTGCTCAATCATGCTTTGCAGGCCTTTAATGATCTGGTTTTCCGTTGAAAGAAGATACCGTAGCTGAAGAGTGTACAAAGATTGGAAGTTCTTGATGTCGTTTGGTGTTAGCAGTCCCATTGTTTTACCTCAAGGAAGATGATGCTTCCTCGGCAGTTAGAGAGGACCTCGCCAATTGAGTTTCGTCTGTGACTATTGACAGGTCGTGGAATTGACCTATTGGACTGCTACTGCGCTGGCGATTCGGTGAGGGTGGCGTGCAATTTTCGCTCGGCTGCGGCTTTGTCGGGCTGGCCGAGGCGATCGTAGACGCGTGCCAACCGGTAATGGGGCGTCGGCTGTTTGGGGGCTAGTTGAATTGCCTGGTTTAACTCTTTTGCGGCTTCCTCGAATTGATGGCGGTCAGCTAATAAGGCGCCAAGCTGGTAATGCGCCTGCCAGCTTGATGGATCGAGCACAATCGAACGACGAAGCAAAGACTCGGGACGGGGGTCATCGCTATGCAACAGCAGCAGCGATTTCGCCACTTCCAGTTGCGCTTTGCCGTTTTCCGGATTTTGGGCGGCCCAAGCTTCATCGGCGCTTACAATGTCGGCCAATCTTGGGCCGGCCTGATCGAGCATGCGGCCTAGAAAGTCGTAGGGCTGATCGACCGCCGGGTCGATCTGAATCACCTTCAGAAAGATCGCGATGGCTTCGTCGAAACGCCTTTGCCCGTAGCGGGCGACCCCTAATGCGAGCGTTAGTTGCACATTGTGGTGATTTGTTTGGAGGGCGCTTTCGAGGAGCGCGGCTGCCGGGGTGAACTCCTGAAGCCGGAGCAGCCGCTGCGCCCATTCGAACGCGAAATTGGGGTCCGCCTTTGCTGCCTTTTCCGCGAACGGCAACGCGGCCGTTTCGTCGCCGGCCTTTCCGTAGTAGATGGCGAGTGCATGGCAAACTACCGGGTCGCTGCCGCCCAGTTTCGCGGCGGCTTCGGCGGCGGAAGATGCCAGTTGTTTTTCGTTCAGGCGCAGATATACGTCGGCTAGCGCGATCCAAATATAGGCGTTGTTCGGGTCCGCTTTGCTTCCGCTTTCGAGATCATTTCGCGCGTCCTGCACGCGGCCTTGCTGTAGGGCCTGGAGGCCTTGCCGGAGTAGGGTTGATGCCTGGGGTGGATCGGCGGACAGGAATAGGAACAGCAGAGGTAACAGCAACAGTTTCAACTTTACTAGGGCGAGTGGATCGTGGAACTGAAAAGACTGCTTTCGGACCACGTGATCAAGGGCGCTTACGCTTCGGGCTCCATTTCAGGGGCGGTGAGAGAGGCGGCCCGAGCTTCTGCACTATTATTCATTGGCTCCTTTGGCTTATCTGTTGACTTTTTCCTGCTATGGCACGCATTTACCCGGATCGGAGAAAGGGTGGGTGGACAGCCAACATTCTGTCTATGGAACTCCGCTGCAGTCAGAGGCGCCGATGCGGAAAGCCCATTGGAGTTCTCATTTGAATGAGCCGCCGTGGCTCCTTGATGAGAGAGCTCGGTGTGCCGCGCTGGAGGCTATTCTTTCGGTCTGTCAATACCGTCAATGGATGGTTCACGCGGTACACATTCGTACGACTCATGTGCACGCTGTTATTGGGGGCGATGCGATACCGGAGAAGATGCTTTCAGATTTCAAGGCGTATGCGACAAGAGCCTTGCGAGCGGCCGGGGTTCTTTCACGACGGCGGTTCTGGGCCAATCACGGCAGTACACGATATTTGTGGAATGACTGCAGTCTCAAGGCCGCAGTTGAGTATGTCGTCAATGGACAGGGTGAGCGGATGGCGTGTTATTGGGGCGAACCGAAGGTTTCATTTTAGGTCGCTTACGCTTCCGGCTCCGTTTCGAGTTTCGAGTTTTGAATTGAGGATTTCGTTTTGTAAACGGAAAGGGCCGTCGGCTTTTGCTGACGGCCCTTTCTGCGTGAGGTAAGTGGGTGTTAGAACTGCAGGCGCAGTTGGAATTGAATGTGACGTTCGCTTCCAGTCTGCGTGCCGGTAACCTGGCCGAAGTTTCCGTTCGAGGTACTTAAGCTGGGAACGTTAAACTGCGGTGTGTTCGCCAAGTTGGTGGCTTCTGTTCGGAACTGAACCTTCCATCGTTCGGTGATGTCGAAGTTCTTGAAGATGGAGAAGTCCAATGTGCGAGTCGGCGGGCCGACGTTGCTTTGCAGACCGACGTTGCCCTGGGACAACAACTGAGCCTGCGTCAACTTCGTGCAATTCGGTAAGTTTGTGGGGCAGGTGCTGTAGCCATAGTTGGCAATATTGAACCATTGATTCGGCGTGCGTCCCCCGGATGGCTCATCATTCGGGTTTCCGGATAAGATCGTAGCGCCGCAGCCGCCGCCCACAACCAAGCAGCCGGAACCGTCAACGGTATAGTCTTGGCCCGTGCGCAAGGTCAGGATTCCGTTCACCTGCCAGTCTCCCAGAATAGCCTGGGCTACGGCATTCATATTCGAGCCGTACTGCTTGCCCCGTCCGAACGGTATGTCGTAGTTGAAAGACATGACGAAGTTGTGCCTAATATCCCAAGCAGCGCTGGAGTAGTTACGGCTGATGTCCGTGTTGTCGTAATTGTAAAAGCCCTGCGCACCCGACAGCGTAGTCCCGGTATCGGCGAGCGCGTGCCCATAGGTGTAGGACGCTTGGAGTTGCAGACCAGCCGAGTAGCGCTTGGTGAGGCTGGCTGTCAGCGCGTTGTAGTTACCGAAGCCGAAGCTTGCCGTGCCGGAGAGGCTGCCGATATCCGGGTACGGCCGGAGGGAAGTGCAAGTGATAGCAGGGTTGGCTGTAATAACGGTTGGACAGGCATTCTGGTCGGGTTGGTAGAGCGAGTGCATCT
>DATBDT010000032.1:0-3149 GCA_036269815.1 Bryobacteraceae bacterium
TTGTTAAAAAGCGGCTTCGAAATCAGCTTTGACTAAGCAAGCGACTCGGCTGGCGAGACTACGCGCAGCTTGTCCTCTGGAAGAGGGCTCCGGGAAAGAAGATCTCTGATCTGGTTTTCGAATCGAGCTTCAGAAAACTGCATCGATCCAGCTTGAATTGCCGCTGGGTCGATCCGATGCTCTTGTTTTTCGAACTGTTCGACTGCACGGCCAAGGCCGAGTGAACCAGGGGTGGGATAAAGGAATGCTGCATTCGGATGATGTGCGGGAACAATTTCCAGCAACCCTCCGCGGCCTAGACCGATCAGCGGCTTCCCGCTGGCAATTGCTTCTACAGCGGCAATTCCAAAATCCTCTTCGCCCGGCTGAATGAATGCTCGGCAACGAGCGTACAGATCGCGAAGATCGGCGCTCGAAACGCGGCCGCAGAATTCAACTGTCGGACCTGACAATGATTTCAGCCGCCGATATTCAGGACCGTCCCCAACGATCTTCAAGGCTCGGCCGCTCGCTGTGAAGAATTGGACGGCGTCTGCGACGCGTTTGTAAGGCACAAGTTCGGAAACCGCCAGATAGTAGTCCGCAGCGCATTTGTTGTAGAAAGTATGCACGGCGACGGGTGGATAAACAATCTGAGATGATCGCCGGTAGGCTTTCCAAATCCTTTGCTTCACGTTTCGGCTGTTGGCGACAAATTCATCCACTCGCGCCGACGCACAGTAATCCCACGTTCGCAGATAGTTGCAGAAAGGCATCATTAACGCGCGCTTCAGTCCGGACCGGGTCCAATCCAGCAAGTAATCTGGATAGAGATCCCATAGATACCGCATGGGCGAATGGCAATAACAGATGTGCCGTGTCTCCGCCGAAGTGATAACGCCTTTCGCTGGCCCGGATTCGCTGCTGATGACCAGATCGTAGCCTCGTAAATCAAATCGCTCGAGTGCCATCGGCATCATCGGCAGCAGCGAGCGATAGAATCGCCGCCCGGTATTCAGAAACGATGCCGACACGCGATGCCGGCGAATGGTTTCGGATACCTGATTCGGTTCGTAGAACAGGGTAAAGATATCGGCGTCCGGCAGAATGCGGCAGAGCGCTTCAACCACTTTCTCTCCACCGCGCATTCCAAGCAGCCAATAATGTACGATTGCGGTTCTCATGACGGGACCCCGGACTTTAAGCTTGCAGTGTACGCGCAGGAACCGGGTTCAACTGTTCGTATTCTGTGAAAGTTACGTGAAGATTGTTAGCGGCGGTCGGCAGCGGTAATTCGGGCGCACACTGCATCTGTGACCTGACAAGTAGTAGCTGTCCCGCCGAGATCGCGCGTGTGCAGGGACGGATTCGCTGTGGCGTGTTCGACTGCTTCCATCACCTGTGCCGCGGCTTCCAATTCTCCCAAATGCTCCAGCATCAGTACCAGCGACCAAAACGTGCCGATGGGATTGGCCCATCCTTTGCCCATGATGTCGAAGGCCGATCCATGAATCGGCTCAAACATTGAGGGGTAGCGCCGCTCCGGATCAATATTGCCCGTCGGCGCAATGCCTAAGCTTCCTGCGAGCGCCGCCGCAAGATCGCTCAAGATATCCGCATGCAGATTGGTCGCCACAATCGTATCGAGCGAGTCCGGACGATTCACCATACGGGCAGTCGCTGCATCGACCAGTTCTTTGTCCCAAGTGACGTCCGGAAACCCGGCGGCGACTTGAGCGGCTATCTCGTCCCACATCACCATCGCATGCCGTTGTGCGTTGCTTTTCGTAATGACCGTTAAGTGCTTGCGCGGCCGCGATTGCGCCAGCCGGAAAGCGAAGCGCTGGATTCTTTCCACTCCGGCCCGCGTCATTACGGACACGTCGGTGGCGGTTTCGATTGGCTGTCCCCGATGCACGCGTCCACCAATGCCCGAATATTCGCCTTCTGTGTTCTCGCGCACGATGACCCAATTCAGGTCTTCCGGCTTGCAGCGCTTCAATGGTGCATCGATACCGGGCAGGATGCGCGTTGGACGAACATTCGCATATTGATCCAGCCCCTGGCAGATTTTTAGTCGAAGTCCCCACAGCGTAATGTGGTCTGGAATTCGCGGATCACCGGCTGAACCAAACAGGATCGCGTCTTTGTCGCGCAATGTGTCGAGACCGGTGTCCGGCATCATCACGCCATGCTGCAGGTAGAAGTCGGCACCCCAATCGAACTTCTCGAATTCGAAACGGAATGTATGTTGTGCCGCCAGCGCCTCCAGCACTCGTTGCCCGGCTGGAATTACCTCTTTGCCGATACCGTCGCCCGGTATGGTGGCGATCCGATATATCTTCGTGGGGGCCGCTTTGCTCAATGTCATACATTCTATGCTTGTCTCGTTATGCTGGAGAACTTCCGCCTCAGGGTGTTTCGCGCTGTGGCTGAGCAACTGAGCTTCCGCAAAGCGGGCGAAGTCCTTTATCTGACACAGCCCGCCGTCACCCTGCAGGTGAAGACTTTGGAAGAAGAGCTGGGTACGAAACTGTTTGACCGCGATCAGTCGGGCGTGCGAATGACAGAAGCAGGTAAAGTGCTGCTCGAATATGCGGAACGGTTGCGTCAAGTGGCAGAAGAAGTCGAGCAGCGGGTTGCGGCGCTGAAGGGCGCGGTTGCGGGACAACTGGTTGTTGGAGCGTCGACCACGATTGCGCAATACGTGCTGCCGTTGCTTCTTGCCGAATTCTCTCGAATTCACCCAGCCGTTCAGTTACAGGTGTTCAGTGCAAATACGGAGCACATAGCCGAGGATGTCGCGAACGGCCGCTTTGGATTGGGTCTGATTGAAGGCCCGCCGCTCCGGCGCGATCTCAAAATCGAGCAGTGGTTCGAAGACGAACTGGTTTTGGCAGTCCCCCTCGGTCATGAATGGGCGGGTCTCGTCACGTATCCAGAGCACCTCCTGCAAGCAATCATTGTCGGCTTTGCGCGGCAGGTAATCGAGCGCATTGCGCAGGAAGTGCACGTAGCAGCGCTGCCAGACGGCTTCCGGCAAGCCTCGGGAATCGCGCAAAAGCGGCCAATGATAATCAGGTGAAAGGCTCATCCGCATTTTTGATGGAGGTCACGGAGCTCGGGGCGCTGATTCGGGAGCGTTATCCACGAACGGCAGAACCCGCTTG
>DATBDT010000057.1:0-180097 GCA_036269815.1 Bryobacteraceae bacterium
GCGCCAAGCCCGGCCGACCAAGCGTCTTGGCATAGAACGGCTTACTTAGGCTCTCTACAAATTCGTCAAACTGGCATTCGTCCAGTAATCGGTTCAGCCGGTCATAGAACGGGTGGCTCGCCGGACGCGCCAATGCCGCCGCGGCAACCCACAATTCCTCTTGCCGTTGCCGCTGCTCTCGGCTTCCCATCGCCATACCCGATTCTATGCTGAAACATTCTTTACCAGAAATGGTTTTTTACTTACTTGCACCACGGACTTCTAGGCGGCACCTATGTAGCCGTTGAGCCGTTTCATCTGTTCCGGTACGTGGACGAGCAAGCGTTCCGCTACAAGCACCGTAAGGACGAACAGGGGAAATTCATTTCTGATTACGAGCGCTTTAAGACATGCCTATCCCAGATTGTCGGTCGCAGATTAACCTACAAGGAACTGACCGGGAAGGAGGGAGAAACGGAAGCTTTCTGAAAAGGAGGCACAGCGCGAAGGACGGGGAAAGCAAAAATGACTACTGCACGGCCATTGCAATTGCGTGGAAGTAGTTGTTCCTGTACTGCTGCACTTCAGGTCTGTCCAACACAGACCTGACAAACGCCATGGACTCGCGGCTCAAACATTTATCAAGCGGCCCAATTGTGAAGCTTTCAAAGAGCATGATTACATTGAACAGCGGTGGGCGAGGACTGTTTCGGATTTGTCCAAGTAAGGTATTCCAGTTCTTTAGACGGCACCACTCTGGAAGTTTTAGCAGCGCGTCACGTTGGTCCTGCCAATAGTACTCGAATGATTCCAGCGATAACGGATGGCTGAGATATTTCGCGTCAACGCCCTCGTTTGGTCCCTCCTCTGTCGCGGCAAGGACATAAAAATTAAGCTCGATCAGAACACTCATTATCTCTGCTTGTGTCGCCTTACGGATTACATGCGTGGTCCACCATGACGCAACCCATTGCTTAAATGTTTCTAGAGTGAGCCCAGCGATCAAACCGAGTAGCGCAGTAAGGATGGCAACGACAACGCTAACTAGACTCATCGTTTGCGGGCGCTCTTCCGCTTCGGTCCTGGCTTATTCGGATTCGCGTCAGATTGCTTTTTGTACTCGGCTTCCCGTTCCATAATCACCGAATGCGGTACAGATATTACGCGATCCAGAAGTGATTTGAAATTGTCGTATTCCCGCGACGTTTCCGGTTCAGACTTCATTCCTTATGGTACCCGCGACACTATCCCTTCTGCAATCCTTCAGCCAGATGCCTCATGAAACTACGGCAAGCTACTATCACCTCTTCTGCTGAAACGTCGCTGAATCCAGTCCTCTCAATGACCAGCTTTCCAGCAGCATGATTCACTTTGTTCCGCCATGCGTGCTTCATGCTGTCTAAGCGCACTTTGGTTTGTTCGAGGAAATCATAGTTTAGATCTGGTGGCATGGATGCCCTGTTATTGATAAGCCAACTCAAACGTTTATAAGTCGCATCCCATCCAGGTTTTGGATCAGTCACACCGATATGATGACCGAGCGCAATAAGTCCGTGCTCAACGACCAGCAGTGAGTGAAACACGGAAGCACTATATCGTGAGAGCGCGAAGCATTTGTTCATTTCCTCAATGTCTTCTTGGGCATCCGGAAATCGTTCAATACTGCGTTCCCAATCTTTTGTAGGATTGCTGTAGAACTCCCGGCGTCCGTCGCGGACTGATAAGAAAATCTGACTTTGTAATTCGCGAGAAATGGTTCCAATCAACGATTCGACATGTTCACTTCGAAGGGATTTATCGTGAAGCAAGACGTATATTTCTTTACAATGTCTCGCGCTCAAAGTGAGTTGGCGCTTCTCACATTCGTCTTTACCGAAATTGAGGATCGGGCCCCAGGTTTCCTGAGCTCTCGCCCAATAGCGCTTCATTCCGAACATATCCACGATGAGAGATTCCTCCCACATCTTCAGCTCCGTTTTTAGCGTCATAAGGTTGACTGAGAGGTCGACAAAGAACCGTGCATAAAAGCGCAGTAGATCCAAAAGACTTACCAGACCTCCGTACATCGCATCCTGACACAGGCCGCATGGGTGCGTCAAGTATATTTCTACCACTTCCTGCTTTACACCAAATCAAGGCAGCCAGCCGTTGTGCTTCAGCCACTTCGCTAATAAATTCGGCCAACTCGACAGCTCAGGCATGTTGCGCGCCAAGCCGACGCCATGTGGTCCCGACTGGAACACATGCAACTCCGCAGGCACGCCCGCCTGCTGTAGAGCGAGGTAGAACTCGATACTGTTTTGCACCGGCACAACTTTGTCGTCGGAGGTGTGGAACAAGAAGGTGGGCGGCGTTTCTTTGGTGACGCGCAGTTCATTCGACAGCAGATCGACGAGTGCGGCATCCGGATTCTTGCCCAGCAGCGCATCGCGTGAGCCGCGATGCAGATACGGTTCGCGGAACGTGATCACAGGGTACGCCAGGATCAGAAAGTCCGGACGCGAACTCTGTTGCTCGATCACGTCGGAACTGTCCGGCTTACCGGAATCGAAATGTGTACCGGTGGTTGACGCTAGATGGCCGCCTGCCGAAAACCCCCAGACCCCAAGGCGATGCGGATCGACTCCATATTCTTTAGCATTGGCCCTGACCCAACGAATCGCGCGCTGGGCGTCCCCGAGCTCAGTTGGATGGTGATAGCGCGGCCCAAGGCGATAGCGAAGAACGAATGCCGGAATCCCATAGCTATTCAGCCACGCTGCAATTTGCGCGCCCTCGTGATCGACCGCCAGATGGACATAGCCGCCGCCGGGAAAGACGACTACACCGGTCGTGACCTTTTGCGGGCCGCCAACTGGGTAAACCGTGAGGCTGGGCTGGTCTTCTTCCGCGCCGCCGAGAGCGCCCGGTGCTCCGCCGGGCCACAGCAATACGCGTTGCGGCAACTTAATTTCGTACGGATTTGACGAATTCTGCGCCACTATCTTGGCTGCACTGTAAGCCAGAATCGCGAGGACACAAAACCGCAGAGCGCCTGAAAAGAAAGTTCGGCTCATCGGCTTTCGAGTATACAGTCACTCACGTTGCGAACTCCTTCGGTGCACGACAAGCCACCAGCTAAGACCGCCGAGTACTAACAGGACTGCAAGCAGCCAGCTATATTGGCGCACGGCTTCAACAGCCTGCTGCCAGTGTTCGCCAACCAGGTAACCAATTCCCAGGAATGTTGCGACCCAGATTGCCGCGCCGAAATAAGCATAGCCCGCAAAAACGCGAAACTCGAGTCCTGACATTCCGGCCACTAAGGCTGTGAAGTGGCGAACGCCAAGAATGAAATAACCGAAGGTCAGCAGCCACTCGCCGGACCGATGAAACCAGCGATTCACCAGGGCGACTCGCCTGGGCGTCAGGTGGACGAACTTGCCGTAACGTTCGATGACGGCAGCGCCGCCCGTGCGGCCGATGAAATAGCTCAACGAAATGCCGCAGATGGATCCACAGAGGCCGACTACGTATGTCGGCAGAGGCTCCATCCGATGCTGCGAAATCAGATAGCCGCAGAAGACCATGATGGTTTCGTCAGGTATGGGCAAACCAGCGATGCCGAACATCAACGCAAGGAAAAGCCCGGCGTAGCCGTATTCAGCGATCCACTGGAGCGGAAAAGCCGGCAGTTGCGGCGCCAAAAGAATGAGATGTACCGCCGATGGCGCGGTAAGTGGCGAATCTGTTTTGCGCGATCTAATTGAGAAATCGGCTTCCGTCATTTGCGCTACTATCCTCGGTATGGCCGGAACTCCAAGTCAATTGATAGAAGTCGCTTGTCCATGTTGCGGTGCAACGCTACGGATCGATTCAGAGACACAAACTGTCATCCATCATCGCGAGCCCGAAAAGAAGCCTCTGATCGAAGATCTCGAGGTGGCGGTTCAGCAGTTGAAGGGCGAGGCAGCACGGCGCGACGAAGCCTTCGAAAAGAGTTTCGCCTCGCATCGGCAAGGCGACAAGGTTCGAGAAAAGAAATTCGAAGAGCTGCTGAAACAAGCCAAAGAGGATAAATCGGACACGCCGCCGAAACGCTTGTTCGATCTGGACTAGGGTCGGCGTTCGAAGCCTAACGGGCGAGCTGCCGGGCAAACTCGCCTCGCGCCAGCCGCCGTACAAAGTCGATGTCTCCTTCCAGAAAGTCGAGTTGCGGCAGCCATTCGAGGGGCGTCCAGCGGATCTGTTCAAACACGCGAGCTTCGGGGTTTCCTTCAAATTCGGTCACAACAAAAAAAAGAAGGTGAATCCGGCTTCCGCTTGAGTAATCGTGTTCGTAACGGGCCAACTCGCAGCCGATCTTTGCACCGATCGTCAGTTCTTCCTGCAATTCACGTGCAAGCGCCTGTTGCGGCGTTTCGCCGATTTCAACTTTTCCGCCGGGGAACTCCCATTTGAGTGAATGACGATCGGACCGGCGGCGTTGGCCGACCAGGATTTCGCCGGAAGATTTCGCTTTTCCGTTGCTGCCGGCATTTTGTACTTTTCGGTAGATAATCGCCGCCGAAACGAGTAGCGGCGCCCGGTTCTTCATCGCGGGCCTCAGGCGGTACGAGCTGTAGCCAGTAATTGCCGCAGCACATACGGCAAAATCCCGCCGTTGCGGTAGTATTCCGCTTCTTGCGGCGTGTCGATGCGCAGCTTCACCAAGAAAGTCACGTTCTTGCCATCCGGCCTGGCTGCAGTAACCTCCACCGTCGTTCCGGAGACGACTGCCGTCGGAATGCCGGTAAGGTCGAACGACTCTTCTCCCGTGAGTTTCAGCGTTTCACGAGTTTCTCCTTCCTGAAATTGCAACGGCAGCACACCCATCTGCACCAGGTTGGACCGATGGATGCGCTCGAAGCTCTCAGCGATTACTGCGTTAACTCCAAGAAGTAAAGTTCCTTTCGCCGCCCAATCACGAGACGATCCTGAGCCGTATTCTTTCCCGGCAATTACGATCAGACCGACACCCTCGTTCTTATATTTCACGGATGCATCGTAAATAAACATCTGCTCGCCGTCGGGCATGTGCCGGGTAACCCCGCCCTCGACTCCGGGAACCATTTGGTTTTTCAGCCGGATGTTGCCGAACGTTCCACGCACCATAACTTCGTGATTACCGCGACGCGCGCCATAACTGTTGAAATCGGCGGGCTTTACGCCCAGGCCAATCAGATACTTACCGGCGGGGCTGTCTTTTGGAATGGAGCCGGCGGGTGATATATGGTCGGTAGTAACGGAATCGCCCAATACGGCCAGAACGCGCAATCCGTGCAGGTCACGGACAAAGGTATCGGGATCCACCAGGTGATCGAAATAAGGCGCGCGTTTGATGTAAGTCGAATCATCGGTCCAAGCGAAAATGCCGCCTGTTGGAACCTTCAGCGAATTCCAGTTTTTGTCGCCTTCGAAAACTTCAGAATATTCTTTGCGGAAAAACTCCGTCCGCGCTGATTTCTTCACGACTGCTTCGGTCTCTTCCTGGGACGGCCAGATGTCCTCAAGGAAAACGTCTTTGCCGTCGCTTCCCTTCCCCAGCGGCTCCTTCGTGAGATCGACATCTATGCGTCCAGCCAATGCGTAGGCAACCACAAGTGGCGGGGATGCAAGGTAATTGGATCGCACGAGCGGATTTACGCGGCCCTCGAAGTTTCGGTTGCCGCTCAGCACGGCAGCAACGTTGAGTTTGCCCTCAGTCACGGCATGAGCGACATTATCCGGCAAAGGTCCGCTGTTTCCAATGCATGTGGTACAGCCGTAACCGACCAGATGGAATTTTAGTTGTTCCAGGTACGGCATCAGGCCGGCGTCACTCAGGTAGTCGAAGACGACTTTGGAGCCTGGTGCGAGCGACGGCTTGACCCAAGGCTTCACGGTCAATCCTTTTTCGACCGCCTTCTTCGCGAGCAAACCAGCGGCCACCATAACGGAAGGGTTAGACGTATTGGTGCAGCTGGTGATCGCGGCTATTACAACCGCTCCGTCGTGAAGGTGGTCTGCGTGGCCGTTCGTTTGGAACTTGGCACGTTTGGGGCTGCCCCCGAGCGATGAGATAAAGTTGCTTTTTACTTCGTCGAGCTCGATACGATCCTGCGGACGTCGCGGTCCCGCCATCGAGGGTACAACCTTACCCAATTCAAGAGATAATGTGTCCGAATAATCCGGCTCAGGAGAATCGACACTAAGAAACAGTCCTTGTTCTTTGGTGTAACTCTCGACTAAGTTCACTAGTTCGGCAGAACGATCAGTTAATCGAAGATAATCGAGCGAGACGGAATCGATCGGGAAAAAGCCAATGGTGGCGCCGTATTCGGGCGCCATGTTACTGATGGTCGCGCGATCAGCGAGCGACAAAGCACTTACTCCCGGCCCGTAGAACTCAACGAACTTACCAACAACTCCCTTCTTCCGGAGCATCTGAGTGATAGTAAGTACCAGGTCGGTTGCGGTCGTTCCGGCATGCAATCGTCCGGTTAACTTGAAACCGACGACTTGCGGGAGCAGCATCGAAATCGGTTGTCCCAGCATGCACGCTTCGGCTTCAATGCCGCCGACACCCCAGCCGACCACACCAACACCATTGATCATCGTGGTGTGGGAGTCCGTTCCCATCAGGGTGTCGGGATATGCCTGCAGCACGCCAGAAGACTTATCGCTGAAGACAACACTCGCCAGGTACTCAAGATTCACCTGGTGAACGATTCCGGTGTCGGGCGGTACTACGCGAAAATTGGAAAATGCCTTCTGCCCCCAACGTAAAAAAGCATAACGCTCCTGATTACGCGAAAATTCCAGCAGCGCGTTTTCCTGGAATGCCTGAGCGGAGCCGAAGGCATCTACCTGCACTGAATGATCAATAACCAGATCGGCGGGGATGAGAGGATTCGCCAGAGCGGGATCCGCGCCGAGGCGTTTCAGCGCGTCGCGCATCGCCGCGAGATCGACAACGCAAGGCACGCCGGTAAAGTCCTGCAACAAAATACGCGCCGGCCGGAATTGAATTTCCTGCGCGTTTGATTTTACGTCCCATTTTGCAACGTATTCGATGTCGCTCGATTTGACCGTTCGCCCGTCTTCGAAACGCAAAAGATTTTCGAGCAGAATGCGAATCGAATAAGGAATACGCGAAACGTTCGGTAGCGCATCCAAACGAAAGATTTGATGATTGCTTCCATTGACGGCGAGCGTTGCCGTGGCGCCGAAACTGTTCTTACTGGGCATTTTATTTCCAGTGTATCTACATATATGAGGGCTGCGGGATTCCAAGCACGGACAAAGTGGCCATCAGCTGCCTTCGAACGTAGTCGGTCAGCCACAAGAAAACGGTGCGCCGCACCTCATTTGCTTCGTTGATGACTTGATATTCGTGATAGAAGTTGCTGAACGATTGTGCGAGTTGAAAGGCATACTTTGCCAGGTGCGCCGGCTCGCCGGAACTGATGGCCTTTTCTATTGCGCTGCAACGCTTTGAGGCAGTTAGCAAAAGCTGCCATAAACCATCGTCCTGCATGGCGTCAGCAAAAACAGCGGGAGTTAACGCCGCCTCGAAATCGGGCAAAGGGCCCCAGCGATTCTGGAATTCGCGCAGGATCTTGCTGGCACGTACAGCCGCGTATTGAACGTATGGTCCGGTTTCACCTTGAAAGCTCAAGGCTTCATGAAAGTCGAAGGCGATGACAGAATTCCGGGTAAACTTCAACATGAAATAGCGCAGAGCGCCAATCGCGATCTGTTCCGCAGCAAGTTGGTTTTGCGCAGGCGATTTATCTGCGTTCCGATTGTCCACCTCAGCTAGGGCCGTTTCGATTAGCTTGTCGATCAGATCATCCGCTTTGACGCCGAGGCCCTTTCGGCCGGAAACCTCCACATACGGTTTGCGTTTGTCTTCATCCGACAGCGGAATACCCATTTCCAGACACGTTCGTGGCGACAAAGCAACCATTTCATACGAAAAGTGAACGGACGATTCGGCCTGCTTATCGAAGCCGAGCGCGCGTAATCCCGCCACAACGACATCCTGAAGATAGGACTGCCTCGAATCGATCACGTTAAACACCGTCTGTGCGCGGCCAAATTCCGGAGTCTTCTCAGTGACAGGTCCATCGGTAGTCGACCAGAGGCGATGTCCGTCCGGATAATCGCACCATCGGCGGTAATAAAAGTCCTTTCCCAACAGGCCGAATTTCCACAGCTGGTAGGCGATGTCTTTCCCGACATACGTCACCGTGCCGTTAGAGCGAACAATCACTTTGCTGTCGTCTTCCGACTCACTCTGGTTTTCCTTGAACGCCGAGCCGGGCATTACCCAGCAGCCTTTGTTTTTCCCCTCTTCTTCGAAGTAAATGGCGCCGCGCTCTTTCAGCAGCTCGAACGCGGTCGCCCAGAACTGTAGATGAAGGATCTCGCTTTCACGCGGCAGCACATCATATTCGATTCCCAGACGCAGCATCGTATTGATATGCGCGTTTACGATCGAGTCGGCGACTAAATGTCCGAGTTCTGCTATCTCGCCCTCGCCGGCCTCGACTGCGTGCAGCGTCTGGGCGCGCCACGCGAGCGACTCGGGGTGATCTTTATAATGCGCTGAAATACGCGCATATAGGTCCCAACACAGATAGTCAAAGCGAATGGCGGGGTCGGCGATCAGCGCCTTTACCTGGCTGAGGCTCTTCCCTTCCAGGTGATGAAACCCGACCACCACGTCGGCCACCTGGACGCCTGTGTTGTCGATATAATTTTGTACTTCGACGTTCCGGCCACGCGCACGCAGCATCCGGACAAACGTATCCCCTAAAACGGCGTTACGCAGATGGCCGATATGAGCCGCTTTGTTGGGATTGATGTTAGTATGTTCGACAACGATTTTGGCTGCGGCCGCCGCCGGCCTTATGTTCGCCGCGGCACTCTCCAGCAATCGGGAGGAGTAAACTCCCCGATCCAGCCGTACGTTCACGTAGCCGTTTCCCGCGATTTCGAAAGCGGCGACACCTTCGACCTTGAGGTCCCGCACTAACTCTTCCGCGATCTGACGAGGGGGCCGCTTCAATTGACGTGCCAACTGAAAGGCAATGGGAACTGCTAATTCCCCGAACGAGCTTTGTTTCGGCTGTTCGAGCGAGACTGGCCCATCCAGCTGAAAGCGCACCTGCAGCTGGCGGCCGAATGCGGCCACCAGATTATCTTCAATGTCCTGGAACACTGTTGTTAGTATGCCTACTCGCCAGTTCCAGCTAATCGCGCAGTGAGATACCAGTGCAAAACGCCGCGTGGTTTTGGACCTAAAGCGTCAAAATCGATGCGCATAACTGCGCCTTTTTTGAAATCGACATGCAACTCTGGCGCGCCGAGCAGAAAAGAAGCCAAATTACCAAATAAAGGGTTGTGCCCCACCAGCAATAAAGCTTCGGCATCGCGGTGTACACGGATTTCGCTCCAGACGTCCTCCACCGTCCCGCCGGGAGCAAGCGTTTTACACACGAGTGTTTCCGGCTTCGACTTCAGGCAGCTAACGGCAACCGCAGCCGTTTGCACCGCACGCTTCAGCGGACTGGTAAGGACTAAATCGATTTTCACTCCCGCTTCTGCAACATGAGTCAGGACTTGACGAAGTTTCTTGCGCCCATCGTTCGTGAGCGCGCGGTCCGAATCGCCCGTTTGGGAGGTCCCCTCCTCCGCAATCCCGTGCCGAAGCAAGTACACCTGCATAGAGCAGTTTTCGCCTTTCATTCTGCCATACTGGGTTCTTCATGCCAGTTTCCCGGACGAAGCAGGAGCAGGTCCTGCTTTTTGTCGCGATCGCAGCAGCAGTATTCATCCACATCAGCATCGCCGTAAGCCAGACCCTTTTAGGAACCGGAATTGTGCTCATGCTGGTCGTCTACAGGCGACTGCCGTTTCCACGAATCTGGCTGCCATTGCTGTGTTTTCTGGCATGGACGATCGCGGCGGACCTGCTTTGCCCCGATCCGTGGGGCGGACGCGCTCAAATTCGCAAATTCTTCGATTTCCTCTTCATTCCGCTGCTTTACGGCGTGTTCGTACAGCAGTTTGCTCGTACGCGCGCGCTACTCGCGGGCTGGATTGCGGCAGCCACAGCCTCAGGTGGGTGGGGACTCGTTCAATACGTCATGAAGCTCGAACAAGCCCGGCGCGCTGGAAAAGATTTTTACGTAGCATACCTTGAGCGAAGGATTACCGGCTTCGAAAGTCATTGGATGACTTTTGGCGCGCTGCAGTTAAGTGTGCTCTCACTGCTTGTCGCTCACTTCTTCTTTTCCGGGCGGCGCTTTCCTCTATGGGTATATGCGAGCGCTGCCATTCTGTCGGCAGCTATCGTTCTCGGATGGACTCGCGGTATCTGGATTGCGAGTATTCCGGCACTGTTCTATCTGGTAGGCGCATGGCGGCCGAAGATGGTGCTCCTGATCCCGGTCGTACTGGTCGCTGCATTCGCCGTTTCACCAAGCACGACAAAGGCCCGGCTGCTTTCGCTCATTCAGCCGCATGGAGACACTGATTCCAATCGGCACAGAATTGTTACTTTCCGCACGGGCGTCCAGATGATCAAAGCGCATCCCTGGTTCGGCATCGGGCCGGAAGAAATCGGCCGCCAGTTTAATGCTTATGTGCCCGTCGACGTGCAGAGGCCACTGCCGGTCGGCTATTACGGCCACCTTCACAATATTTATGTGCAGTATGCCGCTGAACGCGGCTTGCCGGGGCTTGTCTGCATTCTCTGGTTCATACTCATGGCGGCTTGGGACTTCATTGGCGCCATCACACGCCTGAAAGGAATTAGATCGCTTCAGCTTTCTATCCTTCACGGGGCCGTAGCTGTAATGCTCGGCATTCTGGTGGGCGGCATATTTGAATACAATTTGGGCGATAGCGAAGTATTGATGATGTTCGTTGCAGTGGTTGCGATCGGGTATGCAGCAGTCGCTCAGACTCCGCGTCCTGCGGCCGCCTGTGCGTCATCGTAGCTTTGTCCATAGATGGAGGGCACCTTTGCGCCCATTGGGCGGAGATATGTTGAAAGCTGGCCGCGATGATGAATGGTGTGATTAATCGCAAAGTTTAGATAGGCAAATGCGGGAAGCTGAAATATCCCGCGAAAGTCGACAACCCGCAGCCAGTCTTCCCCGGAGAGACCGTTGAGCCGTTCCATATTGGCAGCAAACTGCGTGGCATACCAGGCGGCAATCGCGGTCGTGTCTTTCATGTCATCGGCCCGCAGTCCGCTTTGAGTGCTGAACGCTCCCGCAGCGATGCCTGACAAGAACGTGTTCTCGGCCGCCACGATGTGCCAAGCCAGGTCTTTGGCAGAACGAACGATGTTGTCCGGGCGATAATCGGCGCGATCCGGCGGAATGGCTTCAATCATACGCTTTGTAATCTGATGTTCATTCTTCAGCGTCGGCAAAGTGATGCGTGAAATGAATAGCGCCTGCTCGGCAGTAAGTGTCATACAGGTGAGACTACCAGGAAATATATTAGCCGGGGCGGTGATCCAATGCGTAGATATGTCAGACTCAAAAAAGTGCGCGCATCCATCCTGTAATTGCCAGGCGAAAGAAGGAACCGATTACTGCGGAACGGCCTGCGAGGCTGCGGGGAAAACTCCGGACATCGCTTGCGATTGCGGGCACCCAGGGTGCAGCGGAAAAGCCGCGCGGCTGTAACAACGCGGGTTACCAGATATATTCGCGGGCTTCGGGTCGGCGTGTATGGCTATCAAGTACATGCACGACGCGAATCTTCTTGATTTTTGCCGGGGAAAGCTGTCCCACCGGAATATAGACGATCTTCCGATTGGCTCGCGCGGCTAGCTGCCGAAACATGCTGCGCGGCGGCTTCGCGGAAATATAGAGAACGTGCCGCTCCATTGAATAATCGAGCGCAGCCATCAGCAAGCGCTCTGCCTTTGTTTCGGCCATGTCGTAGTCGAAATCCGACCAGATATCAAACATGCGGCGAGGCGGCAGCGTCATCAAAAGTCCGCCGTATTCTGCCCGTCCGATCCCTGGGCCCACTACGTGATCAAACGGCTGAGTTGAGTAGAAAGCCATGTCCGATTCGTTCTGGTGCTCGCCCAGCCAAGTCGTCAGATACGTATAGCGGTTGTCCCGGTCTTCATCGAAGATGATGACCAGTGCGCCGATATCGCCGGAGAATCTTCCTACTTCGCGGACGTAGAGCGAACCTTCGTGCCAGTTGCGAATGGTTTCGCGGATGTCAATTCCATCCAAAACCGAGGTCATGAACTTCTCCACCCGGGAACGTTCATCCGAAACCATGCTTTTGGCGTATCTCTTCAGAAATTTGCCGTAATTCTCGATGACGATATCTTCGGGCGGATAGGAGCAGATGGAAGTTCCATCCGTCTGGCTGGCCCATTCACCTTTAAATTTCTCGCGTTTCCGCTGCTTAATGCCGTGCGGCTTCAGCATTTGTTTCATACGCGGCAAGCGGCGGCGAATACGAATTTTGCGGGTGTGGATCCAGACATCCTCGCCCGACAAATTCAGGGTTTCTAATGGTGGGTCGTCGGTGAGCTGCGCGCTAAAACGGTTCGCCATCTGCCAGACTTCATAGGCGTAATTGTCATCGACGATAGACCTGGCGCCTAAAGCGAGATCGTAGATACCCGGGATCAAATGAGCATCGAGCATCGCCAGATTGCGCGTAAACTTTGCCAGCGAGCGGCGCTGCCACGACGCAATTGCATCGCCGGTGTTGATGGTGTATTCGCGTTCTGCATCCCGCAGAAGCGCAAGCTGCCAGCGAGGGCGGTCTATTTCGACGTCGCTTCCCTGCCCGCGAGCCGCTTCAAACAGCTCCTGATAGTACGGCGGCTCGCTCGTTACCTCTGCCAGACAATCCGGATGCAAATTGAATAGCTCGGCGTTTCCGAAAAGGTGAACACGCGGCAGTTCGGGTTCTTCTTGCGGCATCTCCATTGCATCCAGCAACGGATCCAACATGTTCAGCGAGACTACCGCAAGCACCGCCTCCGCCGGGTTCGCGCCCTGCAACTTCCATGCCATCGCGCGGGCATGCTGTTCGATTGCGGGCGTGCGCGACTGCGGATATACGCGATACGCCTCCACGTAACGTTCCATTCCAATGATGTTGACCGAGTACGGTTCCGGATAATTGTCGCGGACGTGCGGTTTATTGACGGAAGGTGGTTCAAGGAAGATCAGCTCGCATTCGAGTTCACGCGCAAGACGCGCGGCTTCGGTAAACGGATCGCCCGGTTCGATCGGAATGTAAGTCGCTCGGTCCTCTTCTTCATGGCGTGTGTCGGGAATGACGATGACCGACATTTGCGGCATACGGTCGATGGCCTGCCGGTATTCGTCTTCGAGAGACGAGGGTAACTCAATGGCAATCACGCCGGGCTGATGATCTGAGATATAACGACGGACAAGCCCGGCGAATTCAACTCGCCCGGGAACCACTGGCAGGTAAGTAATATTGCCGCGCCGTAAAGTGCCGGCGTCACTCCGTTCGTTGGTCATCGTTTCGATTAGCGCGGAACGGCCGCATAGCGTAACGCTTCTTCACCCAGGATGGCCCGAACAGAAGCATTCAGTAAGGCGCGCGCCGGATGCCCGCTTTCCAGGCGCAGCTTCAACGCGTATCGCGCAATATTGATGCCGTCACGCACCGTGTAGCTTTCATCCGCGGCATGCGACTGCTGCAGGAAATCGGTCACATATTGGAGGACTTCGTCCGGTGAAAACGGCAGATTCTCTCTCAAGATGGCCAGCTCTTCCTCACGCTCAGGAAAATCGATCAGGATCTGCGGCTGCAACCGGGAATGAATATATTCCGGGAGATCGAAGGTGGATGAATCCTCGTTCATCGTTGCCACCACCCGGAAATTGGCATGCGCTTTGATTTTGACTCCGGCGATAATGGATTCGACGTAACGGCGATTGTCGAGAAGCGGCGCCAGACTAGCCCAGCTTTTCTCGCTCATGCGATTGCCTTCATCCAGGATCGCGACGCCGCCTCGCAGCATCGCGGTGACCAGCGGCGAAGCCACATACTTCAAATCGGATCCGTTCGCGATGACCGGTGTAATCAAAAGATCTTCTGGCCTCGTGTCTACGGTCGCCTGCAGGATGTAGACGTCACGTCCCAGCCTCTTGGCAGCAGCATAGGCCATCGTTGTCTTGCCCACTCCCGGTTTCCCGAGAAGGCGCGGGTTCATAGGAACGTCGCGTTCATCAATGACCATCCAGGCGGCCATCAATTGGCGGATCGCCTCTTCCTGTCCAACCCAGGAGACATTCAATTCGTCCGGATGGGCCAGGTGGAGTTCGATGCCTTCAACAGTAACTTTCATGATTTGGGTCTGCTACTCCCATCGTAGAATGAGAAGGCTTCCGGGGATGAATTCAAAGCTTTTACGGCTGGTATATGTGTTCGAGTTTCTGCTTGGTCTGATCGCGATCTTCACAGCATGGTCGGAGATCGGGGGGCAAGCCGCGCTCGATCTCATGCATTGGGCGTGGAAGCTGGGCTTTAGCGTGCTTCTCGCGGGGGCGGTAGTTGCTTACACCGCGGCAATTGTGACGAATGAATCACTTTGGACGCTCAGTTCCGCTCGCTGGCTGACGGCAATTGTTCTGCTGATCGCCGGAATGGGCGTCGTTACTTACTTCTATGCCATGCAGGCCGACGCCGGCCAGTCGGACGATAACGGCACTGTTTCTTTCGCCAAGCCCCGGCTTCTTTATCCACGAGTCACATGAACGCTCCCGACGAATTCGGGCCCTACGCAAGTTGGACGGAACCTACAACAGGCTTCCGGGTTGACTATTCGCTGCCGGTCTTCCACGACATCGATTTTGTGGTGAATGAGGGATTCCGGCGTATTCCGCACGGCGGCATCGAAAACGGCGGATTGCTTTGTGGCGAGTCGGGTCCGGTTGGGATGAGAATCGATGCGTTTTTGCCAATCGAGTGCTCTCATGCCTTCGGACCGGGATTCCTGCTTTCCGATGAAGATATTCACAAGTTGCGGAGTCAGATAGACAATCCCGGCGCGGGACAGCGAGTGGTCGGGTGGTTTATTTCGCACTCCCGCAGCCACTTAACCATGACGGAACAAGAAGCCATTCTTGCCGCGACTTTGTTCCCGGCCCCGCCCATCACCGTTCTGTTGAAACCCGAAAAGTTCAAGGAAACTCACTTCGCACTTTTCATCGGAACCAGCGAACGCGATGGAACCGGCAGATCCTTCGCGCTGCCATTAGTCAGCCGAAAAACCCCCTCCGCGGCTCCCACACTGAAACCGATCGGGCAGACGAGAGTAATACAGGAAGCGCCGCCTGCGCCACCCATTCACGATGCGGCCGTTCAGCATGTAGAGCCCGCGCCACTGCCACAAGCCGAAGAACCAGCCGTCGTTGCACCGCCGCTTCCTCCTCCGGCACAGCCGCGTTCGTTAATTGTTGAAGAACGGACACGGCCCAATGGCGCACTGTGGCTCATGGCCGGCGCCGCCGCGGCATTTGCCTGCCTGGCGGCTTATGGACTTTACATATCCGCGGTTCCCATCGAAGTTCCTTTGAACATCACCGCGCATGGCAATTCGCTGGTGGTTTCTTGGCCTGCCGAAATCGGCCGCGCCGCAACCGAAGCCAAGATTCGCGTGAACAATAGCGTGGCGCGAGAGCTGGCTCCGGATGAAAAAGCTTCCGGAACAGCATCCGTTGACAGCGCGAGCGACAGCGTTGAGATCGAATTAATCCTGCGCCGATGGGGCCGGGAATCCCACAGCATCGAGCGTTATTTGAGGACCGCTAAGACTTCCGCACGATCCGTAAGTCCGCCCCAAGCATCTGCGCCGGCTGCTCCAGGCCCATAATCCCGAGTACGGTTGGAGCGATGTCTTGTAGCGCACCGGTGTGGCGGAGCTCGACATCGTCGTTGCCCATATAAATCAGCGGTACCGGATTGGTCGTGTGATAAGTATGCGGACCTTTGGTCAGCGGGTCAATCATCCTTTCGGCATTGCCGTGATCCGCTGTAATGATCCACGAACCACCAGAGCGTTTCAGGGCTTTGTATATTTCGCTTAAGCCGGCGTCTACCGTTTCGCAAGCGCGAACGGTCGGCTCCATTTTGCCGGAGTGCCCCACCATATCGGCATTCGCGAAGTTCATCACGATGAGTTCGAAGTCACCCTGCCCAATTGCGTGGACCACCTTATCCGTGATCCCGGCGGCGCTCATTCCGGGCAGCATGTCGTACGTCGCCACTTTGGCGGACGCTACCAGCTCCCGCTCTTCTCCCGAATACGGCTTCTCATTGCCGCCATTGAAGAAGTATGTGACGTGGGCGTATTTCTCCGTCTCGGCAACACGGAGGTTCTTCCAGCTTGCATGCTCCATTACCTCTGCGAGAATGTTGTCCGGATGCTCCGGCGGCAGTACGAACGGGAGGCCAAACGAGCGGTCGTACTGCGTCATCATCGTATAGGTCAGGTTTTCCGGAACTAACGATCGGGACGGCCGCTCCAACTTCAAGTCGGTAAAAGCCATCGTGATCTCTCGCGCGCGGTCCGCACGGTAGTTGTACATGATCAGGCTGTCATTGTCGCGGACTAGCCCGATTGGCTCGTTGGCACTGTTAACAATGCTTACCGGCTCTATAAATTCATCCGTTACGCCCTGAGTGTAAGAACTGCGAACGGCTTCAACGGCGGATTGGAAGCGGGTTCCGCTGCCAAGGACCATAGCGCCGAACGCCCGCTCAATCCGTTCCCAGCGTTTGTCGCGATCCATCGCGTAAAAACGGCCGGATACGGAGGCAATCTGGCCGATCCCGAGTTCAGAAAGCTTGCGTTCCAGCTGCTGAATGTACTCGATCCCGCTCTCGGGCGGCGTATCTCGGCCATCCATAAAGCAGTGGACGAAGACTTCGGTCAAGCCGTGCTCTTTGGCCATCTCCAGCAGCGCATACAGATGCGTCAATTGCGCATGGACCCCGCCATCGCTGCAGAGGCCCAGCAGGTGCAACCGATGACCCTCGGCTTTCGCAATCGCATTTTTTATGACGGGATTTTGGAAGAACTCGCCCGAGCTGATCATTAGATCGATGCGCGTTACGTCCATATAAATGATGCGGCCAGCGCCCATATTCATATGGCCCACTTCACTATTGCCCATCTGTCCTTCCGGAAGGCCGACGAAAGGACCGGACGTTTCGACCAGCGTGTTGGGATACGTCGCAAGAAGGTGATCGTAGGTCGGCTTGCGCGCCGCTGCGATGGCGTTTCCTTCCAAAGACGCAGAGAACCCCCATCCATCGAGGATGGTGAGGACCAGAGGTTTTTTGATACCCATTGTTACGCGGCGCTTTGGCGAAATGCTTTCTTACCCAGATAGATGGCTCCCGCGCCGAGCTCTTCCTCGATACGGAGCAGCTGATTATATTTCGCGATGCGATCGGTACGGCTGGCCGAACCGGTCTTGATCTGACCGGCATTCGTGGCGACGGCGAGGTCCGCAATAAAGGAATCTTCTGTTTCGCCGGAACGGTGCGACACCATTGCCGTGTAGTTGGCGCTCGCAGCCAGACGCATGGCGTCCAGCGTCTCGGTGAGAGATCCAATCTGATTCACTTTCACCAGAATGGAGTTTCCGACACCGCGATCAATGCCCTGCTGCAAGCGCTCCGAATTGGTGACAAATAGATCATCGCCAACCAACTGCACTTTCTTGCCGATGGCATCGGTCAACAGCTTCCAACCTTCCCAATCATCCTCCGCCAAACCGTCTTCAATGGAGATGATCGGAAATTGGCGCACCCAGTTCGACCAGAACTCCACCATCTGCTCCGCTGTTTTTTCGCTCTTGTCGGACTTCTTGAATACGTATTTCTTTTTGCCCTTATCGAAAAATTCGCTGCTGGCCGGGTCGAGCGCAATGGCAATCTGCTCACCCGGTTTGTAGCCGGCCCGCTCGATCGCCTCCATTAGAACTTCAAGCGCTTCATCATTCGATTTAAGGCTTGGCGCAAAGCCGCCTTCGTCGCCGACTGCGGTCGAGTAACCACGCTTTTTCAGAACAGTTTTCAAGTTGTGGAAAGTTTCGGTGCCCATCCGGAGCGCTTCCGAAAACCGCGTTGCCCCGACCGGAGCGAGCATGAACTCCTGAACATCGACCGAACTGTCCGCGTGGGCTCCTCCATTGATGACGTTCATCATCGGGACCGGCAGGACACGTGCGTTGACCCCGCCGATGTAGCGGTAGAGCGGCGTCATTTCCGATTCGGCAGAGGCGCGGGCAGCTGCCATGGAAACCGCGAGAATCGCGTTCGCACCGAGCTTTGCTTTGTTCGGTGTCCCGTCGAGTTTCAGCATCGTGTGGTCGATTAGCGTTTGATCGGCAACATCGAGGTTGGACAGAGCCGGAGAGATTATGCAACTGATGTTCTCGGCTGCTTTGCGAGTGCCTTTGCCGAGAAAGCGAGACTTCTCCTCATCGCGCAGTTCAACTGCTTCGTGTTCGCCCGTGGACGCGCCGGAGGGAACGGCGGCGCGCCCGACTGTTCCGTCAGCGAGATGAACATCCGCCTCCACTGTCGGATTGCCGCGCGAATCCAGTATTTCTCTGCCGATTACTTTGACTATTTCCATGTTTTTGAACTTTAACTGTAGCAGCCTTGTCGCTTTCGGAAGAGAGTACGGCGCCCGTTTCGCCACAACCTCTTTCGAGGCTTCTTTGGAGCAAAATACAAAGCGCGCAGCAGTCGCAAAACTGCGCCAAGGCGCCGGCGAAGGCTCACAAAATTTGTTTGCATCGAATGCTGTGTTCTGTCACTGGCGAACATGGGGACTGCTTGAAACCGAGCTGAAACGGCGTGGATTTTGCGCCGGAACATCCGACTGGCTCGACGTAGGATGCGGCGACGGCGAATTGCTCTGCTTGGGAAGTTCTTTTTTCCGGCGCGCTATCGGATGTGATTCTTCAGTGAACCCGATTTGCGGAGAAACCGAAGTTGTACTCCAGACTCAGCCTTCTAAGCTGCCATTCCCCGACTCCTCGTTTGATCTCGTGACGGCCGTCTGTATTTACCGTCAACTTCCAATCGACATGCGGCAAGTTCTAAGCGCGGAGATCTTTCGCGTGCTGCGTCCCGGGGGAACAGCGTGTTTCATAGAACACAATCCGCTCAATCCGATCACTCGCCGAATTCTGTCGCGAACGCGTGTGGGCGCCGCTGCCGCACCTGCCTCTCATTGGGATATGACTACTTTGGTGTGGTCGGCGGGACTTCGTAAACCAGTCTTCCGTTTCTTTTTGTATTTGCCCGAAAGAATGTATACGTACATCCCAGCCCTGGAGTCGCTTCTCGCGAACATTCCTTTGGGCGGGCAGTATGCATTATTTTGCGAGCGCCCTGACCGGGTAAAGTCAGTTAGATCCGGAGTACGAAAGGCGTTCGGCGCCGGAATGCCGCTTCCCGTCCCTGCTTAACCGTTGTCGTTTACACAGCATGAGAGCGGGCCTATGTTACTTTGTGAGCTGAAATGCGATGTTTGTCTGCGATGATGCCTGTTGGTTTAAAACCGGCTCTATGCGTCTCGGCTTTACTCCTCGCGCTGCTCTATATCGATGCCGGAGCGGCTATTCGCGCACAAGAGCCGAACGCAGCCGCCAAGACGCCGCCGCCCGCGATGGAATCGAAAGGAATGCCGCCAAGAGCGACGCCGGGGGATTACGCTTCGCAGGCAGTTGCCGGAACCGTCACGATTGCGGCCGAGTTTATGGGCCACTCGGTTCCCCGGGTGGAAGGTCCGCTGAATACCGAAGACTACGTCGTGGTGGAAACGGGATTCTTTGGGCCACCGGGAGCGCGCCTGAAGTTGTCCGTCGATGATTTCTCTCTGCGGATCAACGGTAAAAAGAATCCGTTGACCAGCCAGCCATACGGCATGGTTCAGGCAACGTTGAAAGATCCTTCCTGGGTGCCACCAGTGCCCGCGGAACCAAAGTCCAAAACCGGCATCAACACGGGCGGCGGGGGCGATTCCGGACCGCCTCCGCCCCCCAAAATGCCTTTCGAGTTGCGGCGCGCCATGGCTCTGTATCTACAGCAAGTGGGGTTACCGGAAGGCGAGCGCCCACTGCCACAAGCTGGTCTTATTTTCTTTCAATACCGCGGAAAGACCCAAAGCATTCACTCAATGGAGCTGATTTACACGGGAGCGGCTGGCAAAGCAACTTTGACGCTGAACCCATAACTCCCGCGACCCTTACAAGTGTCGCTTACTGGAACTGTTTGCGGCCCGGGATAACGTCGATCTGGAGTGCTGGGTCGGCCGCCGGCACATATCTGGTTGGATAACCCAGCTCGCGGCGGACAATATTGCAACCCTGGGCGATGGAGCTTGCTTTGTAAAACGCGATCTCACGATTGCAGCCCTGGCGGCCGAAGCCGCAGTCACTCGAAACAACTAAGCGATCGGGTGGAATGTATTTAAGTGCTTTGCGGATTTCGCCGGCAACGTCTTCTGGGCGGTCGGCCTGTAGATTACGGTGACTCACGGCGCCGACGCAGATTTTCTTCTTCAGATCGTTTTTGAATGGTTCGAAAAGCTCCAGGTCCTGCTGATTCCGATCTTTCATCTCGAGCGTCCAGACATCTCCGCGGCAGCGTTCCAAGTAAATTTCGATCGAGTTGGCATAACTCGTGTTTTCCATCACCCGCTGCATATTGGGGTTGCCCCAACAAGTGTGGATCCAGAGTTCGACATCGTCGAGACCCTGGACTTCGCGGTTGAAGGCGTCAATCATAAACTTCACCTCCTCATGGTCTTTGCCATAGGTATTGGCCATGAAATGGAAGGTTGGTTCTTCGATCTGGATAGTGCGGCAGCCGGCGTCGCGGAGCGCCAGCAACTCCTTATTCATGGCTTCCGCCATATCCCAAATCACCTGCCGCTTGTCAGTGTACTTCGGGGTGTGAATATCCAGAAATAACGCCATCACCTGTGAGCAGCAGGTGCCGAATTTAACAGGCTTGCCGGTCTGAGATTGGGCCAACCGCCACAGCTTCGGATAGTCCAGTGGACGATGCTCGATTTTGTCTACCACGTGCGGCCAGCGCCAGCCGGTGTAGATCTCGTTCAGCAATGTTCCGGGCGGGTAATGGAGCCACGGCGCCGTGGTCTCCTCAGGCTGCAAGTAATCACCCTCGAAACCAGCCCAGCGCTGCAGCGGGTAATGATGCCAACTCCGGCCGGCCAGATCCTCATCGAGATGAAAATCTCCGTGCGTCAGGATGTCGAGCCCGGCTCGCTCCTGGTCACTGATAACAACTGCAAGGGCGTCCTGAAACTTTTCCCGGAAGCGGATATCCAGCATGCACGTATCCAGGGGGCGGCCCCACATGCTGACGTCGAACCAGCGCGGACGTGGAAATGAGCCTGTCACGGTGCTGGGCAGAATCAGGTCGGCGGTAGAAGTGAACATAATTTGTCCTGGCGGGTAGTGTATCGCTTAGGAATCGCCGGTAGGCTCCTTTTTGCTGGCGATAAGCGTGATGCGAAAGGCAGGACGATGCACCTTAACCCGTATTTCCGGCAGGCCAGCTTCCTGGGCGAGCGCGGATAACTCGCCGACGCGAAAGCTGGCGCGGATAGAACGCAGCCCGTCATGTACCGTCACATGATTCCACTGAAAAATCGGCTTCGCCATCTTCATGAAGGCGTAGGGTAGCCATCGTCGCTCCAGATCGGCAACGAGCAAGGCGCGCCTGGCTACCAGAAAAAATCCGCGTAATAAGGCCTTTACCTCTTCATTGGTGAAATGATGTAAAAAAAGGGAGCACAACACAAAATCGAAGCTGTTTGAGGAGAACGGCAAGGCAAAAGCATCGGCTAGCAACTTGGGATGCGGCGCGGCTGCCAGATTCGTGGCATTCCGATCCAGACTCGTAACAGTCGCATTCGGGTAGTTGTCCAGAATGACCTTGGCTGTATCCCCCGACGCTGCTCCGACATCTAACACAGAGAACGTATCGATGGGCCTGGCGACCTGCTTCATCATGTAGCGAATGGCCGCGTGGCCACCAAAGCGCTGATTTATGCGGACCAGGTCTGCCAGGTTAGGGCGCGCCAGTGCCGGTTCACAGTGATCGAGCAGTTCGGGCTTAATCACGCGTTTTGAAAAACATGGCACGCGAGAAGAATAGCGAATGTCGAAATCGCGCAGCGCAGTTAGGCGGGATGGTACAAGAGAGAGTTACTTCTAATCTGTTTATGCACGATCATTGCGGCTGGATTGAAGCCATATGCGGCCCAATGTTTTCCGGCAAAAGTGAAGAACTAATTCGTCGGCTTCGCCGGGCAGTGATTCCGCCAAAACGCCTTCAAGTCTTTAAGTCGGCAATAGACAACCGCTACGCCGCTGGCGAAATCGTCACACATGCCAATACGCGTATGCTCTGCGAACCTGTGCATTTAGCGGGAGACATCTTAAAGCGGGTCAATGAGCGAACGCAGGTGGTCGGGATCGACGAAAGCAACTTTTTTGGCCAGGACTTGGTCACTGTAGTCACGCAGCTGGCCGACAGCGGCAGGCAAGTTTTGGTTGCAGGTCTGGACACCGATTTCCTGGGCCGTCCGTTTCCGCCCATGCCCGATTTGCTTGCGTTGGCGGAATTGATTACGAAGACATCGGCCATTTGCGCTCGCTGCGGCAATCCTGCAAACCGCACGCAGCGTCTGGTGCCATCGGACGCTACCATCCTGGTCGGCGCGGCGGAGGCATACGAAGCGCGCTGCCGGCTGTGTTTCGAACCTGGGTACCTCAGGCAGGAAGTTCCGGAGTTCGTGGAATGTAGACGCCGCATTAGCAGCGGAGATTGAAACATGGAAGCGTTACAATACGTCCATTCATCCATTAGCAGAAATACCTAGATACGAGTATTTGGATCAAAATTTGAGGGAATTCCTATGAGCAGCGCTCCACAACAACCCACTTACATCATTCCGCCCCCTAGCAGTCCAAATTGGAAAACACCGCTTCTAATTGGAATTCTTGTTCTGTTAGCAGCTACGAACATTTACTTGATGGTGCAGGTAGATCGTCTCCGGACCGACTCCCGTACCGATATGGCAAAATTGCGCGACGAGGTATACGCCTCGGTCGACAAATTGCGCGTTGATTCTTCAGAAGCGGTACAGCGGTCACGGCGCAGTCTGGATACTTTAGAATCCCAGCTGGCGTCACAGCGCCAGGAAGCCGCTCGCGCGGTTGGACAAGCGAAGGTAGACGCGCAGAGGAAAGTCGACGCGCTGCAATCCAAAGTAGCGGAAGGACAAGCAGCCCAGCAGCAGGCCATCGATTCCGTGAAGCAGAGCAGCGACGCGGCCACCACAAAGCTGAATACCGACATTGGCAGCGTGAAGACCGATGTGCAGACGACAAAAAGCCAACTTGAGGAAACAATTGCAAACTTGAAGCGGGCAACTGGAGAGCTCGACAGCCACTCCAGCCTGATTGCGACCAATTCTTCCGAATTAAAGGCACTGCGCGAATTGGGAGAGCGGAATTATGCCGAGTTCACAATTCACAAAACGAAAGAGCCGTCGAGGGTTGGGAACGTGATGGTTCTGTTGAAGAAGACCGACACGAAGCACAACCGGTTTACGTTGAATATTACGGTGGACGACAAGACCGTCGAAAAGAAAGACCGCACCATCAACGAGCCGATCCAGTTTTACACCTCGCAAGCGCGCCAACCGGACGAAATCGTTGTGAATAGCGTGACCAAAGACACCATCGTAGGGTATTTGGCGTCCCCGAAGGTACAACAATCCCGCACTGGCTCGTAACCTAACTCGTCGCCGACGAAACAGACCTGCAATATCCTGGAGAGGTAACAACTATGCGATATCCCGAACCACTCATTGCGCCGATGCGCGCCGATTTGACGCAGTACGGCGTGCAGGAATTGCGGACGCCGGAAGCAGTGGACAACGCTCTTGCTTCGAATTCCGGAACGGTACTGCTGGTGATCAACTCCGTCTGCGGTTGTGCAGCCGGCAAGGCCCGTCCCGCAGTCGGCATGGCGCTTGCGCATGCCAATCGGCCGGATACCACCGCCACCGTATTTGCCGGAGCCGATTTGGAAGCGGTCACCCACGTGCGTGGGTTGCTGGCGGACTATCCCCCGTCGTCGCCGTCAATGGCGTTGTTCCGGGACGGAAAGCCGGTTTATATGCTGCACCGCCACCAGATCGAGAGCCGGCAAGCGCCTGAAATTGCGCGCCTTTTAACTGCAGCCTTCGATCAGTATTGCGTCCCCGCCAAGCAATAGCTGGCTCGCTTTTAACTATCATTTTTTTTCCAGCCGTAGAGTCCGTGCTGTTCAATATACTCACGGACTTCCGCTGGCACCTCGGCCACCGTTTCGCCTGCGATCAATCGCTCGCGAATACTTGAGCTCGAAATCGGGATTTCTACATCATCCAGTCTGATTACGCGCGCTCCTGGCGGTATTGGATAGTCGATGCCGGGACGGGAGACGACAATAAACTGCGCCTGTACGATGACCCTCTGCCACTCTTTCCAGGAAGCCAATTCCGCGAACGCATCGGCCCCAATCAGAAAGAACAAAGTATCTCCCGGGAGTAGCTCGGCGGAAAACCGCGTCAGAGTGTCGATCGTGAAATTTGGTTCATCGCCTGCTTCCAGCCGCGAAGGCACAAAACTCGGATACGGTTTACAGGCAATTTCCACCATTCGGTAGCGGTCCTCAAACGGCGTGATCGCCGACTGGTGTTTGTGAGGCGGATGGGCGGCTGGCACAAAAAGAACACGGTCCAAATTGCACGCTCGCAAGGCTTCGTTAGCGACTTTCAAATGGCCGATGTGGACCGGATCGAAAGTTCCGCCAAACAGGCATATTCGCTCAGGCGCTGGTGTCTCCGGCATGTCAGGGATTCAGATCGTAGCGGTGCGTCCGGGAGCTGGGATCGGCATAAATTTGCTCGTCCGCCGCCCGGCTCGCTAGTTCATCACATCGATTATTATCCTCGTGCGAGGCGTGGCCCTTCGTCCAGCTCCAATGTGTCTTATGTTTGCTCGCCAGATCGTCCAGCAGCATCCATAGGTCCTGATTCGTCACCGGTTGTTTGTCCGCTTTTTTCCAGCCATTTTTTTTCCAGCTCTGAATCCATTTGCTGATGCCGTTCTTGACGTACTCCGAGTCGGTGATGATTTCGACCGAACATGGCTCTTTCAGACGCTGAAATCCTTCGATCGCGGCTGCCAGCTCCATGCGATTGTTTGTCGTGCGCGGGCTCGAGCCATATAGTTCCCGCTTATGTTCGCCAAAACGCAAAATGCACGCCCAGCCGCCCTTCCCCGGATTTCCTTTGCAGGCTCCGTCGGTGATCAATAACACGTGCTTCAAGCGACTGCGACCGTCTCCAGTTCTACACTGTCCGGCGGCTGCTCATCAAAGAAGCGGTCCACCGTCTCGAGAATGGCCTCAACGTCGTGAGTGCGATAAATCTCCGTGCGCAGGCGCGAGCCATTGCGGACGCCATGCGTGAAGTAAGTGGCAAATTGCTTCATCTTGCCCACAGCGTCAGACTCGCCATGCTCCTGCAGCATCCCGTAGTATGTCTTCATCATGCGGTAGCGCTCGCTATCGGGCGGCGTCGCATAGGTCCCGGTGCGAGCATAGCTTTCAATCTGCTGGAAGATCCAGGGATTGTAAGAAGCCGCGCGGCCGATCATCACGGCATCGCATCCAGTTTCCCGAACCATCGCCAGCGCATCTTCAGGCTTGGTGATATCGCCGTTTCCGATCACCGGAATTTTCACGGACGCTTTGAGTTCGGCAATGCGGGTCCAGTCCGCACGTCCGCTGTAACCCTGTTCGCGAGTTCGTCCATGGAGGGCCACAGCGGTTAAACCACAGTCTTCGGCGATCCGTGCCATTTGGACATGAACCAGCTCGCGGTCGCTCCATCCGGTGCGGAATTTACACGTGACGGGAATGGAAACGGCTGCGCGAACCTGCCGTAGAATGCGCTCGACCAGCGGCAGATCGCGCAGCAGACCGGAACCGCCATTGCACTTCACGACCTTATTTACCGGGCAGCCGAAGTTGATATCGACAATGTCGAAGCCGCGCTCCTCGCACACTTTGGCTGCTTCAGCCATCACCTCAGGGTCGGATCCGAACAACTGGCAGCTGATGGGATGTTCCTCGGGCTCAAAGTAGAGGTAGCGAAAATTGCGGTTCGGCTTCTTCGCCTTGCGCGTGCTGACTACGCCGTGCGAACTCGTGAATTCCGTCATCAGCAAACCGCAGCCGCCCTGGTTGCGGATGAGCCGGCGAAATACCGTATCGGTCACTCCCGCCATCGGCGCCAGCACCGTCGCAGGTTGAATCTTAATTTGATCAACACGATAAGCGACAGGAAAATCAAACAGGTAGGGGGACGCCATTTCGGGATAACAGATGTTCTTATTTTAACTGTCGGTCTGCGAAACTCGCGAAAAGGCTGGTACGTTCAATGTACAGGGGATTTGCCATGGATATATCGGGGCGATACCAATGAACTCCGCATACGGCAAGATCCTGGCGGCGTTTACCGCCGGACTGGCGCTTGCGCTCGGCGGCGCTGCCTTGTATGTGAAAATGTCGAACCGAACGGCATCGACCGTTGCGGTGGCGCATTTCACCACCACGCCGGCATCCGCCCAGCTAACGCCCGAAAAATTGCCGGATGCGGGAGATGCGCAGGCGGTTTCAGAAGAACCATCTCCGGCCCCGGCGCCAGCCGCTTCAAATGTGGAGCAAGCCGCTTCAAATTCGGACGCCGCTCAGGAGCAAACTGCGCCCGACCAGGCCTCGCCGGCACCAGTCGTTAAGCCCACTGCTCCCCCACTAATGCCGGCTGCTCCCACGAGAATGAAGGTTAGCCCGCAACCGCAAAAACAGCCGAAAACTGCCCGGACGCCTACGGTCATCGCAAAGAATACGCCGCCCCAACCAGAATATCTGCCCGCGCCGCCGCCTGATGATCCGGTTCCGGCAGCTGCTGCGACTCCACAGGCGGCAGCTCCCCAGCCCGACTCACGAACCATGGTCACGCCGCAACCAGCGGCTGACCAGCCGCAAACGACTGCCGGTCCGAAACCACAGACAGCCCCTGCGCCCTCCCAACCGCCACATCAACCGCGCATCGTCACTATCCAACCCGGCACGAAGCTGGTTGTCCGGGTGAGTCAGGAAATTTCCACGGATCGGGCCGCCGGCGGCGACGCCTTCTTGGGGATTCTGGAATCCCCGATCGTTCTCGATAACGCGCTTATCGCGGAGAAAGGGTCACGTGTACGCGGCCGGGTGGTCGGTTCGCAAAAAGGTCATGGCGGCGGGGTCGCGGCATTAAGCCTGACATTGACCGAAATCAACACCACAGACGGTCAGCAGGTAAAGGTCGTAACCTCGTCCTACCGCGAGCAAGGTCCCCGAAGTACCGATACCGATTTGGCAAAGATCGGCGGCGGCGCGGCGCTTGGAGCCGTGATTGGCGGAGTTTCAAGCGGAGGCAAAGGCGCAGCGATCGGTGCAGGCCTGGGCGGCGCGGCAGGTGCCGGTGCTGTACTGTTAACAAGGCCGAAACCCGCCGTTGTTGAAGAAGAAACGAAGCTGGATTTCGAGCTCACTGAGCCGGTTGTCATCACCGAACGACTAAACTAGTCGGTACCGGACGACGCGTTCGGTTACTCGTCTCCATGTACATCGTTACCGGCGCTGCCGGTTTCATCGGCAGCAATCTCGTCCATGAATTGAATCGAACCGGCATCACAGACATTCTTCTTATCGACAATTTGCAGAATCCAGCCAAGCTGCCGAATCTTCACGGGGCGCGCTTTGTCGACTATCTCGACAAACGCCAATTTCGCAAAGCAATTGTTGAGAACTCCATCGGGTTGCCAACGGTGAAGGCAATCTTCCATCAGGGCGCTTGTTCCAATACCCTCGAAGACGATGGCGCGTACATGATGGACAACAATTGCGAGTATTCGAAGGACGTTCTCCGGTATGCCGTACACGCCGGTGCTCCGTTCATCTACGCATCCACTGCCGCTGTTTATGGACTGAGCGGTCCCGGCCACTTTGCGCCTTTGTGGCAAAACGAAAAACCGCTAAACGTTTACGGTTTTTCCAAGCTTGCGTTCGACAACTACGTTCGTCATCTCATCGCTCAAAATGCGCTGCCGATAACGGTTGTCGGCCTGCGCTATTTCAACGTCTACGGTCCGCGCGAGCAGCACAAAGGGCGAATGGCATCGACGATCTATCATTTCGCGAAGCAAATGGAAGAAACCGGACGCATTCGTCTCTTCGAGGGATCCGGCGGCTACGGGCCCGGCGAACAACGGCGCGATTTTGTCTATGTGCGCGATCTGGCAAGAATGAATATTTTCTTCGCGCAGAGGCCTGACATCATGCATGGAATTGCAAACGCAGGAGCGGGACAAAGCCGCAGCTTCAACGACGTTGCCCGCGCCCTAATGTCCGTGCACGGAGAGGTGCCGATCGAATACATTCCGTTCCCCAAAGATTTGGAAGGCCGGTATCAACACTTCACCGAGGCCGATCTGACGAACCTCCGCGGCTTGGGTTACGAGCTACCCTTCACGTCGCTTGAAGACGGTGTTCAAAAGACATTCGCGAGCGAGTAAACCAGATGTGCAGAGGGTGAGAGACTGAGGACGAGCGAATTTCAGACCGGTTCATGATTGAACATTTAGACAGAGTTGTCGATTTAGTCGAGCTGCACTGGCCCGCCAAGCGCCTGCTCGTCGTCGGCGACATCATGCTTGATAAGTATGTATGGGGAAGAGTCGAGCGAGTATCTCCGGAAGCCCCTGTCCCGATCGTCCGGGCTACCCATAACAGCGAACAGCCCGGCGGCGCCGCGAACGTTGCCATGAACCTCGCGGGTCTTGGCGCCTCCGTAAAGGTCGTCGGCTTTGCAGGTGAAGATGCCGATCGGATGCGCGTCGAGGCCCTCCTCACCGCCGCGGGAGTGGAATCTGCCATCATTTCCGTTGCCGGGTTTCCCACCATTTCCAAAATGCGCATCCTTGGCGGCCAGCAACAGATGCTTAGGCTGGACATCGAAAAGAACGAAGCTCCACCGGCCGCCGCGTACGACAGTTTGCTTCAAGTGGTTTTAGACCACCTGCCCTCCAGCAGTGCGGTTATTCTTTCGGATTACGCCAAGGGCGTTCTCACGCCAAGCGTGTGTCAGCAAATTATCCGCGCGGCGCGCAGCCAAAACATCCCGGTGCTGGTCGACCCCAAGTCTGCGGACTTCTCCCGTTATCGCGGCGCCACTACCATCTGCCCGAACTTGCCGGAGCTGGCAAACGCCCTGCGCGCCACCTCCAACGAACCGGAAGCGCTGCTAGCCGCGGGTCAACGCATGGTGCCCGAGTTGGACGTCGCCTACCTGGTGGTCACCCTCAGCGAAAAAGGCATCGCCGTTGTGAAAGAGACGTCGTATCGAGTAGCCCCGGCCGCCGCACGCCAGGTGTTTGATGTTTCGGGCGCTGGAGATACGGTTATTTCTGTGCTGGCCCTTTCCGCCGCCTGCGGCTTGCCGGTCGAGGACGCGGTTCAACTCGCGAATGTCGCCGCCGGCGTAGTCGTCGGCAAAGTGGGTACGGTTCCAATACAAAAGTTCGAACTCATCTCCGCTCTTTCGGGCGAGCTTGCTGTGCACGCGGAAGAAAAGATCCTTTCGTTAGATCGCTTGTTTGGCCGCGTTGCAGCATGGCGGCTTTCCGGTCAGAAGATCGTTTTTACGAATGGCTGTTTCGATCTGCTCCACATCGGCCACATCACGGTGCTGGAGCGCGCACGCCAGGAAGGCGACCGTCTCATTGTTGCTCTGAACGGCGACCAATCTGTGGCGTTGCTGAAGGGCCCGGGCCGGCCATTGGTCCACCAGCGCGATCGTGCCCAGATCCTTGCCGCTTTGGCCGCCGTAGACGCCGTCGTGATCTTCGATGAACAAACGCCGCTAGCGATTATCGAAGCAATTCGGCCCGACGTGATCGTAAAAGGCGGCGACTATACAGAGAACGAGGTTGTTGGTGCGCCCCAGGTGCGTTCCTGGGGCGGCCGCGTCAAAATCGTCCCTTTAGTCAAAGGATTCAGCACTACTGGCTTAATTGACAAATCGGCTGCGCTGCCTTAACATCTCGTGTTCAAAAATATAGCTTTAACGCGAATTGCAAAATGCGCGGATCGAATGCCGATTGCACCTGTCCGAACGACGAAGAGCTTAGGTTCGTATTCATGGTCGAGTACGCGGAGACAAGCCCAGCGGGTGAAATGCCGCCGACGAAATTCGTGTGATTCAGGATGTTGAATGCCTCTCCGCGCGCCTGGAGCCTCCAACGTTCGCCGAATTTGAAGATGCGGCTGAGTGCCATATCCAGGTTCACTGTCTTCGGGCCGCGCACTGAATTTCGACCGGCATTCCCGAACGTGCCAACCGGGTTTGGAACGAACGCTGCCGGGCTAATCCATTGCACGCACGGCGCAGATTTGCAGGTTTCTGTCGATGAGTACACGTCACTCATTACCTGATCTGGCCGGTCATTGTTCAGTCCGGTAAGTGAATTATCTTTGCCAGTCGTAACCGTTAAGGGCTGACCGCTTGAGGCGTGGAACAACGGCGCAAGCTGCCAATTGCTCAGCAGCGCTCGCAAAAACGCATTGCCGCCCCCAAACGAACTTTGCGCGACTAACGAAATATTGAAGATGTGCCGCGTGTCGGAAATACACGGACCCCAATCGGCATGCCGATTAAACGGTTGAGAATTAGCTGGCGTTGCCAGTGCCGCGCCGAAATCGTAATCGGAGATGCAGTAAGAGTTCGTGTAATTAGTAAGAAGTTCAAAATGCTGCCCGAACCGGTGCTGCAGTGACAGCAGTAATCCTTCGTAATGCGCAACCGCGCCATCGTCCGCCGTATCGATACTCGCATACGCGGCGCCCAGGGCCGGGTTCAACTGGTAAAGCAACCGCCGCTGATTTGTATTGCCGGTTGTAGAGCAAACTGTGTACGCTTTCCCGTTGATCACGCATGGAGCAGTGCCCATATACGTAGCGGGATTCGTTTCGTGAGTAATCCAGATGTGCGATGTGCTGTTGCCGAGATAGCTAATCGACGCCAGCCAGTTCCCTGCGAACTGGCGCTGGTAAGTGATGTTCCATTGAGCCATCGATGTCGGTTGAGGGTTGATCGGCATATTGACGTAGACGCCCGCCGTCGGGAAGTACAAATTTCCGTTTTGTGGGAACGGGTTACCACCGGGAAATCCGAGCCACGGATTAGATAGCCCGCCGATTGGCGTCGGCACATCGATGTTATTTCCGTAGGGTGGATTCGTCGTTTCGCGCTCATTGAACCACGTTTCGGTCGAATCGTACAGAATTGCTGCGCCGACACGAAGTGTGTCGCGCGCGTCGCCGTGCGGATCCCAAACTAGCCCGACCCGCGGCGCAAAATTTGCCTTGCGCCCGTTCCACATTGCGTCCGGGATTCCAGCGTCGCTCTTAAAGAAAAGTCCGGCAGGAGCCGAGGGATGCACCGCACTGTGCGTCCCGGCAAAGAATGCCGGAAGCGAGAACGAGTTGCCCCGCCCATACTTATCCGGATCCGAAAACGTGGGTTGCCAGCGCAAACCGTAATTCAAAGTGAAGTTCTTTGAGATGCGGAAAGTGTCCTGACCATAGAAGCTCATCACCCACTGCCGCAGGTCGTCAGGGGTCGCGTTCGTCTGCTGAAAATCGTTCGGCAGCCCCAGCAGGAAATCCGCCAGCCCATTGCCGGTAAGAGATCCGTTGAAACTGAATGCTCCGTTTTCGTCAAAGCCCGATAGCGTGTTGTTCTGAATGCGGATCAGGTTGAATCCGAAAGCCAGTTCATGGCGCCCCCGAATCAGGTCCACATCATCGGCCACCTGATAGGAAGTTACGTTGAAATGTCCGGGCGCGCACGTCCCGCAGTAAGTGTTGAAGTAGTTGGTGACGGACATCAACAGGAAATTCGGGACGGCGCTGTACATACTGACGCCCAGCATGGTCGGATTAATCGCCACGTCTGTTGGCCCCCGGTTATCGCGCAAGCGATTAAAGGTTACGTGAAAGGAATTCACCGTACCCGGTCCGAACGTATATGTGTCGCCGATCGTGGCCGATTGCGCACGCTCAAAATTTCCCGGCGCCGTGGTGGTTAATACATTTTTGCCGTCGAATGTGGGAGGATTTTGGAAATCGTCAATAAAGTATCGGCCAAACAGCGTATGTTTCGAGCTTTGCACCCAGTCCATGCGCCCGATTACCTGATCTTCATCGCCGGTTACGGGGATTCCATAGATTACTTTTCCACAGGGATCGGCCGAATTGACGGGAAGGTAATCATTGGCAATTTTCACCGCCACCGGATTCAGCAGCGATACCGGTATTTTGTTGCGGGGAAATGGTTTGCCGGTGCTTGGATTCGTAAGCGTTTGAGCTTTTCCGCTTGATTGGCACCCCGCGGAAGTGAGCGTGCTGAAATCTCCACCCAAAGCGGCGGCGTTCGGAATATGGGCGATGCTGGCGGGCGGATTGGAACGATTGCGCGTGCCCTGATACCCGGCAAAGAAAAACAGCTTATCCCGGATAACCCGCCCGCCACCGGTACCGCCGAACTGGTTTCGCTTTAAGCTGTCACGCTGGGGGGCGAAAAAATTACGCGCATTCAAATCCCCGTTGCGGATGTACTCAAACAGATCTCCGTGGAAAGCGTTCGATCCGGATTTTGTTACAACGTTCACCGTCGCCCCCGGATGTGTGCCGAAACGCGATGAGACTGCGCTGGTATCTACGCTGAACTCCTGCAACGCATCCGGGAATGGAAATGGCATGTTGACGTTAGACATGGCATCGGTATTGTCGCCGCCGTCCAGCAGGTAGGCGGTCCCGTTTCCCTGCCCGCCCGCAACCGAGATTCTGGTCGCGCTGTAAAAAGTTTTGCTGCCCGTATCGCCGGCGTCGGCGTAAGCCGCGCCACCCAGCGTCAGAATCAACTGCGTGGCTTGCCGCCCATTCAGCGGCAGTTCGTTAATTCGTTGCTGATCGACTACGGCCGAAACGGAGTTCTCTTTCGTCTCCACCATCTCCGCCGTGGCCTGCACTTCGACCTTTTCACTAAGCGCACCGACCTCCAGCGTCGCATTGATTTGAATGTTGTTGCCGACAATCAGAACGATGTTGTTCTGGACGTAAGTCTTGAACCCTGTCATCCTTACTTCAAGCGAGTAAGCACCCACCGGCAGGTTTGGAAACACGTAGTGGCCCGATTCGTCGGTAAGCGTCGTATGAGCCACCTGCTTATCCGTCTCAGTCATTACGACCGGAGCATGCGGAACTAATGCGCCCGATACGTCAGTTATCGTTCCCGTAACCTCTGCAATCGCGACATTTTGCGCGTCGATCATATGAGTACCCGCCCATAGCAGAGCGGCGAACCACACAACTCTAGCAACTGATCTCCTAAAGCTGAGAAGCATCTAACCACCTTCCAGGCAATAAACAGGACGCGGCCTCGCGCGTAACAATACCAACGCGAACGATTGTCCAATCCATTAAAACTCATTACTGTAGCTCAGTTGGAAAGTACGCCGGCTAATTGCCGGATCACCTGCCTCTGAGTGCCGGCGTTGCACACCGGTCGGACGACAGGACATCCGATCGCCCCATGAGATTCTTGATATTTCGAATGAGACTGCCGCGCGAGGCCGCCTGTTGAGAGGGTCAGAGCCCCGGCCAAAACACGCTTGGGGCCGCCGGGACTTTCTTGCGCGCTGCTGCCGGGGAGTTGCGGCATTTCCACTCTTACCAGCGCTGCCAAAGCCTTTCGAACTCGCCGAAAACGGTCCTTTTCATCTTCACCCGCACTATCGTTCGCCCGCGCCGACGGACCTTCCCGTCACAAAGATCGATCCCGGGTTCGACAATTTCATCCTGGAAAAAGATCATAACCGCATCGCTGCCGTTCTTGAAAAATGGAGCTCCGCGCTGCGGCAATCGCCGCCGAGTCTCCAGGCGATTCAAACATCATGTGCGCCCGATTTCCGGGGGGCGTCGCTGCAAGCGTCGCACGTGGCGTCTGTTCGGAACGATCCTCATCTTCGAATTGAGCGACTGAGCTTTTCAGACCAACCATCGCTTGAATCCGGCGCATTTCTGACCGAGCTGCGATCGAGCCTGAGCAACCTTTCGAACATCCTGACAGCCGAGTTTCAAGTAACCAAAATAGACAGTATCTCCAATCGTCTTCGCACTCGCATCCGCTATGAACTGGTTGGTTCCGGCCCGGGTTTTCATCGGGAACAGCGCATTGGCTGGTGGGAGTGCGAGTGGGGAGCCGAAGACCTCATTTATTCCTGGATCGGCACTGGCGAACTCAGAAGCCGCGCGAGTGCACCTTGCTTTGTCGACATCACCGGTGATCTATTCCACAGCGTCCCCTCTTACACCGATCAGTTGCTGCGCGGAGTTGACCATTGGCGCAGCACGATTGACGGAGCTTGCGGCATCGATCTGTACGGCCACAACGGTGTCTCGGTGGGCGATATCGATGGAAACGGGTTTGACGACTTGTATGTCTGCCAACCCGCCGGGCTTCCCAACCGGTTGTATCGCAATCGCGGTGACGGAACACTTGAGGACATCACGGCCGCCTCGGGCGTCGGCATTCTGGACAACACCTCCTGCGCGCTTTTCATCGATATAGACAATGATGGCCATCAGGATCTGGTAGTGGTCCGGGCAAACGGTCCCTTATTGTTCATCAATCAAGGCAACGGAACATTTCGGCATAAGCCGGATGCATTTCAATTCGCAACTACACCAAAGGGTACCTTCACGGGCGCCGCGGCTGCAGACTACAACCGTGACGGTCGGCTGGATATTTATTTCTGTCTGTACGCCTTCTATCGAGGAACTGGTCAATACAAATATCCGGTGCCGTACTTCGCTGCCGAAAACGGTCCGCCCAATTTCCTGATGCATAACAACGGCGACGGTACGTTTACCGATGTAACTGTTCAATCCGGACTACAGCAAAACAACACTCGCTTTAGTTTTTGTTGCGGTTGGAGCGACTATAACCAGGATGGTTGGCCGGATCTCTATGTCGTGAATGATTTCGGACGCAAGAATCTATACCGCAACAACGGCGATGGCACGTTTACCGATGTTGCGGGCAGCGCCGGTACCGAGGATGTGGGCGCAGGAATGAGCGTTTGCCGGTTCGACTACAACGGCGACGGAGCTGAGGACCTGTATGTCGCCAACATGTGGACCGCCGCAGGAGAACGGATCTCCAACCACGAATCGTTCAAAACGAACTCGCCGGAACAGGTTCAGGCGCTCTATCGAAAACATGCAATGGGCAATTCCCTTTTGCGAAATCAACACAATGGCACGTTTGAAGATGTGACGAAAACGGCGGCCGCGGACATCGGCCGCTGGTCCTGGTCGAGCGACGCTCTCGATTTTGATCACGACGGGTTCCCGGATCTCTACGTCTCGAACGGAATGATCTCCGGTCCGATTCGTAAGGATCTGAACAGCTTCTTTTGGCGTCAGGTAGTCGCCAATTCGCCCGACGATTCCCGATCTGCGCCCGCGTACGAGCAGGGCTGGAATGCGCTCAACGAATTAATTCGCTCCGATTACACGTGGAGCGGGTTTGAGCGAAACAACTTTTTTGCAAATAACAGAGATGGAACGTTCTCGGACGTCTCTGCGGTTGCAGGGCTGGATTTCAGTGAAGATGCAAGAGCCTTTGCTATCGCCGACTTCGATCACGATGGGCGACAGGAAATTTTCCTGAAGAATCGCAATGCGCCACAGTTGCGCGTTCTCAAGAACGTCATGAAAGAGCTGCCGCCGTCCATCGTTATTCGTCTTCGCGGCACAAAAAGCAATCGCGATGCTATTGGCGCGGTGGTCTCAATCGAATCCGGATCAAGCCGCCAGACAAAAACAGTGCAGGCCGGATCGGGCTTTCTCTCGCAGCACAGCAAAGATCTGTTTTTCGGACTCGGTGATGCGAAAGCTCCCCTGAACGTATCGATTCGTTGGCCCAGCGGCCTCACGCAGCATGTTGGCGGTGTTCCAGCCAACCACCGCATTGCAATCGTCGAAGGATCCGAACAGCTTCATGCCGAACCATTCCAAACTGCCCGTGAGGCCGGTGCCGCACCGCTAGCGCCCAATGAAGAACCGCCCGCTCGTTTCGAAACATGGCTTTTGGTGCCATTACCGGCTCCCGATTTCTCGAACAAGCTGGCCGAGTATCGCGGCAAACCCGTTCTGCTTCACTTCTCAACCCAAGCTCCGCCTCCACTGGGACACTTGCTTCCCGCCCTCGCGATCAATCCCGATGCGCCAGCTGCCGGGATGGAAGAGGTGATTGCCATCTACAACCTTACCTATCGCTATCTGTTCGACAGACACCGCGATCTGCCGGTGCCCTCATCCTTTCTTCTCGACGAGAATAGCTACATCGTAAAGCTCTACCAAGGCCCGCTTGATGCGACGTCTATTGAACGGGATATTCACAATATTCCGCGCACCCGGGAAGATCGCCTCGCAAAGGCGCTTCCCTTCCCTGGCGTCTCCGACACTTACGAATTCACGCGTAATCACCTCGCCCTGGGGGCGGTCTTTTTTCAGCGCGGATACCTCGAACAGGCCGGAAGGTTTTTCCAGAGTGCGCTTAAAGACAACCCGGCCAGCTCCGAGGCCTGCTATGGAATCGGTAGTGTCTACTTAAGCGAGAACCGCACGAAAGAAGCACGCCAGAGCTTCGAACAAGCGCTGAATTTAACTGCCGGTTATTCCGACACACACCCCAACGCCTGGAACAATCTCGGGCTTCTCGCGATGCGGGAAGGTCAGACAGACGAAGCGACCCGCTGTTTTCAGGAATCTCTCAAAATCAGCCCGCATCACTTCGTTTCACTGGAGAATCTCGGAAATGCCTATCGCCAGCAGAAACGTTGGAACGAAGCGCGCGAGATGCTGCAGCAGGCATCAGCGATCAATCCAGACGATCCGGAAACAAACTATAGCTTAGGAATGCTCTACGCCCAGACCGGCAAACCGGATGATGCGTATACCCGACTGAAGCGCGCGCTGAATATGCGGCCGAACTATCCGGAAGCATTAAACAATCTGGGCATCCTCTGTCTGAAGATGCGCCGCGAACCCGAAGCAATCGACTACTTCGAAAAATCCATCCTCATTGCCCCGGATTTTGATCAGTCGTATCTCAACCTCGCCCGCGTCTACGTAATCGAAGGTAAACCGAGCAACGCACGCGCCGTATTAAACCTGTTGCTGAAGCGGCATCCCGATCACACCCAGGCCCTGCAGATGCTCGAACAACTCCACTGACATTTACAAGCGAGCTAAGCGTTCGATCACCAGATCGAAATAGCCCTCCGCATCGATTTGGCGCAGCAGTTGCACGTTTGGCTCTTTGCCGCTTACCGCCCACCAGTCGACAACCGTCATCCCCAGGGTGAGGGGACTGGCACACTCCACATCGACGTGCACCTTGCGACCCGAGAACAGCTCCAGCTTCAGCAGATAGGCGACAACCGTCGGATCATGCAGAGGACCGCCCTCCCAGCCATACTTCTGTTCATCGAAGGTCTTGTTAAATTTCAGAAGATGGTAGAAGGCTTCGGCCAGCGGCGTGCCGACCCGCCGCAGCTTCTCGAGCCGTGGCATCGTGTTTAGTGCCTGGTGCGTGCAGTCGAGCGGAATCATCGTAATGGCCGCTCCGCAACTCAAAACGCGCGATGCCGCTTCCGGATCGACATAGATGTTAAACTCCGCGGCCGGCGTAACATTACCGCCCTCGGAAAAGGATCCGCCCATAATAACAATCTCTCGAAGGTGCCCGGGCAAGCGCGGTTCTTTCGCGAGCGCCAGCGCGATATTCGTGAGTGGGGCCAAACAACACAACGTCACCTCGCCAGGTTCGCGAGTCATCACGAGATCGACGATCACCTCGGGCGCAAAACCGCCTGCCAGCGGAGTTATCGGGTCAGGCAAGTCATAGCCGTCGAAACCAGTGATTCCGTGCACATGCTCGGCGGTGATCAAGCGGCGAGTTAGTGGAGCCGAGGCGCCGGCATACACTGGCGTATCCGTCCGGCTTGTCAGTTCCAACGCCTTGAGCGCATTTTTCGAAGTCAGCTCCAACGGAACATTCCCCGCAACCGTCGTAATCGCGAGTACCTCCAGCTCTTCCGGAGAAGCCAGCGCGACCAGGAAAGCGACCGCGTCGTCGGGAGAAGGGTCGGTATCCACGATAATTGAGCGGCGGGCCATCGCTGCATATTATCGCTGGGCCGCCCCGTTGTGCGGTCGCGCTCCTCTTATGTCAGAATCTAACAATGCCAATCAGCCGCCGCGAATGGATTCTCGCGTCTGCGTGTTGGGCCGATCTACTGACTTCTCGCGCACACAGCAGCGAAGCAGGTACATCGTTCTTCAGCTCAGACCACCGTGTGGAGCTGCGGGCTTTGACCAACGTCATCCTGCCGGAAACTGATACGCCAGGCGCGGAACAAGCCGGTACCGTCGAGTTCATCGAAGCTGCTTTGGCAGGTTACGATCATGACCAGCGCTCTGTTTACCGCGAAGGTCTCGCTGACATCGCAAGCCGGACGCGCCAAATGTTTCCAACCAACACCAGGTTTTCAACTCTTGCGACTGCCCAGCAGACGGCGTTATTGAAGACGATCGAGAATACAGTTTTCTTCGAGAAGCTCAGGACACACACCGTTCTCGCGTATTTCGGCAATCCGCAATTCGGGTGGAAGCTGCTGGGTCGCGATCCTGCAATGCATTTTGAGCCGCCGTTTGGTTTCTACGACGCATCGGGAATAAGCGAGTGATTTATCAACCATCCGATCCGGCAGACTTCCTGGTGATCGGGGCGGGCGCGGCTGGCGGCGTCATGGCGAAAGAATTATCGACCGCAGGGTTTCGTGTTGTGGTGTTGGAGCAAGGACCGTGGCTAAAGGCTTCGGACTTCCGGCACGATGAGGTTGCGGTCGCGTTTCGCCACGCTGTTACCAACGACCACAAGCTGCAACCCAATACCTTTCGATCGCAACCTGACGCCAGCGCTACGCTTCGCCCAGCGGTGGAATATGGACGATTGGTCGGCGGCGGCTCCGTCCATTTCACAAGTAATTACTGGCGCTTCCATCCCGATGATTTCCGGGAGCGTTCGGTGTTCGGAGAGGTGCCGGGCGCGGACCTGCGGGACTGGCCGATTACCTATGACGAGTTGGAGCCCTATTACACAAAGGCCGAGGAAGAGCTTGGTATTTCCGGCCTAGGTGGTTCGAACCCGTTTGACGGACCGCGCTCCAAAGCATATCCCCTCCCACCCATGCCGGTGAAGTCTTCCGGCCTCCTGCTGGAACGCGGCGCGCGGAAGCTGGGTTTACATCCATTTCCGGCGCCCGTCGCGGTAATTTCGCAGCCGTACCGCGGCCGTGCTGCCTGTAGCCACTGTGGTTTCTGCGAAAGTTTCGGATGCGAAATGAATGCGAAGTCCAGTACCTTAGCCGCGCTGATCCCGGCGGCTGTTAAGACTGGCCATTGCGATCTCCGGCCACACAGTTACGTACGCAAGATTGAAGTCGGAAAGGACGGCCGCGTCATCGGAGCAATCTACTTCGATGAGAACCACCGGGAAGTTTTCCAGCGTGCTCGCGCGGTGATTGTCAGCGCGAACGGCGCAGAGACCCCGCGCCTTCTGCTGCAGTCGAAATCAAATTTGTTTCCGCATGGCCTCGCGAACACGCACGGAAATGTCGGCAAATACTTGATGTTTGATGCGGGTGCGCTTGTGCTTGGCCTCTGCGACCATCCGGTGAATGACTACAAAAGCGTGGTGGTGACGCGCGTGGTTCACGATTTTTATGCGGCCGATCCGAAGCGCGGCTTCTATGGCGGAGGCGGGTTAGATTCTCGAATGGATTACTATCCCGCGGGATTCGCTCTGAGCGGTTTGCCCGCGGACGAGCCGTCATGGGGCGCCGAGTGGAAAAAGAAGTTAAGTGAGTACTACACTCGCGTTACCGGCATTCTGGCGCACTCCAGTTGTCTGGCGCTCGAGACGAACAGCATTTCACTCGATGAGGAAGTGAAGGATGCCTGGGGTCTGCCGGCGATCCGAGTGACTTTCCGGAACCATGCGGACGATATCAAGACAATGCATTTTCTTATCGATCGTCAGAAAGAGATTCTCGCCGCGGCGGGCGTGAAGAAGATTTGGCTCGACGCCGGAAGCATGGATACAACTTACTCGCGTCATCTGATGGGAACCTGCCGCATGGGCAATGATCCCGAATCGAGCGTCGTCGATAGTTTCAATCGCGCCCATGGCGTTCCGAACCTTTTCATCGTGGACGGCAGCAGTCTGGTTACTTGCGGGCGCCAGCAACCCACCGCCACCATCCAGGCGCTCGCGTTCCGCGCTGCCGACTACATCGTTAAAGCCGCACGTCGAGGCGATCTCGCGTAAGCGCTGCTTCGTTTTTGATGGTCAACCGCTGCTTTGATATACTCGCGCGGAAGTAAATGGAAGGTATCTGATGCTCGGCTCCGAAGTTCTCGATGTTGCCATTGGGATGTGCTTCATCTATCTGCTGTTCAGCCTCATTTGCTCAGTGCTGAACGAACTCTTCGAAGCATTTGCGAAAAACCGTGCTGCGGACCTCGAGCGTGGAATTCAGGAGCTGCTAAGCCATCAGCCCGGCGATACCGCGATTGAAGAACTCTACAACCATCCGTTAATCTATTGCCTTTATGCCGGAAAATTTGTAGCGCGCGCGACAAAAAAATGGTTTCAGAAGGGGTCCGATCTACCCTCTTACATACCTGCTGCTAACTTCGCCCTGGCGATTCTGGACCTTGCTGTTCCCGGAACGGAGACACAAATCTCCGGCGGCGCGGGTTCCATTGCCGCCGGACAAGTGAGTCCGGCGGTCTCGATCGAGGCACTGCGCACGGGTGTGCTCAACAGTCAAATCCTGAACGCGAAAACAAAGCGCGGCATCATCACTTTGATCGATGCGGCCGGCGGCGATCTGAACAAAATACGTCGGAATCTTGAGAATTGGTATAACAACTCGATGGATCGGGTTTCGGGGTGGTACAAGCGTCGAACCCAGGTGATCATTGCCGCAATAGCGTTGACCGGAGCGGCGGCCGTAAACGTCGATTCGATCGCAATCATCAACGCGATCTCGACGCAAAAATCTGTTCGCGATTCGCTTGTCTCGGCATCGGAACAATATGCGAAAAACGGCGGTTCGGCATCGGGTTCCAGTGCCTGCGCGAATGCCGAGGATCCAAACTGCAAACTTACCTCCAGCCTCGGTCAACTGAAAGCGCTCGGCATTCCTGTCGGCTGGACCAATGAACCATTCGAGAAGAACAACCGGGGCATTCCACAAGGAGTAGCGTGGCTGCTGAAGCTCGTTGGCTGGTGCATCACCGCATTTGCTGCTTGCCTCGGTGCCCCGTTTTGGTTTGACGCGTTAAACAAGATAATGATCGTACGTTCTACCGTGAAACCGCACGAGAAGAGCCGCGAAGAGAAGTCCAAGTCATAGCCGCGACGCTCCGCCGTCCGGCCACTAAAGCATCTTGCCCTATATAAATCTTCCAAAACTGAAGGCGTGATAATGATGAGGTGATCACCACCGTCCAGCAGCATCTGCTTGAACAGCAGGAGCGTTTCCCCGGTGCGCGCGGCACCTTTTCCTGGCTATTATCAGGCCTGACGCTGGCGACCAAAATGACGGAAGCCAAGATTCGCCGGGCGGGGCTAACGGACGTTCTCGGTGCTGCCGGCGAAATCAATGTTCAAGGTGAGGCGCAGCAAAAACTGGACGTTTACGCCAACAAGGCTCTACTGCACTGTCTCGGGCTGCGCGACAGCGTCGCGTTTCTTGTCTCGGAGGAGAATGAGGAACCGGTTACTTTCGACCGTTCTCCCGACCGCGGCGAATACGCGATCGTTTTCGACCCCCTGGACGGGTCTTCCAACATAGACGTAAACATCAACGTGGGCACTATTTTTTCCATCTTCCACACGCCCTCGCATTTGCGAACGGGATCTACGCTTGTTCTCCAGCGCGGGACGCGGCAAGTGGCTGCGGGGTACGTCGTCTATGGACCGTCCACCATCCTGGTCTATACGACGGGTCATGGAGTGTTCAGTTTCACCCTCGATCCGGCGATCGGCGCTTATGTGCTCAGCGGCGAAAACATTCGCATGCCGGGGCACGGCAACATCTATTCCTGCAACGAAGGCTATTCGGACGATTTCCCCGAACCGTACCGCCGCTATATTGCTCATCTGCGTGGAGGCGGTCTCGGCCGCAAGTACGGCTCGCGCTATGTCGGTTCCCTGGTCGCCGACTTCCATCGAACCATGCTGAAGGGCGGCGTTTTCCTGTATCCGCCAACGCATAGCTATCCGGACGGCAAACTGCGTCTCCTATACGAGGCAAATCCACTTGCCTTCGTCGCCGAACAAGCGGGCGGTATGGCCACAAATGGCTTCGATCGTATTCTCGATATAGAACCGGTAAACATCCACCAGCGCACATCGTTGATTCTCGGTAGCAAAGAAGAAGTGACGGCGTTTGCAACGATAGCCGCTTCAGTTTCTGCATGAAGAGTGCAAAAGAGGAAATTCTGGATCAAGTTCGCCGTGCCATTGCGGGCTCCGCGAAACAGAACGTTCCAGACAGCGCGATTGAGCGCCGCTATCGCCAGCAGGGCGGCCTAACCTCGGAAAACAAGCTGCTGCTGTTTGAGGATCGGCTGCGCGACTACGGTTGCGAAGTCGTCACCTGCGGCAACAAGGAAATTTCCGCGGCAATTGCGCAGATTCTTTCCAGGCGTAATAAGCGGGCACTCACACGACCGTCTGGCATTCCACCCACTTGGCTGCCCGCCGGCTTTTCGTTTCCTGTCGACGAAGGCATCTCCTATCACGACTTGGATCAAAGCGAGGGCGTGCTGACAGGATGTGCACTAGCAATCGCAGAAACAGGAACCATTGTCTTGCGGCACTCGTCCACAGAAGGACGGCGTGCACTCAGCTTAATACCCGACTATCATCTCTGCATCGTGCTTGCATCGCAGGTCGTCGAATCCGTCGTGGAGGGATTTCGCGAGATGAATCAGTTCAGCCGCATGCCGATCACCACCATCTCCGGACCGTCCGCAACCTCGGATATCGAGATGATTCGCGTGCAGGGCGTGCATGGTCCCCGAACGTTGGACGTCATTCTCGTCCAAGATACTCCTGAGGCGGCTTAAAAGCCCAAAGGCGGCGGATCCGCGCCCCGAGACGACGAAGGAATTCGCTATTTCTTCGCGGGGCGCGTTGATAACGCCGCCGTTTTGGGCGAGTTACTCAATAACTTTTCGAAAGTCCGTTGAACGACGTCACCAATTGAAGCTGGATTCCGAGTTCGTGGCGCGCTGGTTCCACATCGTCCTCATACGACCAGGCGTTCCAACCTGAGTATTGAAACCCCATTTTAAGAAGTTGTAAATGGTTTATCCAATAGCCGAAGACAAATTCGTGAGTTTGCCGGCTGTCCTGAAATTGCGCGATCCGCTCGCCAAATCCGTCTCTGGCGCCTCCGGGCCGTTCTATAGAAGAGCGAAACGCCGCGTAGTAACGTGGCGACAAAATGCGCTTAATCTGTATATAAGCAGCTTGCTGCGATGGCGACTGAATAAATCCAGGCAAGTCGAAGTGAAAGAACTGCCATTCGCCTTCGGCTGCCCAGGCCGCATGCGACCACTGCGAATCGATCCCGAAACCCGAAGCCCGATAGTCGCGAAATCGCTTGTTCGGCGGCAGCGCGGGGGTAACGGAGCTGTCAAGATACGGTCCGTGAAATTGTGAAAATCCCGCTCGAAGACCGCCGCGAAAACTGTATCCGCCGCCCGTCGTCCACTGAATCGCCTGACTTGCCGATAACAGCGACTGTGGATTGGCTGGGGAGCTGTTTGTTATCTGGGCCCGCGAATCTACCCGCTTCCAGGAAATCTGAGTTTCGATGCCGGGTATGCCGTACAGCGTTACCGGCAGACGTCCATATCCTGGCGTGCTTGAACCACCACAGTGAAACGCGACTGACCCGCCGTAATCCTGGCCCAGCAGGTCGTCAAGATCACACGCTCGTTGATCGGGACGAAAGGGCAGCGGCTGATAATAAGGGAGCGGTGGATTGATGAAAGCTGTTTTGGCATCGTTATATTGCAACGGATAGGATCCAAAAGCAGATGCCAGCCGACCCGCTTTCACTAACAGCGAAGCGTGTGCGAAGTCTTGCTTATAACCGATATAAGCTTGCGACAGCCTTGTGTCTATTGCCGCCTCGTCGCCGTGCTCCTCATACGGTAGGTAATCGGAAGACCGGATGTCGACCAGTGAATATGCGAACCAATGCGCACCCAGCAATAGCGACGGAGCGACGGTGGCGCGAACGCCTGCGCGTCCTTGCGTACTGTTGTCGACGCCGCCGGTATTGTGCGCGAGTTCAGCCGCTCCGCTCACCACGATTGGGGCCGAAATTCCGTAATTTGCTGCCTGAGCAAAAGCGCATGCCTGAACTAAAAATCCAGTGATCAGCAATAACTTCATCATGCTGCTCCGGCCGCGACTGGCGACGGCAATCCTAACCGGAGAATGAACGAAAAATTCGATCCTGCCCCGGGTTCACTTTCGACCGTAATCGTTCCGTCCATTAGCTCGACTGCGGCTTTAGCCAGGCAAAGACCAATTCCCGTGCCTCCATGTGTCCGCGTCAACGACCCGTCTACCTGGGTGAAACGTTCGAAAATCAGTTGTTGATGGGCCTGCGAGATACCAATTCCGCTATCTTGAACACCGAGCTTCAATTGAACGTCCAACCCGGTTTTTTCGATGCACTCGGCGGAGAGACGAATTTCGCCGGCGTCCGTAAACTTCACTGCGTTGCCGGCCAGATGCGACAACACGCTGCGAACCCGCTCCTCATCTCCGACACAGAACTCCGGAACAGCATCAGACATGTCGCCGTCGACCTGAATTGACTTTTTAGCTGCAGCCTTCCTGGTGCTCAGCAACACCTCTTCAAATAACGACCACATATTGAACTGCTTCGTTTGCAAAACGGACTGACCGCTTTCGAGTTCTGAGAAATTGAGAATGTCCTCTACCAGCGACTGCATCGTCCGGGCAGAGTCTAGAACGATTGCGGCAAACTCACGCTGTTCCGTGTCGAGCGGAGTTGATAAAAGCAGTTCCGTCATGCCCAAAACGCCATTCATGGGTGTCCGCAACTCATGGCTCACATTGGTAAGAAACTCGCTTTTGAGCCGGTTTGCAGATTCGGCGGCCTGTTTGGCTAATACCAGCTGACCGCGAGAGCGACGCTCGGCCTGCGCCAGCCGGTTGAATGCAGTCGCCACCAGATCAACTTCCCGCACGCCGTGGCCAGATTCCAGCCGTTCCGGAAATAGGCCTGAGGCCGCGCTACTTTGCAGCTGCCGAGCCAAAAAGGACAGCGGCCGCGCAACCGATAGCGATGTAATCGCGGTAGAGATCAACGCCAGCACAAGGCCAACCCCACTCACCTGAAGCAGGATGCGAAGAAAAGCTCGTTGAAAAGCGCGCATTGGCTGGTCCAGCGAACGAAGCTCCAGCAATTGGAAGCCGGAGCCCAGAAATTCACGTTCGAAAACCGAAACCAGATATGACTCACCATGAAGCGACAACTCGCAGCCCGCGTTCAGGTTCGGACACTCGGCTTTTATCTTTGCCGGGAGCAATTGTGCGAGGACGGCTGGAAAAGACGAGAGAATGACACGTCCATCCTTCATCAGCACGGCATCTCCGAGTGTCGATGTCCGATCCAGGTTAAAGCGTCGTCCGATGGTCAGGGTTGCTGCCGTTTCTCCGCCGATTTCTATGGGCACGGACTGCAATTGGTAGAGTGTGCCATCTACATCGGCCAAGCCTTCCACAGAGGGGATATTTCCGATGCTTCCCGACTCTGCCCTTGCTTGCTCTGATACCAACGCGACGGTCCTGCCTCGTGGATCGGAAACTGCCATCAGGTCGTAAGCGGACCCATTCCGCAGCTCGGAAAGCTGCGCCTCAATGGTGGAATGCACTTGCTTCATCGCAGTGGAATCTCGGCCAGCCTCGGCTAAGAGCCCGACCGAAGCCCTGAGCCCTGCGCTATCGGTCAGCTTTGCCATAAGAGCGGAGTTCTGGGTAGAAAGCTCAGTGTCTGCAATCTTCAACATCCGGTCGGAGTTCTGAAATGATTCCCGGATGTCCTGCCGGACGCGCTGACGAACCGCTGTATTAATCACCGAAAAGCAGGCGATGAGCACTAAACACACTGGAATCGCAGAGAAGATGAAGGTTCGCGTTGATAGAGACAGCCGGGACATTGGCTACTCGGACGTTTCGTCGGGCAAGCTCAGGGTCAAGTGAGCGTCTTCACCGTCGTGCAAAGTCACCGCTCTATGGATCAGCCCGGCGGACCGCTGCCAGATCCCCACCCGGTACTTGCCGGGCGGGACGTTTTTCCAGCCAAACATGCCGTCGCGATCGGGACGTGCGAACCACGCATTCGGCGTCACCACTACCACTGCATACATTTCGGGATGAACGTGACAGTAAATCTGGACGATGCCGGTTCGTGTAAACTGCACGTCGCGGATCTTGCCTTCGGCGTAAAATCCGAGGTCGAACGGCTGCGTTTTCGAGAGTGAAAAGATGTTGTGGAAGATGGGGTCCAGATTCGGAAACGTCACCCTCGATCCCACTGGAACGATCAGCATGTCGGGGTCGAATCGACGGCCGCGCTGGTCCATCTTGGCCGTCACCGGCGTCCCTGGCAAGCCGCTCCCTTCCAGCCAGACCGCCACTCGCCCGACGCCCTGCTGATCGTGCGGAGCCTTACCGGTTTGCGGCGCAGCCATTCCTCGCAGATCATAAACGGCTGAAACAAGGGGCCTTTTCGTCAGTTTCGAATCGACCTTCACTACTCCGGAAATCTCTGCGCCCTGCATACTCAGTGCGCATAGGAAAAGGACAGCGGTAGTGTGGCGTGACCGTCTCATAAGCGGGATAGCTCTCCTATTGCTCATCGGTACAATTCTTAGATTTTCTGCAATTTGTCGCCTCGCGACATCGACTCGTATCCTGGCCGTTACAATGAGTCGATGACTGACGAATCATCGTCCTCGCCCAACTTTGAAGCCAGTCTCGACGAACTGGAACGGATTGTGAAAGAGCTGGAAAAGGGCGACTTACCTTTGGAAGAAAGCCTTGCTCTTTTCGAAAAGGGCATGGCCATCAGCGCTGCATGCAAACAGCAGTTGGAACTTGCCGAGACCCGAGTGGAAATGCTGACGCGCCGAGGCGCGCAGATCGTACCGGTTCCGTTCGATCCCGAGAAGAACGCTCGATGAGTCCGACGAACTCAGCCGCTCAAGCGGCATCTGGAAAGCGCGTAACGTTAGACTTGCGCGACTACCTGAATGCACAGGTGGCGGTGATCGATCGTATCCTCGATCAATGGGTCCCTCCCGAAACAGTTGAGCCAACATCAATCCACCGTGCGATGCGCTATAGCCTGTTTGCGGGCGGCAAACGCATCCGGCCTATCCTGGCAATCACCGCGGCTCACGCCGTTTCCGACGATCCTGTTGGGGTTGAAAACGCTGCCGTCACCCTCGAGTTGATCCACACCTATTCGCTGATTCACGACGATCTTCCAGCTCTGGACAATGACGACTTGCGCCGTGGCAGACCCACAAATCACAAGGTGTTCGGCGATGCCATGGCGATATTGGCGGGCGATTCGCTGCTTACGCTTTCTTTTGAAGTGTTGGGGCGTTTGCCGCTCATCAACCCGGAGCGCAAAATTCGGCTGGTCGAAGAGCTGGCGCGAGCCTCCGGAACCGTGGGGGGAATGATCGGCGGTCAAGTACACGATATCGAAGGAGAACGGAAGCCGCCGACGGCCGCGCTACTCGAATCCATTCATCGTGCCAAAACCGGTGCGCTGTTGCGCGCCAGCGTCCGCATGGGCGCCATGTATGCCGATGCGACAGACGATCAGCTTGCGGCGCTTTCGAATTACGGAGAACACATCGGCCTCGCGTTCCAGATTGTAGATGACATTCTGGATGTGGAACAACCGTCCGAAGCCCTTGGTAAGACTGCAGGAAAAGACCAGGCCCAGCAAAAAATTACGTTTCCCGCCGTGTACGGACTGAATCAGTCGCGAGCAATGGCCGAAGAAGAACGGCAGCGGGCTCACCGCTCGCTAGAGAAGTTCGACGAGCGGGCGGACCGTCTGCGCCAGATCGCCGACTTCATTGTTCAACGTAGAGCGTGAGCGCTTCCGGCAAGCAACGCTTAGATGTCGCGTTGGTGGAACGCAATCTGGTTGAGTCGCGTGAGAAGGCGCAAGCGCTCATCCTGGCTGGAAAGGTCACGGTGAACGGGCAGCGCGCCGACAAGCCCGGTCGTTCGGTCGACCCTGAAATGAAAATAGAAGTGGAGCAGCCGCTGAAGTACGTGAGCCGTGGTGGCTTGAAACTGGAGGCGGCGCTATCGACATTTCGGATCGATGTGCACGGCAAAACGTGTTTCGATGTTGGAACCTCTACCGGCGGATTTACCGATTGTCTTCTGCAGCATGGGGCGGCACGAGTTCACGCCATTGATACCGGTGCCGGACAGATCGATTGGAAGCTGCGTTCCGACGCGCGGGTCGTTCTGCATGAACGGACGAACGCACGTTATCTCCAATTTCAGGATGTCGGCGAATGCGCGGATCTGATGGTATGCGATGTCAGCTTCATTTCCGTCACGCTTTTGTTGCCTGCTCTTCTGCCGCTGCTGAAGCCAGATGGCGACTTTGTCGTTCTAATTAAGCCGCAGTTTGAGGCCGGCCGGGAACGCGTGGGAGCCGGAGGTATCGTGCGCGACCCCGCCGCGCACCAGTTTGCAATTGATAGAATCTCAACCGCCTTTCGCGAAGCCGGGTTTACGGTTCAGGTGATAGACAGCCCCATTCTCGGCGCGGAGGGAAACAAAGAGTTCCTGTTGCATGCGCACCGCTGACTGGAAGGCGATTCAATAAGTAGAAGCTATCCTCTAATATTGGCTCCTGTGACAATGCGACCCATCTCCAAAGTTGGCATTATTTCGAAGCCGAAGAGCACGGACGCGCCGGCCATCGTACGATCGCTCATCCGCTGGCTTGACGATCGCCGCGTCGCATACGTCTACGACGAGCAGACTGCCACATACGGCGGCCTGCCTCATGGACTCCCGCGCGAAGAAGTAGCCGAAGGCATCGACTTGATGATTGTGCTCGGCGGTGATGGAACGCTGCTCTCGGCGGCGCGCGTTATGGGCGGCCGGGACATCCCGCTGCTGGCCGTCAATCTCGGACACCTGGGATTCCTGACGGCGATTACTGTTGAAGAGCTCTATCCGGAACTCGAACGCGTCTTCGGCGGCGAGCACCGCATCGGCATTCGGCGTATGCTCGATTGCGAGTTATGGCGCAATGGCGAAACCATTGCTCAATACTCGGCGCTGAACGACGTTGTCATCACGAAGTCTCTGTTAGCCCGCATGATCGATCTCGACACGCATGTCGACAGCCACTTTGTTGCCGCATATAAGGCTGACGGTCTCATTATTGCCACGCCCACGGGCTCAACCGCCTATTCCCTTTCGGCCGGTGGACCGGTAGTGTTTCCGCAGGTAGCCTGCGTCTGCATTACTCCAATTTGCCCTCACATGCTGACCAATCGGCCGGTGATTGTACCGGATACGGCAGAGATTCACATCCTGAATCATGGTGAGGACGGCACGTATCTCACGATCGACGGTCAGGTAGGCGAACCCATCGCAAAAGGCGATCGCATCGTTTGCCGTTCCTCCGCAAAGAAAGTCAGTTTGATCCGGCCGCCCAAGATGCTGTTCTTCGATGTACTCCGGGAGAAGCTGAAATGGGGCGAGCGCTAATCGCATGTTCGGAATCCTGCGGCGGCTGTCTCTTACCGCATACATCTTCATCGCGCTTGTCATCGGAATCTTGCTCGGCATCTTTCTCCCGGGCTTTGCAAGAAACCTCGCGCCGATTAGCGATGTTTTTCTTCGGCTGGTCAAGTCGATCGTAGGGCCGCTTCTGTTCGGTACGCTGATTTCCGGAATTGCGTCCGCCGGTGAGTTGAAAACGATGGGGCGCATCGCACTCAAGGCAATTGCTTACTTCGAGGCGGCGACCACCATTGCTCTGGCCATCGGTCTGTTGGTCGTCAATTTTGTGCAGCCTGGCGCGGGCATTTCCCTCGTTGGGGAAAGCGCTCCTGGAGTCCCGGCGCTGGCGAAACCCGTGTCCTTGACCGGAGTTCTGAATCACGCGGTCCCGGCGAATATCTTCGAGGCTTTGGCAAACGGAGATGTCCTGCAGATGGTCATCTTCTTCTTTATTTTCGGCGCGGCATGCGCGGCAATCGGGGCAAAGGCGGAGCCGGTTGTGAACTTCGCCGCGTCCGTAGCCGAGGTAATGTTCCGCTACACCAAATACGTGATGTATCTGGCGCCTTTCGGTGTCGGCGCGGCGATCGCGGTCACCATCGCGTCGAAAGGACCAGGCGTGCTTTTCGGACTAGGAAAATTGGTCGGCAGCCTGTATCTTGCGGAAGCTTTGTTTGTCACGTGCGTGCTGGGGACGGTGTTGGTGTTGTTCCGCATTCCCGTCGCGCGATTCTGGCGGGCGGCACAGCAGCCCTTTCTCCTGGCCTTTTCGACGGCGTCGAGTGAAGCTGCTTTGCCACTGGCGCTCGAAAACATGGAGACGTTCGGTGTTCCCAAACACATCGTCGGCTTCGTGCTGCCGACCGGCTACAGCTTCAACCTGGATGGTTCGACGCTCTATCTCGCACTCGCCTCCGTCTTCGTCGCACAGGCGGCCGGTGTTCACATGCCAATAGGTGCCCAGATCACGATGATGCTGACGCTGATGTTGACAACCAAAGGCGTGGCCGCGGTGCCGCGTGCCTCGCTCGTCATCCTGGCGGGTACGTTGAGCACGTTCAATCTTCCGAAGGAAGGAATCGCGCTGATCCTAGGCGTCGACGCGCTGATGGATATGTGCCGGACGTCGGTAAATCTGTTGGGTAATTGCGTAGCGACGGCAGCGGTGGCGCGGTGGGAAGGCGTGCAATTTGCCGCTTACGATCCAGAGGAAGTCGAAACAGTACCTTGAGCAGGTCCGGCAGGCTTGGTTTCAAGGAAAGCCAGGAACTCGTGTGGATCGCGGGTGAGCTGCGGGAAAGTGGCGATCACATTTTGATCGGGATCCACGATCGCGTAGAACGGGATTGAGGCGGTGTTGAATTTCTGATCTTCCAGTTTCTGGTTCTTGTCCGATTCGGCGTCCGTTCCATCGGTATAGAGATCAACGATAATCATATTCCCGAGAGCCGCGGAGATTTCCGGACGAGTAAACATGTTGGCCTTCATCCAGTGGCAGTTGGTGCAGGCGTAGCCGGTGAAGTTGATAAGCACCAGTTTGTGCTGCTCGCGTGCCGCGCTGAGGGCCCCCTCCAGATTGTTCTTGAATGCAGTAGCGGATGCCGCTGAGGTTGAGCCGGACGCTATCGAATTTCCTGTGCCTTCGGGCACAAACGCATCCAAGTCGCCCAAGCGTGCACCGAACAATCCGGGCACAAGGCTGATGGAAAAGATCAGAAACACGGCCGCCAACAACGTTCGGCCGACGCCGAGTTCCTCGTCTTTCTTGATTCCTTCCAGGCGCAGGAAGCCTAGCAGATACAGTCCCGGCAGAGCGAACAGAACAATCCAGGCGGCAAGAAAGCGCTCCCGCGAAAGCCAGTGGGTCTGCAGCACCTGATCGATGTTGCTGATGTACTTGAGCATTGCCGCCAGCACAATGAAGCCGAGGACGACCTTCACTCGCGTCATCCACCCGCCGCTACGCGGCAGCTTTTTCAGATACGCCGGAAACAGAGCAAGCAAAAAGAACGGCAGCGCCAAGCCGGTCGCGAAAGCGAGCATGCCCAGTACCGGCTGCCAACCCTTTGACTGAACGGAAGCAATCAGGAGTGGCCCGACGATGGGTCCAATGCAGGCGAACGAAGTGAGTGAAAACGTGAGACCCATCAGCAGCGACCCGCCATAGCCGCCGCCTTGCGATGCCCGGTCGAGGCTGGTTAACAGGCCCGACGGCAGGCGCAATTCAAACGCGCCCAGCAGACTGAGACCGAAGGCCAGAAACACGGCGGCAATGAAGCCGTTCACCCAAGGGTTCGAGCCGAGTTGTACGACCCCGAAAGGACCGGCAACAGCCGTTACCAGGAAGCCGAGTCCGGTAAACAAAACGATAATCCCGGCACAAAAGACAACTGCCTGCGCGACGCCGCTTCGCTTCTCAGCCGCTTGATTCTGGTTGATGAAGAACGATACCGTGATGGGGATCATCGGAAACACGCAAGGCGTAAAGAGCGCGAGAATGCCGGCTCCGAATGCGGTCAAAAGGAACGGCAGAAGGTCAGGACTGGAAGCAGTAGCCTGGCGCGGTTGTGACGGCGGTGGCGCGCTGGTATTCGTGGTTGCCGCCGTGGCAGCAGAAGTTGTTTCCGGAGCAGCGACTGCGGCGTAACCATCCGGAACGGTTAAGGCGGCAATGGGAGCAGCGCCTGGAGCGGTGGCGATCTGCGTGGTGACGGTCTTCTTCACCGGCGGCAGGCACTTGACGTCAGAGCATGCCTGGTAGCGAACTGACACGGCAAGCGGCAGCATTCCGGTCACCGATTTGGCAGCCGTCACGCGAACCAGGAACACGGCCTGACCGGTGTAAGTCTCAGTGTCGATATTGAAGTTCGGATCGAGCTTCCGAACCGGTTGCGGCCGGAGGACTTCCCAAGATGAGATTGCCGGGGAGTCGTCAAGCCGGATCTTTGTAATGATCGGACCACCGGCAGGCGTCGTCGGTGAATAGAGATGCCAGCCGTCCTGAATTGTGGCCTTCAGATCGAGGAACGCGCTGCCGCCGGGAGCGAGTTGTTCGCTGCCCCGCGCCGCCGCGAGCGACCATTGAACGGGATCCTCCTTGGCGCTCAGCTTGGGGCTAAGCGTAAGCAGCGCAACAAAGGCAAACAGCGATGCGGCGCGGCGATCCCTCATAACTTGATCTTACGTCCAACTGGCTAGTTCGCAGGCGATTCGTTCTTCGATCTTGCCTTCGGCGAACTCTTTGGCGACGCGGATGGCATTCCGGATGGCTTTGGCGTTCGACTTTCCGTGGCAGATGACACACAGACCCTTTAGGCCAAGAAGTGGGACGCCGCCGTATTCCGAGTAGTCGACCTTCTTTTTCAAGTCCCGGAAAGCTCCCTTGGCGAGATACGCGCCGACCTTGCGGGTAGCAGTTGAGGTCAACGATTTTTTGAGCGAATCGAACATCGCTTCGACCAGACCTTCGCTCACTTTCAAGGCTACGTTGCCAACGAAGCCGTCGCAGACGACAACGTCCGCCTTGGCGGTAAACAGATCGCCACCTTCGACGTTGCCGATGAAGTTCAGATTCGGGAGCGCTTTGAGAATAGGCCGGGTTTCGTTCGTGAGCGAATCGCCTTTGTGATCCTCCTCACCGATCGATAAAAGACCGATGCGCGGATCTTTGATGTGAAAGATCACGCGCGAATAGGCGCTTCCCATGACCGCGAATTGGGCCAGCATCTTCGGGCTGCAATCGACATTGGCGCCGACATCGAGCAGGATCACCCAGCGGCCGTTCGCCGACGGGAACGGATTGGCAAGCGCGGGACGGTCGACGCCGGGAAGCATTCCCTGGACGAGCTTGGCAGTCGCCATGACGGCGCCGGTGTTTCCGGCAGACACTACCGCCTGAGCGATGCCGTCACGCACCAACCGCGTGGCGACGCGGATAGAACTGTCCTTCTTGCCGCGAACGGCCTTTCCGGCGCTGTCCTCCATGGTGATCTGCTCGGTCGCATGCTTTATCTGGATTGGCAGTGAATGCCAATCGGCGTGGCGGTCCAGTTCTTTCCGGATCACGTCTTCGCGTCCGACGAGGATCACGCGTACACCCAGCGACTTCGCCGCCTGGATGGCACCTTCTACCTCTGGCTGAGGGAATTTGTCGCCGCCCATTGCGTCGAGGGCAATCGTCACCATTGGTTGTTCGAAATTTGAAATAGGATCCAGGAGGGCTGGCGAAAGCAGCAAGCGCGCGGCGACAGTTTAGGCTTCGACGACTTCTATTACTTCGCGCCCTTTGTACTTGCCACAATGCGGGCAGGCGCGATGGGGGCGGATCTTTTCGTGGCAGTTCGGACATTCCGCCATCTGCGGCACGACCAATGAATCATGGGCACGGCGCGTAGAGGTCCGGCGCTTCGAGTGGCGTCGTTTAGGATTGGGCATCTTCTTTCTATTCCTTCGTGGTCCGGTATCAGACCTTCAAACTCTTTAACTTACTCCAGCGGTCGTCTACCGGCTGCGGCCGGCAATCACATTCCCGCTGATTGCGATTCTGTCCGCAAACTGGACAAATACCACGACAGTCTTGTCTGCAAACGATCTGCATGGGTGCAGCCAGCAACACGACCTCGCGCAAAGCATCGTTCAATTCCAAGCCCGGTCCGTCGTAGTACCCGACTTCGACCGCGCCTTCTTCCAATTCTTCCCGGCCACCGGCACGCCCTTCGGCCTCCGGCATATAAACGAGGTCAAAGTTGCGGTTTACCTCGACGACCGCCGGCTCCAGGCAGCGATCACACGGAGTGCTCATCGTGACCGCGAGCCTTCCCTGGACCCGAATCTCACCGAGTGACACGCTGATCAGTTCCGCTTTGCCCTGAGCGCGCAAATCCGAAGACTGCTGCAGCTTACCGTCGTACTCGATTGTTCCTGCTGGAACGGAAACGTCGAAAGGAACGGCCCGTTGCTCTAACTGCTGAAGGCTGATAAACATGCGGAACTAGCTGACGGGACTGGCCGGCGTACCCGTCGGCAGACACACAAATGACAATTATACAGCACCCGCCTCCGGTTTAGAATAAGGGCAGATGCGCCCCGACCCGCCGCTTTGCCCGAAACCGGACGATGGCAAATCGATGGACACGCCTGCGTCCGCGCCGGAGCGGCAGGAACGCCTGGAACAGCTCCGGGAACAAGTTCGGAACGGCACCTATGAGGTCGATTCCAAGGAACTGGCCAAGACATTGATCAAGCGCCACATTGCCGGCGGAAACGGCTAATTGTATTAGCTCTGTTTGCCTGCAAGCTGCTGGGCGGCGAGCTGGGCGATGTCCAACAGCGCGGGCGGATTCTCGCTCTCGGCGGGAAGCGCATCGCGGAACATTGAATTACAAAATGGACACGCGGTCGCGACGGTTTGCGCACCGGTCGAAATCAACTCTTTGGCACGCGCGCGGTTGACGCGATCTCCGGTCTCTTCCCCGAGGAATACCAGGCCGCCTCCGGCGCCACAGCAAAACGATCGTTCCCGGGCACGCGGCGGATCGACTACTGAACCCGCCTTTGCAGCGACGGTGCGGGGTTCGTCATAGATGTTGCGGTAGCGGCCGAGATAGCAAGGGTCATGAAAGACGATCGACTGATCCGAGCCGGACTGCGGAATGTTCTCGGCGTGACGAGCCATGAATTCGCTGTGATGCTCGATTTGAACGTTGGCTCCATATTCGCGCCAGTCTTCGGCGATGGTGCGCACACAGTGGGGGCAGATGGCCACTAGCTTGACGGCACGAGCTTGGGTGAGAGCTTCGAGATTGCTCTCGACCAGTTGGCCGAAGACGAGATCGTTGCCCAGGCGGCGCGCCGGATCGCCGGTGCAGCGTTCCTTCTTGAGGACGCCGAAAGTGGCGCCGAGATGCTGCATCACGCTGGCGAACGCGGTCACGATTTCGCGGCCGCGCGCGTCGTAGGCTCCCATGCAACCGAGCCAGAGGCAGTACTCCTGCGTACCATCGAAGATCGGAAGCTGTTGCCTGGCGATGAATTTGTCGCGCTCGCTTTGCGAGAAGCCCAACGCATTGCCATTGCGTTCGAGATTCAGAAAGAGCTTGCCGCCGTACTCGTCTTCCCACATGCCCGTATTTACCGCTCCGCGCCGCAGCCCAATGATCATGGGCAGGTGCTGAATGCCGACCGGACATTGATACTCGCAGGCGCCACAGGTGGTGCATTGAAAGATTGCCGTCTGTGAGACGGTTGCTTCGAGGATGGGCTTTTCGCCGGCGGGGCCGAATTCGTTGAGATAGGCGCGCATGCCCAAGGCGATCAGTTTGGGATTGAGTTCTTTGCCGGTGTTGTTGGCGGGGCAATGCTCCGTGCAGCGGCCGCACTCGACGCAGGAATACGCTTGCAGTGCTGTGAGCCGGGTGATGTTTTTACCGTCCAGGAGCCCGAAGTCTTCATCGCCGGAGAGCGGTGGAATGTAGCTGAACTCTCGATGTTTCAAGAAGATAGTCAGTGGACTCAAGACTAGGTGCAGGTGCTTGGTGTGGGGGATCAACGGTAAAAACGCCAGGATCGCCAGTGTGTGACACCACCATAATGTTTGTCCGGCGGGCGTGTCTTCGGCGACCCACCATTGCGGCAGATAGGTTGCCATCAAGACGAAGATGAGGGCGGCGATGATGCCCGATTCACTGGAGAGAGGTTCCAGCCATTTGGGCCGGAGTACGAAGCGGCGAAATGCGAGATAGGCAATTGACAGAGCACAAAGCGCAGCGAAGACGAATGCCAGCCAGAAGTAAATACGCCCGAAGCCGCTGCGGTAATTCAGAAAGCGCCAGCCGAAGCCGAGGGCGAAGTGGTTCATCGTTACCAGAGCAAAGGCGCAGAAGGCCCAGAAGACGAACGCGTGCGCAAGACCGGGAACCGGGCGTTCGCGGATTACTTTCGATTGGAGCAGCACTTCGGAGACAAATGTCCAGGCGCGGCGGGCGATATCGGTCAGTTTTTGATCGGGGTCGGGCTTGCTTGCCGCGATTCTTTGAACGACAAAGCGAAAGCGCCACCAGAAGAGCGCTATGGAGACCACGATCAGGAGAAATAGAAGCAAGCGCACGGCGATTTCATGATGACAGAGCATCGTTTTACGAACGAAGGCCACGTTTATGTCTTCGGCTCGCTGAAAAACACCTCATCCTCGTTTGTTTACGAAACGAAGCCAATTCGAGGAGCATGGCGTGCCGGCGGTCAGGGGTTGGGGCGGATTTTTGGGGTTTTTGCGCGATTTGGGACGCAGTGCGGGTACTGCCGGGATTCTTACTTTTTCAATTGTCAAAGATCTGGCCTGAAACGTCAGGCGGCGAATGGAATTGCGGAAGGTTCAGCTGGAACGCCGGGCGGGGTGCCCTTGCTTACCCGCGCCGTCTGGTGCCGTTCGGCGCGTTCGAGCTTTAGCTTGGAGGTTGCGAGACGAATGACCGCGGCTTCCTGTTTTACGGGTTCCTGTCGGCGGCGCTCCTGCATGTCTTCCAGTTCGTGGCGGCATTTGTGGAACGCGCGGTCGTGAGTGGAGTGATAGCGCAGCATCAAAGCCATGAAACGCTGGGTTGCGGGGTGGTTGAGCGGTTCGAAGTTCGTTCCAAAGCACAGGTCCTGGCCGACTAAGGCTCGTTGGCTACACCAATAGTGCTGCGCCATTTTGAAAAGCAACGTGCGCTCCATGAGCGTGGCCGGTCGATATTCCGCCGTCAGTTCCTCGACGTACTTATCGAAGTTTTCCTGATCTTCGACCGAGAGTACGCGAAAGGTGTCGGAGGCCAGACCGAGCTTGCGCGCGTTTTGCGAAGACGCGGATTTCCCTGCCTCACTGACAGGTCCGGTAGATTTTTGCGCATTGGCGCGGTTCGCGGCAATTTGTTCGGCGGATGCCATGATTACTGATCCTTATGAAGTAAATAGAAAAAGGCCCCGACACGCGGGGCCTTTTCGGTAACAGGATAACATCGCGGTACAAGCGAATTGCGCTTAAGTGTCATTGAATGCTAAAGATAAATGTTGTGACTGGAATGCGCTTGAAGCATCGGAACATGGATTGGACAAGCACTCGGCTGACGCGAAGCAAGCCTTTTGAGGGCCAAGGCAGTGAAGTTCTAGAGATTGAACCAGCACGGAAGCAGCACTGCGCATGCAAAGTTGCGGCGCGATGATCACGCCCGGAATCGATTCCGCGGGGACTGCGCGAAAGTCGAGAATGTTTCGATCGGCTGTTTTCTAACGTGTTGAAGCTGTCGAACACGCATGCGTAGCGATTTATAAAGGAGCGAAAACACCGCTTCGCCGAAAAATTCTGTTTTCCTGCCGGGTAATCGCCACTTGCAATCGTCGTATCAGCCCGTTTAGCCAACGTAACGAAGCGCGTCGTTCATACCTCCGCTTTTGTCGGAGGCGGCGCGCCACCCGTGATGCCTACATAGGGTAGCAGGACTTGAAAAGTGCTTCCCTTACCCAGTTCGCTCGAAACACGAATCCCGCCGTTCAGACTCCGGGCGATTCCGAGAACCACGGACAGCCCCAGGCCGCGCCCAGCCGATTTCATGCTAAAGAATGGTTCAAAGATTCTGGCCTGGGTTTCCTCCGACATGCCTCTGCCGGTATCAGAAACTTCCAGCTGGACGTAAACACCCGCAGCCAGGTCGTAGGGTAATGTAGCCGCTAGATCCCGGTCAACGATAACGCTCCCGGTGGCGACACGAATCACTCCAGGGCCACCGTTCATAGCATCCGAGGCATTGATCACCAGGTTCAGCACAATCTGTTGGATCTGCCCGGCGCGGGCTCTCACGGGCAGCAGAGCGTCTGACTCGTCGATCACCAGCGTTGCACGCTTTGACACGCTGGCCTTGAGTAGTCCGTGCATCTCCTGTACAGTCGCAGGAATATTCACCAGTTCAAGAGCATCGCTGTCTTCTCCGGCATAGATCAGCAGTTGCCGGACGATCCTCGAACCGCGAATGGCCGCGTTCTGGATTTCATTCAGGTCATCCTGGAGATCGGATTCCGGGCCAAGTTTCTCGGTTACCAGGTGAGCGTATGCCAGTATGGCAGCGAGCACATTGTTGAAGTCGTGGGCAATTCCGCTGGCCAATAGCCCTAGACTCTCCAGCTTATGGCTGGCCAGAGCCCGGTGGCGTTCTGTTACGTCGCGGACGTTCACAAATGCGCCCCCGTCAGCGCCCAGGATCGCGGAAGTGAACTCGCCCTCGAACCTGCTTCCGTCGCCGCGAACGAATGACATTTCGGTATGTACGCGGCCGGTCAAAGCGCGCGTCTCCAACGCCGCGCGAAGCCTTTCATCATCGACAACCAGACCCGCGCGCCCGACGCTGCAAATTTCCTGCTCGGTCATGCCGAACATCGCGCAGGCTGCCGGGTTAGCAGCATAAATCGCGCCGTCAGTGCGGGTCAGTAAAACGGCATCGATGCTGTTTTCGAATAAAGATCGAAACCGCCACTCGCTGTCCCGCAGCGCTTCTTCAGCTTGTTTGCGTTCGTTCATATCAACGCACGACCAATAAATCCGTGAACTCGCCGTGTCCGTAACCTCGCACGCCGGTATCCAAGATCGACGCTATTCTCCGTCGGAGCGCCGTAGGCGATACTCCATTTGAAAGGGGCGGCGCGTGGAAGGACCAAGAATTAACATTCTGACACCGGTTGAAGTCTTTTGGATGTACACCGTCACCGCTACCCGTTGCCAAGCTCTCGCTCTATGGCGCGGTCTGTAAACCTCAACCAGGCTGATTGAAGAAAGTGCAAAGCTTATCCAAGCCCGACATCCAGATCATCACGGGAGCGGTATCGTCGTTAATTCAAAATCGCTCCTCTCTTTCCTGCAGCATTGCCCTCGCACGTTTCTGCTCGGTATCTCCACATGGATCCATCCTCACTTTTCGGCCCCTTAAGGCAGGCCTTTCACGCGCATTGGTGCTGATCCCGCTGTCGTTGTCTTTCTCACTGTACTCGCAGCAAGGCGCAGACGAGGCGAGAGAGTCGGCGCGGAACCCGGTTGCGGACGTTATAAAAGTTCCCTTCGTCGAGGATATTTTTGTCGACACCGGACGCTACGGCCGGACTGCAAACTCCCTGCAAATCCAGCCTGTGATTCCGGTCCAGATATCCGGAAATTTCCTCCTGGTTCCACGCATCGTCGCGACTCCGCTTGCCTATGTGCCCGACGTGACGCAAGCGAAGGGTGGGACGACTGGAGTGGCGGATACGATCCTAACTTTTTTCATCACGCCTGTACGAACCGGAAAGCTGATCTGGGGTGTCGGTCCGGCACTTCTCATTCCCACCTCAACGAGCGCCGATGTTGGCGGCGGTAGATGGGATTTGGGCCCTTCGTTCGTCCTGCTGACGGAGCCGAAATGGGGATCTGCCGGCCTGTTGGTACAAAATATCTGGTCGCTTCCGGGGAATTCGCGCCGAGTTTCAGTCGATCAGATACAGATCGAGACCTCCTTCTCAGCCAACCTGCCGCACGGCTGGTATCTCCTGACAGCACCAACGATTAGCGCTGACTGGATCCAAGCGGCCGGGAATCGGTGGGTGGTGCCTTTCGGAGCGGGGACGGGGCGGGTGTTTGATTTCGGACACCAGGCGATGGACTTTAATATCGCTTTGTATTACAACGCGATCCGACCCGCGCGCTTGCCCTTCGCCAAGTGGCAGCTTAGTTTGCAGTTGACGCTTCTCTACCCGAAGAAGCGTAAGCCAACTTCCTAATGATCGGCAGCAAACTTCTGCTTATTTCCAGAAACCGGTTTCGGCCTGACTTAGTCCAAATCGGTAGCCGGGAGTCAGTCGAAGGGTGCGACTGACCTCGCTCGATCTGAAGAATCGCAGTAGATCGGGGGGCGTTGCTTGTGCGTCGAGCATCACGGAGGATGCTGAACATGGCACATGCCTCCAATGCACCGTGCGCGCGCAAACAACCGATCTCCGAGGGCGCTAGATGGCGGATACTGGCATTACGATTTTAGTCGTTGATGATGACGAATCGTTACTTCGCACGATGACGGCCATTCTCGGGCGCGGAGGCTACTCGGTGCTCGCCTTCTCCGGTGCGATGGCGGCGCTCAGGAAAGCACGGGATTTTGAAGGTGAGATTCACCTGCTCCTAACAGACGTAAACATGCCCGAACTGGATGGACTTACGTTAGCGCAACAACTGCTCGCCGAACGTTCAGATATGCGAGTTCTTTTGATGTCGGGATGTTCTGTTGTGCCGTCCGTGCTCCCACTGATAAGAAAACCGTTTCGTATGGCTCAACTGCTGGCTGGAGTATCTGCAGTAATGGGCTGCCCTGCACCGTTGAACGCTGATGTAGCCGCGGACAAGATTTCCTCGGGCTCACATGGGCGAGCAGAGCGCGTTGCAGAAGTGGACAAGACGCGACGTAGATTTCTAGAGGTGTCGCGGCAATTTGCAGCTGTTACGAAAGATGTGCCTTCGGGCATACCGAACCCGGACGGCATGATGCCGATCGAGCGCGAGGCGAAGGTCCTACGGAAAAGCTTTGAAGAGTATCAACGAGCCCGGAAGATGTTGGACGAGGAGATCGCAACCGACTACGATCGTTGATGGTTGCAGCAAATTTCCGGACCCGATTCCGTTGCAGTTATGTCGTGAGATCGCCAAGCCAGCGCAGAGCGCGCAATCCGGGGAGAAAGCAGTACTCTCCACCACGCGTGACTACGAATTGCGGAAGACCCTTTAACCGCATCTTGACCGGCCGGCGCGGCACGTCAAATGTGCCGGAGCCATCGCCGGAGCCCGAAATGGGATCTTTATCGGACCTTCCGCCGAAGAAAGCGCCGTCGTTCATCCATTCGGACTGTACGAACTCAAATTGCCGGCCCAGATTAGCGCCGACAAACGCAAAGATAATTCCCCGATCGACCCCGTCATCTTGCGTAGCATCCGAAGGCAGGACCGGACCATAAGCGGTTCCACGCCGGATCATGCGATGGATGCGGACCACGCCGGCCACATTCGCATCGCGCGGGTTCATGCGCCGGATGTGCGAGCCCAGCGGAGTGTGGTAGCCGATCGCGTCGTCCGCCTTGAACAGGAAATTGTTATTGCGCTTCGGGTCTAATCCGATGGCCGCCTCATCGTGCATGGGACACAAGGCCAGAGGCGCGCCACTGCGCCAGCGGCCCATCATCTTTGCAGCCAAGAGCTCTTCAGCGTCACGGGTTGAGGAGTTTTCTTTCAGGTATTGCCGGAATTCCGCCACGCGCTGATGCAGCTTGCGGAACACCACATAACTTCCGTTGCGACCCAGGATCTCCGGTTGCGGGAAAGGAGGTGAATCGCTGATTTCATCCGGATATCCAAGCACGAATTCGCCCGCCCGGAGCGGCCGCTCCTGCGGGTTGCTGCCCGGAATGCCGCTGCCTTCGATTGCGGGATGACTGATGCCATCCTTATATCCGAACTGTTCTTTCTCGTCGGGGGCCGCATGACAATCCTGCCGCCATATTGCCGTAATTCCCGGTAACTGCCGGTACGCTTCGCGTGCGCGATTGAGGGCCGATTCGAGGTGTTGGGAATCCGGCGAAATTGCCGTGAGAATGACGTGAACATCGGCCGACCCGAGCGGCGCTTCCCAGTTCCCGGGACTGCTCTCACCCAGATCCCCCAACGTCTTCGCCCTTGCCGCCATCCCTTGCTGGAATTGCGGCGGGAAGCTATCGAGCGAAGCTTGTGGCACGCAAAGCGCTTTCAGCCCCTGGAAGCTGAGCGCCACGCTTACCCAAGTGTCTCGCGTCGGGCTTTCCGAATGCGCAGCAGAAGCAACTACGCCACTCAGCCGCCGCATCAACTCTCTTCCCGCCGCACGATCATCGATCCGAAAGATTATGTAAGTTGCTGCAAATGGCGTCGGCCGCGGGCGCAGCACTCCGCTTTGAATGTCGTCCAGTTCGAGTTTGGTCACGCTCGTGAAGCCCCTTTCCTTGGTCAAGATGCCGCTAGAAACTGATTGAGCCATAGAGTTGCACAGAGTATCCCTGGAACGTGGAGCGATCGTGAAACTCCTTGAAATACCTCAGGCCCAGGCTCGTTTTGTGCTTTGGGAAAGCTGCGTTGACGAGAAAGCCCAAGGAGTTGACGGAGTAACGTTCCTGCGTCGCGGCGAGGGAGACATCCGGTCCGGTTTTGGCAGTTGTCTGGCGGGCCTCATATCCGGCTGCTCCAATCTGGAGATGAACTGTGCTCGATAGCGGAAATGCCCGGACGAGTGAGTAATCAAGATCGAATGTGTCTCCCGGATGAATGCCAGTGCCCTCCTGGGTGGTATGAAACTCGTACATCTCAAATGTCGATAAGATGAACCGCCTCCCGGCATCCAAATAGAACGTCTGTCCGGAAGAAACAGTATGAGTCCAATAGCCCGAGCCGACATTGCTATTTCCGCCGGCGACATAGCGGCCGGTTGGGGCTAAGAAACCATAGATGGCCCGAATAGCAAGGCGCTTACGAGTCCAGCCCAGGATGAATGGCAGGTAATACGAATCCGCAAATCCAGCTCCGCCACTTATGTAGCCGGTGTCGTTTGATGTCAGACTGTTCTTCGCGAATGGCAGAGTGGCCGCGGCGGCGAAGACACCGTCGCCCAAGAGCTTCACGTTGCTTACCCAGGTAAACGTATTCATGTCCATGAGAACGTAATTTTGTCCTTGCACCGGAAGCGTATTCCCTACATCGTCTTTCGCGTGATCACGGGAGAAAAATAGTAATTGATTGCCGTACGTGAGGCCCGGTGCCGGCAGCAATCCTGAGTTCGTGGCACTCATGCCAAGCGGGTAAACGCCGCGATTTTGCGCTTGCGCTCTTATCGCGAATATTAATGCGCACACGGCAATCGAAGGTGCCAGCCGGAACATCCGGCCGGCCAGCGGAATCATTTCGTCGCGAGGTTTTTCCAGAACCGTCCCAAGCTTTCGTCACCGCCGAACAAGGTGGTGAAGATGGTTGAGTCAGCCAACAGGATGTCGCCGGCACGCGTACCATTCGGAGGCATCCAAAGGAACATGTTGAACTCGCGGTTACCAGCCTCTATGAAAGGATGCGGCCTTGACATCTCGATGGGCTGTCTAGCCAGAACATGGATGCCTGCGGGATCGTCACTGGTGACAGCGTAATGCGGCAAGTGCATGTGAAAGACGAACGTCTCTACGCCTTCGAGCCAGTGGCGTTTATCTAAATCATGCGTTATGTTGAGCGGCACTGTTTTCGTGGTGCCAGGGTGAGTTGCCGGACGCAGGCCATAGCGGTTTTCGACCGGCACACCCAAGCCCTTCATCAAAGAACGCGTGTACTTGCTGAAGCGCTGTTGGCGCGGAACCAACGGATCACCGTGATGGGCATATTCCATCGCGCGCTGATTCAGGTCAGCAGAAAAGCCGACATCGTGATGCGGACCAATGATGAGGCACGTTCCCTCACGGGTGAGGAACTTGCTGAGGGCCTCAATTTCTTCCGGAGAGGCCTCCTGGTCCGTGACCATATGATCCAGCCCATACACCATAAGCGTGTCGGTGTCGGCGAGCACCCGCTCGTCCAACGGTAGACGTTGTCCCGCCTGATCGATGCGCTGGTAGACGGCAGCCGGTTGACCTGTAGCCTCCTCTACGGCCGTTTGAAACGGAACCGATGAGAGATGAAACAGTTCCAGCGTCCCGGAAATGCCTTGCAGGAACATCTTCTCTGAAAACGGGTCCGCCTCGTATCTCGGCCATGCTACGCGGCGAACCTCAGTGATGGTCGAAAACCGGTTGTCGAGTTCAGTGGTATCCCGATTAGCCTCCCACGGATAACTCCATGCCCAGTAAATGCTGAAACGCCGTTTTCCTTGGGCATACTTCCTAGGAATGTGACGCTGATTGTAAGTGCGGGCTGAATGATTCGTCATTGTTTGATACCTCCAGGAACGAACGGTCGTTTTTACTCCGGTTGCAATCGACCGGCGCAAAGGTCGATTAAACGTTGGCCGGCCGGTCTCAATTGCCTCGGGTCGTACGCGCCAGTATGGCGAACTGCCGGGCGACTCACTGCATTTGATCGAGCATGTCGCCGAGAGCTCGCTTGACATTAAGCGCCTTCTTGATCTCCTGAGCAGTGACGAATGGGTATTCGCCATATTCCATAAAGCTGGGCCGGTGGTGCTCGCGAACGAACTTTATGAACCCTGAAGGGTTTGTCTTCCAATCCTCGGGAAAGCCTTCGAGGTTCTCGAATGCAGTATCCAGACCGGCCTGAGTAAAGATGGCAACGGCATCATCCGTGTACTTATCAAACTCAGTGTCAAAAATGCCCTGGTACATAAAATACTTATCGGCGCCGATATCGAAGATGACCCACTTCAAGTAATGAAGCTTAAGAGACGAAAGCACGTAGGGGTCTGATTCTAAAGTCTTTTCTATCGTGTCTGCGTAGGCGCGCATGGCCGGCTCGCGACCGGGCTTCAACTTCGCGATGATCGTGAAGCCGTAACAAGCGGGAGTCCTGGGAAAGATAGGGCCATAGTTTCCCTGCTCGAGTTTGAGATACCCTCCTTCGGGTATTGCCATCGCTTTTGGTTTCGTCCAGTCGTGTTCCTGTGATGCCATGTCACGTCTCCTTTTCCGAAGAACATCGGGGCTGTAATGTTCGGAAGCTTGATGCCGCTTTCGGCCGTGCGGATTTTCTTTTTACATGGTCTTGCGCAGGTTAAAGGGCAGTGCCTTTCACGGGTGAGCTTTTACGCGAGCGAGTCAGAAGCTGCGCAACAGGAATGTCCTTGTACTTGCCAGCACTTTCTCTTGTATGGCGCGTTCGGGCATCATACGGGCCATCGCAACTGCCCCGACCATCGCGGAAAATATCACAAAGAAGGCGCGCTCCTTGTCGGCAGTTCGGTTTCCGGGCATAAAGGGAAGCATTCGATCGCGATAATTCACCATTTCAGCGAAGACGCGGCGTCTCATCGTCTCGTCGACCCGCGCGAGTTCGGGGGCAAGCGCCGTCAGCGGGCAGCCACGCTCCGGGTGGGCGCAGTATTCCACGCTGAGGTAGGTCTTGACAATGGCCTTCCATGCCGGCTCTGAGTGCGACTGTTCGGCCGCGCGAACCAACTGATCGATGATGTCCCGGAAGGCATCCCGAAGCGACTCTATAAGTAGCTCGTCCTTGCTGCCGAAGTGCTTGTAGAAGCCTCCATGCGTCAAACCGGCGTCGCGCATGACCGTCGCGACTGCCGCGCCGTTTAAGCCCTCCGCCCGGACGCGTTGTGAGGCGTCCTTCACGATCTTCCGATGGACTTCCGCCTTGTGCTCAGGCCCGTAACGCATGGCTCATTATAGGAAGATCCCCATCATCCCACGGTCCGGCAGGCCGCATTTTCCGCAAAGAAAGTCGAATCCTTAGGATTATACATATCATCCTATCACCAGAAAAGGAGGACTTCTGATGTCCCAGCCCATTCTGATTACAGGCGCAGCGGGCGGCTTACAAGGATCAACCGGACGCGTTGTGGCGGGTCTCCTGCTGAAGCAGTGTATTCCCGTTCGTGCCTTTGTCCACAAACTTGACGCCCGGTCTGATGAACTCCGCGAGCAAGGGGCGGAGATCGTCGCGGGCGATCTCCTTAACCCGGCATCGGTTCAGGCGGCCATGCGAGGAGTGAAGCGCGCGTTCTTTACTTACCCAGTTGCCGAAGGGTTGCTTGAGGCAGCTACCATCTTTGCCTCGGTGGCTCGCGAGGCAGGGCTCGAATTGGTGGTGAACAATTCGCAGTTTCAGGGTATGCCGGGTGACGCCGGCTTTCGCGATCTGCAACACGCACCCTCATTCCGCAATCTGCAGCACCGGTTGGCGGATCGCATCTTTGATTGGTCACAGACCGGTGCCGTTCATATCCAAGCGCCGCCTTACTACGAAAACGTCCGCGCGCTTATCAGCCGCAGCGTGGCCGAGCACAACGCCGCCTTTCTGCCGTGGGGCGCTGACACAACGGTGATTCCACTCGCCGGCGCAGAGGATGTATGCCACGTAGCCGCAACTCTTTTGGCGAACCCGGGACTCCCAACGCGGACTGTGTATCCTCTGGTGAGCGAAACACGAACCGTTGGCGAAATGGTCGGAACACTTAGCCGGGTGATCGGACGGACGATTCGCTACGTAGCTATCACGGACGAACAGTGGCGTGACGCAGTGAAGGAGCGAATCAACCCGCATGCGCTTGATCATCTGACCAATCTTTGGCAGTACTACCGAAAAGCCGGGCGAAGCCATCGGAGTACCGACACTGTGCAAGCCGTAACCGGCCGCAGTCCTAAAACCCTGGAGGAGTTCTTCCGGGCGAATATCGACGGGATGCGCGGGGGAGACCAATAATGTCAGCGCAAATCATTTTTCCACTGCATCTGGTGTTGGGTTATGTCGCCTGGCTGCTTTGTTTTGGTGTTTACGTGATGCCGAAGCTCCGGAGGATGGACCGGGTGGATGCACAACGTGCAATCGCAACGCTACACAGCTTTCGCCTTTTCGGGCTTGTGTTTCTGCTTCCAGGCGTTGTGGGGCCCAATCTGCCCACCAGCTTCGCCGTGTTCGCCGCTTACGGGGACTTCGCAACGGGAATGCTAGCGATCCTGGCGCTTATGACGATAAGAACACGTCCACTTTTTTGGTCCTTTGTGGTCGCGTTCAACGTCGTCGGAACAATCGATATCCTCGTAGACTATTATCACGGCATTCAAGCTGGTCTGCCCGCGCTAGCAGGACAGTTAGGCGCCACGTATGCCATTCCGATTATCTACGTGCCATTGCTGATGATCACGCACGCGGTCGCACTCTATTGGATGTTGCGTCCTCAGCCCAGCTCGATTCGCGTCGCCGCCCCTGATGCAATTGCGTCCTAAGTTACCAAGCGGATAAACGACGGTGAAGCGGCGCGCTCGAAGGTGAATCGGCTCGTAGCGGCTAGCGAACTGGCGACTTCACAAGCCGAAAGCCTACGTTCGAAGCGCCAGTCGCGGCCTCGCCTTTGCCTCGCCCTCCGGGTCGATATCGCATGCAGTACTGATCGGTGCAGAGGAATGAGCCGCCCTTTTGTACGCGCTTTGGCACGCCGGGATCGGACGGGTCGTAACTGTCGGAGGGCCCCTGGGGATTGCGAACCACCCCGGCTTCGGCGGCGAGGACCTGATAGTAGTCAGGGCGATACCAGTCTGAAGTCCACTGCCAGACGTTGCCGCTCATATCGCAAAGCTTATAACCATTCACTGGATACGAACACACGGGCGAGGTTCCGGCGAACCCGTCCGTGCCGGAGTTATGGTCCGGGAAATGACCTTGGAACGTGTTCGCCATTTGCTTACCGCCGGGGCTCGCTTCGTCACCCCAGACAAAGGTCTTTCGATCGAGTCCGCTGCGGGCCGCAAACTCCCATTCTGCTTCTGTCGGCAGACGCTTTCCGACCCACTTTGCGTAGGCAACGGCATCGGCATAAGCGACTTGCACGACGGGATGATTTTCTCGACCTTTGATACTGCTCCCCGGACCCTCAGGATGGCGCCAATCTGCGCCGGGCTGCCAGCGCCACCAATTCAAGAGATTGTTCAGCGGCACAGGACCTGATGGCGGAGTAAAGACCGGCGCCCCGGCATTCAGCATTTCGGGCGGCGCTCCCGGGTATTGGGCGGGGTCTGCAGCGCGTTCGGCGGCGGTAAGGTAGCCGGTCGCTTTGACAAATGCGGCGAACTGCTTATTCGTCACGGTGGTGCGGTCCATCCAGAAGCCGTCTACGTAGACCCTGTGGAGTGGTCGAGCATCGGGGAACATCAGCTCCTCGCTGCCCATCCAGAATTCGCCGCCTGGAATCCAAACCATCCCTTCGGGCGCTTCGGTTCTCGGCGCATGGCTGTTTGTCTGCCAAGCACTAAGAACCGAAACGCAGCAGGTTACGAGAGTGGCGCCGCGGAGCAGGAGCCTACTGTGCTGCACAAACAATCTGTGCCGACCCATTATGCTTGGTGAATTAGCGTGGCGGACAAGTTCGACCCAGATTTCCTCGAATTACATTCAAATCGTCGATACCCGTAAAGCCGTCGTAAGTTGGGACACCGTTTACCATCATTGGGAAATCGTACCAACTCGAACTTGTAGGTTTAGTCGTACCGGTTGAACCGGTCTTATGGAATAGAGTCCAATTGTTTATGTCCTGCTGATTGACTTTTCCATCGACATTGCCATCGCCGGGGCATTGCGTCTCAGAATCGAGTATAGAGTCAAGCTCGTTTTTCAGAGCCGTGTAATTCTCGGCCTCTTCTTTAGTCAAACCCTTCGTTGGTTCGTCCTGATGAATAATGAGGTTCAGCTTGGGGAAATCGAGCAGTGGAGCGGGGTGAGCTTCGTTAATTCTGTAGAGCTGGAGGGGACGTTCTTCCGGATCGCAGGTTTCAGAATTCACTTGAATCAATTTAAAGTTGTCGTTCCGAACTGCAAGCTGTGAGAGAGGCAGTACTTTCAATCCTGCTACCGTATTGCTTTCTAACAAAGCGCAGCAGGAGTCGAAACCCGGTCCTGTGCTTGTGGGCCCATACCACGTTCCGCCTTCTGTCGTGCAAAGCGCCGCTTGCGGAAAAATCTGCACGCATGTCGGGCTGCTACTGGGGATCGGGATGACGCAGGGTCCCGGCCTTTGGTTTTCAGCCGAGATGTTGATGCCCGTCTGCGTGAAGTTATAGGCGCGCAGACTTTTTTGGGAGGGATTTGTCAGATAGGGCAACATCGATACCGAGTCGACGATGCGCGATTTCGGCACAAGCGACCGAACGTTGAGGCCGGCGATCTCCCCAAAAAGCTCGTAGAGGTCCGCAACGTTTACCATGTTCTGAACATCGCGGTCCGGTCCGTTCACCAGCGGTCCAGACACAATGAGAGGAACCCAGACGCCAGTCTGGTTGACCCAGCCTTTGGCGTGCTGGATATCAAATGGCGCCTTGACGCTCTGCGCATAAGTTCCGTTGTCTCCAATGATGACGACCATGGTATTGGACGCGCCAGGATCGTAGTCCAGGGTCCCGTCCGGCTTCTTCGAAGCGGCACCGGTTTCGACCAGCAGGCGCCCAATTTCGGTATCCATCGCTTCAAGCATTTGATCGCTGAGCTTATGGATATCTGTAAGGGGCGGCGGGTTCATCGCTTCCTTACTTTCGTTGGTTGCGCCGCAACGTACTGCGCTAAGGTCCGGTTCGCCAGGGACCAGCGATTGCGGCGCTTGCTGATAAGGCGCATGGATGCTCGCGTAACTAGCAGTTGCCATCCATGACTGGCCCGCAGGTTGCGATTTTACCCACTGAACCAAGGCATCCGTGGTCTCGACAGGTGAATACATCCGGGCGCGAGGATCCGTGAGCGGATGCTTGTAAACAGTACCCGCTTTGAGGTCGTTTGTGACCAGATTGAAGACGTAGTAGCCGTTCGCAAGGCCGAAATTCGCTTTGGAGGGGAGAACGGTAGCGGGGCACTTGCCCGCTACTTCAGCAGGCACGAAGATACCACCCTGTTCCAGGCAGGCGCGGCCCGGGGTTACCGCATCAGCCGTCGACATCACTTTGGGAGGACGTTTATCTGCGAAGTAACATGTGCCGGCGTCGCTTCCACATACAGTATCCTCGTGAGCATTGGGAACGAATCCGCAGCTATACGGGCCCTTGGGGAAAATCGAACTCGACTTGTCGAGGGTCCAGGCACCGCCAGCGGTGGTGTCAATCGGATGTGGAGCGCCCTCCAGGAAGCCATCGAAATAATCAAACCCTAGTGAGTTGGGGGTTCCATCGCCATACGGATTGTTGGTCGGCCCGGCAAGGTGAAATTTTCCGAACAGAGCACTTTTATAGTTGGCGTTACGGAGAATCTTGGGAGTGGTCATCTCGAAGGGAGAGACCTGGGAGTTCGCGAGATCCGTCGTGAGTATGGCGGTAAAGATATTCGTGCGCAGCGGATAGCGGCCCTCGAAGAATATGGCGCGGCTTGGCGAGCATTCCGGCATAGCCCAGACATTTCGAAAGCGAATACCGTGGCGAGCTACGAGATCGAGAACCGGAGTCTTTGGCGGGATCACGCCTCCGTAACCGAAGCTGCGAAACTGATCGACACCGACATCATCCATGATGATGAACAGAATGTTGGGATGATCTTGCGCCGGCGCCGCGTGGCACAGGGGAGCTGCGCCGTTGGTGCAAATGCAAAAGGAGATGATTGCGAATAGAGCGTTTTTGCGCATATGAATCCTCCTGAGTTCGAGGTGGTTCTTACGATCGAGGTTCTGTGTCAGCCTGCTGCCGGCGGCAAATGGCGACGATTGCGAAGGCAGTTCCCAGGAACCCGAGCCAAACCGAGGAAGGCTCCGGAACGGCCGCTACGGATACATCATCCAGAAAGAACGATCCGGGATCATTACGGAATCCGAATTTGAGGTCAGTTGATGTGCCGGTGGCGAGGAACGGGAACGAATAGCCGGTATAGGGTTGCGGCGGAATATCTTTCTGGTCGAAAACCGTGACGCCATTCACCTGCGCAATAAATTCGACAGGGCCGCCGGTCGAGTCTGACGATACATCCAAAAAGTAGGTCAGATCGTACTTTGTACCGGAAGTGGTGGTGAGAGACTGCGCCATAAAGGTTGGTGAACCAGCGGCAATGAGATCAGCTGCATAACTGCCCGAGTGCGGATTAGCGGTATCGACCGTCCCAGCAATCGGATTGCCGGACAGAATCCAGCCGGTGAAGTCGCCAGTTTCGAAACCGCCGTTGAAGACGAGATCGGCAGAGGCGATGCCGGGAATAACTAACGCAGCAACTGCGCTAGCCAGTAACAGCGGAACTTTGACCATGATAGTGGCTCCAACGGCGTAGTAGACTGCCGAGGATTATATAGGAAGCTGGTCCAAATACTATGAAAAAGTAACGAGATACTCTGTTAGGGCGGTACTGAAGGTACTGTAACAGCGTGTGTTGGGCGTGCGTATTGGGCGGCCGCGCGGCCGCCGCAGGCTTGCGCCCGCCCCACACCACAGGTCTTGTTACACCCCGACTGTTTTGCGTTCCACTTCGGTTTCTCCACCTATCTGCTCGATGACTAGCCGGGTCTGAAATTTCTCACGGTCGGACTCCAAAAACCTTTTTGCGTCGAAGCGCCCGAAGAGATCCATCATGAAAGCGATTGTGCCGGTCCACCCTGTTTGATGGCTCGCGCCCAGTCCGGCGCCGTTGTCGCCATGGAAGTACTCATAGAACAGGATGAGGTCGCGCCAGTGGGGATCGTCCTGAAACTTTTTCGTTCCTCCATAGACCGGGCGGTTGCCGGTCTTATCTCGTAAGAAAGCACCGGCAAGGCGGTTCTGGATCTCCTTCGCAACCTCGAACAAGGTCATGTAGTGGCCGGAGCCGGTCGGACACTGAACCTTGAACTCATCGCCGTAGAAACCGTACAGGTTCAACAGACCTCGGATGATGAGACCGTTCACCGGCATCCACACCGGTCCACGCCAGTTGGAGTTGCCTCCGAACATACCGGTATTCGATTCGGCCGGCAGGTACTTTACGTTGAATTCCTGATTTCCTACCCAAAACGAGAACGGATGATCGAGGTGATAGCGGGAGAGAGAACGAATTCCGTACGGTCCCAGAAACTCATTCTCATCCAGCAGGTAGCCGAGCACCCGTTCGAGCTTGGCCTTGTTGAGGATGGAAAGAAGCCGACGTCCCTGGTAGCCGATGTAACCCTGCTCAGTCGGCGCCACATGTGCGACCAGATCGGGATGCCTTTTCTTAAACAGCTCGATCAACTCCATGAGTCTGGGATGCCGCGCTGCCTGGCCAGCTTCGAAGAAGGTAGAGGCGCAGATCGGCAGGAGACCCACCATCGACCGAACCTTCAGACGCGTGGCCTGGCCACCCGGCAGCCGCAATACGTCGTAGAAGAAGCCGTCCTGATCGTCCCACATTTCGTCATGGTTGTCGCCGATGCGATCCATGGCATAAGCGATCCAGGCAAAATGCTGCAGGAATCTGAAAGCGACGTCCTCATACATCGGGTCGTAGTCGCAGAGGATGAGGGCCATTTCCAGCATGCACTGACAGTAGAAAGCCATCCAGGCCGTGCCGTCGGCCTGCTCCAGCGATCCGCCGGTTGGAAGAGGCGCGCTGCGATCGAATACACCGATGTTGTCCAGCCCTAAAAAGCCCCCAGCGAACACATTTCTGCCAGACGGGTCCTTTCGGTTCACCCACCAGTTGAAATTCAGCATCAAGCCCTGAAACGAACGCTCGAGGAAGCGGAGGTCAGCGCGACCCAGGCCGCTCTCCATTTTGTAGAGAAACAGAGTGGCCCAGGCATGCACGGGCGGATTCACGTCGCTGAAGTTCCACTCATAGGCGGGTATCTGCCCGTTCGGGTGGAAGTAAAGACTGCGCAGCATGAGCAGCAGTTGCTCCTTGGCGAAATCGAAATCGACGAGCGCCAGCGCCAGCGTGTGAAACGCCAGGTCCCAAGCGGCATACCACGGGTATTCCCACTTGTCGGGCATCGAGATCACTTCCGCATTCAACATGTGGGACCATTCGCTGTTCCGAGTGGCCTGGGCATTCGAATCGAGCAGCGGATGACTCTTGTGCTCCACCAGCCAGCGCTCCAGATCGAAGTAATAAAACTGTTTGCTCCACAGCATTCCGGCGAGGGCCTGACGGTGAACCCGGCGCTGATCCTGACCAAGTGAAGCGGGAGTAATCCGCTCGTAGAATTCGTTCGCGTCGCCGATCCGCTGTTCGAATACCGAATCAAAATTCGCGAACCCAGCGCCGCCGGCCGGCGAGGCGGTGAGCCGTAGACGTATCATTTTGCTTCCGCCGGCGGGTATTTCCAGGGCGTAATGGGCTGCGGCTTTGGTGCCTGCCCGTGCCGGATTTACGGCGCCACTGTCTCGCCCGATCACGAACCTGTGAAATGCATCCTTAACATAAGGAGAAGTATTGGGCTGCCCCCAAAGACGTTGCGCATTGCTCTCGTTTTCGGTAAACAGAAGCTCGGGGCTGCCGTCGCAATCCAGCCAATATTCGCCCAATTCGGGATGCGACGCCTGGATTACAGTCGGCGAGGACGCACGCAGCAATGGCTTTTCGTTGTCGGACTCCCAAGACCAGGTGTTACGGAACCAGACGGTGGGGAGCAACCGAATACGCGCCGTCTCGGGTCCGCGGTTATGAACGGTAACGCGGATAAGGATGTCGTCCGGCCCTTCCTTCGCGTACTCCACGAATACGTCGAAGTACCGATGATCGTTGAACACGCCAGTGTCTAACAGTTCATATTCGAAGTCTTCCCGCGACTTGCGCCGATTCGTTTCGACCAGATCGCGATACGGAAACTCGCGCTGCGGGTACTTGTACAGATATTTCATGTACGAGTGGGTGGGAGTGCTGTCGATATAGAAGTAGTATTCCTTGACGTCCTCACCGTGGTTGCCTTCGTTGTTCGTGAGACCGAACAGGCGTTCTTTCAGGATTGGGTCCTGTTCATTCCATAACGCCAAAGCGATGCACAGCCGCTGTTTTTCATCGGAGATGCCACCGAGGCCATCCTCGCCCCACCGGTAGGCGCGGGAACGCGACTGATCATGAGAGAAGTAGTCCCAGGCATTTCCATCCTGGCTGTAGTCTTCGCGGACCGTGCCCCACTGCCTCTCGGAAAGGTAGGGTCCCCATTTTTTCCAGGGGATTCCGGCTTCGCGCGCGTCGTTCAACCGTTTCTGCTCTGTAACATCGATGATTTCTTTGGTAGGCACACTGTCTCCTTCGGTGTACATACTGCCGATGTTGCGGCGACTGGCTCGACGTACTTTTTTCGCCGTTCCTCGCATTGCATGAAGAAGACGGCGCTGCGGGGCGATAGCTCTTTGCCCGGTCTGGTCTCCTATTGTGAAAACTTACCCATTGTGAAAACTTAGGAGGCGACGCTATCCCATTGACGAGGGGTTATGGGCTGTGCCGTCGAAGTCTTCCGATGTTTTGAAACGCTCGATGCGCCCGCTCAGAGCAACTTCTTTCGTCTTAGCGGTCAGGGCTTCCACCTGGGCTACTGTCATGGGTTGGAACGTCTTCAATGCCCGAAAGGCCTGCTCGAGACGGTCCATTGAGTCGCACCCGTTGATGACAACCGAAGTGGGCAGATTCAACGCGTAATGCAAACAATCTATCGCGTCGATATTATTCACCTGGAAGATCAACCCGGAGGCGAGGGGCTTCATGCCGAGCACAGCGGTTTTTTCGGTGACCAGCCGGGGCACAACCTGGTGCGCGAAACTGCGGAAGTTGTAGTCCAGAACGTTCAACGGCATCTGGCAGCTGTCGAAATGGAAATGGTTTTTTGCGGCCATATCGAGCATGTGCAGATGAATTGAAGGATCCTTATGGCCGGTAAAGCCGATATAGCGGACCTTCCCGGCTTTCTTCGCCGCCATGACTGCTTCGTGGGCGCCGCCGGGGCCGAAGTACTTATCGGGATCGGTCATGCGGATGTTTTCGTGAAATTGGATCAGGTCGATGTGGTCGGTTTGCAGGCGGCGGAGAGACTCGTCGATCTGTTGTGCAGCGGACGCGCGAGTGCGGCCGTTGTACTTCGTCATCAAAAAAGCTTTCTGGCGATAGCCGTCGCGCAGTGCTTTGCCCATGCGAACCTCACTGCCCCCGTCATGGTAGTCCCAGGAGTTGTCGAGGAAAGTGATGCCGCGATCTAAAGCGGTGCGGATGATCCGGATGCCTTCGTCTTCGCTCGGCACACCGATGTGATATCCGCCAAGACCGATCGCCGATACACGTTCACCGGTCGAGCCGAGAGTCCGATAGATGACGCCATCGCGTGTTTCTGCATTCAGAGCTGCCGCTGCCGATAGGCCTGCCAAGGCGCCGAGGAACTCGCGCCGCTGCAAATCTGAAAAATTCATGTGTTGACCTCCTTTTCTGCCGTGGTATTCCCTGCTATCTACGATATTCGAGCTGGAATGGGATCTCTCGACGCTGATTGGACGAGTCTTTCGGGCCGACGTTACCGCATTCGAGTTTGGCGTACCGGATACGGTGTGATATCCAAGTCGGGTATGCAATTGAGAGTTGTGCTTGGGGTGATGTTCGCGGTCGCGGCGTTGAGCATCCGGCCGATGAGTAGCGCTGCCCAGACCAAAGACGCGCGGCAAGTTCCGCAGACGAATTCGAGTTATATCGACAAAGACGGGACGGCGCACGTGACTCGGATTGTTCCGGTTCCGACGACAGTGAGCCCGGAAGCTCAAAAGAGTTTGGCCAGGCAACAATCCGACGCGCTTGTTCCGCAGACTCTTGAGCAGCGGAGATCGGGTACGGACACGTGGCAGAAAGGCGCGGGAGAGGCGGCGCGCAAAGTTTATCCGGTTCAGAGCATCGAAGACCAAACGATCGCGGGTGTGCCTACGCGGGTGATCACGCCTTTGGAGGTGCCGCAGGAGAAGCGCGACCGGATTCTGCTGAACGTGCATGGGGGCGGTTTCAATTCCGACTCGGGTTCGTTTACCGAGACCATTCCGATTGCAAATCTGACTAAGACAAAAACAATTGCTATTTTGTACAGGCTGGCCCCCGAGCATCCATTTCCGGCCGCGGTGGAAGACACGGTTGCGGTGTACAAAGAGATGCTGAAGACCTATCAACCGAAGAAAATTGCTCTGTATGGGACGTCGGCGGGAGCGATTTTAACCGCAGAGGTCGCGGCGAAACTGAAGCAGCTTGGGCTTCCTCTGCCGGGCGTGCTCGGAATTTTTTCCGGGATGGGAGATTTCAGCAAGCAGGGGGATTCCTGGTCAATTTTCGCGCTGAACGGGTTTTCCGGATATCTGGCGCCGCCGGGCGAACAGAAGAAGGATACGTCTTATACGGGCACGACGGATGTGCAAGATCCGGTGTTGTCGCCGGTATTCGGCGACCTGAAGAGTATGCCGCCGACGTTGTTCGTTACGAGTACGCGCGATCTGCTGTTAAGCGGAACGGTGAATCTGCACCGCGCATTCCTGCACGCAGGTGTGGATGCGCAACTGGTGGTGTTTGATGCCCTGCCGCATGCGTTTTGGAATAACGTCAATTTGGCGGAATCGCGAGAGGCGGATGCGTTGATGGCGCAGTTTTTTGATGAGGCGCTGCGGCAGTGAAGTGAGCAGGACGGCTAGAAAGCCGTCCGCGGCCAGGATTGGCCGCCCCACAATTTCTTGTGGCATGAAGGAAACTCCGGCGGCCGTATCTGTACACCAGGGTTGCAACCACTTCAGAGCTGCCAACGGCCTGACGTTTAGAAATTAACTGAACGGACGTATTTTATGGCGTTGTTCTCGAAGAGTTGCGTGATGACCGAGTCGGGGACGGGTTCGTCGGTTTTGACGATCGAGACGGCGGTTCGGGGTGTCGTATCGCTGTCCTGGCGCCCGAGTGCGAAGTTGGCAATGTTGATTTCGTTACGGCCGAGAACGTTTCCAACGAAGCCGATGACGCCAGGCACGTCTTCGTTTCTTGAGTACATCAGGTTTCCTTCGAGCGTCACTTCGCAGGGAATATTTTCGACTTGCATGAGACGCGGCTTGCCGAGAATAACGGCTCCGGCGACGGAATAGTGGCCGATGTCCGATTCGAGTTCGACGCGGATGGAATCGATGTTACCTTTGCCGGGTTCGCGCTGCTCGACAATGCGGAAGCCGCGATCGGTGGCAATCTGCATGGCGTTTACCACGTTTGCGCGGTGCTCAAGGGAACGGCTGAGTACGCCCGCGACACCGCCGTTGCGGAGGATTTGGGTATTTTCGTCCGCCAGACGGCCGTAGTAAATGAACCGTATGGTGTTCGGGTTGCCGATTGCGATCTGGCCAAGGAATGTACCCAGGCGCTCCGCTAAATCAACATACGGACCTAGCAGCCGGTACTGTTCAGCGGTCATAGCGGGCATGTTCACCGCATTGAGAGCTACGCCGTTCTTCAGGTATTCGATCATCTGCTCGACAATGCGGATGCCGACGATTTCCTGGGCTTCTTCGGTGGAGCCGGCGATGTGCGGGGTGGCGAGAACGGGTTCGAGGCGGAACAGCGGGTCTTCGCCCGGAGGCTCCTTTTCAAAGACATCAAGCGCCGCGCCTGCGACAATTCCCTTCTCCACGGCTACTTGTAGTGCCTGGGTATCGACGAGTTCCCCGCGCGCGCAATTGACGATCCGCATGCCTGACTTCATACGCTCGAATGCCTGCGTATTGAGCATGTGATCGGTTTCCGGCGTTAAGGCAACGTGCAGAGTTAGGTAATCGCTTTCGGTGTAAAGCGCTTCGAGGCTTTTCAATTCGACACCGACGTCCTGCGCCGCGAGCGAACTTACGTAGGGATCGTAGGCGAGCAGACGCATCTCAAATGCCTTGGCGCGGCGGGCGACTTCGCGTCCGATAGCGCCGAGGCCGACGATGCCAAGCGCTTTGCCGCGGAGTTCATTCCCGAGGAATTTTTTCTTCTCCCACTTTCCGGCTTTGGTGGAAACGCTCGCCTGCGGAATGGAACGCGCCATGGAGAGCATGAGGGCGAGGGTGTGCTCGGCGACGGAGACGGCATTGCCTCCGGGAGTGTTCATGACGAGCACGCCGGCTTCGGTTGCAGCGGGGAGATCGACATTGTCAACCCCCACGCCGGCACGTCCGATCACGCGGAGCTTGGGGGCTTTCGCGAGAACATCGGCATTTACTTTGACAGCGCTTCTGACCAGCAGAGCATCAGTATCCGCAAGATGCGCGGCGTAGGATTTCGGATCGGCCACGACGACATCCCAACCGGATTCGGCGCGGAGCAAATCGACCGCCGCGGGCGCCAGCGGCTCAGCAATGAGGATTTTCATGGAGGTTTTTGCCGTCAGCCGACCGCAACCGGTTCGGGCTTCGGCAACGCCGCTTCGGCGTAGAGCTGCTGCACGGCGGCAACTCCCGATCCGAATTTAACCGGGTGGCCGTGGGCGGACAGAATGATTTCCAGTTCCGCGATGACCGCGAACAGGTCGTGGAAATCGAAGTACCCGAGGTGTGCCAGGCGGAAGATCTGTCCCTTCATGGAACCTTGCCCGTTCGTGATGATGGCGTTGAAGCGATTCCGGTATTCCTTGATGATGATGCCCGAATCCATACCCGCCGGAGGCCGCACCGACGTGACGGAAGAACCGGGCGAAGTGGAAAAGAGCTGCAGACCCAGAGCTTGAACCGCCTCGCGCGTGGCGCTGGCCAGCAGCTGCGCGTTCTTTACGAGGTTATCCATGCCGATGCTTTTGATGTACTTCAAGGCTTCAGCAAAGGCGAGCAGCAGTGCCGTATTCGGCGTCCAGGCGGACTCGCCATTCAGTGCGTTTTTCTTCTCCTTCTTCAGATCGAAGTAGAAGCGCGGCGCTTTCGAAGAATCGGCGAGCGCCCAGGCTTTCGGGCTGATAACGACGAAAGCGAGTCCGGGCGGGATCATGAATGCTTTTTGCGATCCGCCAATGAGGACGTCGAGACCCCAGGCTTCGATATCAAGCGGCATTGTGCCAATGCCGGTGATGGCATCGACGACCAAGATGGCACTCGTCTTCTTGACGATTTCTCCCATGCGTCTGACGTCGTGCTGCGCACCGGTGGAGGTTTCCGAGGCCTGGACGAAGACACCTTTGATATTGGGGTTCTGGCGAAGAGCTTCTTCTACGGCTTCAGGTTGAACAACGTCACCATAAGGCGCGGTGAGAACGGTGGCTTTCATGTTCCACGCCTTCATGATTTCGACCCAGCGCTCACCAAACTTTCCGGCCGAGCAGACAAGTACTTCATCGCCGGGCGAGAAGAAGTTTTGGGTGGCCGCTTCCAATGCACCGGAGCCGGACGAAACGAGCACGAGCACGTCGTTCGACGTGTTCAAAACAAGCTTGAGATCCGAAAGAACCTGCTTGTACAGATTGCGGAAATCTTCAGTCCGGTGATGAATGTCGGACCCCATCATGGCGTGCAAAGCCGCCGGCAACAGAGGGGTAGGACCAGGTGTGAGAAGGCGTTGTTTCTTGATGTACATCGAAATAACTGGCGGCGGGGCGATGCGCGTAGGAACCAGCGATCGTCTGCCGACTGGGTAGAAAGCCCAGGATATCAGACCGCGAGGCCTGGAAGCCTCTCCGCGTCTGGGGTCGACGCTATTGCTGCGTCGTATCCACTTCTACCCACGCGAGCGTATTCGACGCTGCGGTGGCATTGCCCTTTGTCGCGTCCTGGAGATAGAACCTCGTACCGTTCGTGACCCACAGACCTGTCGTTGACGAACCGGATGCTAAGCCGACCGCGAAGACAGTACCGTCGGCACTGCCGATGTGGACTTCCGTCTTTGTACAGGAATTGCTGCAACTCCAAGAGAGCGTGGTTTGACCGAAGTCGATTACGCTGATTGGAATCGGGTTCGGAGTCGCCGTGATCGTGCCTCCGTTCGAAAACGAAGGCGGCGCCGGCGCTGCCTCTGTAACGGTCGCGGTGAATGTTGCCACGGTGTTTGCCGCGGAGGTTGCGTTGCCGTTCGTTGCGTCCTGGAGGTAGAAGACTGTGCCGTTCGTCACCCAATTGCCGGTGGTTGCGGCACCGCTGCTGTTGGCCTTACCCATCAACGGGCCGCCGGGACTGTCTACGTGAACTTCGGTACGGGAGCAGGCCCCGCACGTCCAACTGAGCAAAATCGATGCATAGGGCGCGCCGCCGTGCGGGTATTGGGCCGGATTAGGCGTTCCGGTAATGACGCCGGATACGCCGTTACCACCGCTATTGCCATTGGAGGGCGCCTGGAAGTGTACGGTAGCGGTCGCGACGGTGTTGTTTGCGCTGGTAGGAGTCGAGCCGCCCGCGTCCTGAAGGTAGAACGTCATGCCATCGGTGACCCAGTTGCCGGTTGTTTCGCTGCCGGTGCTTTTGCCCATCGCAAACAGGGATCCACCGGGGCTGCCAATGCGTACCTGCGTCTTAGAACACGAAGTGCAAGACCAGGAGAGCGTGGTTTTCGAAACAGAGGCAGTGGTAACGATGGTGGCTGGCGACGCTGTCAAACTGCCGCGCGACGCGGCGGTGTGGGTAATGCCCACGGTGCCGCAGCCAAGCGTGTTGGCTGAACTCTTGTCATTGCCGTTGCTGTTGTTCTGCAAAAAGAAAATGGTTCCGTCGGTGACCCATTCGCCGGTCGTCGTGTTGCCAGCCTGGACACCACCGGCGAGCAGACTCGCTGTCGACCCGTGCGACACGTAGAGGGTGGTTTTTGTCACGGAGTTGGATGAATCAGCCCAGGAAAGTGTCGTAATGCCGGCGTTCGCACCAAGCGCTACCGGAATGACACCGGGTTGAGCACTGAAGGTGACTTGTGAACTCTTCACCCATGATGTTCCAGGCGTCGATGCCGGGCAGTATGACGGGAAGACGGGTGTGGGACCGCTGCCACCGCCTCCACCGCCCCCGCCGCCTCCGCCGCCACCACCAGTTGAAGTAGTGAGGTGAACAACCAGCACGGCGAGAGTGTTGGACGCGGACGTGGGCGCGCCGGTAGACGCGTCCTGGAGAAAGAATACTGTGCCGTCAGCAACCCAGTTGCCGGTAGTTGTGCTTCCGGCGCCGAGGCCAGCGGCGAACAAGGAGCCACCGGGGCTGCCAATGCGCACCTGCACAGATTTCGATACAGAGGTATTCCAGGAGATGGTTGTCTGACCAACCGTTTGTCCGGCGGAAATGGGAATCGGGTTAGGAGTGGCGATCAGGGTCGACAGACTTCCCGAAGGCGTGCCAACCGGAATAGTAACGGTGTTGCTGATGAAGGCGTTTTGCGCCACGTACAGCGGAGTGCTGGAATTGCTGGGGAGATTGGGCGGAAGCTGTATGTTCAGTGCGTACACGCCGACGCCGCCGGTCGCCAGACCCGAGCTAACGACAGTAGCGGAACTGCCACCGACAGTCGCGACGAGTTCATTGGTCGCGCTATTCGGTTGAACGCCGGAATAGGGAGCACCCGTGACCGCGGTGATGGGATTGCCATTGGCGTCCTGAACCAGGCCGCCGCCGGTGGCATACACAATGATCGTCTCGCCGGGCTGGGCTGGATTGGCGGCGGTAATCGCGCCGCTACCGGTCGCACTGCAACAGGTGGCGGTGTTGTTACTGGTTAAAGTCAAGCCGGCGGTGCTTTGTCCAGAAGCCGGTGTCACGCTGACCGAGATAGGAATGCCTGTCCCTGCTGAACCGGCTTGAACGGCCGTCAGAACAATGGTGCCCGTTGCGCCGGTTTGGGTTGCGGTGACCTGCGGATCTTTGATGGCACTGACGAAAGCCGAGGTGATGCTTGAAAAAGTGTCGCCCGTTTGGACTGTGTAGCTATAAGCGCGGCCGTTGACGGTGATTGTTCCCACGTCGCCCGCCTGGATGGCAGTCAGACCCACGGCGATGGTGGACGACGGATTGCCTGGCTGATGCTGCGGCTGGTACGCGGGCGGAGGATTCGCGGGGGAGTTCTCCGCATGGAAAATCCCCGGGTTCGCAGGCGCGATAATCACAGGCGCGGCCGAGGTAATGGTCACGCTTCCGTCGGAGTGCGTCGTTCGAACATAAAGGCTGCTCGTTGTCCGGTTGCTGAATTCAAAAGGAAGCTGGGCCTTTACCTGGGTTCGCGAGACCATATACAACGGCAGCGGAACGCCGTCGGCAAACACTTCGGTTCCACCCAGCGTTGTGGGCAAGCTTGCGCTTTCATCCGAAGGAACCGTGTTTGAAGGATCGAAGCTGACTGTCGAATCAGCCAGGCCCGGCGCGGTCGGCGAGGTTGGGCTGTAGTTGATCTCGAGTATGGTGCCGGGGGCGAGAGTGGCACCGTTTCCACCCGCCAGATACGCACCGCTTGCGGTAGCCGCGATATCGGCCGAAGTAGTGGCTGAAAGGCTGATGGTGTCGAATTGAAGGTTGGTGCCTTTCGAGGCGAGATAGACAGTGTTTGGAATGGAACCGCCGAGAGCAAGGGCATACGGATCGCCGGCATTGTTGTTCGACGAGTTGATGGTCTTGATCAAGCCCGCAGTGATGGTTGTGAGGGTATCGCCGCTGACGGTCGTGTACGTGTAGTCGGTCCCCTGAATGGTGATGGTGACGGTATCGCCGGTGGCGGGGGTACCGGTAAGAGTGACGAAGCCCTCCTGGCGAGTCACTTCGCTGGCGGCATTCAAGATGGAATTTTGCGACAGCAGAAGATCGGACGGCGTGTACACCAGTACGCGACGGTTAAACGGATCGACAACGTAAAGATTCTGACCATCGTAGGCAAGCGAACTGGGGGTTGCGATGGTATCGGAGCTGCCGGTGTTATCGACGCTGGTGCTGATGATGCTGTTGTTGGGAGTAACGAGGACGTTCGTTTCGAAATTGGGCTGCCCGAGCACAAACGTAGCGGCTGCGCCATTCGAGGTCGGGATGTTGTTGAAGATGAGAACGCGGTCGTTTCCTCCGTCGGCGATATACAGGCGCTGCCCGTCGGACAGGGCGAAGCGTGGGAAATTGAGCGTCTTCTCACAAACGGGCGGGAAAGTAGGCTGCCCGATAGAGTTGAGGCCGTTAGTGGGGCAGAGAGCGGACTGCACACATACTCCGGAAGTCGTGAGAGTACACGTATTCGCGGCGCTCCCCTGCATGTTGGCCTGACCTACGACAACATCGGCGGGCTGCTGCTGAGCAGTCGGGAGGCTGTTCCAGATCAGCACGCGATTGTAGCCAAGGTCGGCAACAAAGAGGCGCAGACCGTCAGAACTTACGCCGACGGGCGACCACATGATGTTCGCGCCGGCAGTAGGATGACTGAGAGTTCCGGTGGCCGGTCCGGCGCCCGTATAAGTATTGGGCTGCCCAAGCACAAAACTGCACGGCTGATTGTTGCTGGTCGGAATCTGGTCCCAAACCATAATGCGGTTATCGCCAGTGTCGGCCACGTAGAGGCGGCCGTTCTGGATCCAGACCCCCTGCGGGCCACGCATATTAGCCGAATTTATGGGTGTCGAGCCTACGGTCTCGACCGCGGTGAAACTCGGCTGACCTAGTACGATATCGGCCGGGGCATTGCGCGTTGTCGGGATGGTCTTCCAAATGAGAACGCGATTGTTTGTAGTATCCGCTACCGCGAGAATCTGACCGTCCGTGGCCACGGCCGACGGATTGGTCATGGAGCTTGTATTCCCCGATGAATTGGTTTGGCCTTGCTGGTTCAGGCCGGGAAGATAGGATGTAAAGTCTACTTGGCCCAGGACATTCACCGCTCCGATGCCGCAGACGCCGCAAAGAGAGTTGACCGGATTCTGAGCGCGAAGGTCGGCGTTGGGCGCGGGGATGTCCGACGTGAAGAATTCCAGGATGCGGTTACCGTTAATGGGTACGCTGTTGGAATCCGTTCCATCGTTGGCGCCCAAAACATTGCCATCGGCGACGAATAGCATGCCATTTACATAGGCAATGCCTTGCGGCGCGGCGAGCACCTGATTGGTGGGACCGCCTTGCGCAGCGTTGAAGAAAAACTGGCCAATTTCGGCTCTGGCAGCTTGCCCGTTGGTGAAACTGGCGGCAGGAAGTAAGGGCGCGCAGACTAGTAGCGCGGCGATCGACAAACGCATCTTGAAGTATCCAGGAACAGCCCAGTATAACAACCGATTGGGACGCAACCAGAGGCCGGAGCGTTCCAACTTCAAGAGACTTGCCGACTTACGGCGTGCTCAGATTGTAAGGAAGGTTTCGGAAGAGTGGCGGCTCTATGCCGCCACTTTATGTAAGCCACCGGTCGGCGCCAGGGCTAACTCGATGAATTCGTTTTCAAATCTGACTTGTTCTCGAGAATCCGCTGAGGGCCGGAGTTTGCGACAGGTCCGGCGCAGAGACTCTTCCAGGGTCAAACCAGCAGCCTCTTCGCCCAGCACATCCCGAACTAACGCGTAAGCAGCGTTACGCGCAGCCTCAGGCGATTTCGCGAACATCAGCGCATCGTAGCGATCTTGCGTTAACTGTTCTGCACGGGTCATAACACTGTATTTGATGCCGAAAACGCGTAGTTCGATGCTTGATATTTGTCAGTCCGGGCGATTGATCATGGCCTCCGCCGTGGCTTCAAAGTAGCTCGCGAGGATTTGCCTGGCGTCGGGCCGAATACCTGACGCATCGAGGGCCGAGTACATGAGTTTGAGCCAGTGCCGGCGCGCTAAATCGGTGACGGGAAAAGGAGCATGGCGCATACGCAGCCGGGGGTGCCCGCGCTCTTCGATATAGCGCGGGGGTCCTCCGAAACGATAGATAAGAAATCCACAGAGGCGCTCGGCTGCTCCGGCCAGATCTGCTGCCGGGTACAGCGGGCCGAGCACTTCATCGGCGGGAACCTGCCGGTAGAATGCGTCGACCAGGCGACGAAATCCATCGTCGCCCAAAGCTGCGTAAACCTCCTGCTCCTCCATGGAGCCGATGCTAGCATCGCGGGCATGGAGCCGCTGCCAGCATCACGGGGCAATCTCGAGCGTGTTTTGGACGGCGACCGCCGTGCGCGAGAGCTGTCCGGGGCCGAGATCTTGCCTCCCGGATCAGTTCCTGAGAACAGGCCCATAAAAACAATCCATAAGCAAAACGCATTCGGCGCTTTGTTAAACGGCGTTCGTCATCGATAATCAACATTTAGTCGATTTATCCAACAGAACTCCGGGCTGCCCGCGTCGGCGCCTTGAAGACCTCTGTCCGGATGGCACTTCACTGCTATCGACTCTGCAGCGTTAAAGCCTACAAGGAGCTGAATGTCCACTGAAATATCTGAGCGCCTGATACTGCCGTATGGTGAGCTCGAACAGCTGAATTTGAAAGCGAAGGAGCAGCGTAAGAGCCGAACTCCGGTTCATCAGGTTCAGGAAGAGCGCCTGAAGTATCTGAACGACGAAAAAGGAATCAAAGCAGTTACGGTTCTTTTCAGCGATCTCGAAGGGCGCCTTCACATGCTCGATTACGACAAGAAATTTCTTGTCAAGAGCTGGGACAACATGACATTCGACGGCTCGTCCATTCGGGGTTTTACGGCCCAGCATGAGAGCGATCTCCGTCTCGGCATCGACTGGAAGTCGTTTTACTGGACACCGGCAGATATCTTCGGCGCCGGTAAAGTGATGGTGTTCGGTGAGGTCAACAACAAAGACGGCTCGCCGTTCGGTTCGGACCTGCGCGGCATTCTGAACAGCTTTTCTAACGAACAGTATGAGAAGAACGGTTACACACTCAACGCGGCGAACGAGATTGAAGGGTTCCTTTTCAAAGGAGTTGATGCCGAGCGAAATTACTATTCGACCGGTAAGTTCGACTACGTGAACACGGGCGGTTACTACCACTCGCTGCCTGGGGATCCGCTGCGTCTTTTCATTGATGCCACCGCAGAAGTACAGCGCGCGATGGGCTTTGAAAACGAAAAGGATCACCCGGAAGTTGCGCCGTCACAGTTTGAAATCAACTACGGTTACGGCGAAGTGGTGGCTGCGGCCGACCAGATTCAGCTATACAAGTTGATTTGCCGGCAGATCGCCACTAAGCTTGGATACAGCGCGTCTTTCCTTCCGAAGCCGATCGTTGGCGTCAACGGAAGCGGCATGCATACGAACGTTTCGGTGACCAAGGGCGGGAAGAACCTGTTCTGGGACCCCAACGGTGAAGAGAAGGTCAGTAAGTTCGCCTGGGAATTTGTCGACCGCATTCTCACGCACGGCCTGGATATTTGTCTGTTGCTGAACTCGAGCGTCAATGCCTATCGCCGGCTGGATCCGCACTTCGAAGCGCCGAACCAACTGAAGGCGTCGGCGGTGGACCGCGGCTCCATGATTCGCATCCCGATCGGGAACGAACGCAGCGCCCGGATTGAAGTGCGCTCGGTGGCGCCGGACGCGAATCCGTACCTGACGCTCTATTCCGTCTTCCGCACGGGCCTGGAAGGAGATGTTGCTGACATCGAAAACATCCGCCAGGCGAAGCGCTTCCTGCCGGACAACATCTACGACGCCCTCGACATGTTCGAACAGGCAGAGTGGACGACGAAGCTGCTGGGCGAGAACGCCAAGACTGATTTCGCGAAACTGAAAAGGGGTTCGGCCGATCGATGCCCGCGCCTGCTCGGTACTTACGTGAAGGCTCCTGAAGTGCAGTACCATCACGAGGTCTATAACCAGTTTCTCTGGAATATGTTCTAACGGACCAGTTAGTAAGACGACGCGCCAGTTTCAGACGCCCCGGCCGGTAACCTTCCAGGCCGGGGCGTTTCGTTTCAAAAGCGATGCCATACTGAGGTTTATGGTTCACGACCATCTTGTGGATTCGCGAGCCTCTTCCCTTCCCGAAGTTAATCAGAGCGTCGCGACCAAACATACGAGTTTTTGGCGCCGTTTGTTCGCGTTCGCGGGCCCGGCGTACCTGGTTAGCGTCGGCTATATGGACCCGGGCAACTGGGCAACCGATATAGAAGGCGGTGCCCGGTTCGGCTACCGGCTTCTCTGGGTATTGGTGGCGTCGAATTTAATGGCGCTGCTGCTGCAAACGCTCAGTTCCCGGCTTGGCATTGTGACGCGGCGAGACCTGGCGCAGGCGTGTCGCGATGAATATCCGCGCGCCATATCGTATACACTCTGGATCCTTTGCGAGATCGCGATCGTGGCGTGCGATCTTGCGGAGGTGCTTGGCGCAGCGATCGGTTTGAATTTGTTGTTCCACTTGCCGCTGCTGGCAGGGGTGCTGGTTACAGCCGCCGACACGTTGCTTGTGCTCTGGTTTACACGGCTGGGCATTCGTGTCATCGAAGCGTTTGTTCTGGTATTGATCGCAACCATCGCTGCTTGTTTCGCTTTTGAAATCTTTTTGGCGCGTCCGGACGCGGCAGACGTTATCACGGGTTTGGTGCCACGGCTGAATTCGCAGAGCCTTTATCTTGCGGTCGCCATTTTCGGAGCGACAGTGATGCCGCATAATCTGTATCTGCACTCTGCTTTAGTGCAGACACGGCGCATTGGCGACACCTGGCAGGAGAAACTGCGGGCGTGCCGCTTTAATTTGATCGATTCGACGCTGGCACTGAATGGAGCACTGTTTGTGAACGCCGCGATCCTGGTGATGTCTGCAGCGGTGTTTTTCCAGCGCGGGATTGTTGTTTCGGAGATTCAAGAGGCGCACAAGCTGTTAACGCCGTTGATGGGAACGACGGCCGCAAGCGTCCTTTTCGGCGCCGCTCTCCTGTGCTCAGGACAATCGTCTACGTTGACCGGAACAATGGCCGGACAGATTGTCATGGAAGGCTTTCTGCGCTTCCGCATGCAGCCGTGGCTGCGCAGATCCATCACACGGATGCTGGCGATTACACCGGCAGTGATTACGATCTATTTGTTCGGCAACCAAAGCACAACCGATTTGATTGTTCTGAGTCAGGTTGTACTGAACCTGCAACTGCCATTCGCAGTGATTCCGCTAGTTCGATTCACGAGCGACAAAACCAGGATGAATCAGTTTGCCAATAATCTATGGATTCGCATCGCGGCGTGGGGATGCGCGGCGTTCATTCTGGTTCTGAACGTGTGGCTGCTATGGACACAAGTCGCAGACTGGTCACGGCAGAGTGGCGAGTACCGGCCGCTTGTTCTGGGCCTAGCTTCGATTGTCGGGGCCGGCTTTTTCCTTTTGTTGGGGCTGATGTTATTTTGGCCTTCGGGAGGAAGGAAAGTAACGTTGACACCGACAGCGCGACAGCAAAACGTACCCGCATTTCCAACCCGCACGTACTCGCGTATTCTCGTGCCCCTCGACCACACGGCAGCCGATCAGGAAGCGCTCGGAAACGCAGTTGCGCTGGCACGCAGCCATAATGCGAGGATCTTTCTTCTCCATGTTGAGGAAGGCGTAACCAGCCAAATGTTTGGTTCGCTTGCCTCAACCGCCGAAATCGAGGAAGGTCAAAATTATTTGAGCGATCTGCTGCGCTCTCTGCACGAACAGGGGATCGAGGCAGAGGGACTGGTTCGGCACGGCAGAAATCCCTCGAACGAGATTGCCCAAGCAGCGGCTACGTTGAAACCGGATCTGGTGATTATGGCGGCGCACGGACATCGCGGGATCAAGGATCTTATTTTCGGCACTACGATCAACTCAGTGCGCCACCACATTAAGGCGCCTCTACTGATTGTGCGACGGCCCTAGAACTGTCCAGAGCGGCCGGAGATGGGCGCGCACGATCCTGAAATCCTCACTTATGTATTTTCTGTATTCAGGAAAACTCGAAAAGTATTAGTGTTTCTCAATTGCAATACTCCGGGTCCCCAGGTAGCGCGGCGCAGTCGGCTCGTTGAATGTTTTGAATGCGTTTACAAAATTATTCTGTTTGTAAAGTTCGGATTTCCAACAAAAAATTTTTGATCAATTCTTGGTAAAAATGGCTTGCAGTACGCACGATAGCGAGTAACATGGTAATCGATCGGACCGGATATGGGTTTCGCGATTTTCTTTGCGGCTAGCAGCCGCTGGACCTACGACAGTTCCAAAAGGAAGCGATAATCCGGCTCTGAATTTCCGTTCTTATTTCTTTGCAGGAGATCCCCCAATTGATCCAAGTCGCTCAATCAAGTGTGACGCGCGTATTGCTGGCTGAAGGCAACCCTTCAGATGTCCGACTCATCCGCTATGCCCTTTCCGGAGAGCAAACGTGGCAAACTGAAATTACTGTTGTCGAGGATGGAGAGCAGGCGATACGCCTGCTTGAATCGGAAAACCCGGCCAACCAGGAATTCAGAACCAACCTCATGATTCTGGATTCAGATTTACCCGTACGAAGTGCAACCGATGTTCTGCAATTCGTGCGCTCGCATTTTGCGCTGCAGCAATTGCCCGTGGTCGTTTTGGGCTCGATGCCCGAGGAAGTGATGATCCGGCGGATCAGTCGCGCGGGTGTTCGCGCAGATGGCTACTTCATGAAACCGCAAGGTGTTCTTGGCTGCCTTAGCCTGGGACCGCGTCTGCGGCAGTGTTACGAAAAGCGCCAGATGGCGAATTACGCTTTTCGTTGAGTGAACGTTCGCAGGGACGGGATAAGCGGTGTTGGCTGTTTATCCCGCCGCCAATCCCCTTAAGTTCCATCCACAAATCCGGCTCGCTTCCAGTTTGTTTCCATCAGGCCCAGGCCAATGAGTTTCCAAACTGACAAAACCTTGATAGCCGTCGGCTAACAACGCGGCGAGCTGATCCTTCCACAGGACATGGCGTGTGCCGAGCGGTCCCCAAACCGGCAGGTGACCGTTCATGTGGCAGTCTTTCGCATGCACATGGACAATCCGGTGCTTCGGCAGAAGAGCATATCCGGTGGGATACGGCTGTTCCCCCGCGACGAGTGCATTAGCCGGGTCCCACACCAATTTCAGGTTCGCGTGGTCAACCGCCTGCAGAATCCGCGCCGCTTCGGCTCCGGTGGCAACATTGCAAGCGTGTTCATTTTCGAGTCCGATGGTTACGCCAATGGAGGCGGCGCGATCGGCAAGCCGGTAGAGAGCCTCGGCAACTTTGGCGTACGTCTCTTCGGGCTGCACGGTGCGCCAATACGAGAAAACGCGCACAATCGGCGCCTTAAAAAATGCGGCAAGCTCGAGTGCGCGGTCGGTAAGGCGCGGCTGATCCGCAAACGTGTGGCGGGATGCGAAAGCATCCTGCTGAAATCGCCCGTCGAGCGCGGGAGAGTCGGGCAGCACGCACTTCAGGAGTGGAGACGCTATCGAGATGACAGGCAATCCGGCGGAATCCAGCTGGTGGCGGACCTGCGCAACTTCGTCCTGCGATAAGTCCACAAGATTTTTTCCGTCGACGGTACGAAGTTCGGCGGCGGTCATACCGATCTCCTTCATCACCGTCAAAGCCTGCGGCAGGCTGGGAGAGAACTCGTCGGTAATCGCGGCAATCGGAAGCCTTGGTTCGAAAGTGAGCATAGAGCGGTGTGGTGGTTCCTATACTAAGATCATGTTCTTTCGCCGCAGCCGTCCAACGATTCCGACCTTTTCCGAACGTGTCAACCTGCTGCAGCAGGCAGGCTTTGCGACCGACGCCCTTCCCGACGGACGGGTTCGAATCAGCAAGCATGGGATAGGCGCAGTTATTGGAGACGAAGGAAAGAACCAGCCGCAGATTGAAAGAGCCGGAGTACTGGTGGGACATCAGATCGCCACGCTTTATAACGCCGGTTATCAGATGTTCCTTGAGTTGCCAAGCGGGGTGCGGCTGCCGGCGACGGCGGAACAACTCGAAAACCTGCACGAGTTTGAGGAAGACGTAAAGGAGGCGCTTGGTCTGACCAGCCTCTACAATACTTCTCTTGGGACGACAACTCCGGATCACCACTACGACCGAGTATGGAAGCGCGATATCGGCGAGCAGCCGAAGCCCTGGAAGAAGAAACAAACGCGCATTGTAGCTCCTGAAACGAAAGGCTCGCCGGGGCTGTAACACACGATTGCGCGGGAGAAGATTGTCCGGGGCCTACGCAAGTCGAGGGGCAACCCGGGGCCGCCCGCGAATTAGAGTGGCTTTGGATTCTCGGCTAAAAGCTGCTGGAATTCAGGCTGTTGTTTTAGCCGCACAAACTCCGGGATATCGGCAATTTTGGAGCGGTCCTGAATCCCTTCTTCCAACGCCTTTCGGAGATACACGAGGGCCCGATCGTCGTTGCCGCGCTTCGCGTACGTCTTCGCGAGGTACAGATGAAACTTGGCTAGCTCCTCGACAGTACGCTCCTGCATCAACGTGCCAAACCCGCCCCGATGTTCAAACACATCCGGATCGAGATTTAGCGCATCTTCGTAATACTCGGATGCATGCTTGTAATCATGCCGGGCGAAATACGCTGCGCCGATGTTGACGTAGACGGATGGCACGGAATGCGAGTAGCGGAGTGAGCGCTTGTAGTAAACGATGGCCTTTTTGTACGACTTTTCGGCGTAGTAGATGGTGCCGACATTATTAATCGCCTCTGCGTAGTGAGGATCCAGATGGATGGCGTGGTCATAGTATTTCTTGGCCAGGCCGAACTGGAGCATTTCGTGAAAAGAAATGCCGATCTTGTTTTGAACGACTGCGGAATTTTCGGGCGCCCTGCGGTACATATCGATGGCTTCGCGATACATCTTCCGCGCCATATAGATGTCGCCGCGCATTTCATAGGTCAATACCGGAAGCGCGGGCTTGGCGGCCGATGTGGGATCGACGGAAGCGCGGAGGTGATCTGAAGACAGCTTTGGAGCGTCCTGCGAAACGGCAGGAAACGGAACGAAGGCCAGAGCCACGTAGCAACCGGCCAGACGGAGACCTGTACAGCGCACAGTACTCCCCCCTTTGGTTGATACTATAACGCCAAAACGGAGAAGCGGCTTACTGATTTTTGAAGATGCTCTTAAATTTGTCCAGCAGACCTGGCTTTTTTTGAGCCGGAGGCGGCTGATTGGGCGCCGGCTGATTCTGGGCTTGAACGCCAGGATCGGGATTCAGCCTGGTGGGTTGACCAGGCACATTCGAGGAATTAGCCGGCACAGGGGTAGGATTGTCTCCCCAGCCAGCGATTTCCGTAGAACCGCCTTTATGCAAAGGGCAGAACTGCACAGGCTGGGTGCCAAGCAAGTAAAATTCCGTTTGCACCTTTGGGCAGGCGCTGGTGGCGAGCAGGCCGGTCGCGGCGTCGATCTGCGCGCTGACTACGCCGTCCGGAACTGGGAAATCGGTAACGCCGCGATAAGCGCGGTGTTTGTGGGCGCGCAGCATGAATTCGACCCAGACGGGCAGAGCGGCATGAGCACCTTCCACCTTCAAATCCTGATAATCATCCAGGCCGACCCAGACGACGCAAAGCAACTTGGATGTAAATCCGGCAAACCAGGCATCGTGCGAGGTGCCAGTTTTACCCGCTGCGGGCAGATTGAATCCGTATGACCAAACGCGTGCGCCGGTTCCGGTGCGCAAGACTTGTTGCATCATGCTGACCATCAAATAGTTCACCCGCGGGTCCAAAATCTTTTTCGTCTCGGGGCGGGAACTCCAGACGAGCTGGTGCGATTTGTCCACTATCCTGGAGACCAGCCGCGGTTCCACCATGACGCCGCCGTTGGCGAAAGCAGTGTAGGCGCCGGCGATCTGCATAGGAGTGACATCGTAGGCGCCCAAAGCTTCGGCGGGCGTGGCGCGAATGTCCGACAAGCCCGCCTTGTGCGCCAGATCGGCGACGGCTGCATAGCCGGCATTTTGGGCAACCTCGACCGCGGGCACATTTAGGGATTCCGCAAAGGCTTCACGCAGCGTGACGTCGCCCTTCCAATTGTCCTTGTGAAAATCTGTAGGTGCGTAGTCTTGGCCATCGAAGGTGAAGGTTTGTGGTTCATCCGCGACGATTGTCGACGGAGTCATCGGGTTCGGATGATCCCACAGCCCAGTGTTCAGAGCAGTCGCGTAAACGAATGGTTTGAAAACGCTGCCGGAGGGCCGCTTCGCGATAGCGTGGTTCAACTGACTCATGCCGTAGTTTTTCCCGCCGATCAAAGCCTTAATTTCTCCAGTGTGCGGATCGAGGCAAATTAAGGAAACTTGCGGATCCTCGAGCGGACCACCGGACTTCTTATGACGGCGGGCAAGAATTTCGTCTACTTCTTTCATGCCGGAAGCGAGGGCATCGGCCGCATCGCGCTGCAAATCGGGATCAAGCGTGGTGTAGATTCGTGACTCGGAATCGGAAAAGTCGGTGGTCGCAAATTGATCCGCAAGCTGCTCATTCACCAGGTCGACAAAGTACGGCGCATCCGCCGATTCCATTCCCTGCTTGGCGACCACGACGGGGGTCTCGATCGCGGAATCGTATTGACCTTTGGCGATATAGCCGTTGTCGAGCATCATTCGCAGAACAACGTCCCGGCGCTTGCGCGCGCGTTCAGGCCAGCGGACCGGATTGCGAAAGCTTGGCTCCTGGATTAAGCCGGCAAGAGTTGCGCTCTCCGCAAGGTTCAATTGGCGAATGTCTTTGCCGAAGTATGCCTTTGCCGCTTCACCGAAGCCGCGAATGGCGAAGGATCCGCGCCTTCCCAGGTCTACTTCATTCGCGTAGTATTCGAGAATTTTCTCTTTCGTGAGGCGCCGCTCGAGATGGATGGTGATCATCAGCTCAGCGAATTTTCTCCCAAAGGTCTTGCGATTGTCCAACCATAGACTTCGAGCAAGCTGCTGGGTCAGAGTGGAAGCGCCTTCGAAATACTTGTGGCGCGTGACATCGTCGATAACGGCTTTTACAACGCGAATCGGGTCGAAGCCCGAGTGCTGAAAGAAACGCTTATCTTCCGCCGAGATCAAAGCATGAACGAGCACAGTCGGAATGTCCTGATAACGGACAATGCGCCGTTTCTCACGATTTTTGTCGTACATGCTGCTGAGCAGGGCCGGCTCCAACGTGAACTCGGTCCGGTCGGAGTTGTCGCTCAAATCGACGATCGAGGCAATCTTGCCGTTGTCGAAACGGATGACGCCGGGTTGTCCGCTGGTATAAGCGTCGGGGCCCGGAAAAATTTCGATGGCGTCTGTTCGAAGATGGAACCAGCCGATCGCATTCGCACGGACGTCCTCAGCATAGCCGGTCTCGCGGAGCCGCCCGGCGAATTGCAGCGGTGTGCCTGGGTCCCCGATCCCGACGACTTCGGGTGCTCCGTAGAGCATGGATGATTTCGGGAACGGTCCCTGCGCCAGTTTGGTATCCGCTAAATTGGCGTATTTGGCATAGAAGAATCCGAATACCGAAACGGCGGCCACGAGCAAAATGACGAGAGCGATGGCGAGACCGCGGCGAATTCGAACGGAGGAAGCCGACGTACGCGAAGTTTTGGCTTTAGGAGGAAGTTTTATGCGTACGGGCAAAATGGACAGACCTATCGGGGAGGCGCCGATTGTTCAGTTCGCCGGGAAAACAGAGCTTAGGCTCCTGCCGGCTAGTTTGCTGCTTCGCCCGGTGTAAGGTTTCGAGCACCTTCCGCTCCCTAGACGTCGCCGAGCGACGGAAGGTCACTTTTTAGCTTTCTGATACGATTCTAGCTCTTTCCAAATATCGCCATCGTGCGGTTCCCAAGCCGGATTCTCGTTACCATTCAGATGCAAGTCATCTATGCGTAACGTTCCGTGGCCGAACGGGCAGATCCATTCGGTCTGCGGCCGTCCTAATCGCAAAATATTTCCCCAAGAACCACTTGCGACCGGCATAATGAGCTGTCGCAGACAGGTCCGGCAGCGCCGCCTCTGGTCGCGAATCGCCAGGGCGAACAACCCCGCCCCGACCAGCAAGGTGCCCATAATGGCAAAAGTAAAGGGCATGTCATACAGGAATGGGGTGCGAATCTTGCCAAATCGCGACACACGGGGCGGGAATGCGTTCAGGACCACAATCTGCAGGGTTAACGTCAGTGCGATCACCGCCGCCAGTTTGCCCACCAGGTAAGCCCAATACTTCATAGACCTATTAGACTCCTTTTTACCGTCCCTCGTTCTCCTATCCTAAGTTGCCTGTGCCAGGCGCTACCTGGTGAGATTCTTCGCAAGGAAAATTAGGTTCGCCGGCCGCTCCGCAAGACGCCGCATAAAATACGGAAACCAGGCGTCGCCGTACGGCACGTAAAGCCGCACGCGATAGCCTTTCGCCACCAACTCGCGCTGCAGATCACGCCTGATTCCGTAGAGCATCTGGAATTCCAGACGATCCGGGCCTATTTTTTGTTCCCGCACATAGGCGAGGGCTCCGCGAATGATGGATTCGTCGTGACTCGCAATTGCGGGGTAGGCGCCTTTCTGGAGCAATTGGCGCATCAGCTTCACGTAGTTCTCGTCGACTTCCACCTTGTTCGGGTATGCGACCAAAGGGGGCTCGTGATAGGCGCCCTTGCACAAGCGCACAGGGATGCGTTGGCTGGATAAGCGGGCGATGTCGTCTTCACTTCGGTAGAGATACGCCTGGATGACTGCGCGCACACGGCCGTCGAACTCGGCGTGAAGTTGTTCCACTATTCGGAGAGTTCTGTCGACGTATTCGCTCGACTCCATGTCGATCTCGACGCGGCTTTGCACGAGGCGTGCGCACAGCATGAGATCGCGCAGGCTGGACAGACACGCATCATCAGAGAGATTGAGGCCGAACTGCGTCAGTTTCAACGACACGGTCGCAGCAAAAGGTTGCACCTGGCGAAGCGCATTCAGATAAGTGTCCCGCGATATTTCTGCTTCGCGGAGCGATGTTACATTCTCGCCAAGAAAATCAAGTGTCGCCAGCAAACCTTCTGCTGAGAGTTTTCGGAGAACACGCAGACCGTCGTCCAGTGTTCTCCCAGCGACGAAGCGCGAGGTGAACTTCTGAGAAATTCGCGATTGCTCCATCCACTGCCGCAGCACCCGCGATTCGGAGAGGTACAGCAGGCTCCGGCGCAACATTCATCCTCAATATACCCGGACGGATCCTTACGGCTTTTTACCGTTTCGTTTGCAACTTACGTTTCAGAATGCGGCAGTCTGGGCAAAGCAGCTCCAGTGCAATTTAGTCTTGAGCGCGCACAACGGCTCGGCGTGTGCGCTTCATTCAAAGCCGCGCATAACGGCTCGCCTGTGCGCTCAATTTAAACCGCGCACAAGGTCTTAACCGACGTGTGCGTTCATTCAACCGCCCACAACGCCCCATGATCGGCCTGTGCGTTCAATTTCAAGCCGCGCACAACGCCCCATGATCGGCCTGTGCGTTCAATTTCAAGTCGCGCACAACGGCCCATGATCGGCCTGTGCGTTCAATTTCAAGCCGCGCACAACGGCCCCTGCGGGCCTGTGCGCTTGAGGAGTCATCACAATGGAATCGCGTAATACAACAACTGACAAGAAGCGCCGGACATTTCTCAGGCAGACGCTTGCTACCGGAGCTATGACCGTGGGTGCAACGGCACTTGCCGAGGGTCCACTGGCGGCTGCGGAAGGATCGCTCACGCGAGGAGATGCGGCACTGCTTCGTTTTGCAGCAGCGGCTGAACTAATCGAGGCGGATCTCTGGCAACAATATGCCGAACTGGGAGGCGTCACCGACGGCGAACAAAATAACTATCAGCAGGCGTTCGAGTTTCTCGACGGGGACGGGCCGCAGTACATCACGAGTAACACTCTCGATGAAGTGTCGCATGCCACCTTTCTGAACGCGTACCTGGAATCGAAAGGCGAAGAACCGGTTAACTTCGACCAATTGCGCACATTCCCCGGCAGCCGCGACCGGTGCGCGAGATATCGGAAGATTGACAACATTGTTTCAATTGAATGTCGATACCAGTTGGTACATCCGGGATCGAAGTGCAACGATTCCCGACTTCGCGGGAACCTATCCGCAACCGCTGAAAATTATCGATCGGAGGTCGATTCCTAAGTGGATGCCGATGTTGAGAATGCGCAACGCATTCAGTCGAACGCAAATATAGCGGCCTTTCATTTTGGTGCGATTGAGCAAGGCGGCTCGAGCCTTTACGCAACATTCGCGCAGAAGGCTTCGAATCTGGAAGTGCTGCGCATTCTGTTAGGCATTGGCGGCGATGAGATTCGTCACTTTGGAGAGTGGATGGACTATGCAGGGAACGTTGTCCAAGGGCCACCGTTCTCGTTTGCCGGACAAGACACACCCGTAACAAACCATGGATTGACATTTTCGAATTTCAACGATCCGATATTTGGGCCGTTGATTCAAACCAAACTGATTTTTCCAGTTCCTGCGAATTCATCAACCCACATCTGCCGCAATGCGCCGTTATCCGCCCGATCGGCGAGCTCCGAACCTTCGCGCGGACCGCGGTAAACGCGTTCATTCAAAGCAATCTGTTTATGGGCCAGTCGCCCACTTTTATCAGCATGCTGCGAGAACTAGCGGCAGAGGCAGATGAAGCACAGCGAGGATTCTAGCTTCCATTGTTGAGACGGCGTCTTGCCGTCGGTGAGGATGGCGCCAACTGAGGAGGGCGCGCGATATCAGCCCGTATAAATGCAAAAAGGGCCAGATGGACGAACCATCTGGCCCTTTCGCTTGGTTTAGGCTATTGCCTTACTTCGGGCAGCCGAGCATCTTCATCTCGTCAGCCGGGAGCGGTCTGGCATTCTTAACCGCCGGCGGCATCGAAGTGCTGCTGTGCGGGACCAGGTAAACTTCAACGCGACGGTTCTTGTCGGCGTCGGTTACTGCCGAACCCTTCCGCTCCTTCTGAGCAGGCAGGTTAGACGTGCCGCAGAGGCCAGGTTGCGTGTCGGACGTTTGGTCTGTGCCAACCCAGTCGATCTTGATACGAGAAGGATCGACCTTCGCACAGGTTCCAGTTCCGCCACTTAGCACTGCAGCGGCGTTCAGGGCACGCTGTTCATCGAGGGCCTTACCCTCAACTCTGCGCTTGCCCTTTCCTGTCGCAGGCAGGTTGGCCTCTTCATCCGAGTCGCGATGGCCGACCAGGATGATGTCGTAGTCGCCGTTGGCAACTCTCGGCGCAGCTTCGTCGATCAGGACGCGCTTGCCGCAGTTGTTCACGCGGGCCTTATTCTTAGCGAAGATCACGTCAGAGAGCCGGACGAACTGCGGCGGGCAGTTAACAGTGATCTGCGTGGTCTGCGTCGCCGTCTTGCCGGTCTCGGTGGTTACGGTCACAGTAGCGGTGATCGTCTTCGTCTGGTTCGTTGCGCCACCTTCAAAGGTCAGGCTGGAGGCATCGAAGGTCGCGTTCGCGCTGGTGTCATTGGTCACGCTGCCTTCACTTACCGTCCACTTGTAGGTCAGGTTGCCACCGCAGGCTCCAGCCGATGCCGAAGCACTTAAGGTAGCAGTGTGCGTGCCGGCCGTGTCAGCGGCGCAGGACAATGTCGAAGCGCTGGACGTGACGGACGTGATCTGTGGCGCCGCATCAGCAACGCTGAGCGTCGTGGTGGCAGTTACCGGGGCCGGCGGTGGAGGCGGCGTCGGCTCTATCCAGCAGCGAGCCGGAATTTCCTTCGGACGCGTGGGAGGAGGTGGCGGCGGGGTCGTATCGGTGACCGTCACGGCAACCTGGAAATCACCCGTGTTATTCGGCGTGAAGGAGAAGTCAGGACTATCGGTCCCCGATGATTGGCCATTCAAGGTCCAGGCGTATCTCAGCTTGTGTCCCTCAGGTCCGCTTGCCGTGGAATGCAAGCTGACCGGCTTGCCCTGACAGATAGCTGTTCCTTCGGCGCCGGTAATTGCACCTTGGTTCAGTGGCGGAGGCGGCGGCGGAGGCGGTGGCATTGGCGGGCACTTCGTCTGGCCGAGGTACCACACTAAACCGAGCGTGCCCTGAAAGCCGTTCAAATGTGAGTGGCGTGGAATATAGACGCCGCCATTCGGATAATTGGGCAACCCGAATGTCGGGTTGTACAAAAGGAAACCGCGCGCGTCGAGACGCATACCAAAATGATCGGTAAAGTGCCACTTGACGCCGCCGCCGTAGTTGATCTCTGGCTGCAGGTTATCATTCAGGTTCTGCACTATAAACGGAGCTTGCTCCGGCGACCTTGCCAGTCCTTCGGCCGCATTCGTTGGCGTAAACTGGGCGGCGCCGAAACCGGCGGTTATGTACGGCTGAAATTTCGATCCGCGCGGCCGCAAGTTAAAAATAGGATTGAAAGCAAACGAGTGAATTCGATTCGAGAACGAATACGTCGGAAGCGGAGCCCCCGACGGGTAGGTACCACTCGAGGTTCGGAATGAAACATTGTTATACGAGTAATCGTAGAAAAGCTCGAGTCCGACCCATCGGCTCGCGTTCCAGGTGACGCGACCACCATAGGTGCCGCCCTTTGAAAATTTCTGCCCCAGGCCACGATCGACGGACCCGAACATACTGATACCGCCGAACGGATCTATTTCGACCTTATCCGGGAGTTCATCCACAGGGGCAGCAGCAGCCTTTGGCGGCGTCGTCGCCGTAGCCGTCACCTGCGGATTCGGTGCAGCCGTCTGGCTGAAGGCAGGAATGCCAAGGCATAAAAAAGAACTTAAGAACAACCCACTGATCGGCTTATATCTGAGCCGAGTACTCATTTTCTCCTCCAAGCGAGTGTTTTACCCCTTTAATTGATGTCTTAAAGGCTTTTTCCATTACGACATGATTCATTCGCGACCCGGAAACGATGCAATTTCTTTGAGACCCCAAAAACAAATTGCCCGGGAACATAACTTCGCCGCTTAACGTGTTCGCGGCGTTTCTTATCTCCTGCAGTCCTCTCCAACAGGAGCAAAGGCTGGTTATCGACGAGCAACTCGGGCGTGCACGGCTTGCCTAACTTCGGCCAGAGGCAGAGAGCGCTCGACATACTCACGCGGTTATAGGACTCCCATACAGTAACAACATCTTATCCGAAAAGGCTCAGTCACGGAAGAGAATACCGAGCCCGGATGTAATTGCATACAGCCGGTTTGTACTGCTATCCGGGACCCAAAGCTGCCTTATTGGCAACCGGGAAAGCGAGGATGGCACGAGAGACCACGTGCCGCCGCTGTCGTCGGATCGATAAAGCTGCCCATATTCGATTGCATATGCGGTTTGGCTATTTCCGAAATAAGTTACCGCGCTTACAGTTGAGGCCTGAAGGCCAGCAGCCTTAGCGTACCAAGTAGCACCACTATCCGGTGACGAAAACAACCCAACGCGTGTCGCTACCAGCAATGGCGAACTCGGATCCGCCGGTAAGGCGAGGGAGTTGACGTCGCCCATCGGCAGCGGAAAGGCAACGCGCTGCCAATTGGTTCCATTGTCTTTGGAAACATAAAACGACTCGGGCGTTTTAGCGACCATTCGTCCATCGCCGCTTGGGGAAACAAAAAGGCCGGTTACGGCGCCAGTGCCGTCACCGAGGTTAGCGCGCTTCCACTGGTTACCTGCGTCTTCGCTAAGAAAGAGTCCCATCTCGGTTGCCAGCGCGATATAGTCTTTGCCGCCCTGTTGTAAGGCGAATAAGCCATAGATGTCGGAAGGAGGCAGCGGTCGCAAAATAATTCGTGGCTTCGCAACTCTTGCACTGGCGGATTTAGTTTGGGCTCCCGCACGAGCACGTGGCTTCGTCACAACTTTGCTCTCAGGCTCCGCTTGCTCGATAACTTCCTTCGCTACGAAGGGTAGCCAGGAGACGCCTCCATCAACCGACTTATAGAGCTGCCGAGGGCTGGCAGCCACCAGAGTCTTATCCTGCGCAGTGAATCCCGCTACTGAACGCAGATGAACGCCGCCCAAACCTCGTACATTTCGCAATTGCGACCATGTTGTCCCGCCATTCGTACTTACGAAGATTCCGGTGGTTTCCCCAAGTTGGGTTTCGATAGCAACCAACTTAGTGCCGGCTCTTGTAAGCGCACTTATTTGGCGGTCCACGAATCCGTTAACCATTAATTGGATGGTGTCGCCGCCGTCCGAAGATTTACCGATTCCATCATTTTCCATCGCCAGATAGATAGAAGCCGGCTGGGCCGGATCGAATGCCATAAAGTTTACTTGTGTAGAGGTCAATACTTTCCAGTTACCGCCAGCATTCGGCGATCGGAAAAGGCCCATGGTCGTACCGGCGTAAATTGTCCCCTCATGGACAGGATCTTCGCGAATAACATGTGTCCGCCGGGACGTGTTCGGGATTCCAGCAAGTTTTTTCCAGTAATCGCCGCGATTCGGACTTGTATAGATACCGCTACAGGCGCTGGCGAATACTTCGGTTGGTATGTGCGGATCGATATAAATGGAAAAAACATCCGAATCGTCGATCATGCCGGAGTGGATAGATTCCCAAGTCTTACCGGCATTCGTCGTGCGCCACGGCAGATGAGCCGTGCCGGCATAGATTACGTTCGGGTCCTTTGGGTCGATCGCAACTGCGGTGATTCCTCGCATCTCAAAATTGTTGGGATCAGAGATGCGGGTCCAATCCTTACCTGAGTTGGTGCTCAGAAGAACGCCCTGCAATGTTCCGGCAACAAACTCGCTGGGACTGCTGGGAGCGGCCGCAATGGCCCGCACACCGACGTTTTTGAAAGCCGGGTGGAGTTCCCATGCTTTTCCACCATCGAAACTCTCATATAAACCGCCGCCAAAAGCGTCGAGCATCCCGACTAGGTAGTGCCCGGAATTTGCGGGATCGACCATAATAGCGGTCACTTCACCGAGGTTGTGCTTCGGCAGATCCAGGGTCGTCCAACTGGCGCCGGAATCGCGGCTTTCAAAGAGTAATGAATTCATTGCACCGGCAAGCACAGTGCTCGGGTTCAACGCATCGATGGCCAATGTTGTGGCGGTGCCGCCGAACGGCCCCGAAATCTTCCAGTCCTCTATCGGCGCATTCAGCGCCCACGCACCCACGCCGACCGAGGCGAGAGCGAGAACAGGATAAACATAAACAAAATGTCGAATCATTGTTGGGCGTTTCTGTTTCAACTCTTCCTATTGTGACCTGAAGTGAAAGATATTTGTAGCTAATTTTTTGAGCGTTGTCCTCTACGCTTACGCTGAAACTGTGAGCAAACACACATCTCAGCCGAAAGCGGGAATCACAGGCGATCACCCAAGCACGGCAAGCGCCGGCGATTATGGAGGAGTTCTTAACGCGTATGGCGTTCCGTTCGAGGTGCGATCTAACCGAATGGCCGCAATTGGCAAGCTGGTCCCCTTCCTTCCCATTGGAAAGATCTTCCCCGATCGACGCGGCCGGCCGGCTGTATGAGCTCCGCTTCGATGAGAAGCGCCACAAGGGTCTTCACGTTCCTTATCGAAACCGGCGGGCAATTGCGCGAGCGGACAATGAAGAGGCAATCTTCGATCGTTTTGAATCCGATGTGACCGCCTACGTTGCCGACCTTGCGCCGGAAATGACTTTTCTTCACGCCGGGGTTGTTGCCGTGAATGGCCGGGCTATTGTCTTGCCAGGCCGCAGCGATGGTGGGCAAGAGCCCGTTGGTTGCTGAACTCCTGCGGAGCGGCGCCACATTCTACTCGGACGAATTTGCTGTCTTAGATGAACACGGACGGGTCCATCCGTATCCGCGGCCGCTCCAGATGAGAAGACAAGGGGAAATCCTCCAAACCAGGCATCCGGCGGAAGAGTTCGGAGCGCGAATCGGAACGGACCCGCTGCCATTTGCCTTGGTTGCGTTGACCCGCTATCAAGAGGGTGCGTCGTGGCGCCCCAAACAACTGTCACCCGGCAAAGCGGCTTTTGAACTATTGCGGCACACAACATGTGCCCGCAGATTCCCCCAGCGCGCGCTGGAGTTGTTACGACGCGTGGTCGAGACTGCGCCAATTTTCCAAGGGACGCGCGGCGAAGTGCACGAGCCAGCGCAGTGGCTGTTCAGGCAGGCTGAAGATGTCAAGTTCATTGCGCCTATATTTTGAGACAATTAGTCGATAAAGCCGGATCTCAATGGATTCACTTAGACTGATACAGCTGCGTGCACAGCTCCGTCGACTTTTGAAAAGGAACCCCGATAAGGAAGACGACCGTTACGCAAAAGTCCGGGTGCCGCTCAAAAAGGGGCCGGGCGGCCTTCATGCGGCCGTCGCCCTCAAGGAACCTCCGGAGTATTGAGGATCGCGAGCAAAACGAAGCATGCGCACCTGTCTTTGCGCGGTTTTTCTCTTGGTAAGCTCGGCAATCGCGAGTTCGCCGCCTGTCACATTTTTAGACCCACAGGGAATTCAATACGATCCGTTCGGTACTCGGCAGGCGCACGTTCTCGTTTTCGTGCGGACTGACTGCCCGATCACAAATCGCTATGCGCCTGAACTGGGGCGGATCAAGACGGAATTCAAGGAAAGGCCGGTTGATTTCTGGCTTGTGTATTCGGACCGAAGCCAGCAGGCTGCCGAAGTGCTTCGGCAGATTGATGACTTCCATCTTCCCGGTACCGCATTGCTGGATCCGACACAAGCGCTTGCGCACCTGGCGCGAGCAACGGTTTCACCCCAGGCGGCAGTGTTCGACGAGCGCGGCCGCCTCACGTATTCCGGCCGGATTGACGATCGTGTGGCTGAACTCGGGAAGGTGCGTGCGACCGCGTCCACGCATGATCTGGAAAAAGCAATTGCAGATACGCTGGCACATCGGCCGGTGGCTCACCCGCAGACGCGCGCGATCGGCTGCTTCTTGGCAGATGTGCAGTGAATCCTGCGCGGACCACAGCACTGCTGGCGACAGGATTCCTCGTTTTGCGAACGCTTTCCGCGCAGTCCGCGGGTCCGACGTTCGCGCGAGAGATTGCACCCATTGTTTATGCAAAGTGTACGCCGTGTCACTATAGCGGCGGACCAGGTCCTTTCCCCCTGATTTCCTATCAGGATGTTCGAAGCCATGCGCGGCAAATCGCCGCGGTGACGAAGAGCCGGTACATGCCGCCCTGGTTACCGGCAGAACAGCCGAATCACTTCGCAGGCGAATTGCGGTTAACAGATGAGCAGATAAAAACGATTGCCGATTGGGTGGAGAACGGTTCAGCGGTGGGTATTTTGGCGGAAGCGCCAAAGCTTCCCGAGATTCCAGACGGTTGGCGGCTTGGACAACCGGATTTAATCGTCAAAGCGCCGCAGCCCTTTCGTGTTCCCGCGGATGGCCCGGATGTGTTCTGGAATTTCGTCCTTACGCCCGGGCTTACAGAGAGGCATTTTGTCCGGGCAATCGATATTCGCCCCTCCAATCCGAAGATCGTACATCACGCAAATATCGTTCTGGATCGGATGGGATCAATCGAGACCGACGCCGGCTTTTCTGGGATGGAGGTCACAGTTCTAGGAAGTATTCTCGATCTGGACGGCCATTTCCTGTTCTGGAAACCCGGCACAATCCCGTGGAGCGAACCGGACGGTCTGTCCTGGAGACTCGATCCCGGAGCCAAGCTCGTTTTGAACGTCCATCTTCAGCCATCCGGCAAGGTGGAGTTTGAGCAGCCGTCGGTCGGGGTGTATTTTAGCGACAAGCCGCCCACGCGCTTTCCTTATCTCTTGCAACTGGAGCACGACGGCATGCTGGATATTCCCGCCGGCAACCCGGATTTTGTGGTTAACGACAGCCTCCAGCTGCCTGTCGACACTGAAATCGTGGCGATCTATCCGCATGCCCATTACCTTGGAACATTATTGGAGGCCTGGGCTACGCGTCCCGATGGCGTCGGTGTGCAGCTCATTCGGATTCCAGCCTGGGATCAGAACTGGCAAGCGGTCTATCGTTATCGCGATCCGATTCGTCTTCCGGCAGGAACAGTCGTCCACATGCAATTCCACTACGACAATTCCAGCGGCAATCCGCACAACCCCAACCGCCCGCCGAAACGGGTGGAAGGCGGCAATCAGTCGACGGATGAAATGGGCCATCTCTGGCTGGAAGTGCTACCGGAGGACGGCAAAGATAACCGCCGGGTTTACGCGGAAGCATGGGCGCGGCATCAGATCGAGAAGTACCCGGATAGCTATTACGCGAATGTAACGTTGGGAGCGCTGGCAATCACGCGCATTCATCCGGAAGACGCCGTTGGGCCGCTGCGAAAGGCAGTGCAACTCAAGCCCAATGATCCGTTCGCCCGCAACTTATATGGCGTGGCTCTGGATGCGACGGGTCAGGTGACGGAAGCGCTTGCGCAATACCGGTTGGCGCTTGAGGAGAAGCCGGATTATGCCAATGCGCGTTTTAACCTTGCTCGTGCGTTGGTGCGCTCCGGCAATACTGCTGCAGCCATTGAAAACTTGCACGCGATTCTAGCGGCACACCCGAGTGACCCGGCGGCCAAGTCGTATTTAGATCAACTGACGCATGCGACCAACTGACCAACGTGCCGGATGCATGGCGGGGCTTACCAGAGTAACTTCAGGCCGAATTGAATCTGACGCGAGGTTGTCGAGGTGCCAGTAATCACTCCCGCGGTCGGCGAAACCCCCGTGGGCGTAAACACAATCGCATTCGGAGTATTGAAGTTGGTGTGGTTTAACACATTAAACAATTCAGCGCGAAATTGTAAATCCGTTCGTTCGCCCAGGCGAGTGTTCTTTAAGAAGGATAAATCCCAGGTCGCAAGCCCAGGTCCGATAAGAGTGTCCCGGCCCAGACTTCCATAGAAGCCGCTGGCGGGAGGCGGCTGCAGAAATGCGGCAGGATTAAACCATCGGGTCGGAGTCCCCAGGATTACCGGGCCTGTGAATGCCGGATTGACATAGGGACGCACCGGATTCCGCGTGTCGCCGTTATTAGACGGGTTGTAACTGAGTTGTGGAGTGAACGGGAAGCCGTCTTGTAAGGTGACTATCGAGTTGATGTTCCATCCACTGATTAGCGCGTTGGTTAACCCGGTAGCGCTCTGTGCAAAACGTTTACCGCGTCCGAACGGCAACACATAAACAGCGCTGATGGAGGCTACATTTCTGACGTCGAAGTTGGCCAAGCCGCGATCGGCGGGCAAATAGAACGGATTGGAGGCGAGAGCCGGTTCGCCGCCCGAAGTGGTTGCGTTTACCGAATCGCCGTTATCAATTACTTTCGACCAGGTGTAATTCCCGCGGAGCGCCAGGCCGCTGCTGAATCGGCGATTGATATCCACCTGCAGCGCGTTGTAAGAACTGTCCGCCTCCGAAAAGTAAGTCCAGGTGTTCGCAAGCGCTGGATTGGCGCGTACCGCGTTAGGCACATAGTAGGTCCCTGCGGGCACGGGCGTGCCGGCCAAGCCCGCAGGAAATGTCTTCGGGTACGTGGAGGGGCACGGGGAGGCAGGACAAATAACAGGAAACGGCTCATTCGCGTCGATACCCAGAATTTCGTGATAGCCATGGGAACCGACATAACCCAACAACAGCGACGTATTTGCAGAGAGCTCCTGTTGCAGGCGCAATGACCAGGAGATCAGCGTTGGTGTTTGCAGATCGGGCTGTACGCCGCCTGGGACCAGCTTGGCGGTGGAAGGCACGGGCGCACCCGGAACAATAGGTAGTTGCGAGACTTTGGCGTTCGGCAGGCTATACGTCGGATTGAAAGGTGCATTTTGATCCATGCGATAACCGAGCGCATCCTGCAACTCGTTATACATGCCGAAGCCCGCGTTGATGACCGTGCTTTTGGAAGGACTCGAGGACGGGCTCCATGCAATGCCGACTCGCGGTTGTGGGAGAAATGTTGCGTTATTGACGGTGAATGTTGCATCGCCTACTTGCGGATGGGTTGAGATGACGCCATTAGAAAACGTGTACGTCGAGGCGTGGCCGCGATTCTCATTCCAACCGCTGCTCGATTCTCCACGAAAACCGAAGGAGAGCGTCAAGTTTTCGCCAACCCGAATCGTGTCCTGCAGATACCATGCGCTAAGCCAGGAGCGCCAATACATCCGGGTAGGAGTTGGGTCGTAAAGCAGAGTGCCCGCTGTGCCTTGCAGCAGCGTTTGGAGGCTGGTAAAGGTTGCCTGTCCGTATTGGCTGAGGGCCAAAGTTTCGTTGGACTGCAGGCGCTGGAGCCATCCTCCAAAGGTCAGTTGGTGGCGACCTTTGGTCCAAGACACACGGTCTTCATAGGTAAATAAGTTGCGCGCGACGGTAAGATTGCTGCCGTTGTTGCTGCCCGCAAGCCCAAGTTGTGCCGTCGGGTTTGAGGCCGCGCTCCCTCCGACCACAATGGCTCCGACAGGCTTACCTTGCAGGAAGCCCGGTAGAGCCGCTGCCGGCGTCCCGGGCGTCGGTTGGCCTGTAAAGAAATAAACGGCACGCGAATAACCTGCTGTCGCCTGGTTCAGCAGGGTTGGCGAGAACACATGTGTTTCAGACAAGCTGACCACTTGTTCACGCAAAGTCTCCGCATCGCTGCTATACGCGTTTGTACTGGTCGGCGTAAAGTCTTCGCTATCGTCTACGGTGTAGACGGCGTTCAGGGTGTCGTTCGCGGATATGGCATGGTCGAACCTGGAGGTGCCGAAGTCGTCGCGAACGGTTTGTAGCGGATTATTGAATGCTTCAGAGATCCCGCCAAAATCCGCCGCACCAGGACTCGGTTCGGGCCAAGCGTTAATTAGTGGCGAAACGCCGATGAAGACAAGGCCCGAAGATGGGCATATTTTCGGCTGCGGCATTACCAGCTTGCAAGGCAGATAGCCAGCCCGCGCATTTTGATCGGGGACGAGATCAACACCGGTCTGATGAAGACGCTGCGTCAGTCCTTCAAAATTGGCGAATACAAACGTCTTGTCCTTGACAATCGGAGCGCCGATCGAGCCGCCAAACTGATTGCGAGTGAAGCCCGGAACCGAATCTCCGTCGAAAAAGTTGCGTGCGTCGAGGGCGTTGTTCCGAAGGAATTCGTAGGCGGAACCGTGGATTTGGTTGCTTCCCGATTGAGTTACGATCAACACCTGAGCACCGGGACGCTTTCCGTACTGAGCGTCGTAGGTGTTGCGAAGGACGTTAAATTCGCGAATGGCATCCACTCCCAATAACTGCTGGCCGGTACCGCCGGGCTGCATGTTGTTTTCCGCCGCGCCGGTAAATTCAACGCCGTTCAACAGGTAGAGGTTCTGCTGCGGACGGTTGCCGGAAACCGCGAAGTTGTTGCCGACTGTCGAGTTTGATACACCGACGCCGCCGGTTTTCTGGGACGTGAAATTAACGACGCCCGGATTCAATGTAAGAAGTAAATCGTAGCTGCGCCCATTTAGAGGAAGACTCTTTATTTGCTCCGCGGTTACCAAACCCGAAATATCAGCGGTAGTGGCGCTGACGATCGGAGCATCTTCCGTCACCGAGATTTGGTCACGCGTTTGCCCGACCCGCAACCACACTTCGATAACGGCAGTTTGACCAACCCCAAGACGTATGCCGTTGCGAACTTCGCTATTAAAGCCTGCTTTTGAAACACGGACTTCATAGTTTCCGGCAGGCAGCAAAGCCACTTCATAATGTCCGGCCGAGTCGGTAACGGTGGTTCGTTCTGTGCCGAGGTCGGAGCTTCTTACGGTGACTTGGGCATCCGGAATGTTGGCGCTTGTCTGGTCGAGAACCGTACCGGATAACGTGCCAGACACCTGGGCGTGCAGTGCAGACAGCGAGAAGCCGGCCAGCAGTAACAAACGCGTGAGATTGGGGATCGAAGCTAAACTAGCTTTTTGCATGTCGTGCTTAAATGACAGTGTATCGTTTACAGGACACCTAAAGGCAGGAGCATTTGTGCAGGCGGTTACGAATCGACTGGCGGAAATTCGAAAGAAAAGCGGAATAGCGGCAGCTACGCTAGCCAAACTCGCGGGAGTGAGCCGGCAGACCGTCTATGCCATCGAAGCGGGAACTTATATTCCGAATACGGAAGTAGCGCTGCGCCTTGCACGGGCATTGGACGTCGCCGTCGAAGAACTGTTCAGCCTGCCGGAAAGCGAGACTCCGGCGAAGCACGCTACCCTGCTGTCCGCTTCGGAAGAACTACGGCCCAAACAGCCGGTGCGATTGTGTGAAGTTCATGGACGTCTGATAGCGGCGCCTTCACTCCCGGTTGCTTGGTATCTGCCGGCCAGCGACGCGGTTGTTAGCGGAAAATCGTCGTTCAAAGGCAGAGTGGACGTCCAAGTCTCTGCTGTGCCCACCAACTTTACGAACCGCATCTTAATAGCCGGGTGTGATCCCGCGATGACCGTCCTCGCTCAGCACCTCCAGCCGGCCGGTATTGAACTGGTCGTTGTTCACCGAAATAGTTCAGAAGCGTTAGCGCTGCTAAAAGACGGATGTATCCATATTGCCGGAACACATCTCAAGCGCCGTCCGCGCACATCGTCATCTCTCGCGGTGATTTCTTTCGCAGTTTGGGAGGAAGGGCTGATTACGGCATATGGCAACCCAAAGCAGATTACAAGCATCGAGAGTCTGGCGCGCAAAGACGTAACGTTGGTCAATCGAGACTCCGGATCGGGTAGCCGGCTTCTTTTGGACGCTCAGCTGAAGAGATTAAAGCTTGATTCGACGCGCGTGCGTGGTTACGACCGTCACTCCCCCGGTCATTTAGCGGCAGCTTGGGAGGTGAAGACCGGTTGCGCCGACTGTTGTGTAGCCACCGAAGCAGCGGCTCTTGTATTCGGGCTCAACTTCATCCCGCTTGTCAGCTCGCGCTACGATCTGGTAGTTCGAAAACAAGACTTGGATCTGCCGCAAATTCAAACATTGTTTGATGCCCTCCAGCACCTGAACTTCCGGCGCAAGCTAAAGAACATCGGCGGCTACGACACAGCCGTCACCGGCCAGCGCGTGATGTGGGGAGTTAATGCACCAGAGGGACGGTTGCGCCATCGTGCGAAATCGTCTCGCCGATAAACCGCTTCCCGGCAAAAAAGATCATCAGCGACAGAAGAGCGCTTGCAGAGAGCAGCATGATTGGAGCTTTGGCGCCGAAGAAACCGATGCCGGTCGAAATGATGGCGCCCGTACCCATCTGAATAAATCCGAGAAGCGCCGATGCGCTTCCCATGTTGCGCGAAAACGGTGCCAGGGCAAGAGCGGCGGCGTTTGGATAGGTCAGCCCGAGAACCGATAAAAAAGCAAAGAACAAGACTAGTGTTGCCGCGATTCCCCACCAGCCGAGCGACATCCCAGCGACGAAAAGAAGGCCAATCACTACCTGCGTTGCGAGTGCCCGGGAAAAGATCTTCTGGCTGCTGAATCGGCGCAACAGGAACACGTTCACTTGATTGCCCGCGATGAATCCCATCGTGACGCAGGCAAAAATTATGCCAAACGTCTTCGCACTCACGTGAAAGCCATCCATAAACACGAGCGGCGAGCCGGTGACATAGGCAAATAGCCCGGCGAAAGAGAACGCGCCAGCGAAGGCATACGTGCGAAATTGCGGCTGCCTGAGAATGAGGAAGAATTCCTTTAGGATCGGCTGCGGCTTGAGCGAAATCGATCGATCCGGGCTATGACCCTCCGGCAACATAAAAAATACGGCCACTAATACCACGGCGGCAATGCTTCCGAGCACGAGGAAGATTGCACGCCATCCGAGCCATGACATCAGCATGCTGCCAGCCGTCGGTGCCAGCAGGGGAGAAAGCCCGATGATGAGAAACAGCAGCGAGAAAACTTTCGCGCTTGCCTCGGGCGGAAAGAAGTCGCGGACCATTGCAATCGAGCCGACTTGAGCCACGGAGCCACCGAGTGCTTGAAGAAGACGTAACGCTATTAACACTTGCATGCTTGGCGCGAATGCGCAGCCGACGCTGGCGAGAATGAAGGCACATATACCGGCATACAACGGCCGCTTGCGGCCAAACCGGTCGAGCAGCGGACCATAGAGAATCTGGCCCGACGCAAAACCGATGAAATATGTGGATAGCGACCACGATACGGCGGCAGTTGACGTATGGAATGTTGCGGCTACTAGCGGAAATGCTGGCAGGTACATGTCGATCGCAAAAGGCGTAACGACACTGAGGGCTCCTAAAAGAAGAACGATGAGCCAGTCAGGCGGACGAAGATGGGATGCGCTTTGGGCCAGCGAAGAACTCGCGCAAAACGGCCGCGGTATCAGGCGTCCCGCCCAAAGCGTTGGCGAGTTCTTATACTGTCTGGCGGCGCGCTTCCGCGGCTTTTGCGCTTCCGATTCAATAAGGGGTGGTTCGTGCAAGACGATTGACTTGTCAGATGCAAGCCGGTAAACCGGCGATTCAGCGTTCCGACCATCTGCCACATTTGGCGACAATCAACGTTCTGTCATCATGTTGCTCGCGCGGGCTGAATTTCTGGACCTCGGCAAGAACCGCGTCCGCCATTTGTTTCGGCCGAAGCTCCTGGTAACGATACAGGGATTCGGTTAAACGTGTCTCGCCAAACTCTTCCCCGGCGTCGCTGAAGGCTTCTGTTAGACCGTCGGTATAAAGTGCAAGCGTGTCGCCAGGCAACAGCCGGCATTCGTTGACGGAGCAGTCCCAAACATTGAACAAGCCCAGAACTGTGCAGTTGGATTCCAGCCGTTCGAGCGTCCGGTTCGACCGCAGCAGAAGACCGCACAAGTGACCGCAGTTAACATACCGTAGCTGCTGATGCTCGTCATCATATGCAGCAAAGAATAAGGTCGCGTATGCGCTAGCCGCCGTATTCTCGTAAAACAGCTTATTAACTGAACATAAAAACTGCCGCGGCTCCTCCAAGGCAATGGCACATTGACTGCGTAAATTGGCCTGAAGATTTGCCATCATCAATGCGGCGGCAATTCCCTTTCCGGCGATGTCGCCAAGCACCAGGCCCAGGCGTCTGCCGCCCAAATTCAGGAAGTCATAGTAATCACCGCCGACCTGACGAGCCTGAAGACAAACGCCGCAGTACTCGAGCGTTTCAAGCATCGGAAGAGTTTGTGGAAAGAGCCGCGCCTGCACTTCCTTCGCGATTTCCAACTCTTGAGCGACGCGGCGTTCGAATTCTTGTTTCTCGGCGATGGCGCGGCGCTGCGCTTCAATGGCGCGATTCACCTCATCCAAACTCACCAACCAAAATGAGTTTCGGTCGATGTCTTCAAATCGCGTGAAGACCTCGCCCCAGACCGGCGCCTGTTCCGGTCGCGGGATCGACGCCTCATTCCAATATTTATCTGCCTGCTGATACCTGATCCGTCGCAATCGAGGCGTATGCCCGAAACGCACCCCGCGGCTGCTCCATTCGCGGAACCGGGCGGCGACATCGTCTGTAACAAATACTACCCGGGTCGCCCGCCCGATCAGCTTGTGCTCCTTCGAGTTCGGGGATGGCTGAATTAACGTCACAACGGCGCTTCCGTCTGCCGGTCCCACCCCCACCCAGCGTTCACCCGATTGCAACCGGGCGTCAAAGGCTATCTGAAATCCGAGCTTTTCCTGATAAAAGCGAAGGCTCCGTTCCTGATCTCTAACAAAAACGTCCACGGAGTGAAAACCGAGGTAAGGGCGGGAACGGGAGTCACTCATTTTGGCGAAATCACACGCTGGTCATCGTCAGACGACCTAAATTCTGATTGTCTATCGGGAATTGGATCAATCATGCTACCTTTGCTGTAATGAGTACTTTCAGCCACCTCCGGCAGCTCGAGGCGGAGAGTATCCATATTATGCGGGAGGTTGCCGCCGAATGTCAGCGGCCGGTACTGCTATATTCCATCGGGAAAGACTCGTCCGTTCTGCTGCGTCTGGCGCAAAAGGCGTTTTACCCGGGGCCGTTTCCGTTTCCGCTGCTGCATATCGATACCGGCTATAAGTTCCGCGAAATGATCGAGTTCCGCGACCGCTACACGGCACAGATCGGCGCGAAACTGATCGTACATACGAATACTGCGGCGCTTGAAGAGGGAGCCACTCCTTTTGCCTGGGGCACGCAACGCTGCTGTGGCGCCTTGAAAACACAGGCACTGCTTGACGGGTTGAAGGCCGGGGGCTTTGACGCGGCAATCGGAGGCGCCCGGCGTGATGAGGAACGCTCACGCGCCAAGGAACGGGTGTTTTCGTTCCGTGATGGGCGTGGGCAGTGGGACCCGCGCAACCAACGTCCCGAACTCTGGAAGTTATTCAATACCAGGCTGCATGCGGGCGAAAGCCTACGGGTGTTTCCCCTTTCGAACTGGACGGAAATGGACGTCTGGCAGTACATCGAGGCGGAAAAAATTCCGATTGTTCCGCTTTATTTTGCGAAAGAGAGGCCAATGCTGGTTCGCGGAGACTCGCTGTTGCCGGTTGAGCAGCCGTTTGTCCCGTTTCTTCCCGGCGAAACGCCGAAGTTAGTCAAATGCCGCATGCGTTCGCTGGGATGCAGCCCTTGTACCGGCGCAATTCATTCTGAAGCCGACACCGTACCCAAAATCATCGAAGAACTAATCACAATGAGGCGATCCGAGCGCCAAAATCGGGTTATCGATCATGACCAGGATGGTTCGATGGAGCTCAAGAAACAAGAGGGTTACTTCTAAGTGACCGAGACGTCCGTTTTGGATGCCCCTGCGGCGTTCGATCAGTTTTTACAGCAGGAGCAGGCGAAAGATCTGCTTCGCTTCACAACGGCCGGTAGCGTCGATGACGGGAAATCAACGCTGATCGGGCGGCTGCTGTACGACTCGCGCAGCGTATACGAAGATCAACTCGAATCAGTTACCAAAGCTTCCATCGGACGGAACGTCGGGGCTATCGATTTCTCGCTGCTGACAGACGGGCTGCGCGCCGAACGCGAACAGGGCATCACGATCGACGTTGCCTATCGTTACTTCGCGACCCCAAAGCGTAAGTTCATCATCGCGGACACCCCGGGCCACGAACAGTACACGCGCAACATGGTGACCGGCGCATCCACTGCGGAGCTGGCCATCATATTGGTGGACGCGCGTAAAGGATTGCTCGCGCAGTCTCGCCGCCACGCCTACATTTCGCTGCTGTTGGGACTGCCCAACCTGGTGATTGCGGTGAATAAGATGGACCTGGTTGGTTATGACCAGCAGGTATTCGCACACATCGAGACTGAGTTCAGGCGCTTCTTGTTGCGGTTTCAGGCGATTGAGCCCCACTTCGTTCCGATCAGCGCGCTGGTGGGGGACAACGTTGTTACCGGCAGCAAAAATATGCCCTGGTTCAACGGACCGAGCTTACTGGAGTATCTCGAGACCGTGCCCGTAGGCGACCGCGGAGTTCGATCGGCTTTCCGTTTTCCGGTGCAGCGTGTGGTGCGGCCGGACCTGGATTTTCGCGGATATGCAGGCACCGTGGCAGGCGGCCTGGTGCGGACAGGCGATGCCATTACGGTTTTGCCCTCAGGACGAACCTCGCGGGTATCCCGTATTGTGACCTTCGATGGGGATCGCGAAGAGGCACGAACGGGCGAATCGGTGACGTTGACGCTTGAAGACGATGTTGATATCGGACGGGGCGACTTATTGGCGCATCCGGACGAAGTTCCCGAAGTCTCGTCGAAGCTGGAAGCGACGCTCGTCTGGCTGAACGAAGCACCCGCGGAAATCGGCAAGCGCTATCGTCTGAAGCACGCGGCTTCGCTGCAATGGGCAGACCTGAAGAGCATTGAGTATCGCACCAACATCAATACGCTGGAGCGGGAGCCGGCCAACACCCTGGAAATGAATGTGATTGGTGCGGTTCGCATCGAAACGGTTCGTCCACTGGCATTCGATTCATATCAGACCAATCGCATAACCGGAAGCTTCATCCTGATCGATGCGGCCACCAACGCGACGGTTGCCGCGGGCATGATTACCGGGCATGCGGCGATTGCCCGACCGTCACGACGTGTTGTTCCGCAGCGGAGCACGGAGCCGGTCCCGGTAACCGAAGCGGAGCGGCGCACTCGTCAGGGACATGCCGGGGCCTGGATCGAGTTGGGTGGACGCGAAGAACTTGCCTGGCGCCTGGAGCGGTTATTGTTTGACCGGGGTTGCACAGTCTATCGCAATCCGGGTCACTCGGAGGAGATCACTCGCGCGTTTTATCGTTTTGGCGCGCTGGTTGTGGTCGCGGGCAGTGCGGAACGGGGTAGCTTTATCGAGACCGCCGAGGGCCGGACACGCATTGAAGCGAATTCGGCATCGGGTATTGAACACGAGCTGGAGAAGCTGCAGGTGTTTACGCAGATGTCTGGCTGGAGCGGCAGCGGCGGGGGAATTTAAGTAATCGATAGCGGCGCGCCGCTATCGAACGTGGCCGACAGCGGCGGAGGGTTTTACATATGATCGCGATTGCAACCGAGCTGGAAACCAAACTGGATGAAGCGCGCGAGGCCGTGCGCCAGGCTCTTGCCCTTTCCGGCGCTCCGTGTGTGACCTGCAGTTTTCAAGCGGAAGACATGGCAGTTCTTCATCTCGTGCGGGAGTTGGACCCGGATGTGCCTGTGCTGTTCCTTGAGACCGGCTATCACTTCGCAGATGTTTATAAGTACCGGGACGAGATGACGGCACGCTATCACCTGAATCTGATTAACGTTCTGCCGCTGGAAACAGTTCAGGAACAGGAAGGCAAGTTCGGACTGTTATACCGGTCGGCGCCCGACCAATGCTGCAAGCTGCGAAAGGTTGGGCCTCTCTTTGCGGCGCTCGAGAACTATGAAGTGTGGTTTACCGGACTGCGCAGAGTGCAATCGCCAACCCGGGCGAATTTGCTAGTCGCGGATGAGTTTCCACTTCCTTCGGGAAAGACGCTGCACAAGATCAGCCCCGTGGCTGCATGGACAGATCGTGACGTCTGGGCATTTGTGCGCGAGCAGGGTATTCCGCTGTTGCCGCTCTATCAGCTCGGTTACACCAGTATTGGGTGCGAGCCGTGTACTGCGCGTCCGTCCGACCCGGAGAACGCGCGTTCGGGCCGTTGGGCCGGCCGAAAGCTCGAATGCGGCATCCATATCGCTGAGGCGCACTGACCGTGGAGTTCGCGCTCGGATTCATCATCGCACTGGCGATCGCTTTAACGGGCGTGGGCGCCGGCAGCATGACAACTCCTCTGTTGATTCTGCTGCTGCATGTGAATTCCGCGGTCGCTGTGGGAACGGCGCTCACGTTTGGCTGGATCGTCAAAGTAGCCTCCGTGCCGATGTATGCATTTCGCCGGCAAATCAGCTTTCGCGTGCTGGTTCTGCTGCTGTTCGGTGGTCTGCCGGGAGTCGTCGCTGGTGGATTTCTTCTCAACAAGATGAAGAATGGCCCTTACCAGGGCGTGTTATACGCGATTTTGGGAAGCCTGATCGTGGCAACCGCATTGTTCCATCTGTACCGGCAGTTTCGCCCGGAGCCCCCGCCTTCAAACAGCCGCAAGGAACGCTGGCTTCTCTGGCTGGCATTGCCGATTGGCGCGGAAGTCGGATTCTCCTCTGCCGGCGCAGGCGCGCTCGGATCGTTGTTGTTGTTGAGCTTCACGCCTTTGTCGACGCAGGAAGTAGTAGGCACTGATTTGTGTTTCGGGCTCGCCCTTTCATTCGTCGGCAGCATGATCCAGGTAAGCCATGGCAACTACGACCCGGCGCTGCTGATGAAGCTGGTGGCGGGCGGTTTGTGCGGCGCCGTATTGGGATCGTTTCTTGCAGGTCGAGTGCCGCGGCGTCCATTGCGCCTTGCACTACTGGTGATGCTTGTTGTTCTCGGCTGCCAATTGGTGACACAGGGACGTACTGCGCCCGCCACTCCGGTGCGAGCGATGTTGGGGCCGCCCGGATCCATTGTTAAGTAGCTTCGCCTGTCAAATAGCTCCGCGTGTTAAGTAGCTTCGCGTCTTGAGTAGCTCGGACGGCAAATAGCGCAACAGGATGCGCGATAGGATTGTTGGGACAAAACTAATCGCGAGGTGAAAATGTCCCAAGAATCGCGCCGGCGCTACCTGATGAGCCAGGCGGGTTTACTGATGGCAGCGGGCGCTGCGGCGCCCAAGGGTGGCTTTGCAGCACCCGCTGTTTCCGAGCCATCCGCTCTTCCGGCTTACGCTCGCGCGCAGGATTATACGTGTCTGCGCCAATCGAGCTACGACCGCACGGGCGGAAATGCGGATGCGTATCCGATCGCCCCCGGCGCCACACAGGATGTCTTTTCGGCAGAAGGGCCGGGCATCATCACGCACATCTGGTTTACGATTGCGGCCGCGAGCGATACCCATTTAAAAGACATCGTGCTGCGCATTTTCTGGGATGGCAATCCCAAGCCAAGCGTCGAGACGCCGGTCGGTGATTTCTTCGGCCTGAACCTGGGTCAATACTTCCTTTATCAATCTTTGTTTCTCAACTGCTCGTCAATCAAGGCGCTGAACGCCTATTTTGCGATGCCTTTCCGCAAATCGGCTCGCATCACTGTGACCAATGAAGGCGAGAAAAAAGTAGGCGCGTTCTATTCGAACATCGATTATCAAAGTACGCCTTCGCTCGCCGCGGATGCATTGTATTTCCACGCCCAGTACCGCCAGGCGATGCCGGCTGTTGCCGAGTCGTACCCCTCCGAAAAACAGGAAATCAACAAAGACGGCAAGAAGAACTATGTGTTTGTTGAAACGGTTGGCAGAGGCCACCTGATGGGAGTGACTCTCGGCGTCATTCAGCGGCGCGATCAATGGATGGGCGAAGGCGACGACATGACGTTCGTCGACGGATCGGCGATGCCTGTCATCAACGGCACGGGAAGCGAAGACTATTTCTGTGGTGCGTGGGATTTCGGCGGACGCGACGGAGCAATTCCCTTCGCCAATCTGTACTGCGGTGCGCCCTATATGGCGCTGGCGGAACGGACGAACGGGCGCTATTGCCTCTATCGCTGGCACGCAGACAATCCGATCACGTTCAAGACGGATCTGAAGCACACAATTGAGCACGGTCACGCCAACGATCGCGCCGACAATCTTTGTTCGGTCGCGTATTGGTATCAGACGGAGCCGTACACGGACTTCCCTGCTCTGCCGCCGCTAGCGCAGAGATTGCCTGGGTTACGGCTCTGACGACACTTGTGGTAGGACGAAGAAAGAAGGAGTGAGCCAATGAATGCTGCTTACCCAGACTATTGGGACTTGATCGATTTCATTGCTGCAGGCACAACTCCAGAAAAAGTGATTGCCTTTCGTCCTTCTACGAATGCCCAGGACCGGCTGGAAGAGTTAATTGCAAAGGCGAAGGAGGATCATATCTCTCCGGACGAGCAGACCGAATTAGATTATTTCTTCCAACTCGAGCATATCCTTCGCGTGGCAAAGGTCCGCGCCGAGCAAATAGCTCGTGCGTCCTGAAGTACCTGACCATTTAAGGCGAGCAGTCAGCGTTGGTGCGCAGTCCCGTTGCGAGTACTGCGTTTATCCCGAATCTCGCTCCGCGTTTGCTCACCAAAGTCGATCACACTGCTTTGTTGATGGAATCGATCGCTGTCTTCACAGAATCGAATTTGCCCGAGAGTGCGATGCTGTCGCGCCCGAACTCGCTAACCTTCTACGCCGTCTGAGGTGCTCAGTACCTGCCGCTGTGAGAATCTGTTTGCGTATGGGTTTTCGACAAATAGCCGTACCGGTAATCACAACATTTCTCGCGCTGCTCGCAAGCGCGGGGGAAACTCCGAAGCCTGCTCTTGACTACACACCGGGCGGAGAGTTGAAGTTTCCGGCGAACTACCGCGAGTGGATCTATCTGAGTTCCGGTGTTGGGATGACGTACGGGCCGGCCCGCGCCCTTGTGCAGCAGGATCATCCGGACATCGACAATGTTTTTGTCAACCCGGATGCGTACCAATATTTTCTCGCAAACGGCACCTGGCCGGACAAGACCAGTCTGGTATTGGAAATTCGCAACTCGGCGACAAACGGGTCCATTAACCGAGGCGGTTTCTTTCAGGGCGACACCATGGCTATCGAAGTTCACGTGAAGGACAAGCGGTTCGAGGGAGGCTGGGCGTTTTTTGACTTTGCCGGAGCGAATCGGGCCGCGGGCAAGCCCTTTCCCAAGTCAGCCAGCTGTTTTTCGTGCCACGAGCAGCATGGAGCCGTAGATACCACATTCGTGCAGTTTTACCCGACGCTGCAGTCTGTTGCGAAGGCGAAGGGGACCTTCAAAGGCGACCGCTGACCGCCTGCCGACCGCCACAACCCGATTTGTACATTGACCCGATAAAATTTCTTGTGCTAGCGTAAATAATTTAGAGGAAGTAAGGCCATACCCGAAGTGCGTCTCGCGGTCGGCGGCCCGTCTACCCCTCGTACTTTCTCGAATTTTCACGAATGGAATCCACGCTACAGGAACTCGGGACCCTTCTGGTTCAAGCCATTCCGACCATCATTTTCTTCATACTGATGGTCCTTTTTCTGAATGCGACGCTCTTCAAGCCGCTGGCGCGCGTTCTCGAAGACCGTAGAAAGGCCACCGAAGGCGTCCGCGAACTTGCTCAAAAAGCGGTTGAGGCGGCCGACCGAAAGGGTGACGAATTCGAAAAGGCCATGCAGATGGCGCGTGCCGAACTGCACGAAAAACATGCGGAGCTGCACCGAAGGTGGCTGGAAGAACAGCAGGCCGAAATCGAAAAAGCGCGGGTTGAGGCGCAGCAGGCAATCGAGCGGGCTCGGCAGGAGATTGAGGGCGAAGCCCGGCAGGCGCAGGCTGAGCTTGACAGCCGCATTCAGACGCTGAGCGACCAGATGGTTGCTTCGCTCCTGCGGAGGAAAGCGGCCTGATGCGCAAGTTCCCGAAGATTTGGGCGATTCCGGTCTTTTTGTGCGTCTCAGCCTTCTGCATTGCGGGAACGGCCCGCGCGCAGGAGACAGGGGCGGCGGAGCAAAACAAGCAGGAACAGGCAGAGCCGGAAGGGCAGATGACCTGGAAGATCGTGAATACGGCAATCTTCGCCGTGCTGCTTGGCTGGGGCATTGCCAAAACGGCGCCTGGCTTTTTCAATGCTCGTTCAGCCGACATCCAGAAGGCGATTAAGGACGCTACCGGATTAAAGATTGAAGCCGATTTCCGCTATTCGGCGATTGATCGCAAAATGGCGACGCTCGGCGACGAAGTCAATCGATTGCGCGCGGAGTGGGAAACGGCACTGGAACATGAGCATCAGCGTATTCTCGCGGAGACGCAAGCGGAGCGTGAGCGCATCCAGCACCACGTCGATGCTGAAATCGAAGGCTTTCGCGCGGAAAGCGCTCTCCGTCTTCGGCAGCACACCGCCAGGGCCGCGCTAAAACTCACCGAGCAGCGATTGCAGGAATTGGGACCATCGCAGGACGATCCGCTGCTCGGCGATCTGATCCGCCTGGTGGAAGGAAGTGCCGCGTGACCGGTGCACTTTCCATTCACTACGCCGACGCGCTTGCGGAAGCTGTTTTTAAACCGGATTCCGGGTTGAAACCCGAAGACGCGATCACCCAGTTGGAACTGGCAGAAAACGTTGTCTCCTCCTCGAAGGAGCTTGAAATCGCGCTGCTTTCCCCCGCCGTGAGCCGGGCGCGCAAGACCGCTATCGTGGCCAGAATTTCGAACGACCTGGGACTTCATCGCATCATTCGCAATTTCTGGTCGGTGTTGGTGAAACACGGGCGCACCAAGCAGTTGAAAGCAATCCGGCAGAGCTTTCAAGAAGTGGTGGATAGGCGGCTGGGTTGGGAACCGGCTGAAATTATTTCCGCCCACGAGTTGGCCCCAAACCAGCGAGAGGCAATCGAGCGGGCCCTGGGCACCAAATTAGGAAAATTCATCCGAGCGCATTACAAGGTGGATGACACGCTGCTGGCGGGCGTTCGCGCGCGGGTGGGTGCCAAGGAATACGACGCTACCTTGAGAGGCAAGCTGGAAAGCCTGCGACAGCGGCTGCATATAAGCTTTTGAAGATGGAGAAACACGCGCAAACGGGCAAGGTGTTACGCGAGTGTCCGACGACCTTCTAATCGTCTGGAGGCCTCGGTCCGCGCTGTTTGCGCTTTAAGGGAACTATGGCTCAAATTAGAGCAGATGAAATTTCGCGAGTACTGCAAAGCGAAATTGAGAATTTTGAAGCAGTCGAGAACGTCGCGGAGACGGGTTCGGTAATCAGTGTGGGCGATGGAATCGCCCGCGTCTACGGTTTGCAAAACGTTATGGCCGGAGAGTTGATCGATTTCGGTCACGACACGGTCGGTATCGCTCTCAATCTTGAGGAAGACCAGGTCGGTACCGTGCTGCTGGGCGATTACAGCAGTATTCGCGAGGGCGACGAGGTCAAGCGAACCGGCAAAATCATGTCCATTCCGGTCGGCGACGCCATGGTTGGACGCGTTGTCAACGCGCTGGGTGCGCCGATCGATGGCAAAGGACCAATCGCGACCACCGAGTTCAATCCGCTGGAGCGTTTAGCGCCGGGCGTGGTGGATCGGCAACCGGTAAAGCAGCCGCTCCAAACCGGAATTAAAGCCATTGACGCGATGGTGCCGATCGGGCGCGGCCAGCGCGAGCTGATTATCGGCGACCGGCAGACGGGCAAAACGACCGTTGCGCTCGACACCATCATCAACCAGCGCGGGCAAGGCGTTATCTGCGTCTACGTTGCCATCGGGCAAAAGCGTTCGACAGTCGCCCAGGTTGTGCGCACGTTGGAAGAAAAAGGTGCGATGGAGTATACGATCGTGGTTGCGGCGACCGCCTCAGATCCCGCCCCGATGCAATATATCGCGCCGTATACGGGCTGCTGCATTGGAGAGTTTTTCCGCGATTCCCAGCGGCATGCGTTGTGCGTCTATGACGACCTGTCAAAGCACGCGGCCGCCTATCGCGAGATTTCTTTGCTGCTCCGACGCCCCCCGGGACGCGAGGCCTATCCGGGCGATGTGTTCTATCTCCACAGCCGGTTGCTGGAGCGTGCCGCCAAGCTTTCGGATCAGAAAGGCGGCGGCTCGCTTACCGCGCTGCCATTCATTGAAACCCAGGCCGGCGACGTCTCCGCCTACATCCCGACGAACGTGATTTCAATCACTGACGGACAGATTTATCTCGAGGGGGATCTCTTCAACTCGAATGTCCGGCCAGCGATCAACGTCGGTCTTTCCGTAAGCCGCGTCGGTGGCAGCGCGCAGATTAAAGCGATGCGCGCGGTCGCCGGAAGCCTGCGTCTTGAATTGGCGCAGTATCGCGACTTGGCGGCTTTTGCTCAGTTTGGTTCGGATCTCGATAAGTCCTCGCAGGACGCCTTGGCCCGCGGCAAACGTTGGGTGGAGGTGTTGAAGCAAGGACCCTACTCGCCGGTTCCCGTGGAAAAGCAGGTTGCGATTATTTTTGCCGGTGGCCAGGGACTTCTTGACGACATAGCCGTTGAGGACGTCCGCCGCTTCGAGGCCGAAATGAACGACTATCTCGATCGCAGCAAGAACCACGTTCTGCAGGCGATCCGGGAAAAACGCGAGCTGACCGACGACATCAAAGCGCAGCTCAAAGAGGCTATTACCGAATTCAAAAAGGGATTTCGGGGCGGAGCGCAGCCTCCCGCCAAACCCGAAAAGGCTCCTCAAGCCCAAAAGGCAGAGAAACAGACAGTCAACGCCTAGCCGATGCCGAGTCTTATCGACATAAGACGCCGCATCCGCAGCGTCAAGAACATGCAGCAGATCACCAAAGCCATGAAGATGGTTTCGGCTGCGAAGCTGCGCCGTGCCCAGGAGCACGCCATCGCCTCACGCCCCTATGCGCGCATTCTCGACCGCGTGCTTCGAGACGTAGCAGCAGCCGCGCAAAGCAGTGAAGATGCCGGTGCTTTGCCTCTGCTGGCCGTCCGCGAAGAAAAAAGAATTCAGTTAATCGTCGTCTCGAGCGATACCGGACTCGCCGGCGCCTTCAACGCAAACCTGTTTCGCCTTGTCCATACGTTCATCGACGAACATCAAGGCGTGGATTTGCGCATCGAAGCAATCGGCCGCAAAGGACGCGACTATTTCCGCCGCCGGAACTTCACGTTAAGCGGCGAATACATCGGGATTGTTGAAAAACCGAAGTACGAGAAAGCCGCCGAAATCGCCGACAAGATGATCGAGCAGTACAGCAAGGCAGAGATCGATGCCGTGTACGTGGCTGTGAACGAATTCAAGAGCGTGATGACGCCGAAGCTGGTGCTGCGAAAAATTCTGCCGGTCGAATTGCCGGAAGGCGAGGCGGAGCAGATCAATTACATCTACGAACAGCCGCCCGAGGAGCTGTTGCGGGCGCTGTTGCCGCGTTACGTGGAGATGGAAATTTACCGGGCGCTGCTCGAGTCTATTTCCGCTTATCACGCGGCGCGAATGACGGCGATGGACGCCGCCAGCTCGAACGCCGGCGACATGATCCAGGACCTGACGCTGAACATGAACCGCGTTCGCCAGGCCTACATCACACGCGAAATTATCGAGATTGTGAGCGGTGCCGCCGCCTTATAGAAATTGGAGTTTTCATGGCAAATGAAGCAGTAGCAGAAGGTCACGTTATCCAGGTGGCTGGTCCCACCATTGAAGTCCAGTTTCCCGAAGGACATATTCCTCGGCTTTTGAACGCAATCAGTGTCACGAGCGAAGGCTTCGACGTTCCGATGCACATCAACATCATCGCGGAAGTCGCGCAGCACATCGGGGAAGGGCGTGTTCGCACCATTTCGATGCAACCGACTGACGGCCTGGTCCGCGGCATGAAGGCGTACGATCTCGGGGCGCCCATCAGCGTGCCCGTGGGGAAAGAGACGTTGGGCCGAGTGTTGAATGTGCTCGGTGAACCGGTTGACAACATGGGCCCGGTTCAGACGGAGCGGCGCTCGCCCATTCATCGGATGGCGCCGTCGTTTGAAGATCAATCGACGCAGCTGGAGATGTTCGAAACCGGCATCAAAGTCATCGATCTTCTCGAGCCCTATCTGCGGGGCGGCAAGATTGGACTGTTCGGTGGCGCCGGCGTCGGCAAAACGGTAATCATCCAGGAACTGATTAACAACATCGCGATGAAGCACGGCGGTGTCTCCGTGTTTACCGGGGTAGGCGAGCGGACACGCGAAGGCAACGACCTGTGGCTCGAAATGCAGGAATCGGGTATTGTCGATCCGAAGGACTTCCACAAGTCGAAGGTCGCGCTGGTATACGGGCAGATGACGGAGCCGCCTGGAGCGCGTCTGCGCGTTGGGCTGACCGGCCTTACGGTGGCCGAGTATTTCCGCGACGAAGAAGGTCAGGACGTCCTGCTCTTCATCGACAATATTTTTCGCTTTACACAGGCCGGTTCGGAAGTATCGGCGTTGTTGGGGCGCATGCCGTCGGCGGTCGGCTATCAGCCCAACCTGGCCTCCGAAATGGGCGACCTGCAGGAGCGCATTACCTCCACCAAGAAAGGCTCCATCACTTCGGTGCAGGCAATTTATGTCCCGGCCGACGATTACACGGACCCGGCGCCGGCTACTGCCTTCGCGCACTTGGACGCCACGACGAACCTCTCCCGCCCGATCTCCGAGCGCGGAATTTATCCCGCCGTCGATCCACTCGCCTCCACCTCGCGCATTCTCGATCCGAACATCCTCGGCGAGGAACATTACGAAGTGGCGCAGCGGGTGAAGCAGATTCTGCAGCGGTATCGGGACCTGCAGGACATCATTGCCATTCTTGGAATTGACGAATTGAGCGACGAAGACAAAGCGACTGTGTCCCGCGCCCGCCGCATTGAGCGATTTCTGTCGCAACCTTTCCACGTAGCCGAGCAATTCACCGGGCGCCCGGGCAAGTACGTGAAGCTCGAAGACACCATTCGGAGTTTCAAAGAAGTCGCCGATGGCAAACATGACAATCTGCCGGAGGCTGCTTTCTACATGCAGGGAAGCATCGACGACGTGTTGGAAGCGGCCGAACGCCTGAAATCAAAGTAAGGCCGGCATCATGGCGGATACGTTTCAATTGGAAGTGGCGACACCGGAACGCCTGTTGGTAGACGAACAGGTCAATGAGGCTCAATTGCCCGGCAAAAATGGGTATATGGGTGTCCTGGCCGGGCATGCGCCTCTGCTCAGTGCGCTGGGGGCCGGTTTGCTCAGCTATAACGGCGGCAGCGGGGCGCATACCCTCGTCATCGCCGGTGGTTTTGTCGAGATTTCTGACAATCACGTGCGCGTTTTGGCTGAAAGCGCCGACTTGCCGCAGGACATCCAACAAGACGCCGCGCGGAAGGATTTGGAAGCGGCTTCAGAAGAGTTGAAAAAAGCGCAAACCGAAGAAGAATCGGACAAGGCTTTGGAATCCATGCAGAAGGCGCAGGCCCGGATCGATGGGGCAAGTGGAAAGGGATCGTCTTAATACGGCGCATTCCTACAGGACCGTACGGCGATAGTCGGTTAACAGATATTCTAAAAGTGCACCATGACCATCGATCTGAAGCCTGAACAGAAGCGTGTCATCGAGCTGGCCGTGGAATCGGGAGCGTATCAAAATCCCGACGAGGTGCTCGACCAGGCATTCGAGATTATTCGTGAACAGCTTGAGCTGGAAGACTGGATGGTCGAACAGCGTGCGGTGATTGCCGAACATATCGAAACCGGATTTTTGCAGGCTGAACGCGGCGAATTGATCGACGGCGACGCGGCAATTGAGCTGCTACGACGGCGTCGCGCGGATCGTCTGCGCTCGCCGGGATGAACACAGCGTTTCAGTTCACCACGGGGCGCTTCGGCTCGCCAAATATCCCTTCATCGGAACAAAGCGGCCCGGCATAACGGCCTTGCCTGTGCGCTTCCGGACAGTTACTAAGTTTTCAAACGAAAAGACGGTTTTAGAACCGAACCGCCCCGCGCGTTACAACGGTAGTATGCCAGAAAACTTGCCGCATCGGGCACCTGCCGCTACTCCGATGCAAGCGACAGAATGGGAAGGCGACTTCCCTGCTCGTATCCGGCAGACTTTTCCTGCACTGGCGCTCTCCTTCAAGAGCTATCTTGGGCAGAACTATATCGAGGCTCCCGCTGCCGCCATCGCCGATCTTCTCCTGTACTTTCGGCAACACGAAGCATTCGATGTGCTGACGGACCTCACCGCGGTTGATTATCCAACCCGCCCGGAACGGTTCGAAATCATTTACATTCTGTACAGCCTGGAACGCAATGAACGCATTCGCGTGAAAGTGCATGCCGCCCTGGATCACGACGTGCCAACCGCCACAGCCGTGTATCCGGCAGCGAACTGGCTGGAGCGTGAAGTCTTCGATATGTTTGGGATCCGTTTTAGCGGCCACCCGGACTTGAAGCGAATTCTGTTGCCGGAAGACTGGCAGGGACATCCTCTCCGCAAGGAACTTTCCATCACGGCGATGGATAACGAGTGGGTGCAACGGAATCTTGGAATCGAAAGCGGTCAATCATGAGGCGCGAAGAATTTCTTGATAACGAAATTGACCTGCCAGAAGGTAACTACCTCGACACAAGCGAACTGGTCCTCAATATGGGCCCGCAACATCCGTCGACGCACGGCGTGTTGCGCGTCGTCCTGAAGCTTGACGGCGAGCGTGTTCGCGATGTGGAATGCGTGATCGGATATCTGCATCGCGGCGTCGAAAAGATCGCCGAAAACCGGACCTATGGGATGTTCGTTCCCTACGTGGATCGCATGGATTACGTTGCAGCGGTCTCGAACGGACTCGGCTATTGCCTGGCGATAGAGAAGTTGATCAGCGTCCAGGCGCCGCCGCGCGCGCAGGCGGTACGCGTCATGCTCACTGAACTCAATCGAATCGCAAGTCATCTTCTGTGGCTTGGTACGCACGCCATCGATTTAGGCGCCATTTCGCCGCTGATGTACTGCATGCGGGAACGCGAAGAGATTCTGAAAATTTTCGAACAGTACTGTGGCGCACGTCTGACGACTCATGCCTTTCGCATCGGCGGGCTTCAATATGAGCTGTATGACGGCTTTGAGACACAAGTCACCCGCTTCCTGAGCAACTTCCGAAAGCAGGTGAACGATTGGCACGATCTGCTCACAGGCAATCCCATCTGGGCGGGCCGGCTCCAGGGCGTAGGCGTGTTAACGGCTGAAGATTGTGAGGCGTTCGCGGTCAGTGGTCCCTTGATCCGCGCATCCGGCGTCGCCTGGGACCTGCGCAAAGCCCAACCCTACTCCGGCTACGAACAATACGACTTTGAAATACCCGTCGGTGAAAGAGGAGACAGCTTCGATCGTTATTTGGTGCGGATGGAGGAGATGCAGCAATCCGCGCACATCATCGAACAGGCGGTTTCGCAAATCCCTTCCGGCGCGATCATGGCCAAAGTTCCGAAAGTTCTGAAACCGGCTCCGGGAGAAGTATACGTTTCCATCGAAGCTCCCAAGGGAGAGCTTGGCTATTACGTTGTCAGCGACGGCTCCACCATTCCCTACCGAGTCCGGGTGCGGCCGCCATCATTTCTTAATCTCCAGGCTTTGAAGAAGATGGCCATCGGCGCTTTGGTGGCCGACGTAGTCGCGATCATCGGAACCATTGACATTGTTCTGGGCGAGGTTGACCGGTAGCGGCCTTGTCCTCTTAAGCTTCTGGAGTTTCAGGCGCCGATAAGCCAAGCGCACCGGATAAAAGGCACAACCGATCGCAACGGCAAGTACCGCATTCGTCAGCAGCACAGCGATGGCTGTCGTCAGAAACGCCAGCGCGTCGACCGTTCGCATCTTGGGCAGGCGGCGCCAGGTCCCCCATTCGAGCAGGCAAATTCCAACATAGGCCGTAACACCCGCCAGCGCGGCGATTGGAACATGCGAAATGTAGGTGCGGCCCACCGCGAGAAAAAGCACAATAAACAGGGCGTGGAACAAATTGGACAGACGCGTCGTGGCGCCGCAACGAACACTCGCGAGACTACGGGCCGGAATGCCTACGCTAAGCGGCGCACCCAGCACCGCAGCAGCCGCGTTCGCCAAGCCATAAGCGCCCAATTCCGCATCAGCATCGTTTTGCGTCATATGCTTGTGCCTGCCACGAAAGTGCTCTACGACGCGTGAAGTAATCAGCAGGTTCACCGAAGAAATCAACGCCAGCGCGAGTGCCGATGGCGCCAGGCTGAACACGTCGGATAAAGTCCAGGACACAGCCAGATTCGGTACCGCCAGCGGCAGACTCCCAATTTCCTTTTGATGGAGATGGAAGAGCGCGGTAACCACCACCGCAGCAAGTACGCCGATCAGCGGCGCCGGGGCTTTGTGTGAAATGGATGTTGCAATGAAGGCGCCGGCAATGACGATAACACCGATAATCAGGGCTCCCGGCTGCAAATGGCCGGCATCGGCAAGAACCTGCCAGCTTTGGTAGATCAGGTTATTCGATGTACGGTCGATCACCGTTTTGACGCCCAGAATGGGACCTAACTGCGACAGCACCATCATTGCCCCGATTCCGCAGGAGAAACCGGTAACCACAGGTTGGGGAACTCTGCGGATTTGACGTCCCAGCTTCAGTGCGCCGAGCAGCAGCATAAACAACGAGGCCAGTAGGCAAATCTCGGCCGCCCCTGCAATGCCGTGAGCCGCAGTTGCACGTCCAATGAAGGGAACGGTTGCACTAGCCGCGCCGCCGATCAGCAAAGGATTGCGTCCGAGAACGGTTGTAATCGGAGCAGTCACCACCGAAGTGACCACGCCTAACACCGCCGGTAGACCCATCATATTTGCCATTGCCAAGCCATACGGCAGAGCAATCAAGGCAGCGGCGCCACCTCCTGCCAAATCGCCGGCCAGGTGGCTACGGAAATAAGCTGAGATAGAAAATGGCAATCGAAGACCCTGCAAGTGTTGTCACGAACAAACGACAGGGTTTGCTTCCCGGAGGCGGGAATGCGGCGCTATCCGTATAGCGCCGCTGTTAGGAGTTCAGCCAAAATCAAACGTTATAGCACTTGACGAAAGCTTCTTTGAACTTCGCCATGTCTTGTTTGGATCCGACTGTAACGCGAACCCAAGTCGGCCAAACCGGCCACGGGCGTCCAATGTAGACCTTCTGCTCGACCATGGCAGCCGAAAACTGCTTAACCGGCTGCTTCACATTCATCATGAAGCAGTTGCTTTCCGAAGGAATGAACTCGACGTTTTTGGAGGTCAGGAAGTCGAACGTATCCTCGCGAATGTCGCCCATAATCTTGCGCCGCGTGGCGACAACCTCCTTCGATTTCAAGCTTGCGGTTGCTCCTACCATGCCGGTGATCGGCATCGCGCCCATGCTGTACTGCCGGATCTTCATCAGCAGGTCCGGCCGTGCGATCGCCGCGCCGGCACGCAACCCGGCCATGCCGTATAGCTTTGAAAATGTCCGCAGCACGATGACGTCTTTGTCCTTCGCAACCAGGTCGGTACAGCGAACGGCATTGGGTGAAATGTGTATGTAAGCTTCGTCGATCATGACGACCGATCCGGCGGGTTTATTTTCGACCAGCCACTCGATATCTTCTTTTTTCGTCAACGTGCCGGTAGGATTATTCGGCGTGCAGATATAAAAAAGTCCCGCGTCTGGAGCCGCCGCAACCATCGCCTTCACGTCGTGATCCCACGTCCCTTTGCGCAGCGGAACGTTTACCACCTTTGCCCCAACAAATCGTGCCGCGAGTTCGCCGGCCTCATATCCCGGATCAGCCTTGACAAAGCAGCGGTCCTTCGAGCAGAAGGCGAGTACCGATTGATGTAACGGAGCACTGGATCCAGCAAATGGATCTATATAACTCTCCTTCTGGCTGTAGCTGAACTTGATGCCCTCCTGCTCCGCCAGCGTGGATACCATTTCATAAGACTCCTGGTATTCATACCGTCCGCCTTTCTTGACGACGTTATGAACGGCGTCTGCCGCCTCCGCACAAGGGCCCATCGGATTTTCGTTCGCGTTGATCTTTACCGCATCCGGCGGTAGATCCTTCACCATCGAAAGTTGCGCAAGCGCCTGTTCGGTGTACACAGGCACTGCGGCGCCGGCCGCCAACAGGCTGGCGATCCGGCCAAAGGAGCGCCGCGACACGCCGCGACGTATCAAATTTTCCTGAACTTCTGTTGCCAAGGATGATTGCACGTTCTTCTCCGTCCACCTGGGTTTCTCTATGGGATAAATTGCCAAAACGGAATGCGAACGAGGAACCCGTTCAAAGGACAAGCCATAAGCACTATGACTTAATCGGGAGTTTACCATTTTCTTGGCTGGGCGGCATACTCTTTTGGCGAGGTTTTTCACCCCGCTCACGCTTTGAAGTTGCTGCTGACTGCAAGAGACGAAAGGTTTGTAACCCTACCGTTTACGATAGGAATATAGGGATTAGAGATCTACCGCTACCGGGCGCCAGTATCCTTCACAGCTCCCGCGAAGGAGACGACGAGCGCGGGGCGTGCTTAAGATCCATCGACTCCCGGGCGCAATCCTCGAAAGCTTTGTTTCCATGTGGAACCGCATTCGCCAACTATCGATATTTGGGCTATTGAAAGGTCTGGCGGTGACCTTCCGCCAGCAGCGGCCGGCCAATCTGTATACGGAACAGTATCCTGCCACGCGTCCCGCCGTTGCCGAACGCTATCGAGGCGCGCCGCGCCTGAACATCAATCCGGAAACGGGCGAAAACCTGTGTATTGCTTGCGACCTGTGTGCTGTCGCCTGTCCTGAAAACTTGATTGTCGTGGGCAGCACGCGCGATCCGAAGACGAAGCACAAGATTCTCACCACATTCACGTACGACCTCTCGCGCTGCATGTTTTGCGGATTGTGCGAAGATGCCTGCCCCGTGGATGCGCTGGAACTCACGCAGGACTTTGAGCTGGCAAGTTTCACCCGCAAAGGCATGATCTGGGATCGCCAGATGCTCGAAGAAGGGCCGGTGCCGGAGACCTTCCGGCGGTAGCGTCGGCACCAGGATCAATGATTCAAGCCGCTCTCTTTTACTGGTTCGCTCTTCTTACGCTTGTTGGCGCGATCCTGACCGTCACCCGGCGCAGCCCGGTCCTGGCCGCCGTGTGGCTAACCGTTTCCCTGCTGGGCGTAGCCGGATTGTTTCTGCTGCTTGGCGCGGAGTTTCTTTTTGCAGCACAGATCATCATCTACATCGGCGGCATCACGCTGCTCTTCCTGTTCGTCATCATGCTGGTGAATCTGGAGGCGTCGGCCCGTCAGCGGCAGTTCCGGCGAGGCTGGCCATTCTTTGTCTGCGCAGGGTTTGCCTTGGCCGCTGAATTCATTCTGGCTTTCCGAAGGCAGAACATTGCGCCGTTTCTCCCGGCTAATGCGCCGCGGCTCGAAAACGCCGCGGCGATCGCGGACAATCTTCTCTCGCAGCAGCTTGTCGCGTTCGAGCTGATTTCCGTCCTGCTCCTGGTGGCCATGGTCGGTTCCGTATGGATGGGACAGCAGCGGAAACGCATTTCACGGGAAGGAAGCTCCGCATGATCGGGCCTTTTCATTACCTGGCCGTGAGCGCCCTGCTCTTTGCGATTGGGATCATTGGGGTCATTCTCCGGCGCAATGTCGTGGTTGTGTTGATGTCAATCGAGCTAATTCTGAACGCGGTGAACATCAACCTTGTCGCCTTCTCACGAGTGCATCAGCATGCCATCGGTCAGACGTTTGCGCTGTTCGTGATGGCGGTCGCCGTAGCGGAAGCCGCAGTTGGCCTCGGCATCTTAATTTCGCTGTTTCGGAACCGCGGCACTGTACTGGCGGACGAACTGGATCTCCTGAAGTGGTAGATCTTGCCGGCGTAGATCTTATGCTGGATCCGCAGCATCCGCTCGCAAGCCGGCTGCTCGCACTCAGCCTTGTGCTACCGGTGGCGGGCACAGCCGCACTCCTGTTTGGCGGAAAATTTCAACGCGGCAAAGTTTATGAACAACGGACACAGCCTCCGCAGCGCTGGCCCGGCCTTCTCTCGGTTGTCCTCGCAGCTTTGTCGCTTGCCTGCTCCGTCACTGCGGCGCTTGTCACACGCGCAGGCGGAACCATCTCGATAGATGGTGGTGAATGGATTCCCGGGCTTGGCCCAGCCGTCAGCCTTTACCTAGATTGGCTCAGCGCCGCGCTTCTCCTGCTGCTTGATGTGATCGGACTAATGGTGCTGTGCTTTTCACTCGGATACATGAAAGGCGAATCTGACCAGCGCCGCTATTTTGGAGGACTGCTGTTTTTCATCGCCATGATGAAGCTGCTGATCCTCTCCGGAAGTTATCTGCTGTTATTTGCCGGTTGGGAGGGAGTGGGCCTCGCCAGTTATCTGCTGATCGCTTATCATTTCGAGCGGCCACTGGCTGCACACGCGGCAACTAAAGCGTTCATCGTGAATCGAATCGGCGACGCGGGTTTTCTTCTCGCGATCATCGCGCTTGGTTTCTCCTGCGGTTCGACAAACTTCACCGTAGTTACCGCAGCGTCGGGCGCGATCCCGCATGGAACCCTTGTCTTCATCTGTTCGATGTTGGCCATCGGCGCGGTGGGTAAATCGGCGCAGTTTCCACTGCATGTCTGGCTGCCGGACGCGATGGAAGGTCCGACACCTGTATCCGCACTCATCCATTCCGCAACCATGGTGTGCGCGGGAGTTTATCTGTTGGTGCGCTCCACTCCGCTACTAACGCTCGCGCCCGAGGTGGGGATCGGGATTTCCATACTCGGTGCCGTAACGGCGCTGCTTGGGGCTACCGTCGCTTTAGCAGAAAACGATATTAAGCGCGTGCTCGCTTATTCGACCATCAGTCAGATCGGGTTTATGTTCCTGGCGCTCGGGATCGGTGCCGGGCACGCCGGAATGTATCATGTCGTGACGCATGCATTCTTTAAATCTCTGCTGTTCTTGGGGGCCGGCGCTGTTATCCACAGCCTGCATGGCGAGCAGAATCTTGTTCACATGGGTGGCCTCCGCAAGCAAATGCCGGTTACCTTCTGGTGCATGTGCATTGGCGCTCTGACACTCGCCGGCATACCTGGACTATCCGCGTTTTTTTCGAAGGACCTGATCCTCGAAGCCGGACTCGAGTCGGGATATAAGTTTATTGCGATCGTCGGCTTTGCCACTTCGGTCATCACCGCCATCTACGCGTGGCGGCTAATTGCGCTCGTCTTCCTGGGTGAGACGCGAGGACATCATCTGACACCTCATCCGACATCGCCCAGCATGCGTGTGCCGCTCATGATCCTGGCGGGTTGCTGCGTCCTGGTTGGCTGGATCTTTGTTCCCATCCAATGGAACGCGTGGCGCATTATGCTTGGTTCGTTGACTGCCGCGATTTTGGGAGTAGGGATAGCCTGGTACTTCTATGTCAACCGGCCACGGGCTCGCAACATCATCGACCGGCGGTTTGCACCAATCGAAGCGTTCCTGCGCAACCGCTGGTATATCGATGCCGTTTACGAAGAACACCTGATGGAGGGCATTGTCTACCGGACCGCGCAAGGAGCAGCCGTCGCCGATACCTTGGTTGTCGATGGCGCCGTCAACGCGAGCGCCTGGTTTTCACGACAGCTCTCCGCCGCCAGTGGCTCATTCGATCGCAATGCGATTGACGGGGTGGTGCGCTTTGTCTCGGCTACTACCCGCTTCTTTTCGTGGCCCTTTCGCGCCGTGCAAACCGGCATGATTCAAACTTACCTGCTCATCTTTCTCGCCGGAGCTCTGGCCGCTCTCGGAATTTGCCTGAGCCGCTGAAACGAGCACGATGAGTCATCTTCTGAGCCTTGTTGTGTTCCTGCCGCTTGCCGGTCTGCTGGTTTTGCTATTCGCACCCGGCGGCCGCTTCCGGTTACTGCGGCTGATCGCAAATGCCGCGGCGGCTATTACTTTCGTGGCATCGCTGTTTCTCATGCCGCCTTTTGTGAATGGCGCGGCTCGGCTCGACGCATCGCCATTTCAATTTGTGGAGCGGGCCGCCTGGATTCCTTCGATCGGTGCGCAATATTTAATCGGCATCGACGGCATCAGTCTGCTCCTCGTCCTGCTGACGACGCTGATATCGCTGATCGCGATTATGGCGTCGTGGAACATGAACCCGGATCGCACCAAGCTGTATTACGCGATGATTCTGCTTCTCGAAACGGGTGTTCTAGGCGTATTCGTTTCGCTGGATCTGTTTCTCTTCTACTTATTTTGGGACGTGGTTCTGATTCCGATGTACTTCATCATCGGCATCTACGGCGGTCCGCGCCGGTCCTACGCCGCCATGAAATTTTTTCTCTACACACTGTTTGGCAGTGTGTTCCTGTTGCTTGGATTTCTTGGCATTTACATCGAAAACGGCCGTGCGACCGGCGTTTACACATTTGAGCTGGCAAAGCTGGCTCAGGCCGACCTCCCGTTCGATGTGCAGCAGTGGATCTTTTGGGCGCTCTTCCTCGGCTTTGCCGTGAAAGTGCCCATGTTTCCGCTGCATACATGGCTTCCCGACGCCCATGTGGAGGCTCCGACTGCCGGCTCTGTTTTGCTGGCGAGCCTGCTGCTGAAAATGGGCGTCTATGGCTTTCTTCGATTCTCGTTGCCGCTTGTCCCAAGGGCCGCTACATCTCCGGGCATCGTAAATGTGATGGTGGTGCTTTCGCTGGTCGCTATCATTTATGGCGCGTTGGTCTGCCTTGTGCAACGCGATTGGAAAAGCCTGGTTGCGTACTCATCCGTCAGCCACATGGGTTTCTGCACGCTCGGAATTTTCGCGCTGAACTTCAATGGCCTTACCGGCAGCGTACTGGAACAGATCAACCACGGCATTTCGACCGGTCTCCTCTTCCTGCTGGTCGGATTCATTTACGACCGCCGGCACACTCGCGAAATCGCAGATTTCGGCGGCATCGCACGAGTGATGCCGCTGTTCGCAACGGTATTCGGAATTGCCGTGTTCAGTTCGGCCGGATTGCCATTGCTGAACGGCTTCATCGGTGAGTTCACCATTCTGTCCGGGGCCTTCCTCGCGAACCGAACCTGGGCCGCCGTCGCAGTTCTTGGAATTGTCCTGAGCGCTGCCTATCTGCTCTGGCTGTTTCAGCGAACCATGCTTGGGCCTCTCCGCTACGATGTGAATCGCACGCTCACAGACTTGACTACGCGCGAACGCGTTATCGTGCTGCCTCTGGTCGCCTTGGCATTTGCCATCGGGTTATATCCGGCGCCGCTGTTCCAGCTTTTGCGGCCTGCCGTCAATGCGTTGCTGGTTCAGGTTCACCGGCCATGAACTATTTGGCCGCGCTTCCTCCGTTGTTGATGGTGCTGTTCGCCTGTGCCACGCTGCTGCTGGACGTGGCCGCTCGTCGCGACCCGGAGAAGCGCTACTGGCTGGTTTGGTTCAACGTTGCCGGACAAGGCTTGATCGGATATTCGTTGTTTCGCCAGTGGCAGGTGGTCCAGACTTCACCTGAGCCGCTTATAACCCTCCGCGGCTCGGTCAACCTGGACGGTTTGGCCCTTTCCACCAATGCCATCGTTTGGTTGGCCATGGTGACCCTGCTATTCATCTCTTACCGTTATCTGGAGATCGTTCACGAGAACGCCGGCGAATACTATGCTCTCGCCGTCTTTGCGCAGTGCGGAATGTACTTTATGGCGGCCGGCGCCGATCTCATCGTGCTGTTCCTTGGCCTGGAACTGAGCGCAATCAGTTTCTATATTCTGGTCGGCTTCACGCGCGCCGATCGCAAATCCAACGAAGCGGCGCTGAAATACCTGCTTCTGGGCTCTGTTTCCAGCGGTTTTGTTCTCTATGGCTTTTCGCTGCTGTACGGTGCCAGCGGAGCGACAGCCGTCCGGGAAGCATCTGCCGTGTTCCGCCAGAATGATGCTTTCGGTCTTTTGGCTACCGTCACGGTATTGTCCGGTCTGCTGCTTAAAGTGTCCGCTGCGCCATTCCATAACTGGGCGCCTGATGCTTACGACGGCGCACCAACTCCTATCACCGGCTATCTTTCCGTGGCCTCTAAGGTAGCATCATTCGCGGTTCTGTTGCGTCTGTTGGAAGTGCCGGTCCAAACCGCACATTCGTTCGCGCAAGAGTTCGTCATCGTCGCAGCCGTGCTTAGTCTTACGGTTGGCAGCATCGCCGCTATCACCCAAGCGCGCGTAAAACGCTTGTTCGGCTACAGCGGAGTCGCACACGCCGGTTACCTGCTCTTGGGGATGGTCGCGGGTTCGCAAGAAGGTGTTTTCGTCTATTTGCTGGTATACGCGATCATGAATCTCGGCGCATTCGCGGTTCTTACCGCACTTCGGCGGCACGGCATTGCGGGTGAGGAACTCTCTGATTTGCGCGGTCTTTCCCGCACGCATCCGATTCACGCCGCGCTCTTCGCTGTCCTGTTGCTGTCGCTTGCTGGCATCCCACCCACGGCCGGGTTTATTGGGAAGTACTACATTTTCGCCGCGCTCATCAGGACAGATCACGTCGTGCTTGCCGCGGTGGCTGCGGCGTATGTGGTCGTTAGCCTTTATTTTTATTTTCGTCTGGTGCGCGAAATGTATTTGGAAAGCGGCGAGGAGACCCAAAGCATTGCCGCCAGCCTGGGCGTGCGGCTGGCGCTTGTCTCGATGTCGGCAGTCACCCTCCTGATTGGCCTCTTTCCGGAGCCGATTCTGAAGCACGCTGCCCTGCTTGCGGAGTTCGCTCGATGAATCCGTTCTCATCACCGGTATTCCCGCACGTCCTGACTGCCCTGGTTCTGCTTGCCGTTTTTCCGTTCGGCGTCGGTTATCTGGTCCTGCTGGAACGTAAGGTGCTAGCCGATCTTCAAGCTCGCCTGGGGCCGATGAGAGTCGGGCCACATGGCCTTCTGCAGCCTCTCGCCGACGCACTGAAGCTGCTTCTCAAGGAAGACGTCCGGCCGCAAGAGGCAGACCGCTCCCTCTTCGTGGCCGCTCCTCTGATTTCGTTCGTTGCCGCAATGCTGGGCTTCGTTGTTATTCCATTCGGTGCCGGAATCTTCATCGCCGATTTGAATATCGGAGTCCTATTGATCTCCGCAGTTTCAGCGCTCGGGATTCTGGGAATCATCCTTGGCGGCTGGTCATCGAATAGCCACTACCCATTGCTCGGCGCCCTGCGCAGCGCAGCACAGCTCGTCAGCTATGAGATTGCACTCGGACTTGGTCTGCTCGCGGCGGTAATGGCTGCGGGCACACTCGATCTGAACGGAATGGTCCGTTATCAGCAGGATTCACACCGCTGGCTGGTGTTTGCGAACTACGGCGCGATGCTGATTCCATTTCTGGTTTTCCTGATTGCCGCAGTCGCCGAGACAAATCGGATCCCATTCGACCTCCCGGAGGCCGAATCGGAGCTCGTCGCCGGCTATCACACGGAGTTCAGCGGCTTCCGTTGGGGGCTTTACATGCTGGCCGAATGGGGAAATGTTCTGGTAGTCTGCACGGTGGCGGTTACGTTGTTTCTAGGCGGATGGACCCGGCCGTTTCCCAATGTGAAACTCCTCGGTTATGCATTGGATGTGGTCTTTCCGTTGACTGCTTTTGGCGGTTTGGGAATTTATTGTGTCGTGCTCGCCCGGCGCGTGTATTACCGCTATGAGGTTGCAATTCTTAGCGCGCTGGCAATCCTGTTCTGGGTCGCCGCGGTCGCGTTCCTGTTCGTGCCCATTCGCGTGCAGTTGAGCGGCCTGTTCTGGTTCTTCGCGAAGCTGGGGGCTCTGATCTACGTCTTTATCTGGATTCGCGGCACTCTGCCGCGGGTCCGCTACGACCAGCTGATGTCGTTCGGCTGGAAGTATCTAATTCCTGCCGGGCTTGGCGGCCTCGCTTTGAACGCTGCGCTGGGCCTCCTGTAACGAGCGCTACGGCCGGCCTGACGCGACACCGCCCGCCGTACTCGGCACAGCAGCCGCAGTGAAAACAGTCCATGGATTTGCTTTCAAATCACGGAGCAGACTGCTTTGCCAATCGAACTGTTTGTACTCATGCAGGAACTTCTTAGCGTGAAACTCCACCCCGCACGGCTTCCCCGCCCCGGCGATGAACGATAGCTTTTCCGCCATGGCGCTATCGGCAACCTTGGCCTCAACTGCCCCCGCCGGTGCAAATGGATCCTGCCAACCTTTCAAACCCCGCGATGACTTATCAACATGACCGCAAATCGTCCGCTCGTTCGGATCGATTTCTTTAGTCAGCGCGTCATAATGGTCCGTTTCAAACTTCTTTCCGGCTTCAAGGTCGATCTTTCCTTTGTTTTGCGCCATCAATTGCTCCCAACGCATGCGCCGGACGAGATCCGGCGTATTCGGATCGTTGGCTGGAAAATCGGTCTCTTCCGCAATCAGCTTGGGATTGATCGGGTAATTAGCACCGGTAAAATAGCCATCCTTGGTTCGCTCCAACGTGACATTTTTCAGTCCCAACTCGAGCCGCGCGACTTCATTGGTTTTGCGATCGCCAATCAGCCACGCGTTCGCATAGCCGCCGTTGTTTCCGTCTTCCATAATGCGGGCGAAATCATCGACCGACTCGGCGTATTGCATAGCTTTCCGCGCCCGTACGAACTCCGGCACTCCCGCACGGTTAAACCCATGAAAGTTTCCGATTGTTGTCTCGGTAATCATGATGCCTGCGTCGTTTATGCCAAAGTCATCGCCGCTATGAATTAGTCCCGGCACGCCGTCCATGATAAAGCGATGGCCGGTGGCAGGCTGTATGTCGAAGATGACATCCCAACGGGCGCCGGACAGATAGTCGCTCCAGTTATTGTGGCCAATAACGATGCGACCGTCCTTGGTGTAGCTGCCGGTCGCAACGAACGCGCTGCAATGCTCGCCAACACTGGCGGCGGCGACTTTATCCGCCTGGTCCTTGCGCGTGGCATCGTAATAATAGGTCATCTCCATCGACGCGTTCATCGCCACCAGGTCGATTAAATCCAGATGGGATCCGTGAGCCTGCAAACCCGCCTCGATGCCGGACAATTCCTCACGGTATTCATCCGGAACATGGGGCAGAAATACCGTTTCCGCCACTTGCCGCATTTCTTTCCAGCTGTGATTTACGCCGTGAACGGTGCTCAGCTCGAGGGCGGCTTTCGCATCCTCGATTTCAGGCGCGAGTAGATATCCGTGTTGATAACCGATCTCGGCCGGCGTGCCTTCGAGGTGAACGAAAACCCATCCGGCGCGCCAGGGCTCGCGAAATGCGTTCCGCATCTTCGCCTCCCCCCCTGCCGATGACAACGTGGCGATACACAAAAAAAGTACGGACAAACGGACCGAACAAGCAATGCGGCTCATGCATTTCAGGATAGGCCAGGATCGGCCGATGTTCCAAGTCGTCAATGGCCAGCCGGTAAACCGAACGGAAACTCCGATCAGCCGAAAGCGCTAAGAGCGAAAGCGGAAAATAGAAGTATGTCGGCGACAGCAACCACGATTAAAGAGCGCGAACTCAACTCGATGTCCCTACTGACGGCCGGTGTCGTACTGGCTACTGTCACCATGACGTTTGGGGCGATGATCGCGGTGTTTTTAGTCCGCGCCAACGACAGCAAGTACTGGGGTCACATTGAACTGCCCGGTATTCTTTGGTTGACGACCGCCGTTTTACTCGCCAGCACCGTTACGCTGGAATTTAGCAGAAGGGCGTTGGCCGCCAACGATCAGCCACGTGCTTTTCGCGCATTCTCCTGGACTGCCGGCCTGGGGCTGGCATTCCTTGGCGGTCAACTTATTGCCTGGTGGCAGGTATTGCATTCCGGAGTCGTCCTTGCGCGGAACCCACATTCCTGGTTTATCTTTCTGTTTACCGCGCTGCACGGCGTCCATATTCTGTTGGGCCTTGCAGGCCTGGGCTATTTGGTCGCTCGTACTCGGGAAGCGGTAACCGGCCCAAAATACTTAATGAAAACGCGCGTCGTCGCCAACGGCGTTTCGGTTTTCTGGCACTACCTGGATTTTTTGTGGATTGTTCTGTTTGGCCTGCTGCTGCTTTGGAGACGTTAGTAATTCAACGTTCGCAAGTTCTAAATTCGTGATCGGTCCATCGGCAATAGTTCCATGCGAGGCTTTTCGCCGAACGGCAACCAGCCAAAAGACGGCAAGCCATAGAACTACGGCGCAGACCGAAATCAGCATGCCGAGCCGCTCTGCCCGTCCTCTGATCAACTCCAGAATCAACTCGTACCGCCCTGAAGGCAACTGGAGTTGCATCAATCCCTGGGGGTTTGATGGAACGACGAGGATACGGTCCGAATGACCGTCGATGTGCGCGCGCCAATCCGGATAAAAGAAGTGAGCAACGGTCAGGCGAGTGGGTTCGGGAACGTCAATCCGCATCTCCACCCGCCGCGGGCGCCAGTCCAATACAGCAGCCGAGCCATGGCTTCGTCCGCTGACGGTGCTGTTGAGAGTGAGCGATTTCGCCGGACGTTGTTTTTGTAATGCAGTCAGCAGCCGGAGGCGAACAGGAACAATTTCGACACATTGCTGATCTCGCAATGCCGCAGCGGGCCAATACTCGCAAGTATCGACTCGGCTTTTTACAAGTTCGCGATTTGTTGAATCGTGCGAGCCCCGGAATGCCGAATAGCCTCGCCGGATCGCCAGTCCCTCAACTGCAAGCCAGCAAACCACGGGCAATATCAAGCAAAACTTGAGCCATCGATTTCCGCCATAACGAAGTTTTGAGAACCCAAGGGCGGAAAGCGCCGCGGCAGCCAAAACGAGCAGCGTGCTAAAACGCCAGGGGAAGAGAATTTGTGAAAACATCGGAATAATTCGCCAAATCGGGGCGCTGAACCGAGTCATGAAGTACAACCCGTACACACTGAGCGTGATGAAAAACATCACGGCTCGCCTCTCTTTCGGCGTAGTCTTCCTCCGCAAGCATAGGACGCACATCGCTCCACTAAAAGCCAAAGTCGAGACATTCGTTAACACGAGAACGGAATCGAAATCCGGCGGCCAGGAGAATTTGTGAAACAACCAATATTGCCGGTAATTGTATGAGCTGGCAAAAAAGGAGATAATTTTGGACTTTTGCTGATCGAATATGGCTGGCGCCAGATATATCGCTGCCAGCCCGGCTCCCAGAATCATCGCTAGAATTGCCAGGGCAGCTCTCTGGATTCGCTCTCCGGGCTTAGATGTCCAGAAAGCCCATGCCGGCAGAACAATGGAGAAGCAGGCAACAGTTGGCAAATGCGCCATCAGCAACAGCGCAAAGCTTGCGGCCAGCCCAAGAAAGGCTATCCCGGTCCGTTTACACAGCTGGCCCGCAAAGAGCATCAGAACGGGAAGCAATGCGAAGCCCCAAAGCTCGGCACAAGCTCCTCGTAGATAAAGATCAACGGCAATATGATACGGGCATGCGACATAGATGATCGCCCCAAAGAATGCAGCTGTCGGGGGCGTCAGGGAACGCAACCAAAGGTAAGCTGCGATCGCTGAAAGAAGAATGGGCAGGGCGCACGCGTATCCAGCCTGCATCCAGCCATCCGGATCCCGAACGTGAACCAACGGAAAGAAAATGGCAGATGCATAGCTCGGCAGCGATGGATAGAAAAAGTAGGTCGGAGATCCGTACCCGGCATTATGGTCTGGTAGCCAGCGCGGATAAAACTCTCCTTGCCACAATTGCCGCGCGAAACTACTCTGCCAATGAGCGTGATTTATACCGTCATGCGAAATATCCGGAATTCCGAGGAAGACTAATGGCCCGCTAATAAACAGCGATATGGCGACCAATAACAGCAGGTGCGTCGTCAGCAGCTTCGGTTTCACGGTTCAAAATCCGAGGCTAGCCATGAACTGCACGCACGCGCCGATATCAGTCTAACGGCGAATTGACACTTCGTAAATCTAGTAAATCAGCGGAAATGTTCCAAATGACGTAATTCTGGAGAAAAGAGTACGATTTCCACGTTCGGCCGTTCAGCGATCCGAGTGAGCGCGCCAACGGAATGGCCGTTCGTGGCCTATCAGACAAAAGCTGACATTTTTGTTTTGACTCGGGTAAAATCTAACTCATGCAGTCCAGCAAACCATCGAAAAAGACCAGTAAAACTACGGAATCAGCTGCTTCGGTCGTAAACGAAAAAGCAGTGAAGCCACGTGCTACCAAGTCTTCTTCAACGTTGAAGAGTAAAGCCTTGAATCCCGATTCAGAAAACGTTACGCGCAAACCTGCCGCGACTCCCATCCCCGCAGCAGCTACGCATTCGGATACACCGAAGCCCGTCATGCCCGAACCGTCCGTTCATCATGACGAGATCGCGAAACTCGCTTACTCTCTCTGGGCTACGCGCGGGTATCAAAACGGTTCTCCGGAGGAGGACTGGCTCCTGGCCGAGCGTCAGTTGAAAACACTCGCTGCCGCCAAGTAGCGCTGCAAGCAGAGCGCTTCAAGCAGAGCGCTTCAAGCAGAGCGCTGAAAGCAGGGCGCCGCCAAGCCGACACATCGGCTCTTTCGATTCGCTTAGCAAAATTCGCGCCATCGCAGCACCGAAATGCGGGTTCCTGCGTCATAAAATATAAGTTCCCGGCAAATCTCCGAGCCGGACCTTGTAATCTAGTAAGTATCAACTCGCTGCATGGGCCTTCCTGCTCAGCCAATTGCCATTCCGCCGGACGCGGGAATGGCCGAACAACCGCGTTTCACAGTCGTGACCGTGGTTGCATGGTTGCGCGACCTTCTGCTTTCCGTCCTGATTGCTGTTCTGGTGATTCTGTTTCTCTACCGGCCAGTCAAGGTGGAGGGCACGAGTATGATGCCGACGCTCTTTGATCAGGAACGTCTGTTCATCAATCAGTTCAGTTATAAGTTCGGCCTCGGCGATATTCATCGCGAAGACACGGTGGTGTTTTGGTCTCCTGAAGATCGAACCCAGTCTTATATCAAGCGCGTTATTGGCATTCCGGGCGACACGGTGGCGGTGGATGATGGATACGTCATCGTCAACGGAAGGAAGTTGATTGAAAATTACGTTCCACCGGAGTACCGCGACGACCGCAGCTACTCGGTACGAGTGGTTCCGCCCGACCAGTATTTCGTGCTCGGCGATCACCGCTCGTCTTCGAACGACAGCCGGGCCTGGGGATTTGTGCCGCGCAGCTTCATTTACGGCAAGGCGGTATTTGTCTTCTGGCCGTTAGACCACATGGGCACCGTCCGCTAACGCTTCAACCGCGCCGGCTCAGCAGCCACATCACGATAGTTCCCAACACACTGAGCAACAAGCAAGTGACCCACGGAAAGTAAACCGTGGTGTTCTTGCCTTTCCAGACCACGTCGCCCGGCAATCTCCCCAAGGGCAGGTTCAGGCGACCCGCGAGAAGGAGCATAAGTCCGCACGCCGTAATCAAGAGTCCCACAACGACCAACAGCCGGCCCAGATACATCCTGCTTTGACCATCTCACAGAATCCCGGCTGAGGTAAACTGGCGCTGGAACTACCCGCCGACGCATGAGTAATCCAAAGACATATGCCCCGCCTGCCGAGTTTAGCTCGCGTGCCCACGTTAAGAGCATTGAAGAGTACCGGCAGCTTTACGATCGCGCAAAACACGACCCGCAACGTTTTTGGGCTGAGCTGGCAACTGAAAACTTAACCTGGTTCAAACGGTTCCAGCACACGCTTGAATGGCACCCGCCTACGGCGAAATGGTTTGGCGGAGGAACGCTCAACGCCTGCTACAACTGCGTTGACCGGCATCTGGACACCGCGCGGCGTACAAAGCCCGCCTTCATCTGGGAGGGTGAGCCGGGCGATCAGCGAATCATCACCTACGAAGAATTGCACCGGCTGGTGAACCGATTTGCCAGCGTTCTGGTTGCACACGGGTTTCGCGAGAACGATCGGGCGATTATCTACATGCCGATGGTTCCGGAGCTTCCCGTCGCTATGCTCGCTTGCGCGCGGCTCGGCATCATTCATAGCGTGGTCTTCGGTGGTTTCTCTTCCGAAGCCTTGAAGATGCGCATTCAGGATCTGGCCGCGACACTGGTGATTACGGCGGATGGCGGATGGCGGCGCGGGAAAGAAGTAAAGCTGAAGCCGGCGGTGGACGAAGCCGTGGTGGAATGCGCGGATGTGCGGAAGCTCATTGTTTACCGCCGGACCGGCTCGGCGACGGACATGAAGCCCGGCCGCGACGTCTGGTGGCATGAGGAAGACGCCAACCTGGATGAGATTCCGCAGGTCAAGCACCGCGCCGAAAACTGCCGTTGCGCGGAACTTCCATCTGAGCATCCATTGTTCGTCCTCTACACATCCGGCACCACCGGCACCCCGAAAGGAATTCTCCACACCACTGCGGGTTATCTGCTGCAAACGTCGGTGACCATGCGCTGGGTATTCGATCTGCAGGAAGAGGATATTTTCTGGTGCACCGCCGATTGCGGCTGGATCACCGGGCACAGCTACGTTGTTTATGGACCGCTGGCGGCGGGCGCGACAGTTCTCATCTACGAAGGCGCGCCGGACTATCCCGCGTTTGATCGCTTTTGGGCCATTGTCGAGAAGTACAAGGTTACGACTTTCTACACTTCGCCTACGGCGCTCCGCGCGCTGATTCGCCAAGGAGACCACTGGCCAAACTCGCACGACCTCTCGAGCCTCCGGTTGCTCGGATCAGTTGGGGAGCCAATCAATCCTGCGGCATGGGAGTGGTATCACCGCGTTATTGGCAAAGAGCGCTGCCCGATTATCGATACGTGGTGGCAGACGGAAACCGGGGCTGTAATGATTTCGCCCCTGCCCGGCGCAATCCCGCAAAAGCCGGGTTCGGCAACTCTGCCGCTGCCCGGAGTTGAGTGCGACATCGTCGATGCCAAGGGGCAGCCTCTGACCGCAGAGCATCAAGAGGGATTTCTAATTATCCGATCTCCGTGGCCCAGCATGGCGCGGACGATCTGGGGCAATCCAGATCGTTATCAGGAAGGCTACTGGTCGCGCGTTCCCGGCGCCTACTTTACAGGAGATGCGGCGCGCCGTGACGCAGACGGTTATTACTGGGTGCTTGGCCGCGTCGATGATGTGATGAACGTGAGCGGCCATCGCCTCAGCACAATGGAAGTGGAGTCTGCGCTGGTTCATCATCCTGCTGTGGCCGAAGCTGCGGTTGTCGGCAAGCCGCATGAGATTACGGGCCAGGCTGTCTGCGCGTTTGTCACGCTGAAGAAGGGCGACTGGGATAAAGAGAAGCTCGGCGCCGAGTTGCGCCAATGGGTAGCGCACGAGATCGGAGCGTTCGCCCGACCGGAGGAAATCCGCTTCAGCGATGCCCTTCCAAAAACCCGCAGCGGCAAAATTATGCGGCGCCTGCTGCGTGAAATTGTGACGTCGCACGGCGTCACCGGCGATGTCACCACTCTCGAAGATCTGAGCGTAATCGCGAGTCTCTCCGCGCTACACGAAGAGGACTAGCTCAACAACTTCGCGGTCAACGTGATTTCGGTGTCGTATAGCTTGGACACCGGACAATTCTCCTTGGCCGCCTGAGCCGCACGCTCGAAAGCGGCCTGGTCGGCTCCGGGAATGCGCGCCGTCAGATCGAGATGGCTCTTTTTAATTGCGAACCCTTCGCCCTCTTTATCAAGAGTAATGGTGCACGTCGTATCGATACTGTCGGCCTTCAGGTTCGCCTGCTGCAATCCATGCGAGAGCGCCATCGAAAAACAGGCGGCATGCGCGGCGGCCAGTAATTCCTCGGGATTGGTATTCTTTCCATCTTCGAAGCGGTCTCGAAATGAATAAGGAGTGTTCGAGAGAACTCCGCTGGTGGACGAGATGGTGCCGGTCCCCGATTTCAAGTCACCCTTCCACTGCGCTTTTGCTTTACGGTCCATGGTTTCCTTTTTTACAAAGTCAATAGTCAGGCCAGCCGCAGAATCGAAGAGACCATGCGGCCGGAGTTCTCCGGCTCGCGCCGGTATGAAAAAAACTGTGCGGTCTGGCACGTTGTGCACAAACCCAGATCGAAGATCTGCTCAGGAGGTACGCCGCCCGCGAGAAGCAGGCGCCGATTGGCCTCGGGCAAATTCAGCTGGCGAGTTACTTTTTCTTCCTCGCCCCATTCGGGGAATAAAGATGCAAACCGCGCCGCCACTTCTTCGCGAACTTCATAGCAGCAGACGCGGATGCTCGGCCCGAACGCGGCATGAACGTCGGCAGGCCTGGTTCCAAATGCCGCTTCCATACTTTCCAGTGTTCGCTGTATGATTTGCCCGGCGGATCCGCGCCAGCCAGCATGAACAGCGGCGACAGCACGGTTCTTTGCGTCCAGTAACAGGATTGGAACACAGTCGGCGGTCCGAACGCCAATTGCTTTCCCGGTTTGATCGGTGATCAGGGCATCCCCTTCTTCTTCACGATCTCCACTGCGCGCGTTCGCGTTCACTACCCGGTCCGAATGGATCTGCCGCAGCGTGATATCGACGCGCGGACTCGCTGTGCGAGTACCAAAGCCATGCTCTTGCCAGAGAAAGCGTTGGAAGGCGTCACAACGATAAATGCCGTCGGGTCCGAGCCGGAACGAAGCACTCACGAAAGGGTCACCAGGGTTTTGTCGGGAACTTTATCGTCGGCGGGATTCGGCGTGTGCGCGACCATGATTCGCTTTTTGAAGTCCTCAAGCATGTCTTCCTGCAGCCGCACGTATGTTGGCTTGCGGACCAGGTTTGGCGTTTGATCGATCTTTTCCTGCAATTTCAGCAGAGCGTAGAACAGATTCTCGGGACGAGGCGGACAGCCGGTGACGTAGACGTCGACCGGAACAATTTTGTCGACACCCTGCAAAACGGAATAGGTGTTGAACGGACCACCAACGCTCGAGCAAGCGCCCATCGAAATCACCCATTTCGGATCGGGCATTTGATCGTAGATTCGTTTGAGAACTGGCGCCATTTTCAGCGTTACCGTTCCGGCAACAATCATTAAGTCCGACTGCCGCGGGCTGGGCCGGAAGACTTCGGCGCCAAATCTGGCGATATCAAAGCGCGCCGTCGCCGAGGAGATCATCTCGATCGCGCAACAAGCCAGCCCAAATGTGAGCGGCCATAAAGACGATTTGCGCGCCCAATTGAACACGTAATCGACCGACGTGGTCAGGAAGTTTCGTTCAAACCGATTCTGAAGGAATGACATCAGAGTGCGGGCAGATCGCCTGCAGAAGCCTATGAGACCAGTTTAACGCCGTGGTGAATCGGAGTTTTTCCCGTCTATAAAAAGGAAATTTGCCATTGCAGAAACCCTGGCGCGACGATTTGTCGTTTGTAATCAGGTACTTAGCTGATTTATTAGGGGTCAGCAGAGGGCCCGTATTGGGGGGAAACGAGCCACACGTGGACGGGAATAACCGGGTTAACTCTGTGAATCCTGTCTACGGTACCATTCGAGCGTCAGGCGCAGGCCCTGCTCAAACGAAAACCTCGGTGCATGGCCGAGATACTCTACCGCCGCGCGAATATCTGCCTGCGAGTGCCTGACGTCGCCCGCGCGCGGCGGTCCGTAAACGGGCGGTAAGGTGACACCCTCAATTTTTTGCAGAAGCGCCCAGGTCTCGTTCAAGGTATACCGATTGCCGTTGCCGGCGTTGAAGACCCGCCCCGAGACTCCGTTTGCTTCCGAGGCCTTCAGCAGTAGGGAGACCACGTCCTCGACATAGGTGAAGTCACGGGATTGCTCACCATCGCCGAAAATTGTCGGGCTGCGCCGTTCGATGAGGCAGGTGAGAAAAACCGATAAGACGCCGGAATAGACGCTGGTCGGATCCTGGCGTGGACCGAACACGTTAAAAAAGCGCAGCGACACCGTTTCCAGGCCGAAGCAGTCCGGGAATACGGAAGCATAGTATTCTCCCGTCAGCTTCTGTACGGCATAGGGCGATTTCGGCTGCGGCGCCATGCTTTCTACCTTGGGCAAAGTCTCGGTATCCCCATATGCCGATGACGATCCCGCGTAAATCACTCGTCCGGCTTTTCCTTCGGCGGCGGCCCGCAGCACATTGAACGTCCCATCGATGTTCACCTCGTGGCTCGGGACCGGCTCGAGGATTGACTTAGGTACGGACGGCAGGGCCGCGAGATGAAAGACGCGCCATGCTCCCGCAATGACCGGCGCAATCCGTTTATAGTCTCGAATATCGTACTCATAGACGGTGATCTTGTCCGCGACTTCCTCCAAGTTGTCCAGCTTGCCGGTTTGGAGATTGTCGATGACATGCACCCGAAGTCCCTGCGCGAGGAGACCACGGACGAGCGCGGAACCAATGAACCCGGCCCCGCCGGTAACAACATATCGATCCATATTTTTACGTGTCGACGCTCCACATTTTTACGCGTCGACGCTCAATATTTTACGCGCCGGCGCTTAGCGACTTAAGCCGATTAATTGCCCGCAGCGCGACCTCTTCGGGCGGCCGGGTGAAGTCAAAGGCCTCGACCGACACCCAACCGGAATACTGCAGTTCCTCCAGAACACGGAGCAAGGCGTCGAAATCGTAAGTGCCTCGCCCTGGCTCCTGGCCGTCGGATTCATTCACATGAATGTGCCGGATGTACGGCGCGTAGGTTCGCAGCAGGCTTTCGTGCGGAATGGTTTCATCTGCGGCATTGTGCACATCGAACATCGTCTGAACCGCCGGGCTGCCGACGTTCCGCACCATCGCAACGGCTTCGGCTACTGTGTTTACCACGTTCGTTTCGGCGGATGGGATTGGCTCGATCAACAGCGTTACGCCACTTGCCTCGGCTAACGGCGCCGCACGGCTGAGTTCCTCTGTCCAGATCGCTATGCCTTCCTGCGATGTCATTCCGTCTCGGGTGGAACGCTGTTTCGGCGAGCCCATCACAATTACCGTTCGATCGTCGTTGTTGGTCAGAGCAAGATCGGCCGTGAGTTGAATAGCGCGATGCACATAGTCCCAACTGCGGCGCCGCACCCGGGGATTCTGAGATGTGATGTGGAGATCCGGAGGTGAAACCAGTAACCAATGCAGGCCAACGAAATCGACGCCTGCGTCCGAAAACTGCTGTCGAATGATGGCGCGTTCGCCAGTGGTTAGTTGGGTGGCGTCCTCGGCTAAGGTATGCGGCGCGAGTTCAACGCCCGTATACCTGAGGGCACGGGCATCACGGCAGACTTGAGCCAGCGGCCGGCCCTGATAAATTTCGTTGCAAATGGCAAAACGGAAAGACGGCACCGACTTCCAGCTTACAAACTATGGAAATGCAAACGGCAGACGGTGGAAGCCGTCTGCCGTGATTCAAGTTTGAAGTTTGGAGTTGTTTACTTGCTGGCGTGGCCACCGGTGGGTGCACCGCCGCGAGCTCCGCCCATCGATGCGGCAGGCATGCTCCCAGCCGAGCGGCCTGCACCGGCTCCCCCACCACCCCTGCCGCCCGAAAATCCGGGGCCAGCAGATGCGTGCGGGGCAGCGGTGATTGTGGCGCCGCCGACGTGTCCTCCGCTCGATCGCACATTGGACATGGCAGAGGACATCTGACGGGCCGATGCGGCACCGCTCGGGACCACAGGATGCATCGCTACGCCCGGGACGACGTTCGACTTCGACGGGTTCACGGGAACGCTAACGGGCTTATTACCCGGCCCGTAGCCAACGCCTCCCCGGACCGGCGCGTACACGACGGGAGCGTATTGCACATATCCCGGCGCATAGTAACCAAAGCCGTACGGGCTGAAGAAAGCACCGTCGCCCGGCAGCCATGCCCATGAATTCCAACCGGAATTCCAGAACCATCCGGGTCCGTACAGCCCGGATCCATACAAGCCAGAGCCATAAACCCCAGGCCCATACACGCCGGCAGCGGGATTCAATGCATAGCCGCTGCTGGTAAGAGTGCTGGTTCTTACCCGGTTGGCAGCATCGTAGCTCGATGCCGAATCGTACTCATCCCGAACCTTACTCCAGGCGTACAGGTCGTCATCCGTGTGCTTGGTATCGAACTTGGCCGGCTTCGTCAGCTCGGCAAGCGCGAGTTCACGCCCTTTGCCGAATTCAATCTTTTTACCATCATTGGCAACGGAAGCCTTCCCGTCGAAGACTCGTGCGATCGGCGCGTCGCCGGCCGCAAACTGGTACAAACCCGGCTTCTCAATTTTTACGGTGACGCCATGGTCGACCAGTTGAAGATTGTTGTCCTGCAACAGCTGGGCGACTTCCAAAACCGCCTCGCCTTTGGTCAACTCAACCACGGTACTGGTGAGTTGCGGAGAAACCATGATCATTTCGCTGTTGTCCGCCAAGCGCAGAAAAACGCCCGGGGTGAGCAGCACCTCGGCCTTGCCGTCTGCTGTGGTCAGCGTGTCATTTGCCGAAAGAAAGACCTGCGTGCTGCCTTTGGCCGGCACAGGTTTCCCGTTCAATCGGGCACTTGCCTCAACATAATTAATGGCGCCGGGACGCGCCGAGATTGTGTACGCCTGCGGCAATGCGCAGAGAGCCGCCAAAAGCAGCCCACTCCCCACCATTGCTGGTATGCGCCACCCGCATCTAGATTTCATGTGGCACCCCTCCAGTCGGATCCGTTTTGCTCCCCAATTCCGTTCCGGCTGTCTTGGTAGACGTCGCTGCCACCACTTTGGTTCCGGAACCCCCTGGGCTATTCCGTATCATACCTGACTTTTTGGCTGGCGGCGTCTCGAAAATCGGCACTGCGGATTAAGCTGCAAACCGGGAGGCGCTACGGTCCGTCTAAAAGGCGGTCAAGGCGCATCAAGTCCGGAACATACAAAGCCGTGAGTTCCTGGTGTCAGCCGTCATGTTTGGAGTCCATTCACTCCGAAACCGGACGGGAGACTTCAGCTGACCTGGGGTGCTTTTCGAGAAGACTTGCGTTCGAGCTAGTCGATCATCTCGGGAGAAACGAATATTTCATGCGCGTCCCAGGTTCGTGCAGAACTTTCCGCTTGCCTTTGTAAACGGGTCTGCCGAGATGAGGGAACAATGCCAGTGAATCAACACGAGCTATAAGCACGGCTTCGAATCGACGCGCCGCTTCAGGATTGTCTTGCTCGATGTAATCGAAAATGTCGAAAAAGTCCTGCCAAGCGCGGAGTAAACGACTACCTTGAACAACGTCTCTCGAATTCTTTTCGCAGATCTTCGAGTGGACGGCCTTCGCCGCGGTCGCTCTGAGCTATCGCCTCTTCAATGGCCGCTAAGGTCTGGGCGTCTTCCTCATCGGTCAAAGCAGAAACGGGATGGTCGAACTTCACTTCAGCCATCTTTCATTATCGTCTCTCAAAGGCCAAGCATGCCGCTGGCATTGTTCGCGAACGGGTTCGCTTCGTCAATGTGCTCGCGGACCAGCGTGATTGCCGCCGGCTCCAAGCCTCCGGACGCAGTGTACGGGTCGACTAAAGCCATGTTCAAGACGAAACAACCACCCCGCTACATGCGAAGGGAATTGATCAAAGCCGAAAGCGCCGCCGGCTGTTGCCGCCGGCTCGGATAATAAAGGAAATAGCCCGGAAACGGCTGGCACCAGTCTTCGAGCACCCGGACCAGGGCTCCGCTCGAGAGATGCGGAGCCGCGTCTTGCTCAGCCATGTAGGCGAGTCCGACGCCGTCAATTGCAGCGCCGATGACAAGGTTCAAGTCATCGACAATCAATGGGCCGTTTACGGCGACTGACAGGGATCTCTTCGCTCTCTCGAACTCCCATCGATATAAGCCCTCGTCTCCGTGCCGGAAGTTAATACAGCGATGGCGTAACAGGTCACGCGGCGATTTCGGTTTTCCCTGCGATTTGACGTAACCGGGCGAGCCCACGATCGCCGGTTTGTGGTCCGGAGACACACGCACCGCGATCATGTCCTTTTCGATGTATTCACCGAAGTGGATGCCGGCGTCGAACCCTTCGGCTACGATATCGATTCGACTGTCGTCGGTGGTTACGTCAAGCAAGATGTCCGGATAATCGTGCGCGAACTGACCAAGCTTGGGCGCCAGCACGCTGCCTGCCGCCAGCCGGGGCACGAGCAGGCGGACGCGCCCGGCGGGTTTTTTTGAAAGGCCGGAGACCTGCTGCAAAGCTTCTTCAACTTCGGTGAGTGCCGGGCGCAGCCGCGCGACCAGGTCTTGCCCGGCATTGGTGGGCGCGACGCTTCTCGTCGTGCGCGAGAGCAGCCGCACGCCGATGCCTTCTTCGAGGGCTCTCATCGCATGGCTCATCGCGGAAGGAGAAACGCCCAGGCGCTTTGCGGCGCGCGTGAAGCTGCGCTCCTCTGCTACGGCGAGAAAAGCCGATAGCGCGCTGAGATCGTTCTTAGCCATTTATGAATTATATTCACAGCTTCTTATTGATTGTGGATCTTCTCAATTTACCGGTTTGCCGTTACCCTAGTGTTAGAGGGCACAACGAGCAAGCATCCCGAATCATATTTTGCTCGTTTTCTAAATCACCCCCGATTCTGCTGCGATAGTGGTCCCGTAAGACGGCGCACTCGAGACAGTTCTCCAGTACGTCAGCCAGACTGCCAAACGGTACGGCTTCGGCCAGGGCGTGACGATCCAGTCGAGAAGAAAAGACATCAATCATGAATCACAATGCCATGAATCACAATGCGTTCGATTTTAGCGGCAAGGTCGCACTGGTGACCGGGGCGGCTTCCGGCATGGGACTGGCGACAGCCCAGGGGTTCGCGGAGGCGGGCGCGGCCGTTGTGCTGGCCGACGTCAGAGAGGACCTGGTTAAGGCGGAAGCCCAGAAGCTGGTGGACGCTGGTTACAAAGCAATGACCGTCCGGTGCGATGTGAGCGACGACGCTGAAGTAGCGGCTATGGTGGATCGCACGATTGGCGAGTTCGGGCGGCTGGACGCCGCCTTCAATAACGCGGGCGTAATGGCCCGCATTGCCCCTACCGCCGAGAGTACCCGCGAAGACTGGGATCGTGTGATAGGGATCAACTTGCGCGGCGTGTGGAGTTGCATGAAGCACGAATTGCGGCAGATGGAACGGCAGGGTAACGGCGCGATCGTAAACAATGCATCGGTTGGCGCGTTGACCGGCAACCCCGGTATCGGTTCCTACATCGCCTCCAAGCATGGCGTGGTCGGCCTTACGAGGACGGCGGCTCTCGAATACATCAAGCACGGCATCCGCGTGAATGCGGTCAATCCGGGCCTGATCGACACGCCGATCGCCCGCGATGTCGTCAACCGGGACGAGCAGGCGTATGCTGACATCGCAAAGCACGTTCCCATCGGCCGCGCCGGGAGGCCGGAGGAGATTGCGTCGGCCGTGCTGTGGCTTTGCAGTCCCGGGGCAAGTTACGTCGTGGGTCACGCCCTGACGGTCGACGGCGGAATGACGGTGCTGTGATCGCGCCAACGGGCAACGCTTAAGCAAGAATTTGACCAAGGTGCAGGCTGGAAAACCAGGCTGGAAAACCAGGCTGGAAAACCAGGCTGGAGAACGAGGAGATTAAACATGCGAGGAACTGTGCTGTACGGACCGGGCGACATCCGGTTCGAAGAACGTGAGACACCCAAGGTAATCGAAGCTACCGATGCGGTGATCCGCATGGCCGCCACGTGCGTGTGCGGATCGGATCTGTGGCCGTATAGAGGTTTGCAGCCGATCAGCGGCCCGACACCGATGGGCCACGAGTACTGCGGCTTTGTCGAAGAGGCCGGCAGCGCGGTGAAATCCGTGAAGCCGGGTCAATTCGTGATTGGCTCGTTCGCGACGTCGGATAACACCTGTCCCCATTGCCGGTACGGTTACCAGGCGTCGTGCATGCACCGTGAGTTCATCACCAGGGCACAGGCACCGTTGCTGCGCGTGCCTTTGGCCGACGGGACGTTGGTGCCGACACCAGGCGGCGTGCCGTCCGACTCCCTTGTGCCGAGCCTATTAACGACGTCTGACGTGCTAGGTACCGGCTGGTTCGCGGCGGACGCAGCCAATGTGAAGCCGGGGTCGACTGTTGTCGTCGTCGGTGATGGCGCGGTCGGGCTGCTCGGCGTGCTTTCAGCCAAGCAGATGGGTGCTGAGCGGATCATCGCCATGAGCCGGCACGAATCGCGGCAGAAACTCGCGCGAGAGTTCGGCGCCACTGACATCGTAACCGGGCGCGGCGATGAAGGCACTGCGCAAGTGAAAGATTTAACGAAGGGCATCGGCGCTGATTCCGTGCTGGAGTGTGTTGGCACTCAGGAATCAATGAGGCAGGCGATCCGTTCCGCACGCCCGGGCGGGTTCGTCAGTTACGTGGGGGTTCCGCACGGGGTTGAACTCGACGGCACAGAGCTGTTCTTTGCTCACGTGCATCTGCACGGCGGCCCAGCACCGGTTCGCCGGTACCTCCCTGAGTTGATAGATCTGGTGCTGAACGAGAAGATCAATCCCGGGAAAGTGTTTGATTTGACGCTGCCGCTCGATCAGGTTGCTGAGGGGTATCGCGCGATGGACGAGCGACGGGCGATCAAGACGCTACTGCGGCCGTGAGTAACTAGGGAGCACAAAACGGCCTGCACTGAGGAGCGAAGCGATGACAGCGAACGCGAACGGAAGTTTCGAAGGCAGAGTGGCATTTGTCACAGGCGCAGGAAGCGGCATTGGCCGTGAGACGGCGCTGGCGTTTGCCCGACAGGGCGCGAGCGTCGTGGTGGGTGACCGTTCGGAGGCGAGCAACCAGGAAACGGCACGATTGATCGAGCAACTCGGGGGACGAGCGCTGGCGGTTACATGCGACGTGACACGAACGGACGATATCCGGACTGCGCTCGACAAGGCAGCTGAAGCGTTTGGCCGCCTCGATTTCGCTTTCAACAACGCCGGTTCCGAACAGGCGATAACCGCGACTGCGGATCTCACCGAGCAAGAGTGGGACCGCATCGTTGCTGTCAATCTTCGCAGTGTGTTTCTCTGCATGAAGTACGAGATCCCTGCCATGCTTCAGAACGGCGGCGGTGTCATCGTGAACACGTCGTCAGGTGCTGGAGTCAAAGGCTTCAAAGGTCAGGCGGCGTACGCGGCCGCGAAGCATGGGGTGATTGGTCTGACCAAGTCCGCGGCACTCGATTACGCCTCGCAAAACATCCGGATCAACGCTGTGTGCCCGGGTATTATCGAGACCTCCATGATGCAGCGATTCACCGGAGGCACTTCGGAGGGACGAGAAAGAGTCATCGCCCAGGAGCCGATTGGAAGAATGGGGAAGCCCGAGGAGATTGCGGCGGCTGTCGTCTGGCTGTGTTCGGATACGGCCGCCTTCGTGATTGGGCATGCCATGGTGATCGACGGCGGCCAAACGGTGTAATGATGTCTGTTGCCAATCGTCATGCACGTGTGGCCGCCTCGGAGGTCAAGAGGCTTTGCCTGAGGGCACGCAGCTGTGCCCTTTGCGCTTTGACTAGCGCTTCCGAAGAGCGGCGATACCGAGCAGTCCCAAGCCGGCGATCGCGAGTGCTCCGGATACCGGTTCCGGCACCGGCTGCAAATCGTTAAATGCCAAACTGGCAACCAGCGAATCGGTTTGCGTGGTCGGGTGTTCCAAGTCCCAGAACACGTATGTATTCGGGTCTACGCCCGCGAGTCCCTGTGCCGGCGAGGTGATGTTGGCGAAGCAAAATGGATTGCCCGGTCCCACCGTGCAATGGGCCGCAGAGTTCGCAGCGATCGCATCGAAGATGCTGTTCACATCCACTCCGATGACGTTGATGCCGGAAGTATGCAGTTGCCCGATATCGGTTTGCCATTCGGCGTTAAACTCAGCCGACTGCGCATTCAGATACGCAGTCGTGCCGGGCGTTATCGAATTCAGCGCTAGCCCCTTGGGCGTTTCTCCGAGCGGCGGGAGATTCAGCCAGAGAAAATTTGTCGCACCCTTTGCGGCCAGCGTGCGAATGTTGTTCGCGATGTTATCTGCCGCGTGTGCCGGGTTTCCCTGATCCGCGATATCGTTAGCACCCGCCCAAAACGTGTAAAGCGATTGCGCGGAGGCGCTCCCCAAGACGCTGGCCAGATAAAGGTTTACCTGGTCAGTAACGAAAGAGAGGCCATTCGTCCCCGTTTGGGCGAGCCCGACCGCGAAATCCGTGGCCCCAGTCTTCTGCGAAAGGAACGGCAGAGGGTCGGGGACACCCAATTTCTGCGCGAGCTGATCGGACCATAAACCCAGAGGGCCGGTGGTGGCCGGTGTCGTGTTCGTCCCATTGGTGTATTCACCATAGGGGTTCAGCGCATAGTTTGGACCCGGGAAAACACCTAGGGACCCGATGTAGGCATTACCGTTGTCGGAGAGGCTGTCCCCGAATACGACTAAAGTGCTCACCGGGATGGGATCTGCAAATGCGGCGAAAGGATAGGTGAAAAGGGAACCCGTCAGCAACACGAAAGCGGAGAAGGCTGGTTTCTGGAGACACGCTGCGCGCATGGAAGACCCTTTCAAGCTGTCTAAAAACGAGAACTAACCAGAACGATGATATAGGGTATTTCCGGCGGAATACAGTACTAAGAGTACGTATTTGGCCCCCTTCTATACTTCGACTCCCTGCGCGATTTCAAGGAATGGACGACAGGGCTTTCCTTGCGAACTGGCTACACCCGGATAGGTAATATATCCACGGTAGGTGTTCACGCCTTCACGAAGTGCGGCGTTTGAGCGGCACGCCTGGTCGAGGCCCTGGTCCGCCAACAGCAGCAGGTACGGAACGGTGGCGTTAATCAAGCCGAACGTGGACGTATGCGGTACCGCCGCCGGCATATTCGAGACGCAATAGTGCAGGACTCCATCGACGTAATAGATGGGATCGGTATGCGTGGTGGCGTGCGCCGTCTCGACACAGCCGCCCTGATCGATCGCGACATCCACAATAACGGCCCCGCGTTTCATGTGAGAGACCATATCGCGCCGGACGAGCTTCGGGGCCGAGGCTCCCGGAATCAGCACCGCGCCGATCACCAGATCCGCTTCTTCCACCGCCTCGCGAATGGTGTACAGGTTCGAAGCAAGTGTCCGGATGGAGTTCGAGTAGACGTCATCCAGTTCCCGCAGCCGGTTCAGATTGCGATCGATGATGGTGACTTGGGCGCCCAGGCCGCAGGCGATCTTGGCGGCGTTATGGCCTACGATACCGCCGCCGATGACCGTCACTTTCGCCGGCGCGACACCCGGAATGCCGCCCAGCAGAATGCCCCGGCCGCCGTTCGGACGTTCGAGGTACTGGGCGCCCACCTGGACGGCCATCCGGCCGGCTACTTCGCTCATCGGAGTTAGCAGCGGCAGAGAATTATCGGGTTCGCGAATGGTCTCGTAAGCAACCGCACTGACTTCGGCGGCGAGCAGCGCTTCGGTCAACTCGGGCAGCGGCGCGAGGTGAAGGTAGGTGAACAGAATTAAGCCGGGACGGAAAAATGCATATTCGGAGGGCTGCGGCTCCTTCACCTTTACGATCAGATCGGCCCGTTCCCATACGGACGCCGCATCAGCGAGAATATTCGCTCCTGCCTGCACGTACTCTTCATCCGGAAGCGAGCTGCCCACGCCCGCATCGGACTCTACCAGCACCGTGTGACCACGTTCGACAAGCGAGATGACCATGCTGGGGACGCAGCCGACGCGCGTTTCGTGGTCTTTGATCTCCCGCGGAACTCCAATGATCAAGGATTGGTCTCCTATCGATTTTGTTGAGGTGCTGCCGGAGAATGTGACGGTGTCTGGGACGTGGTTTGCTGCGAATCGTGGGCAGGTTCGGCGACTGCCGGCGCCACGGATGAGGGTGCATTCAAGGACGGAATCACCGCCGCTGGCTGGGGCGGCGCCGGCCTGCCGACAAGAGGCATGGCGCTTCCATCATGCTTTGGCCCGAGCCCAAGATTTTGGAGCGTCAGGGCGGTAATCTTGCCGTCCGCGTCTAATTTGTTGTCTGTCTGAAATCGCTGGAGAGCGTCCTGCGAATCTGTTCCCCAGGCGCCGTTTCGGTCACCATTGAAGTAGCCCCGCTCGCTCAGCGCCTGCTGAATCTGCAGATAACGCTCGGGTTCGGGATGATTTTGGATTGCCGGAGCGGCGGCATGAGCAGCACGGTGAGCTGCGTGATGGCCTTTGCCGCTATGACTGCTCTTTTGCGACGTTCGAACCGCTGTGCTTGAGCCGGTCGAGTTCTTCTTTTTGGTTGCCGTTTTCGGGGTGGTGGAACCGGCGTCTGACACATGGGTGGACGAGGACTTCTTCTTCGTCGCCGTTTGGGCGAGACCGGGAACCGGGGCCAACGCCAGCCCCATCGCGATGAGCCCGAGTGCCCACTTCATGTGAGAACCTAATCCTATCACCAGCCGTGTTCTACCACAGGGACGTGGTGTTTGGAATGAGCAATTTGCCGCGTCCATCAATCACGATTTCACTGCCCACTTTTATGAACATATGGCATACTCGTAGTTTCATGGCGGCGTACGCGGTCAACTTTTATTGGTTTCGATTTTGGTGCTCGTCCAAATCGAGCCGAGTGGTGTCCGCATAGCTGAGTTGAAAGAAAGCTGGAAAGGGGGCCCACTCGGAAACGAGTGGGCCTTTTTCGTTGGGGCGCAGGGGCTCCCCGGCGGCACTCGTGAGGGCAAATGATCATCTCGATGAAACTTCATGCCACTAAGGCGGAAATCGAAGCAGTCTGTGAACGTATTCGGGACTTTGGCTACAAGGTCCACTCAATCGAAGGCGAGGAGCGCTGCGTGATTGGGGTGGTTGGGGTCGGTGATGTAACGGCGTGCCTGGAGTCTCTCGAAGCCATGCCGCAGGTGGAGAAGGCTGTCCGGATCTCCGCCCCATATAAGTTCGTCAGCCGCGAATTTCGCGGGGCCAAATCGCAGGTCGTTGCGAATGGCGTCGAAATCGGCGGCGATTCGTTCGTTGTCATGGCGGGCCCCTGCTCGGTCGAAAACGAAAAACAGATCATCGAAACTGCCGAATTCGTGGTTGGCCGGGGGGCGCAATTCCTGCGCGGAGGCGCCTTCAAACCACGCACGTCGCCCTACGATTTTCAGGGCATGGAGGAGGAAGGCCTCAAACTGCTGCGCAAGGCAAAGCGGGAAACCGGGCTCGGCATCATCACCGAAGTGATGAGTGACCGCGATGTCGATCTAGTCGCCGAATATGCCGACATCCTGCAGATCGGCGCGCGCAATATGCAGAATTTCGCGCTGCTGAAGACGCTGGGCCGGGTGAATCGTCCGGTGATGTTGAAGCGCGGTCTCAGCTCCACTATCAAGGAGTTGCTGATGTCCGCCGAATACATCGTCGCGCATGGCAATCCAAACGTGATTCTGTGCGAGCGCGGCATTCGTACATTTGAGACCGCAACCCGCAACACCTGCGACATCACGGCGGTTGCCGTATTGAATGAGCTGTCGCATCTGCCGGTGGTGCTCGATCCAAGCCATGCTACGGGCAAACGCAGCCTGGTTCCACCGCTCGCTCGCGCCGCGGTCGCGATTGGCGCTGATGGCCTGATCGTCGAAGTACACCCCAGTCCCGAAAAGGCGATGAGCGATGGAGCGCAGTCGCTGACGTTCGATCAGTTCGGGAAGATGATGGTTGAGCTTCAGCCTTATGTCGCGCTCTGGAAAGAGGCGCGCGCGCCGGCTTTGGCTGTTGTGTGAACAGACGCACTCAGTCGTTTTTGTAAATCGTTCTCCACGAATTTATCCGCTCATTCTGCAAAGCGGGACGCTATGAACAATGCCCGGTCGTCAGTTCCTGAAGAATTTGCGGCCCTATACCGCCGCGCCTTCGCCGAGTATGGGGCGCAGGCGCTTTGGAACAAGCGTCTCCTCGATAAACCAACGCCGGAAGATGCGCTTGTTATTGCGCGAGCGCTGCGTATCGAAGGCGATCGCGGAGCGCGGAAGCTTGCTGAAGAGATCGAGAAAGTCTGCCGTGCCGCTCTCTAAAATCCAAACCGACATACTCCGGCTCCTCGCCGGGAACCGCGACCCGGAAAGCTACGTTGCCGGAGCTTCTGCCCTGAACCGCGATGCGCCGCGTTATTCCGGCGACATCGATGTTTTTCATGCGCGCGAGGAACGCGCTGCCTCGGCTGCCGCAGTCGATGCGCAAACGCTCGAAGCAGCAGGTTACGGCGTCAGATGGATCAGGCGGGAGCCAGCGATATATACCGCCGAAATTACAGGGCAGACCGGAGCGACCCGTCTTGAATGGGTGGTGGATAGCGAGTTTCGCTTTTTCCCGGTTATGAAAGACGACACGTTTGGCTATGTGCTGCACCCGGTTGACCTTGCCGCGAACAAAGCGATGGCCGCCGCCGGGCGCCGCGAGGTGCGCGACATTGTTGACCTTGTGACAGTCCATGAAACCATTCTTTCTTTAGGGGCCGTCTTCTGGGCGGCCGTCGAGAAATCGCCGGGGTACACGCCGGAGGGATTGATCGCCGAAATTCGGCGTAACTCGCACTATCCCGCCGCGGAATGGCGGGCGCTCAGTAGCGCGGAACCCTTTAACCCCACTGCTATCATCACCAAGCTTCGCGCAGCGCTAAACGATGCCGAAGCCTTTGTTTCACGCATGCCGACGGACAGACTCGGCCTGCTTTTTCTACAGGCCGGCAAAGCGGTTCAGCCCGATCCAGACCGCTTAGAGGATTATGAGACGCATGCAGGACAAACACGCGGCCATTGGCCGACGAACACCGATATCAACGCAGCCATGCTGGAACGCTATAACAAAGAGCCATAGCGCGGATACAACTGCTCGGACAATCCCCGTGTAAAACGACAGCTGCAGCCATGTTCTTGGAACTGGCTGCCGGGCGCGGCACGCACGGCCAACGCTTGCGGCGTACGGCCATCGAAAGCGATATTCGAAAACCTCTTTGAGGCAGCGAACGTAAAATGAAGGCGCAGACTCGTCTTGCGCAAATACAATCTCCATCCCGCAGTCCTGCTGACGCTTCTTGCGGCGGTCCTCGCCGTTGTCTTCTGGGGAGTTCACCGCTATCGGCATCGCCTCGTTCGTGAGCCTGTCGATCTGGTGCGGTTGCTGCCGTTGGCCCTCCCGTTAGAGCGGCCCGACGCCAGCACGTTGTACATCGATGTCTCCGCGTTGCGAAAGAGCGGCTACCTTGATCTGCTGGCAGGTGCGAATGCGACGAACGAAGCCGACTACCACCAATTTGTCGAGGCCACCAATTTCGAATACACGCGGGACCTCCAAGCCATCGCCGGCGCTGTGTGGAGCGACCGTTTGCACTTATATGTGCAAGGACATTTTGATTGGTCTAGGCTGCGGGAATACGCCCGGCGCCGCAGCGGCGACTGCAGCAGTGATGAGTGCAGCCTGCCGGCAACGCAACCCGGCAAGTGGGTCGGATTTGCCGAGCTGCAGCCGGACGTGATGGCACTGGTTGTCGCGCCAAACCGGGAGGCGGCCAGCGGCGCGGCGACCGCGGCTCTGGCCCAAACGAGACCCACGGCTCCTTCGCTCGTCTCTCCCGATCCTGTATGGTTCCGTCCGGCGCATTCGATGCTCGAACGGCCGGGCGGATTCCCTCACTCGCTGCGGATGTTGGCTATTTCGCTGCAGCCGGCGAATAGCGTCACGGTGTCGTTGGGTCCTTCCAGTTTGGGTTCTTCCGGCCAGGCAGCTTTCGACCTTAAGTTGAAAGCAAGCTTTGCAAAGCCCGCCATGGCCGATACGGCAAAAAATCAACTCGAAATCGACACGAAGATGTTGCGGCTGGAACTGGCTCGCGAGGGCGCCCGCGCCAATCCCGCGGATTTAACTGGTTTATTTACCGCCGGAACGTTCAGCCAGCAGCGAAACGTGCTGTTCGGAACCTGGCCGGTGCGAAAAGAATTCCTAAAGGCGCTGCGATAAAGAGTTGTCTCATCCGCCTGCGCGCTGCGTCTGGAAGACCTGCGGTAATGCGGAAGAGGTGAACTTGCTGTCCACTTCCGGCCTTTGGCCCAAAATATTCCAGACGGTGAGGACGAGCCACGGTTCGTTGAAGCCCAAGGTGTCGTTCTTCACCACGTTCTTGCCGACATCGACCAGCGATTGCCCGTCGCGGAGCGCCACAGCGTAATTCGCCATCGCCTTCGACCACCAGATGGCGGTAAAGACGTCGGTCACCAACGCGTCCAACGCCCGTGCTTGCGCAAAGCCATTGTTCTTCAGAACAAGGATCACGTTTTGAGGAGTTCCTGCATCCTGCAATTGATCCCAGACTGCGTTGTCGTCTATGCCGAATAAGCGCAAGCGGTCGGCACTTTGCGAATCGCCAGCGAGAATGGCCTGTTGCGCGAAACAAATCTGCTTACGATAGAAAGTCCAGGGAAGCGCCTTCCCGCTGCCGTCAATGAACAGCTTTCGGCAATCCGCTGCAGAGAGGCGGAGGCCCAGGTATAACGAGCATGTACCCGCATAGGATCCGTTTGCCATCGATGCAGCCATGGCCGCATCTCCTGAGTTCATGGACGTCAGCGCATTTTTGAACTGTGTGAGTTTGGATGGGCCAATCGCCGCTTCACGATCAAAGAAGGAAATATTGAGAGACGTATCGGACTCAGGCGTGTTCGCGGACGCCGGCAATGTTAACGTGACGTTCTTCAGAACGATTTGACGCAACTTTTCAGCGTTCAAACCGCCGGTCTTGACGTACGTTTTTTCGTCGGCCAGCACAAGATCGTGTTTGTCGCTGGTGAAATCGACGGTCGCACTCTCCAGGAATTGATGAACGCTCGAGAAGTTGAAAATACCAAACAAGTGAATACACAGGCTGTGCGTCATCGTTTTGCTGAGCGTCAGCGCCGAATCCAATTTCTCGATGCCCGCTAACTTTGCTGTGGGCGCGGTCATCGCGGTGAAGTCGCCGCGCAGCGCAGATTCCAAAGCAGCTTCGCTGTTCGTATCGAGATCCTTCAATACGATCTTGTAAAGGAACAGCTGCTGCCGGGAGTGTGCGACGTCCAGGCCTGCCTTGATCGATGCTCCGAGAGCTGTGGACAAAGCGCCGTCGATGGCGCTTCGAATATCCGCACTCAACTGCCGACCTTTCTCGGGCAGTTCGCTTTTGATCGTCTGCATCTCGAGCGCTGCGTTGGGATTGACGTGGTTCAACAGAAGGCTCAACGCATCCAAGTTACCGAGATCTGCCGTAAGTCCAGCGGACACCGTCAGACTTGTTTCGAAGTCGTCTGTTTTCGTTAAGCAGACCGACAGGTGCAGGGTTCCGTCCGCGAGCTTTGCAATCGTCACTTTGTGATCGCCGGTATGCGTGACGGTCGCTTCGAGAGTGGCTGCGGCTGTGGCATTGACCGCGATCTTTGGCAGCTTCTGAATAGCGGCGGAAGCGAGAGGGTCGTTCAGGAAGCTATAGGAAGCGCTGGCTGTGAATTGCAAAGAACTAGAAGCGTCGATCTGGCAAACGCTTCTGAGCGGCAAGGCAACGAGATCGTCGCGATCGTGGGGAATGGTGAGCCCGGCAATGACGCTCTTTACGGCAGTGCGGATCGTATCGGTATTCGCGGCCGGGTAATAACTTTTCAGTTTCACCTTCTGACCCCTGATAACTCCGAAACTGAAATCGCTCACGGTAGCGGTCTCGCCCACGTTCAGTGATCCTTCGATTGCGAACGAGAGTAAACGATTCGGCGCAAAATCGTCGGGGAGTTCCAGGGACGCGAGAAGATCTGCCTTGTCCCCGTTGTCGAGCAATCCGAAAGCCGCCGACAGCGCCGACTGCACGGTGAGTGTCGTTTGTTTTACGGCGAAGTTGCCGCTGACCGTCGCCGTTACACTGATCGGAAATGGTGTAGCATCGACCGTGGTTAACGGCTGATCGATAATCGCGTCCAGATTCGGCTGTGTCTGAAACGTAAAGACACTGCGCAGATACCGGTTAAGGGTTGCATTTTTGTCATCGGAAGCTGCAGTCAGGTTCAATGACGAGTTATTGGTGAGGTTAATGGTCGGCATACAGCGCGGGATCATTATATGCCTGCAAACAGGCCATCAGCAGCGCACACTCGAACCAAGGAATTACTGAGGCAGCGGCAGCGCCTGCATAGGCACGGGCTGATTTGGGTTGGCCTGATTTGGATTCGCCTGATTTGGATTGGCTTGACCTGGATTCGGCTGGTTCGTCTGATCGGGATTCGGATTCTGTTGATCCGCGCCTGTAGCCGACTGATCTGTTCCCGGCTGGTTTGGCTGGGCGAACATACCCTGCTGATTGGTATTCTGCCTGCCGAAAGCACCGGCTGGAGCGGCTTGCCCATTCTGTAAATTGCCGGCAGGACCGGCGCCTCCGGAGAGGCTGGTGTCCTTGGAAGGATCGTAGTGGAACTCCCATAAGGAGTAGTCACTCTGCTCGTCCACGATCTTGATGGAGTGGCCTTTGGCGATACTGGCGATTCCGGCCAGCGCGCCGCCGCCATTGAGCCGGCCCAAAGAATTGCCGGAGTTGAACGTATTTCCGGGCGCTGCGCCGCCAATCCCCTGGGCTCCCTGGTTCGTCGGATTTCCTAAGATCGGCGCCATCGTCTGCATGATCCCGGGCTGCTGCCCATTGGGCGCGCCGGGCACCTGCGCACCAACGGCTGGTCCGCCGGCAGCAGCTGCCAACGCCGGACCAGTAGCAGGCGCCGCTCCGTTGGTGGTTGCTGCGACAGCGGCCGCCGACGGAACAACCTGCTGATCCGGGTTTTGATCCAACTGCCCGGTTGATGGCGGCTGGCCCGAGCCGGATGCTTCGCCATTCACGGCAACGGCCGGCCCGCGCTGAACAACCGGTGGCACTACCACGGCATCGCTGCTGGAGTTGTCCGTACTCGAGATGCTTTGCGGCGAACTGGAGGAAGCGGTACTGCCGAATGGAGCCGGCGCTGCTCCCGGCTGACCGGGAATTCCACCCAAACCCTGTGGGCTCACTTTGGAATCCACCAGCAGACCGCCCGGTCCCGCATGGAGCAGCCGCCAATCGTCTTTTCCGGTAAACGGGTCCTTGTACCGCCGCCGCAGGTAACGGATATTATTGGTGCTTTCGAGCTGCTCGATCGATGCCGGGTACTGCCCGTGATTGCGTCGATAGAACAGTTGAATGGCGCGCACGTATTCATGCCCACGATCCACCAGTAGCTGCTCTTTTTGCCGCTTAGCTTCAAAAACGGAGACGGGAAGTTCACGGTACAACAGAATCGCAATGATCGCCGCAAAGACGAACACGATCAGAAGCGCCGAGCCGCGTTCTGCTGTTCGCCGGTGCGCGCGGCCCATCACTGTTGATTTGCCTCCGGCACAACCGGCAGTGTCTGTCCTTGTTTGATTTGCGTATCTTCCATACGCGCCGCATTGGCTGTCAGTTCCACAACGAGATAACGGCCCTCGATTGTTTCGCCTTCAGACGCCACAATGACATTGTCGCCGCTCATAAACAAGCCGCGGTTGCGCTGGTTGGCTGCGGCCGGCCTGACAAATCCGTAAAAGCGAAGCGGAATGTTTACCTGCGGCGTTACCGGCCCGGTGGGCGAAGGCGGCGGAGTTGCGGGCAAGGGAGCCGGCTCAATGTTCGTATTCAGTTTTGCCACGGCTTCGGCGGAGGGAACAGCCGCCGCGGACCCTGCTTCAAAAAGACTGCGGCCCGGCGTGTCGGCTGAAATCGTCTGCAAACGAGCGAGCATATCCAGTCGCAGCGTGGGGTCGATATCGCCGCGGCTTGCATCGACGGGCCGGATGCGGAGTGTCCCACGATCCAATGCCGCGGCATTGCGGTTGCGCCGCCGCGCGCCTTTCGCAGCAGACGTACCTGGGTAGGCTATGGCCGGAGCGGCGCTCCTGGTATCCGCGGTGTTGGTGGACGAATTTTCCGAGCTGCCGCCGCTGCTGCGTGAGTTGAAATAGAGCACCAGAAGGGCGATGGCCAACAAGCCGCCCACAACAAACTTGGGATCGACGCCGAGGGTGATACCGAAAATTTTGGTCTGCGGAGCTGCGCTCATGGCTGCCCCCCGATGGGCGCGCCGATCAATGCCTGGTCATCGTGAATTACGGCTTGAAAGCGGATTTCCGCATCGATCTGGCCGCCGCGCTGCTCGGGAGTAGCGCGCACCGTGTCGATCATCAGCAGCATCGGGCTTTTGTCGGATTCATTCAGAAATTGCACCAGGTTGGCATACGTGCCGCGGAAGCGTGCTCCGGCATTGAGAATCGACAGATCGTCCGAACCTTCGATTGGTTCCTTGGAATAGACCGCTTCCCGCTCCTCCACACTGGCTGCCTTCGCCATGCGCTGGATTTCGGCGATGATGGCGGAATACGCCAGGCGTTCCGGCAGGAAGTACTGCGACTCAAACGACGTCGCTTGTTGGCTTCCCGTTTCCACCTTGTCGGAAACCGTACGCAGCCGCGTGGTACTGGTTCGGGCTAATCTGATTTCGGTGCGCAATTGATCCCGGCGGGCCGCCAACTCAGCTTCAGAGCCACCCGGCGGAAAGACCGTAAGAAAGACGATGACCAGATTCGCCAACAACAATGCCCCGCCCCCGGCCAGCAGCCAGAATCGCGTGTTCAGTGTCAAGCCGCTTTTGTGCCAGCTCGCGGCGGAGGCCAAAGCCGGTTGACGGCGTTTTGCGCGTTCAAAAAGGGTAGAGAGGTTAAAGCTTTTGGGCATAAGAAACGCTCACCCTGTACTTGAACAACGGATCATTCTGGGTAGGAGGAGTTTGACTGACGACGCTCGCCGCGCCAAAAAGATCGGAGGCTATCAGATTCTTCAGAAACTGGATGACCGCCTCCGGATTATCGGCACCGACCGTCATGTCCAGCTGTACGCGATCGACGCCGCCAGTCCGTTGCGCCGGCGTCTGGGGAAGACGGATCGTTTCCAATCGCATGTTTCCGGGCATGACGGTTTCCAGATCCCGAAACACAAGCGTCCAACTGACCGCGCGACGGGCGATCAACTCATTCAGGAATACGCTTCGCGAAAATATATCGGCGTTTCTGGGGCGGGAGAGCACCGCCGCATATCCCCTCTGTTCGGATTGCAGCGTGTGCAGCATCTGTTCTTCCCTCGCGATGTCTTGATGAATACTGGAGGCTTTCGCACGTGACCGGAAAAACAGAGTCGTCATTACGATCAGCAAACAAAACAACGCTACACACACCAGCGCATATAAAGCGTTGGTGGCTCGTTCCCGCCGGAACGGATCGGAGGCGAGATTGATAAGCGGTTGTTGCATCGACGTCATGCCGCGTATTGCTCCAGCAGTCCCAAGGCTCCGGCATTCTGCTGCATCGGAGCGCCAAACCTCGACCGAAGCCGCGTTGCCTGCATTCTAAATTCCTCTTCCGCAATCTCGACAATGCGTTCCGCCTCGTCTTCGAATCCGCAAAACAAGATGCGTTCCGCAGCGCTGCCGATCTGGTCTTCCGCAAACGCGGCACTTTGCTGCAAAAGCGCCAGCACAGCGTCGGTATAGTCGTCCTCGCCGTTGGCCTCTGAAAGAGAGAGATCCAGCGAGCGAATTAAACGCAGACGCCCCTGATGGTTCAGCAACACCGAGATTGTCGATCCGGCAATTTTCGCAATCAACGTCAAACCGGCCTTCGGCTCCATGCGCGCGAACAACGGCAGAGCGGCGAGCGATGAGGGAATCACCAAGCCGACGCGGTAGCCTCGCTCTGAAATCAGCGATTGATATTCCTCAAGAATCGGACGCGCAATCGCAACCGCGAGTACGTCAATGCGCTGCGACTCCTGAACTTGAATCGAATAAGAAACCTGAGCCTCATCGATGTGGAACGGCACGCTCTTTCGCATGCGGAAGCGCAGAAGAGCCAGGCGATCGGCCTCCGCAGGGGGAAACTCCTGAAAATCGAGAATAGCCATCCGGACAGCGTAGTCGGGAATCACCAGCGCCGCGGTGCGCCGGCGCGCCGGAGACGCTCCGGTCAACTGCTGGACCGCCGCGCGAAAAGCCTGCGGGTGCAAAACGTTCGACGCATTGGGCGATGGCTGCAACGCGCGCTCGCTCACCGGTTCGATGCGGGGTGGCGCGGGATTGCGCGGATCGGCCTGTGCCACGCCAAGCTCGGTAATTTCGAAGATATGGTCCGGCGGTGGTTCTGCAATCCAACGCTGGACCTTTTCAAGAATTGGCAGTCGGTACCCCTTTCGTCTCGTCAACTCTCGATAAATGTTACTTTGTTGGCTTCGCGCAGCGTCGTAATGTTCTGACGCACGCGGTCCAGCGCCGACTCACGCAGAAATGTCATGCCTTCGTCTCGCGCAATCCGTTTGATCTCCGAGGTCGGGCGCCTCTCGAGAATCATTTCGCGAATTCGCTCCGATAAATCGAGCAGTTCATGTATCGCGGTTCGCCCACGGAAACCGGTTCCGCTGCACTCAATGCAGCCGCGGCCTTCATAAAATTTGAAGCCGCGCCACTGATCGAAACTCAGGCCGCTATCGAGCAGATATTCGTCCGGGTAATGGACCTGCTCCCGGCAATGCGGGCAAATGATACGCACCAGCCGCTGGGCCAGAATGCAGTTGAGCGAAGACACGAAGTTATACGGCTCAACGCCCATGTTGAGAAAGCGTCCCAGCACGTCAAGCACGTTATTGGCGTGTACGGTGGTGAATACCAAGTGACCGGTGAGCGCGGCATTGATCGCAATCTGCGCCGTCTCCTGATCGCGAATTTCGCCGACGAGAATCTTGTCCGGATCGTGCCGCAAAATGGAGCGCAAACCGCGGGCGAATGTGAGGCCCTTCTTCTCGTTTACCGGAATCTGCGTGATCCCTTTGATCTGGTATTCGACCGGATCTTCAATGGTGATGATCTTGTCTTCGTCGTTCTTGATCTCGCTCAGGGCCGCATACAGCGTCGTTGTCTTACCGGATCCGGTGGGTCCCGTCACCAGCACCATGCCGTACGGCTCTTTGATGTAGCGCCGGAACTTCGCCAAATCCGCATCGGCAAACCCGACCACATCCAGCGAGAGCTTGGCGAATTTCTCGCTCATCGACTCTTTATCCAAAACGCGCAGGACAGCGTCTTCACCGTGGATGGTCGGCATCACCGAAACACGAAAGTCGATCAGGCGATTTTTGTAGCGGACGCGGAACCGGCCGTCTTGCGGAACCCGGCGCTCGGCAATATCCAGTTCGCTCATGATCTTAATGCGCGAGATCACCGCCGAATACCATTCCTTGGCGATGGGGCTCATCGCGTACTGGAGAACGCCGTCAATGCGGTACTTGATGACGAGTTCGGCGTCGCGCGTCTCGATATGAATGTCGCTGGCGCGCCGCTCGAGCGCATTGAAAATCGTTGTGTCGACCAGCTTGATTACGGGTGCAATCGCGCCTTCGTCGGAGGTCAGGCGATCGATCGAAAGCGTTTCATCCGCATTTTCCTCGTCGCCGACGACATCCAGGGTGAATCCTTCGGTAACTTCCTCCAGAACACGCTGCGACTGTTCCGTCTTTTTCAGCAGGTCGGCAATTTGCGAGTAAGTGGCTACTTTGATGCGCAGCTTGCGCGCGAGCAGAATAGCGAGTTCGTCCACTTGCACGATGCGCGTCGGATCGGAAAGAGCGATCTCCAGCGTTCCATCATGTTCATGCAGCGGCACGAAGTGGTACCGGAACATCAGGTCGACAGGTACGGCCCGAAAGAGTTCCGCGTCGATGTTGGCGGCTTTCAGATCGACAAACTCATAGCGATAGCGGCGGGCAAGGGTTCGCGCCTGTTCCGTTTCTTCCGAAAGCTCTCTCGGCTTGATAAGTTCTGTTGCCATTTATCTGATCGAATCAGCCAGCGAGAAGATCGGCAAGTAGAGCGCCACCAGCACGAATGCTACAAAAATGCCCATAAAAATCATGATCGCTGGTTCTATCAGCGACAAAATTGCACCCATCCGCGTGGCTACGTCTTCTTCATAAAATTCAGCCACGCTACTCAGCATCTGCGGTAATGCGCCTGTCGATTCTCCCACTTCCATCATGTCAATGGCTAAACCGGGAAACATGCCAGTAGTCGCCAATGACGACGATAACGGTTTTCCTTCTCGCACGAGGACCGCCACTTTATCGAGCGCATTCTTCAGAAGCACTGTTCCGAGCGACCGGGCAGCTGTCTGAAGCGCTGGGACCAGCGGAATTCCGCCTACCAGCAGCGTTCCGAGCACGCGCGAAAACTGTGCTACCTGATACTTCGTCCAAATCTCTCCGAACAGCGGCATGCGTTTCTTCCATAGGTCCAAGGTCGCCTGTGAACGGTCGCTTTTAGACCAGAAATAGAGCGCAATACCGGCCAACACCAGCGCTCCAAAGGCCAGGACGACGTAGCCGCGCGCGGTTGTCCCAATCGCGATGAGAATCTGCGTTGGGAGCGGCAGCTTTGCCTCCATGCTGTTGTACAGCTCGGCAAAGTTCGGAACGACGTACGTCACCAGAAAGGTAACCAACGCGATAACCAGCAACATCAGGACAGCCGGGTATATCAAGGACGAAACCAGCTTTTTTCGCAGCGCCAGTGTCAGCCGCTGATAGGTGATAAAGCGGTCCAGGACTTCGGTTAGCGCGCCGCTCTTTTCGCCGGCAAGAACGGATGAGACATAGACGGGTGGAAACACTCCACGTTGCTCGAATGCGTCCGATAACCCGGTTCCGGTTTTCACCGCGTCGCGGACGGCGCGGATGTGTGGCCCTAACCTTTCGTCGGTCAGTTTATCGGCTAAAAGATCCAGCCCCTTCAAAATCGGAAGGCCGGCGCGCACCAAGGTAACGAATTGCTGATTAAAGATGAGGAACTTCTCGAGATTTACCTTTTTGCGACGAACGGAACCGCCGCTCAGCCGGGCAGCCAGGTCCTTGGCGTGGACTGAATAGACAAGAAATCCCTGTTGCGCTAAACGCTCGCGTGCCTCGCCTTCGCTGCCGGCATCCTGCACCTGCTCGTGCATTTGTCCACGCGCATCGGCGTATCGCAGAACAAATTCTGCCACGTCCTTAGTTTCCTTCCGCCCCGAACTCTACCGAATCCACCACCTCAGCTCCCGGCGGAATTTCGAAGTGAAACAATCCATCGGGCACAGCCGGGTCCACTTTTTCATTGGTGAACTTGAAGCTGAGCTCGGACTGGTCCCGTCCAAAAATCTTTAACCGCTCGACTGTACCGTTCGCCTGCAACAGCATTTCAACCTTCAAATAAGGAACATGATCGTTCTTAGCGGCGGCTTCTATCCAGGTTCCATCCGGGCGTTCCTGGCTCCGGAAGTCGCGGAATTCCTTCTTCATATCCAAGTGGCCCAGAAGGAACGCCATGGGGGCCCGCATATCCTCAGTGTCTTTCAGGGGTATTTTTTCTACCCTATTATCCGCTGGCGTGTAGAGGAATACGTTCTTTCCGTCTGAAATAAATAACTTACCGCTCGGGCGAGTGTACTCCCAGCGCATTTTGCCTTGCTTGCGCAGCGTCAGCGTTCCGGCCTCCGGCGGCCGGGCATGTCCCAGAATGCTGTACGACTCCTCGAACTGAAGCGAGAGCGTCCGCGCGGAGTTGTAATGCTTCTGCATGCGCGCGATTAGGTCATCCACCGGCTCTGCTGCGAGCATGCGAATTGAACCCAGCGCTAGCGCGGCTAGCGCAAACCACCTGCTCATGGCCAAAGGCGCTCCATTATCCAGCCGTTACTACTCCTTCTATAAACGAGCCGGTCGTGTAAACGGTTGGGTCGTCCTTGCCAAAATTCGAAGAGCTCCGGGTCCAGCCGGTAGCCGCCCCAATGCTCGGGCGCGGGAATGTCATCGTTGCCAGAGAAACGTTCTTCTAATTCTTTCAGTGTTGCTTCAATGTTTTCTCTATTGCTGACTACGTCGGATTGTTGCGAAACCCATGCCCCGAGGCGGCTGGCGCGGGGACGGGAGCTGAAGTATTCCTCGGACTGGCTTCGTTCCGTTTTTGAGACGGTTCCTTCAATTCGAATTTGGCGCTCCAGTTCGCCCCAGTAAAACGTTAGTGTCGCGAGCGGATTAGCCTCGAGTTCGCGGCCCTTCCGGCTGAGATAGTTAGTGTAAAAAGTGAACCCATCGTTACCGAACTCCTTCAACAAAACTACCCGCGCGGAGGGCTTTCCGGCGAGCGTCGAGGTGCTGACGACCATGGCGTTCGGTTCAATCAAATCAGCAGCTTGGGCGTCGGTAAACCAGCTATTGAACTGCTGTACGGGGTCGGGATCGGCGCTTTGTTCAGTAAGTTCGGCCGCCTCGTAATTGCGCCGCAACGGCCGTAGTGAAACACGCCAGGTCCGCCGGGAAAAATCGCCCATCCCCACAGTTTAGCGAGGACGATAACCCGCGCTGCCTGCTACAATTATGTTCTGCCATGGTGTATGTGCTGACGTCTTTGCACGTCGTTGTCTGCTTTTTTCTGATTATTGTTGTCCTTTTGCAAAGCGGTAAGGCGGCGGATTTGGCAGGGGCGTTTGGTGGAATGGGATCTCAGACGGTTTTTGGCCCGCGCGGGACGGCGACTGTTTTATCGAAAGCGACCACGATCGCTGCAGCGTTGTTTATGCTCACGTCGCTCAGTCTGGTGATCATCACCAGCCGCACGGCGACAACCTCGGGCAGCGTAATTAAAACCCGGCCTGCCGCCGTCCAAAAGGCAAAACCACCTCAGACGAATACTAAGAAGTAGCTCTTACGATACTGCGGAGATGGCGGAATTGGCAGACGCACTAGCTTGAGGTGCTAGCGGGTAACACCGTGGGGGTTCAAGTCCCCCTCTCCGCACCATACACAATACAAATAACTTACCCTCCTTTCAATTAAGCCCTTTGGGCCTTTGTGACGTAATTTGTAGCGATCCGTATGAATGGTTGCCGTTGGATTCCAGCGTGTTCACCGCAGCGGCATATCGTCCTCGCGATTCCGTTATAACCATCTCCCCCATCCCCGCTCCAAGCCACCTAAATCCCAACGCTGATCGCTTACGCTATGTCCATACGGTTTCACCGCACGCTTACCCACCAACTTACGCTCTATCGGGACCTTATTGAAAAACGCACTCGTCAGAAGAATGACTTATGCACGTTGTAGAACTCGAACGCTCGCTGCGCCAACTGCCTCTGAGCGGCATGGCCACAGTGCTCGAAATCCGCTTGCGCCAAGCCCAGGCCGAAACCATGGCCCCCATCGATTTGATCGCTTGCTTAGTATCGGATGAGTTGACAACCCGAGCCGACCAATTGCTGCTGCGCCGCCGCAACAAGCCGGCATTTCGGAGGTGAACGCTTTTGTTTTCGCTGCCCCAGTACCGGTGGGTCCGCGGAGAGGACAAGGCAAGTGATCACGCTCCGGCGTGCATTACGTCAAGCTGTAATCGCGGTTGGCAGGACTGGAGCGTATTGGCCGCGGACGGCCTATGTCAACAGCGCCGAAAGCTTCTTGGTTGCGGTGGGGAACTTGCCGATGCCGGCGCCCACAACTTCGTCGGCGATCGTCACGTAAACATCACCAACGGTGCCTGTGACGCGCGTGTGAGCGCCCTTTGCAAGTTTCGGGCTGCCGCCAGCAACAATCATGGCCAGCCCGCTGTTCTTGTGGGGATTCGCTTCGGCGTGTTCGTGCACATAGACCAGGCTGGTGTGATCAAACAAGGTGCCGTCGCCTTCCGGCACCGACTCCAACTTCGCAACAAGATAGGCAAATTCTTCGACATGCCAGCGGCAGATGTCACGCAAAACGTGCGTGCCGTCAACGCCGTCCGCGCCCGCGGCTTTCCCTTCAGCATGAGTGTAGTCGTGATGGCGCGCGGCGGTATAGCCGAGCCACGGAAATCGAGTCAGGCTCTGGCACTTCGTCAACATGTAGGACGCTACGCGGGTTTGCCGCATGGCCAGCGCCTGCACCAGCAGATCGCTTTGCAGTTTCGCGATGCGCGGCCAATCTTTCATATCGCCATCGAAATCCGGTGGTTCGACACGGGCGTACTCGGGCGGCAAGCCGGCAATGGCACGCTCCAGATCGCGGATCCCGGACAGATGCTCGTCGATGCGCGTCTTATCATCGCCCGGGAGCTTTTTTTCGAGCGCCGAGGCATCGGCCATCACCGCATCCAGAATGCTTCGCTTGCGATTCACCCAGCCTTCCTCGCGAGCGCCGAATAAGCGGTCGAACAGACGCTGTGGAATCAGTTCGGGAGGCAGCGCCCGTTCATAGCCTGCCCAGCTCATGTTCCGCTGCATGCTTTCGCCAAACGATTCCTGGGCGACGCCGATCTGCAAAGAACTAAAACGCGAATCGCCGCCGATTTTGGCAGCGACGATCTGATCGATAGAAGGTCCGCTCGGGCCGCGGCCGGTAAAATCGGTCCCGGTCATCAACCCGCTCATCGAATTGGTGTGACCGTTGCCTTTACCGCTGGATGCTGCGTTATCAACACCGCTCAGTACATGTACGTCTTTGCGCCAGGCGGCCAATGGGGCCAAACACGGCGTCAACTCGTAATCCGCGCCCTCTTCCGTCGGAATCCAATAGCGCTCCGGGATACCGTTGCCGTTGAACCACAGCACAAAACGGCTCTCGACGGGCTTTTCGATGGCAGGCGCGCCGACTGCGACGGTTTCCGGCGTTGCGGCGTAAGCTGTGCCAAGCGAGTTGAACATCGAGACTAATGGCGGAAGACCAACCACGATGCGCGCACCGGCTGCCGTGATCCCTTTTAATAGGGACCGGCGAGATGTCCTAACGCGATCCGTGATTATCTGCGACATTGAGCGGCAAATCTCCTCGATGGGGGCTGTTTTGGGCGGACTGCGCATCCTGAAACTCGCGCATCACCGCTAATGACAATATAAGCTCTTTGAAGTGAAAGCCTGAACTGCGAAAGTTTTCCGTGACGGCATTCAATAGCGGGCGATCGGCCGGCGTATCGCTTCTCCCCGCCTGATAACGGAAATATTGCTTCACAACGCACTCCTGGCAGAGCGTGCTTTTCGCCAGAACGGCGCCGAGTTGCAAGGGCGATGTGAAGTCGGAATTGGGGATGCCGGCAACGAATGCCTGGGTGTCGATCGGCAGGGTAACAATTTTCTTGGCAGCATGGTCGTGTTCGTCCTCGTCGTCCTCACCCTTCTTTTTCTTCAAAAATTCAAGCACAAATTGATCGCGGCGCCCGCCAATGGCGTCGAACTTCTCCAGTCCGAAGCCCACACCGTCCATCAGCCGGTGGCAGGTAGAACACGACGGATTAGTGGTGTGTTCCGCCATGCGGTCCCGGTTCGTTTGCGGCTTCGCCTCGGTTACTGGGGGAAGGTTTGTGTTCACTCCCGGAGGGGGGTCGGGGACGTGCTGGCAAAGGAACTGTTCGCGGACGAAGAGGCCGCGCGCGGTGGGAGACGAATCTTCGGGCTTCGCGGTCAGGGCGAGGAAGAGGCCTTGTCCCAGAATTCCGGCGCGCTCCGACTCAGCCGGGAACGGCACTTTATCAAAGTCCTTGGCTGGAGCTGTTACACCGTAGATGCGCGCCAGTTCCGGACTGACATAGCCATAGTCGGCGGTGAACAGTTTCATGAAGTTGTCGTCGTTCCATACCAGATCGGACACGAACGTGCGGGCTTCGGTCGTCATGGCGTTCACGGTCTCGCGGGTGAAGTACGGGAACTTGCGACGGTCTTTGCTGGCCGTGACCAGACGGTCAAAGCGCAGCCACTGGCTTACGAATTCATCCAGCGACTCATGCGCACGAGGGTCGGCGAGCATACGGCGGACCTGCTTTTCGACGCCTTCGCGAGTCCCAAGCTCACCATGCTGGGCCGCGGCGAAAAGCTCGGGGTCGGGCATAGTGTCCCAAACCGAATAGGACAAGCTGGTGGCGGTGGCCCACGGTTTCAGTTTCGGGTCCGGGGTTGCGTCCAGCCAGAATAGAAAGTTCGGCGACTGCAGCATGGCTTCGACTATCAGTTGCGCGCCTTTCAGAAAGTCCGGTTCACTTGCCAGCAATACCTCGTAGCGCTGCTGCTCGACGGCGTTGAGCGGCCGGCGAAATGCCTTTTGGCCAAACTCCCGGACGAAGCGCTTGCCGCATTCGACGGAGGCCTTGCACGGGATTAAGCCGTGGGTATCGCCGCCGCGGAATGCGGAGCGCGCAAGCTTTTCGGCGGCATCGCTATACGCCTCGACGAGGATCGGCGACAAGCTTTGGCCGCGCGATTGATTACGGAAGCCGTTGATGAAGTCCTCGGGCGGAAATTGTGTGGCGGGCGAGGTTTGGTCCCCGAGCAAGTCACGGACGGTGTGATTGTATTGGCTGTGCGTTAGGCGCCGAAGCTCTGCCTCCTGGACAACGCCGGTTTTGTCTGCGCTCTCCAACTCCCGGTACTTCAGCGCGGTTGCCAGATCGTTGCCCGACAGTTGCGTGAGCCTCGCGATCCAGGCTTTTAAGACGAGCTCTTCCGGGCTTCCTTGTTTAATACGCTCGCCGCCGGTGTGCGGGATACGCATCGTAGGCTTCCTGAATAGCAGAGAGTTGTCGGGATGCCCGCGATCGACTAACACGACCAGCGAATTGCCAAAAGCGGTTATTTTTTCGGGGCTGGAATCGGGCTCGGGAAAGTGAAGGCGGGTTGCAGAAGCGACTCCTTCGGCGTTGTGGCAGGCACGGCAGTTTGCCTTCTCAAGTATCGGGTAGAGAGTTGTTCGGAAATCGAGTGTTTGCGCTGCCAGTGTCCCACAAGCGAATGCACCCAACAGTAGCGACTTCAGCAAAAAACGACTCCTCCTGGAAAATCGGCGCAGCACGCATTCAGTAGAATATCGCGTAGTGCGTCTGATTCTTGCGGCGTTCTTTGTCCTTGCGAGCGCCGCCTATGGCGCGAGCGAACGTGACATCGCGGAATGGGTGGTCCGCTGGGAAGGCAGCTTCGTTGTCGAAGGCTCCAGTGAGCCAATTCGTGACCTTTCGCAAATCCCGAAAGGCGAGTTTCACATTTCGGCGATCGACTTAACCGCATCCGTCATGCGGCCGGTGGAACTTCGCAAACTTGCCGGCCTGACGCACTTGCGCCAGCTGTATCTTCCCGGACGCATTTGGAATCCCGGTGCTGGCAACGAGGACAAGACCGGGGTATTTGAAGCGTTAGCCACACTGACTGGGGTGGAGCGGTTGGCATTTGGCTGGCATTTCAATTCGGACATCTACGTCGAGGACAAAGATATTAACAAGCTGGCGGCGTGGACCGGATTAAAGCAGTTGCGCTGCTCGCAATGCAGCTTGTCTAAACCGAACTTGGCGGTGTTTTCGCAGCTACGCGACCTGGATCTCAGCTATGCGCCTTTTACCGATGAGGGGATGGCATCGCTTGCCGGTTTGAAGAGTCTGCGGCGGCTTATTTTGCGCGACACCCTGATTACCGATGAGGGATTGCGTTCTTTGAAAGACCTTACCGGGCTCGAGGAACTGGATCTATCCGGCGTCCGGGTCACGGACCGGGGGATCGCATATCTGCGCAATTTGAAGTCCCTACGGACCCTGGATCTGCTGGGCGCGCAGGTTTCAGATGAATCGATGGACATTCTGGCCGGAATGCAGTCGCTGCAGGTTGTGAATCTATACCGGACGCTGACGACGAACTCGGGCTTGGCGCGGCTGGAATCGCTGAAAGGGCTGAGCGACATTGACGTGCGCTATAGCCGCGTGACATCCAACGGCGTGGCGGCATTGCGCGCTGCGCTCCCGCAAGCGAAGGTTCGCTTTGATGGAGCAACGCTGCCAAAGAGCAGTGTGGTTGCCTCAGCGAAGCCGGCCGATTCCTCTCCGCAGGGGGTTACGGCGTGGGTCAAGAGCATGGGTGGCAAGGCGGAGATGAAGGGCGGCCGGGTTGTTGGCGTCGATCTTAGCTCCTCACAATTGAGCGATGCGCAGCTCGCTTACCTGGAAAACTTGCACGATTTGGAGAGGCTGGAGTTGCAGGTAACGCAAGTCTCGGATATCGGCTTGGTCTCGATCGAAAAATTGACCGGGCTACAGGAACTGAACCTCGACAATACGATGGTCTCTTCGACCGGACTGGCTCGGCTCGCGCCATTGCCGCATTTGCAGACGCTACGCCTGGCGGGCACGCTGGTCGACGGCAGCGGCCTAGCGAAATTGAAAGACTTGCAGGAGTTACGCGATCTGGATCTTTCCGGGTCGCACGTTTCGGACCAGAATGTCGATACCTTGACTCAGCTTCGCGGTTTGCGCCGGTTGCGCTTGCGCTATCTGGATCTTACCGATGCGGGACTAACGTTCCTGAGCAAAATGACGCAGTTGGAGATGCTGGATCTTTCGAGCACGACCCTCAGCGACAAAGGCATTGCGCAGATTGCGACACTGACGAATTTGCGCGAACTATATCTGAATCACACGGCAATCAGCAATACAGGACTGGCTGAGCTGAAGCCGTTACAGAAATTGGAACGCATCGAGCTTTTCCGGACGCGCGGGAGTAACGATGGAATGGCATCGCTTGCCGAGCTGAAGAATTTGTCGGTTGCGAAGCTGGACTACATGGCGCTGGACGATAAAGCGGTCCCGTTTTTGCAGAAGCTGCCAAAGCTGCGCGAATTGAGTTTGGACGCTACCAGCATCACGGATCAGGGCGCACACGGGTTGGAATCGATCAGCGGTCTACGCGCGTTGAACATTTACCATACTCTTGTCACGGAGAAAGGGATGCTGGCCCTGCAGAGCGCCCTACCGGATTGCAAAGTTGTTTTCGACCGGGATTCCGCGCTGCCGAATCGCCGAGTTCGTCAATGAGGGGTTCGTCGATGAGGGTTTCGTCAATGAAGTTTATTCCCGGGCTGTTGTTCCTGCTGTGTTGCGCAGCGGTTGCGGATACCCGGAAAGCGCCAGCTGAACGCACCGACGATGCGCAATGGATTGAAGATCTGGGCGGGACCGTTCAGCGCAACGCACAAGGCAAGGTGACTTCGGTCAACCTGCGGGGGACATGGGTCACGGATACCGACTTGCGGCGCTTGACCGATTACGCGGATCTGAACGAGCTTGACTTGTCGTTGACTCACATCACTGACAGCGGTCTGCAGGAACTCAAAAATCTGAGGGGCATAACGGACTTCAGTTTGTATTTTGCGGAATACGTGACGGATGAGGGGGTCGCCTCTATTAAGGAATGGAAGCGGCTGAAGCGACTGAATCTGCATGGGACCAAAGCGAGCGATACCGCGCTCGAACACATAGCCGGGATCAACACGCTGGAGTCATTGGATGTGGGATCTACTTTGATGACAGATATGGGGCTGGAA
>DATBDT010000068.1:0-127059 GCA_036269815.1 Bryobacteraceae bacterium
CGGTCGTGGAAGCGTTACGGAAATTAACAAAGCAGCTTTGCTGGCGGCGCTCTTGCTCGGTCTATTCGGGGCCGGTCGCACACTAACGGCCCAGGCACAGTCGGCGCGCGCGGCGCGGTCTGCCAGCAATCCTGAGGTCATCAAAGCTCTCGCCGCCGATGCCTATGTGTGGGGTCTCGGTCCGGAGTACATCGAACGATTTTCGAAATACAATACGATCATCGGCGCGCCGTTCAACGCTTTCAAGTACAGTGCCGTTCCCGCGGCTTGGAACAATGAAGCCACCAACGCGGGGGACGCATCGGTTCTTTACATCAGCGGATTCGTCAACTTCGATCAGAGCCCCGAACTGGTCCTCACGGTGCCACCCTCAAAGAATCAGTACTACGTCGTCGCCTATTACGATGCGTACGCCAATACCATCGGAAGCATCGGGACGCGAACCACCCCTTCCGACGAGGCGACCTCATATCTACTCGTGGGACCCAAATCTCGGTACGCGAACAAGAAGACCGCCAGGATCCATGGGTACGAATACCCGGTCATGGCTTCAGACACCAATGTCAACTGGTTCTTGATTCGCGTTCTCGCGAATACGTTGATCGATGCTTCGGACCCGACTTCAGTGCCGAATGTCGTCAACAGTTCCCTGGAGAAACTTGTGTTGAATACGCTCGAGGAGTTCGAGCGGAACCGTAATCGCCCGGTCTATCCGGCAAACTACGTCCTGCCGCCGCCGACTCAGGACCAAATCAACCAAGCCGCGCCCTACCAGAACGCGCCGACCGACGCGGTCACTTTCTTCACTCAACTCGGCGATGCGGTGGTGACCAATCCGATACCCAACCGCGGCACCGGATTATCCGGCACGGCTTTGACCGATCTCCCCCCCTGGATGGTTCCGCAGTATGGGGCCAAAGCCATTTACCTCGTCCCCTCGTACGGCCAGAAGGCGAAATTCGATTCGTTCGCGCCGATCGGCCTCACCGAGAAGGGTTTCCAAATTCCGGCCGACTGGGGTAGTGCGCAGATGGATGCCTTGCAAGAGGGTTATGCATTGGGGCAACAGATTCTCCACCAATTCATTTCCAACACCGCCGCGGGCGCGAGCACCAACTACTGGGCAATCCTGAACGACCTCGTCGGGACGTATCCAAACAATCCGAAGGGATACCTTTATCGCTCGCTGATCGTCGTGGAGGGCGGCGTTGCCAATGTCGCGATCGACGCGGTATATCCAACCTTAGTCGACACCCCCTCATTGACCGGCGACCCCTTGCCGCTGGATGGCAACAACACCTACAAGCTCACATTCATGCCGCCGGCACTCGCCAACCCAACGCCGCCAGTCGAGGGAATCTATCCACCGATTGTCAGCGACAGCAGCGGAAACCCGAAGGGCTTCTGGTCGATCCACGTTTACGCGCGGGATCCCACGGAAGGCGCCGCGCCGTTTATCGCCCAAACGAGCCTGCTGAACACTAGCTACTCGACCGCGGATACGGCCGTCCTCTCGGTGGATACCGCGACGAATTCTATGACGGTGCGCGCGCCAAACTGGGGAACGCTCGTGGCGAGCACCCCCATTCTGTTCGGCGAGAGCGCCGCCGCTTATGGCTTGACGCCCAACGCCGTCTACTACGTGGCTGGCGAACCCACAGCGAACACCGGCAACACCACATACACCTTTCAGATCTCCTCGCAATGGCACCAAAAGCTGTCGCAGGGCGATAAGAACGGCAGTGTCCCGATCCAGGGCGCCGGCGGCGATCCCGGCCCTATCGTCCACCTGCTATCGCCAGCGGACGCCGGCGCGCTCAACTATGGAATGGTCAAGCCGGTCACACAGCTCGGATCGTCAGAATTAACGTCTAACCTGCTGGCCAGAAACGCCGACGGGTCGCTAACCTTGTGGTTCGGCCCAAAGCTGCCTACCGATGCGCCTGCGTCGAACTGGATTCCAACGCCGTCCACGGCCTACTACAGCGCGCTCTACCCCGGCACGCCCATAAGCACGTCAATCCAGTTGACGCTTCGGATGTACTATCCTACCCCCGGAAACGAACCGCCGTCGATCCTACCGTGCACTCAAGCGTGTACTACGAGTCTGCCCGAGAGCTACATTCCGCCCGCGCTGGAGTTGGTGCCGTAAGTCACCTGAGTTCGCGGCTACCGGCGCGGCCAGCACACTTACGCGACCGGATCGCACCTAAGCACACTTCGCTCAGCCGCGAGTGCGATGACGTTGATAGCCGAGGGCCGTAATGAGCGCGTCCGGCTCGCGGCCCGCGTGCAACAAGCCACAGCCCTAGGCATAAATGCCGGAGGCCGGAGAGTTTAGATCCGGCCTCTTCTCACGAAAGGAGATCACCGTCCTCCAAGTGACAACGCGGTAATAGAGAACTGCAGCCAATATGGTTTGGAAGTTTCCGTCGCCTCGGAACTCGTTTCGCGTTGCTGTGGAACAGCACTCCTTAATTGCGGAAAAATGCGGAAGGTGTGGCAGTTTTCGACCCCAGTTCTTGCTTACACAGGTAGGGCCCTTCCGAGGAGAGCATACAAATTATGAAACGCAGCAAACTTGGGGAACGAGATTTGGAGTCGCTAAGGCAGAATGTGCCTTGCGCCCTGGGCGGAATAGTACTTGCGCTTGCATTGAGTTTTACCGCCAACGCACAAGCTCCTGCACTGGGCGACAATCCATCACAGGGCGGCTCGCAAGCTTTGAAAGAAGCTCTGGAGCAGGGCGGATGCATGCAGAACGCCAAATTCAATGTGGCGGACCTGTTTGCCATGCAGGATACTGGAGTCGTCCCGTCGTGCTTCGGCAACGTCTCGCCATCGGTCGCGGCGGGGTCTGCCACCAATCCCGCCGTTATCAAGTTTCTGGCCGCCGCTGCCTACATCTGGGGTCTCGGTCCGGAGTACATCTATCGCTTCTCGAAATACAACACGATCATCGGCGCGCCGTTTAACTCGCTGAAGTACGGGGCTGTTCCTGCCGCCTGGAACAATGAAGCCACCAATGCGGGGGACGCCTCGGTTCTTTACATCAGCGGATTCTTGAACTTTGACGAGAGTTCTGAACAGGTTCTCACGGTGCCGCCCTCGAGGAACCAGTACTACGTCGCTGCCTATATTGATGCTTACGCGAACGACGTCGGAAGCATCGGGACGCGAACGACACCTTCCGATGCCACGACTTCCTATCTTCTCGTCGGACCCAACTCTCCGTATGCACACCGGAAGACGGCGAGGATTCACGGGCACGAGTACCCTGTAATGGCCTCCGACACCAATCTGAACTGGTTGGTTATTCGCGTTCTCACAAACACGTTAATCGATGCTTCGGACCCGACGTCGGTGCCGAACGTCACGAGCGGTGTGGTACACAAGTTCGCCTTGAATTCGTTGCAGGAGTTTGAAGCGAACGGTAATGCGCCAGTCTATCCGGCAAGCTTCTTCTTGCCGCCGCCGACTCAGGAGCAGACGAACGAAGCTCAGCCTTACCAGAATGCGCCGCCCATGGCCGTTGATTTCTTCACACAGGTTGGTGATGACGTGGCGGCCAGTCCGATACCCCACCGGCGCACCGCGTTATCCGGCACGGCTTTGGTCGATCTCCCCGCATGGGTTGTTCCGCAATACGGGGCCACAACCACCTACTTCGTTCCCTCCTACGGCCAGAAGAGGACCTTCGATTGGTTTGCGCCGATTGGGCTCACCGAGAAGGGATTTCGTATGCCCGCTGACTGGGGAGAGAGCCAACAGGATGCCTTTCAGGCTGGTTATGTCCTGGGACAGAAGATTCTCGGCGAATTCATCGACCTCGCCCTCGCGGGCTCGAGCACCAATTACTGGGGGATCGCGAACGATCCCGTCGGGACATATCCAAGCAACGTGAAGGGATATCTTTATCGCTCGCTCATTGTGGTGGAGGGCGGCGTCGCCAACATCGGGCTCGACGCGATTTATCCAACCTTGACCAGCACCCCCTCGCCGTCGGATGGCAAGCCCTTGCCGTTGGACGGCAACAACACCTACAAGCTCACCTTCATGCCGCCGGCATCCTCCGGCGGAACGCTGCCGGCCGTAGGAATCTACCCACCGATGGTCAACGACAGCAGCGGCAACCCGAAAGGCTTCTGGTCTATCCACGTTTACGCAACTGATGCAAGTGAAAGCGCCGCGCCGTTCATTGCTCAAACCAGTGTGCTGAACACCAGCTACTCGACTGCGGATACGGCCGTGCTCTCGGTGAATGCCGCGACCAATTTTATGACCGTGAACGCCCCGAACTGGGGAACGCTCGTGGCGAGTACGCCTATTCTGTTCGGCGCGAACGCCGCCGCTTACGGCTTAAAACCTAACACCGCCTACTACGTCGCGGGCGAACCCAAAGCGAGCAGCGACAACACCACATACACCTTTCAGATCTCTTCGCAATGGCGCCAAAAGCTCTCGAACAACGATGGGAACGGCATTGTTCCGATCCAGGGCCCCGGCGGCAATCCCGGTCCTATCGTCCACCTGCTTTCGCCGGCTGGAGGGGGTGCGCTCAAGTACGGGATGGTCAAGCCGGTGACTCAGCTCGGATCGCAACAACTCGCCGCGGGCCAATTGGCCAAGAACCCCGATGGGTCGCTGACGCTGTGGTTCGGCCCAAGGTTGCATGACGGTGCGCCCGCGTCAAACTGGATTCCAACGCCGTCCACCGGCTACTACAGTGCGATCTACACCCCACCTGCGAGCACGCTGTTCCAGCTGACCCTTCGCATGTATTACCCGACGCCCGGGAACGAGCCGCCATCGATTCTCCCGTGCCCTGCTCAGGTGTGTGGTTCGAAGCTGCCCGAAAGCTACATACCGCCCGCCCTGGAGTTGGTTCCGTAAGTCACCTGAGCTCGCGGCTACCAGCGCGGCCATTACACTTACGCCACCTGGATCGCACCCAAGCACAGTTCGCTGATCCGGCCTTTCTCACGAAAGGAGATCACCGCCCTCCAAGGGATGGGCAGCTTCGGCGGCATCCCTTCACCGCCGCAAGTGCGCACTGAAGCGCTGCATGGTAGAATTCAGCCTCGCACGGACTTTATGCGCGCCGATCTCTGGCCTCGTGTCGAAGAGGTGTACCATGACGTCGCCGAGGCTCCCCCGGAGAACCGTGCCGCGCTGCTCGACGCGTCCTGTTGCGATGATCCAGAGTTGCGCCGGGAGGTCGAAGCTCTCCTCGACGCGCGCGACCGGATCGGCGATTTCCTCGCGCCCGAGGGCCTCGTACGGCAGATCGCGGAGCTGACTCCGGACGCCGCTGCCAGTTGCATCGGAACCACGCTCGGAGCCTACGAGATCGTTAACGTCCTGGGCGCCGGAGGCATGGGCGAGGTGTACCGCGCTCGAGATACCCGTCTCGGCCGCGAAGTTGCCCTGAAGATTCTCCCGGCTCACCTCACGCATGATTCTTCGCGAGTGGCTCGTTTGCAATCCGAGGCCCGCGCCGCCTCCGCCCTCAACCATCCAAACGCCGTCACCATATACGAGATCGGCAACGACGCGGGTACCTGGTTCATTGCCACCGAACTGATCGACGGCGTAACTCTGCGCCAGCGGTTGAGTGCCGGACGTCTTCCTCGCGAGGACGCCATCTCCATCGCGCTGCAATGCGCCTCCAGTCTCGAAGCCGCGCACCGCGCCGGCATCATTCATCGGGACATCAAGCCGGAGAACATCATGCTCCGCCCGGACGGTCTGGTGAAAGTCGTAGACTTCGGACTGGCACGCATGCTCGAGCCCCGTTCCGGTGGCAGGCTCGAACAGACGCAGACCGGCAACGTCATGGGGACCCCGCGGTATATGTCGCCCGAACAGGCCCGCGGAGAGAAGCTCGATGCTCGATCCGATATCTTCAGCCTCGGAGCAGTGCTCTTCGAAATGGTCTGCGCTTATCCTGCGTTTCGGGGCGCCAGCACCGCGGAAGTTTTTGCCGCGCTGCTGGCCGCGCCGCCCGACGCGCGCGATGCCGGTCCTTTGCGCCATGTGCTGTCCCGTGCTCTGCAAAAGGACGCTGCGGGTCGCTATGAATCGATGGCCGAATTCGCCGCCGAGCTTCGCCGCGTAGACCTGCGCCGCGAGAACCCTCCGCATTCGTGGCGTGCCGATGGTGCGTTCCGCGTTGGCCTACCCCGGTCGCGCCTGAAATGGGCCGTTTTGGCGCTCGCCGCCGCTGGACTGGCGATCTTTGCGTGGACTTGGGGCACGCGCACTTCCCCCGATCCCGTCCTGGATGTCGTGCCCCTGACCACCTTTCAAGGCGCCAAGGATTATCCGGCGCTTGCTCCTGACGGCAGTCGTGTTGCGTTCTCCTGGCAGCCTTCCCCCAACGGCACACAGCATATTTATGTAAAGCCTGTAGAAAGCGGGGAGCCCCGGCAGTTGACCTTCGGCGCGCAGGAGGATGTGCTCCCGTCCTGGTCTCCCGATGGTAGCTTTATCGCCTTCTGTCGCCGCGTTCCAGGCCAGACAGGATACGATTTGCGCGCCCGTATTCCGTCCGGAATTTACATCGTGCCTGCGAATGGCGGCGCCGAGCGTCGCGTCGGGCAGGGTTGGGGCGGCGTCTCGTGGTCCGCTGACGGCCGGAAACTCGTGGGCGGCGCTGTGGGCGGCGCTGTGGGCGGCGCTGTGGGCGGCGCGCCTGATTCCGGCGGACTCGATCTGCTCGATATCGACTCCGGACACCGCACCCGCCTCACCGCGCAGGGCGTCGATTCTCTTCCGGCATCCTCCCCCGACGGAAAGTGGGTCGCGTTCAAGCGGGAATTTACCGGCTCGGCACAGGAACTCTTCGTCATGCCCGCAGCCGGCGGGCATGCGCGGCAGCTCACTTCCGATGCGCGCCCGATCGACGGCATCACCTGGACTGCTGACAGCCGCGAGATCGTCTTCGCCTCCACCCGGAGACCCATCGAAGGCAGTCTCTGGCGAGTTTCCGTTTCCGGCGGGCAGCCGGCTGCCATCTCTGCCTCTCTGCACAGCGTCTCGTATGCAGATATTGCGCGACGGCAGGGCAATCGTTTGGCCTTCAACGAGGCCTGGACCGATTCCAATATTCATCTCTGGACCGGCAACGGAATTCCTCGTTCCGGCGGGTCATGGAGCTTCGGCGAGCCCTCCGCGATCATCAATTCCACTCGAGCCGACCACAGCCCGGCAATATCCCCCGACGGTGAACGTATTGCCTTTGTCTCGGATCGCACCGGCAACGAGGAGATCTGGGTCTCTGACGCCGATGGCCGCGCCCTCGTCCAACTAACTTCGTTCGCGAAGGATTCGGCCGGTTCGCCTCGCTGGTCTCCGGATGGTCTCCGCCTCGTCTTTGACGTCTGGACTTCGGGCGAAGCCAACGTGTTTACTATCGATTCTCGTGGCGGCACTGCCCGCCGCCTCTCGTCCGAGCGCTACGAGAGCTGGATGCCGGCCTGGTCGCATGACGGCCGCCGGATCTACTTCACCTCCCGTCGCTCCGGCACACGCGAGATTTGGTCAATGCCCGCCACCGGCGGCGCCGCTTTTCAGGTTACCCATGGCGGCGCTTACGAAGCGCGTCCTTCGCCCGATGGCCGAACCGTTTACTACACGAAGAGCACGAGTGCGGGCTGCTGTGCGATGTGGTCTATTCCGGTCGGCGGCGGCACCGAACTGCCCGTCCCGGAACTGGCTCAGTTCAGCATCAGCCGGTCATGGGGCGTCATCCGCGATGGCATTTACTTCATCGCCAGAGAGAACGAGACGCTGCAGAGTGTTCGCTTCTTCAGCTTCGCCACGCGACAGGTAACCACCATCCTGCGGCTCGAAAAAGACCCGGGGTGGATCTTCCCCGCGCTTGCGTTGTCCTCCGATGGGCGCCGCTTGTTGGCCGTCCAGACGGACCGTGAAGTCAACGACCTGATGATGATCACGAATTTCCGTTAGCACATGCAGGATGCCCTGTCCGGCGAGGTAACGCGATTGCTGAAGGCATGGTGCCGGGGAGACGCCGGCGCACTTGAGCGCCTCGCTCCCATGGTCGAACAGGAGTTACGTCACCTCGCCAGTATCTATCTGCATCACGAGTCCACCGGGCATACGCTCCAACCTACGGCCCTCGTCAACGAGGCATATTTGCGGCTGCTCGATTGGAACGTCGTCGAGTGGAGGGACCGGGCACACTTCCTGGCGGTCGCTGCCAAGATGATGCGCCGCATACTGGTCAACTACGCTGTGGCGCGCCAAAGCGAGAAGCGCGGCGGCTCGGCCCTATTGGTTTCGCTGGCGGAGGCGGAGAAAGTTCCGGGCCGCACCGAGGATCTGATTGCGCTTGAGGAAGCCCTGGTCCAACTCGCGAAAGTCGACGAGCGCAAAAGCCGCCTCATCGAACTCCGATACTTCGGCGGACTCACCTTCGATGAAGCCGCCGAGGTACTCGGTATCTCGCCCCGCACCGCTAGTCGCGAATGGGAATTCGCGCGCGTGTGGCTATTTCGTGCGCTATCGAATTGATGGTAGCGGTCACTCCCCTATGATCAAGCCTGAGCACCGCGAGCATCAGCCACTCGGGAGCAATGAAGCATATGCAATGCGCGTCGTACTGACCTCCAGTCGATCGCTCGGGTTGAGACGGCGCTTCCGTTAACGGTACGGTGCCGCTTGGCGCAGATGGTAAGCAGGTGAGGGATAACTTCGAAACAGTAACTCACCCGCGGTGTCACCGGAGCTTTGCGTATTCCGCCGTAGCTTTCTTGAGAATCGCAACGTCTGCATCAGCGCCCTTCCAAATAGTTAAGAATTTTTCGTAAGCAGTTCTTGCTTTCCTCTTGTCTGCTAGCAGGGCGTATGCTCTGCCTAGTTGCAAGTGCACCAATGCGCCAATCGGGTCCGCGATGACGATACCAGGATGATCCAGAACCTTTTGGAACTCCATTTCGGCTTCACGCCCACGATGCAGGCCCAGATAAGCTTCGCCACGCAAGTAGGCAGGGTAGAGGCCGCCAAAAAAACCAAAGAAAGAGATGCCAGACATTCCGAGTTCATACGGCGTGGCGGCTCTCAACGCTTCTATAGCTGCCTCGGGTGCGCCGCCCTGCAAGGCAAGAGCCGCGCGAAGTGTAGGCACATACGTGAACTTTACGGATGTATCTTCCGTAAATCGCTTTTCCAAATCGTTCGTTAGCACTCGCGCCCTCGCAGACTCGCCCGAAAGCGCGAAGGCCAACGCAGACGCATACTCTACGTCGCGGCCCTTGGAGAGTTCGCGCGCAGAGAAGGCGTTTCGCCTCGCTCCTGATGCATCTCCGAAGAAGGCTTCCCAAAGAGCAGTCGCCGCTTCGTAACTTGCCGCTCTCTCCCGCTGCCCTGATTGCTGGGCCACATCGATTGCGCGTAGTGACATAGCCCTTGCCAGTTCGGTTCTGCCCGAACGGGCAAGAACCAGAGCCTCAGAATGCGCAAGCCAATCTTCGGCTCCGGGCTTCCCCTTGGCCAAGGTCGCCTGCCGCTCCATTTCCACAGAATCGTGTTCGAGAAATGCGATGTTATAACGAATCAACAAAATTTCCGGAATGATGATTTTGCGCTCGTTGACACCGGCACATACTTGTTTGGCCTCGTTGAAACGATTGAGGAAGAAATACGCAGTCGCGAGGTTGACATATGCGAAGGTGTGGTCCGGATCCAGCGCGATCGCCTTTTTGGCTTCTTCAATCGATCGCTCATAGTTTCCGATCCCTTGCGGAATGAACCCCGAAGCGAGGGTGGGGGCATCCGGGTCGCGAGGATAGGTGTGCTCCCACTGCTCGCATGTTTGTTGCGCCCGCTCCAGGTTTCTCGTCACCGTACGATCGTAATTAACAGAGATAAAGAACCTTTCCCTCTCGCTCACGCGATCTCGCAATCCGTAGGCTTTGGCCGTGTTCTCGTCTGCAAGGCCGGACTCCCCCATTGCCGAGTAGGTGAGCCCGAGCATGGCGTAGGCCATGGCAAACAGAGGATCGATCTGGACGGCCCGGTTGAGTAAGGGCACTGCCGCAACGGTCCCTGCCGAAAACGTCATCTGCCGTGCTGAATTGTACGCTTTCAACGCCTCAAGCGAAGGGGTTGTTGCCTCCTGAAGAGGGATGTCGTGTTTCCGTACGGCAGCTAGGGACTCGCCTGCGCGTGAACGGAAGTTGCTGGCCATCTTACCGAGTGCGGCGAGGACGTGTTCCTTATTGGTCGTTTGAACCTGCTGGTCATCGATTTCCGCTCCCGTGCGACAACTGCTCGCCCGCAATCCCAACACGTACTGCATTCCCAGTCTTGCTATCGAGCCTTGCAGAACGGCAGCGCTTCCGATGCGTTCGCAGATCTCACGGGCCAACTGTGGAGTAAGTGGCGCGCCTGCGGACCGGTTCATCAAGCGCAACGTATTTTGAATGCGGTCATCCGGAACAACGCTGAGGAAAGGAGATTGTCTGAGCTGTACGGCCAAGCCTTCTCGAAGCGTGCCATCGAAGACGCTGTCTCCCGTCTTGTTAACGAAATCGGCGATCACGATAGAATCTCTGTAGGTGAGTTTGGAGGCTCGCGGAACAAAAAAATAAGCCGCGGCCAGTGAAACCAGCACGGCTACCAGTCCAACCGAAATCAGGGTCCGGCGCTTAGGACCGGCGCGGAAGTGGCGCTTTACACGTTCAAGGTCAGCATGGATCTCCGAAGCTTTCCCGTAACGTCGATTGCGATCTTTTTCCAGGCATTTGCCGATAATTCGCTCCACTGGCGCAGGCGACTTCGACGGCACGCCGACGTGAGCGACTGGCGCGTGGTTGAGTATTGCCTCGGCCACCTCTGCATCGGTATCTCCGCGAAAAGGCATACAGCCCGTGACCATCTCATGGAGCACTACACCGAAGGAGAACAGGTCGCTGCGAGCGTCCAACGTTTCCCCCCGCACCTGTTCGGGAGACATATAAGCGACGGTGCCTGCGATTGGTCCTGATCCGGTTCTACTGTCCTTTGCGCATACTGCAGCCGCGAGGTCGCGGCCCTCAGCGGAGATCGTCTTCGCCAGACCGAAGTCGAGAATCTTCACACGCGCCTGCTTCGTTATAAAGATGTTGGCCGGCTTGATATCCCGATGAACAATGCCCTTGCTGTGTGCGAAGTCCAGACCCTCCGCAATTTGAACAGAATATTCCAATACTTCGGGTAAGGACAGCGGGGGGTTCGAGATCCTGTCCCGGAGCGTACTGCCTTCCAGCAGTTCCATCGCGATGAATGGTGTTCCGGCTTTTTCGCCGATCTCGTAGATGGTGCAGATGTTCGGATGGTTCAGAGCTGATGCGGAGCGGGCTTCCAGACGTAAACGCTCCAGCGCCACCGGCTGATCGGCCAATTCCTCGGTAATAAACTTAAGCGCCACCTCACGCCCTAGCCGCGTGTCCTCTGCCCGATAAACGACACCCATGCCGCCATGGCCGATTCTGCTGAGCACCCGATACTGCAATATGTTTCGGCCCGCCAAGTCTTGTCCTTTCCCGGTCCGGCGGCCATTCGAGTCCCATTGATTCTGCAGATCCCCCGTTTCGTGTTCGCTCTTTTGACTTGCAACAGGATGAATCGGCATCATGATCCGATAGCCGTGCCCTTTTACCGTCTCGATATAGCGCGGTTGATCTGCTGAGTCGCCTAGTGCAGTCCTCAGTTTCTTGACGGCGGCATTGACCGAGTTAACAAACTCCACGACCGTGCCGTTCGGCCACAACAGGTTGCGGATCTCGTCACGGCTGACCAATTCGCCCCGTCTCTCGAGCAGCAGTTCAAGAATCCGGAGCGGCTGTTCGTGAACCCGAATAGTCCGGCCATGCTGCTGAACCTGCCTCGCCCCGAGGTCGAACTCGAAGTCGCCGAACCGAAGTGTCTTCGCGAGCCTTTCACTTTGCATCGCAGTAAAGGAAGTGCCCTCCAATTCTAAGCGAACTTCGCAACTGCTCGCTTACCGGGCATACCGGCCGGATCACACGAAATCACATTGGAATCACATGTGTTTTGGGCGATTTCCGAGCAGAATTGACCGGACGGCGGAATCAATGCCGTCCACCTGAACGGAAGGAGACAATTATGAAACTTCAGACCCTCACCCGAGTCGCCGGGATAGCCTTGGCTGCGACACTCGCGATGCCCGTCTGCGGCGCCGGACCGGACGTGAAAGATGATCGAGATCGCGTCCCACATTACAGAGTGGTGGATCTCGGCACGTTGAAGGGCGCGTACAGCTTCGCATGGGGGATTAACAGCGAGGGCGCGGTCGCCGGTTCATCAGCTACCGCGAGCCAGAGTGGTGATCCGGCGCAAGCAGTCCCACAACCACCACAAACGGCGTTCCTCTGGGATCGCGGCCGTATCATCAACTTAGGCACGCTTGGCGGACCGAATAGCGCTGCCAATGGGCCTAACTCTCGTGACCAGACGCTGATTAATTCGGACACAGACCAGGCAGACCCTAATGGTGAAGACTTTTGCAACTTTGGTACGCACCTGAAGTGTCATGCGGCGATTTGGCACCACGGAGCATTAACCCCGCTTCGAACCCTGCCCGGTGGCAACAACGCCCAGGCTTATTGGATCAATGATCGAGGCCAGGTAATCGGGTTTTCGGAGACTCAGACTGACCCGCAAAGGAAGGCCGGATACTGTGCAACGCCCTCTCAACTCCTCGATTTTGAAGCCGTGATATGGGAACCAGACGGCAATATTCGAACACGATTGCGGCCACTCCGGGGCGACACTGTCGCGTTCGGATGGGGCATCAACAATAGAGGCGAAGCTGTCGGCGGGTCGGGGAAATGCTCGAACACCGTGGTGCCGCCCTATATACCTTCGGCGCCGCACGCCGTGATATGGGAACCAGACGGCACGCCGATCGCTCTCGGCGATCTAGGCGCCGGCGACACCCTCGCGACCGCAATCAATAACCGCGGAGAAGTCACTGGTGGAGGTCCGTCGCCAGATGGCACTAACCACATCTTCCTGTGGAGCAAGGCTTCAGGCTTTCAGGATCTGGGTGGGTACCCGGGCGCCGGTGTTACCGTAGCCCCGTGTTGCAACACGCTCAACGACAGCGACCAGATCGCTGGTTTCGCGGTCGATTCGGGCGGGAACTCGTTCGCGTTTCTGTGGCAAGACCATCAATGGTTGAATCTCAACCAATTGATCCCGAAGAACTCGCCCTGGAATCTAATAGCTGCTTATTCGATTAACGATGCGGGCGAGATCGTGGGCGTGGGTTTGCGACATGGAAAGACTCGCGCATTCCTGGCGATACCGTGTCATTCCCATAACGGTCGGGAGTGCTGCGAACCGCACGACGAGTAACCGCACCCGGGAGAGAAGGATTTGATCCGGGGCAATCTGATCGGTTAAAGTGGCGCGAAGTGAGCCGACTCGGCAGAGGCGTTCGGGCTTGCCTGCCGGTCGGCTCTTTGAGCAATCTTCAGGAGCGACGACCCAAAATCGGATCAGTTACCCCAACGCCTCATCCCTCACTTCCAGCAGCAGCGCGACTTTTTCCGTCGCTAACTCACCCGTCAAATACTTACGTAGCCTACTCGACAGAGCATAAGTCACTTTGTTACAATCACCTATGAGGACAGCCATGGCGAGCAAACCAGCATTTGCACAAGGAGCCCAAGTCGAGCACGGCAAGTTCGGACTCGGTTCTGTGCTCTCTTGTAACGACGAATACATCGTCATAAAATTCGACGATCATGGCGAGAAGAAGTTCGTTACTTCTATTGTCCTGCCGTCTTTGAAGAAGAGCGACCGGCAGCCCCCAGCCGAAAAGAAACGCGCCACCAGGAAAAAAGCAGTAGCCGCCGCCCCCGCAGCCAGCGGTGCTTAGGACTATTACTGATTTAAACCTTCTGTTGCCGAATGAACGTAGGCGTAGTCGTTTTCCCGGGCAGTAATTGCGACCACGACGCGTGGTTCACCGTCTCGCACGACCTGCATCATCACGCCGAATTTATCTGGCACGACTCAGATTCCATCGGCAATGTCGATCTGGTAATCCTGCCCGGCGGCTTTGCTTACGGCGACTACCTCCGCTGCGGCGCGATTGCGAAGTTCTCTCCCGTCATGGACGCCGTCAAAAAATTCGCGCGCGACGGCGGCTATGTGCTCGGCATTTGCAACGGGTTCCAGGTTCTAACCGAATCCGGACTGCTGCCCGGCGCTTTGGTTCGCAATGCCAGCCTGAAATACGTCTGCCGCACGGTGCCGCTCGAGGTGGTCACCACCAATACGCCGTTCACCAGAAATGCAATCAAAGGCCAGACGCTTCGCATTCCGATCGGACACGGCGAAGGCTGCTATGTGACCGATGAACAAACGCTCGATCGGCTCGAAGCCGAAGATCGCGTTGTCCTGCGCTACCGCGAAAATGTAAATGGTTCACTGCGCAACATCGCCGGTATCGTAAACGAACAACGAAACGTCATGGGTCTGATGCCGCACCCCGAGCGCGCCGCCGACCCGCTTCTCGGCAACACCGACGGACTTACCATCCTGAACTCGCTCCTGTCCTCCCCCACCCTTTCGCTTACCTGTGATCCTTAACAAAATCACGCCCGATGTTGTAGCCGCGCATCAGCTGACACCGACGGAGTACGAAAAGATCGTCGGGCTTCTCGGCCGCGAACCCAGCATCACCGAACTTGGAATATTCAGCGTCATGTGGAGTGAGCATTGCTCTTACAAAAGCTCGCGCATCCACTTAAAGAAACTTCCGACCGAAAGTAAGTACGTCTTGCAGGGACCGGGCGAGAATGCCGGCATCATCGACATCGGCGACGGTTACGCCATCGCCTTCAAAATCGAATCGCACAACCACCCCAGCTTCATTGAGCCGTTTCAAGGCGCCGCGACCGGCGTCGGCGGCATCCTGCGCGACATCTTCACCATGGGAGCGCGGCCCATTGCCGTCATGGACTCCATTCGCTTTGGCCGCTTAGACGACGAAAAAACCGGCGCGCGCAACCGCCGCATTCTCGAAGGTGTCGTCTCAGGCATCGCTCACTACGGCAACTGCTTCGGTGTTCCCACCGTCGGCGGCGAGTGCGTCTTCGAACCGAGCTATGACGGCAACCCGCTTGTAAATGTCTTCGCCCTCGGCATCTTTCGTCACAACGAAATCTTCTACGGCACGGCAAAAGGCGTCGGCAATCCGGTCATCTACGTCGGCGCAAAGACCGGGCGCGACGGCATTCACGGCGCGTCGATGGCCTCCGCGGAATTTACCGAAGAGTCAAAGCAGAAACGCCCCAACGTCCAGGTCGGCGATCCGTTCATGGAAAAGCTTCTTCTCGAAGCGTGTCTTGAAGCCATGAAGACGGGCGCTATCGTCGGCATCCAGGACATGGGCGCTGCTGGTCTTACATCCTCAACCTGCGAAATGGGAAGCCGTGCCGGTACCGGAATCGAGATCGACCTGAAGCTCGTTCCGCAGCGCGAAGAGGGCATGACGCCCTATGAAATGATGCTCTCCGAGTCCCAGGAACGCATGCTGCTCGTAGCCGAGCGTGGCCGCGAGCACGAGATCTTCTCGGTATTCAAAAAATGGGGCCTTGACGCCGTCACCATTGGCGTCGTGACCGGCGATGGCAAGCTGCGCGTGAAGTTCGGAAGCGAAGTCTTCGCCGAAATCCCGAATCGCGCACTGGCGGACGAAGCGCCGCGCTACGATCGCCCGCATACCACCCCGCTGCGCACGGCGCCGCTCGAAGGTCCGCAAATCCGCAGCAAGGATCTTCTCGCCGATTTCAAAATGCTTCTCGAATCGGCCGACATCTGCTCCAAGCGCTGGATTTGGGAGCAGTATGACCATCACGTGCAAACAAACACCGTCGCCGGCCCCGGCACCGACGCCGCCATTATCCGGATCAAGGAAACCAACACGTCTATCGCCATGGCGCTCGATGGCAATGGCCGATTTTGCGCCCTCGATCCGCGGCAAGGTACGAAGCTGATCGTGGCCGAGTGCTGCCGCAACCTCTCGACAGTTGGCGCAGTGCCGGTCGCCACCACCAACAATCTGAACTTCGGGAATCCCGAACGGCCGGAGATCATGGCCCAGATCGTCGAATCGATTGAAGGTCTTGCCGAAGCCTGCCGCTTCTTCGAAGCCCCCGTAACCGGCGGCAACGTCAGTTTGTATAACGAAACTCTCGGGACGCCCATCTTCCCTACCCCAGTTGTCGGCATTGTCGGCACACTTCCATCGGCTCTTCCGGCCGGCATGCACTTCAAAAACGCCGGCCGCCGCATCATTCTGCTGGGTGGCTTCGGACACCCGACGGTACAGGAGTTTGGGGGCACCCAGTACGCAAAAGTCGTTCTGGACCAGCTTTGGGGCAAACCTCCCTCGCTCGATCTCGACTACGAAAAGCGTGTCCAAACCAGCATCCGCGAGCTCGTTCGAGCCGGCGCCGTCGAATCCGTCCACGATCTCAGCGATGGCGGCTTAGCCATCGCGCTGGCCGAGTGCTCGTTTGGTCCCGCGGACGTGGGAGCAAATATCTTCGTGCCGGCCCATATTCCGCCCGAAATCCTGTTGTTTCACGAAGGTCCCTCCCGAATACTGGTGTCAACCGCAACTCCGGCGCTCGTTCTCGCATCAGCTAAAAGGAACGGTATAGAAGCTCTCGACATCGGCGCCACCGTCGAATCGGAACTGACGATTCGCAATTCTGAAGGCGCACTCCTCCATTCCAGCCTCGCCGTCGCGCGAAGTCTGTGGGAAAACGGATTAATTAATCTCCTGCACCAGCCGGTTCTGGTCTAATGAAAGCAGCCCCCCTCGACTCAAACTCGCCAATGGTCCTTGATTCGGGTGACGTCCACGACGATCCGTTCGACAAATTCCACGAGGAATGCGGCGTCTTCGCGATCTACGGACATCCGGAGGCTTCAAACCTTTGCTATCTCGGCCTCTACGCCCTGCAGCACCGCGGCCAGGAAAGCGCCGGCATCGCTGCCAGTGAAGGCCGCCGCAAAATCCGCACGAAGCGGGGCATGGGCCACGTCGCGGATATTTTCACCCCGGACGTCCTGAACCAGCTGCCAGGCAAACTGGCCATCGGCCACACGCGGTACTCAACCGCCGGCGATACGGTTCTTTTGAACGCTCAACCGCTCACCGTCGATTGCAATAAGGGTCAAATCGCGGTCGCGCACAACGGCAATCTCACCAACGCCATCGAAATGCGCCGCTTTTTGGAAGAAGATGGCTCGATTTTCCAATCGACCAGCGACACCGAAGTCATTCTGCACCTCGTGGCTCGTTCCCGCGAACGTACGCTGTCCGCCGCCTTGCGCGATGCACTGTTGCAGATTGAAGGTGCTTTTTCTCTGGTATTTCTGGCCGAGGATCGAATCATCGTCGCCCGTGACCCGCACGGTTTCCGTCCCTTGGCCATGGGGCTCTTGAAATTGGACGACGGGACGGAAGCAACCGTCTTTGCCTCCGAAACGTGCGCCTTTGACCTCATCGGCGCCACCTATACCGGTGATGTCGCGGCCGGCGAGATGGTGACGGTTGGGCCCGAAGGCATCACTCGTGAACGATATACCCCCGCCCAGGCCACCGCCCACTGCGCCTTTGAACACGTCTACTTTTCGCGCCCGGATTCACTCGTTTTCGGCAAAGCCGTCGCCCAGACGCGCGAGCAGATGGGGCGCCTATTGGCACGGGAGCATCCGGCCGACGCCGACGTCGTTGTTCCCGTCCCCGACTCCGGCGTAACCGCCGCGCTCGGATATGCTGCCGAATCCGGCATCCCTTATCGCCAGGCCCTGATCCGCAACCACTACGTCGGACGAACCTTCATTGAGCCCTCCCAAGCCATCCGCGACTTCGGCGTAAAGCTAAAGCTCAACCCCGTTCGCCATCTCTTAGAGGGCAAGCGGGTCGTGCTGGTAGACGATTCCATCGTACGCGGCACCACCAGCCGCAAAATCGTGCGCATGGTTCGAAGCGCCGGTGCGAGCGAAGTTCATCTGCGCATCTCCTGCCCGCCGACCATCTCACCCTGCTACTTCGGAGTTGACACACCTTCCGAGCGCGAACTGATTGCCGCCAATAACGATCTGGAGGCGATCACAAAGTATGTTGAAGCGGATTCCATTGGTTATCTGTCACTTGCAAATCTCCAGGACGCAATCCAGGACGACGAGCGCCACTTTTGCTACTCCTGCTATACCGGCAAGTACCCGACCCTCGTTCAGATCGACGAGATCGTGATGGCAAAGACCGGCTGCTGCTGATTTCTTTTATAGACGGGAAAAACCCCCTGAATCATACTGCCGCGGGCGCCGGCGCGGCCAGTTCTGTTGCAATCAATTCCCGCAACTCATCCGTCAACTCCCGCCGATTTTTCAAGCTGCGCCCCTGAGTCGAAATCGGCTCTAAGATACGAAGCGTTACAGTACCCGGCCGAACTAGTCCGGAGCCGTAGGGAAGCACGTTTCGCGTCCCCAGCAAGACCATCGGGACAAGCGGCACCCCGGCCTTAATTGCAATATAAGCGCCCCCTTCTTTGAACGTTCGCAGCGCTCCATCACGCGAACGCCCGCCTTCGGGAAACACCAGCAGCGAGATCTTTTTTTCCTGAATCGTCTCCGCCGCGATAGTGAGCGTTTTTACCGCTGCGCGAGGATCTTCTCGTGGTACTGGGATATGCCCCGCCCGGCTCAGATGCTGGCCGAGAAACGGGATCTGAAATAACCCACGCTTCGCCAGGAACCTAAACTGTACCGGCACATGCGCCAGCACGACGGGCGTGTCCATATAGCTCAGATGGTTTGAGATGAACACATAGCTTCCGTTCGGGTCAATGTGCTCCAGGCCGGTGACTCGCACCTTCACGCCGCTCACGCGCAGAAGCAATCTTGCCCAGGCGCGCGCCAGGCGAATCTGCGCGCGCCCGGTCGATTCGAAAAGCGAAACAAGAATATTCAGCGATCCGAAGAACACCGTGGACAGGATAATCAGCGGAGCAGCAAAAAAAATGCTGCGAAGTCGGGTCATTCAGAAGCCATTTTACGAGACATACGTCGGACTTCGCCGACAAGATAGAGTGAGCCGGTGAAGAAGACTGCGGCGTTGGCCGGTGCGTTCCGCGCAACCGCAATCGCCTCGGCAACCGACTCGGTTGCGATTGCATTCGGATGATCGGTCGCACCCAGAATAGTTTCCGGCCGCAACGCGCGAGGAAAATCGGGCATGGTCACAATCAGCTTCTGCGCCAATGGAAACAACTGCGAAGTCACTTCGTCAATGGCTTTGTCGCGCATCGCTCCATAGACCAGCCACACCGGCCGCGCCGCGCAAAACTCCCGAATATAGCCCGCAAGAGCCGCCGCTCCCGCCGGATTGTGCGCTCCGTCCAAAATCAAATCCGGTCCCGTGGATACATACTCCAGCCGCCCGGGCCACACGGTTTTCCGAAGCCCGCGGTCAATTGCCGCGGTCTCAATTCCCAAGTCTTGAGCTGCCGAAATCGCGCTCACTGCGTTTTGAATCTGATGATGCCCGGGCAGCGGGCATTCGTATCTGATGCCGCCGAACAAAAACTCCGAACGCCTGGCGGAGACGTCAATATCCCGAACAACTTCCATGTCGGAGCGCACAACCGCACAAGCCAGTTCGCGCGCACGGGACAGAATCACCTGTTCAGCCACAGGATGCTGTGGCGCAAGCACGAGCGGTACGCCTGGTTTCAGAATGCCTGCCTTCTCGAAGGCAATCGCTTCAAGCGTGTTGCCAAGAAACGCTTCGTGGTCAAACGCCACCGGCGTAATGACGGTGAGCTTTGGACTGACGACGTTAGTCGCATCCAAACGTCCACCCAGCCCGACTTCCAAAACTGTCCAATCGCAGCGCTCGCGAAATACACACAGCGCCATCGCCGTGATCGTCTCGAAGTACGACGGATGATCGTCGATCCGCTCTTCGGCAATCAGATTCTCGGCCGCGCCGTGCACCAGTTCAAATGCCGCTTGAAACTCTTCCCGGGATATCGGCGATCCGTCGATTTGAATTCGCTCGGTCGGCTCGATCAAATGCGGCGACGTGTTCAGGCCGGTCCGCAGCCCTGCTTCCCGCAGAATGCTTGCGATCATCGCGCACGTCGAACCCTTGCCATTCGTTCCGGCGACGTGCACAATCTGTTGACTCGCCTCCGGATTTCCGAGCGCCGCCAGAAGACTCCGCATACGCTCCAGACCGAACTTGGCCCCGGCCTTCAGCTCATTCCCGAGGGCATACAAGTATTCAACGGTCGCCGGATAGCTCACAACGGTCTCTCTCACGCGCCGGATTTGCTCGTGGTGCGCTTCAGAAGCGGTTGAATGAGCGCGAAAACATCCTGAGCCACCACCTTGTTCCCTTCACCACTCGGATGAATCCCGTCCGGCTGCATGAAATCCCGGTGCTGGTAGACGTGGACAAGAAGGAACGGAAAAAGGGGCAGCCGATACTTGTGCGCCAGGGCGGGATACATTGCATTGAAGCCCTTCAAATAGTCCGGCCCATAGTTCGGCGGCAGCGTGATACCCAAAAGCGCGATCGGGATCTTCGCCGCTTGCAGCCGCTCAATCATCTGAGCGAGATTTTGTTGCGTCGCATCCACCGGAAGGCCGCGTAAGCCATCGTTTCCGCCAAATTCGAGAATCACCAAAACCGGATGAGCACTCAGGACGTTCTCGATCCGCGCTAAACCATCTGTCGTCGTATCGCCGCTGACACCCTGATTCTCGACACGATACTGATATCCGTTCTTGTCGAGCAAATCCTGAAGATATTGCGGATAGGTGTTCTCTACTACTCCCGCCGTCAGGCTATCACCAAACGCCACAATCACCGGGCGATCATCGGCCGGTTTCGGAGCCGGAGTGGGAGCGGAACTTTGGCTGGCCGGTGTACGTCCCTCATCTTGAATGGGTTGCGTCTTTTCCTGGCGGCCGCTGCATCCAACCAGGGAGAAGGCCACCAGCAGGCAAGTTGCGAAAATAGAATTTAACGGCCGTCGATCCACCTTTTCAAGATTGCATGTCGAATCAAGCGGCCCCGGCCGGCATCATCCAAGTTCAAGCTGTCTCGAAGACAATCCAAAATTCTTCGAACTGCGTCGAGATCCTACGCGACATCACGTTTTCGGTTCCACGCGGCGAGTTTCTCGCCATCATGGGAGCGTCCGGAAGCGGCAAGACCACTCTCCTGGGCCTCATGGCGGGCTTGGATTCAGTATCCGCGGGACAAATTATTCTCGACGGGACCGATATCACACGTCTTAAAGAAGACGATCTGGCGCGGGTGCGCGGGCGGAAGATCGGCTTCGTTTTTCAGTCGTATCAGCTTGTCCCGACGCTTACCGCGGAAGAAAACATTCTCCTGCCAGCCGAACTGAGCGGCCAGGGCGGCGATCTGCGAAAACGAGCTCGGGAACTATTGGCAAGGGTGGGATTGACAGCGCGCGGCCATCACTACCCGGTTCAGCTTTCCGGTGGCGAGCAGCAGCGCGTCGCTTTGGCTCGTGCATTTGTCACGGCGCCTCCAATCCTCATGGCGGACGAACCTACCGGAAACCTGGATAGTGCCAACGGACAACATGTTCTCGACCTCCTCCTGCAACTCAATCGAGAAGAGCAAACGACTTTAGTACTGGTTACCCACGATCCGCGGCTTGCCGAATATGCCGACCGCATTCTCCGGCTGAAAGACGGCTGCGTCCTGAGCGATGAACGAGTCAAACACGCGGTGGAAATCTAGCGTGTTTACCGGCACGGCGTCCAAAATTGCCTTTCGCGAGTTGCGCGCCGCCCCGGCAAAATTTGTCTTTGTCGTCGCCGCTGTCGCAGTAGGTGTCGCCGCCCTAAGCGGCATCAAGGGATTTGGCACATCGTTCAAATCCACGCTGCTTCGAAACGCCAAACAACTGATCGCCGCAGATGTTCAGGCACAAACCTGGAACGACCCTTCACCCGAGCAGATTGCAAGAGTCCAGAAACTCGCCAACGGGGTCGGATCGCTGACGCGAGTAACAGAAATCGTATCGATGGGCGGCTCCGAAAAACAGAAGGTACCGCAACTGGTCTCGGTAAAGGCCGTTGACCCCAACGTGTACCCGTTCTACGGGACACTGTCTGTTTCGCCGAACTTGCCGTTGCTTCAACTGTTGTCGGACGATCGTTCAGTAGTGGTCACTCCGGAGCTTCTGATTCGCATGAAAGTCAAGCCCGGGGACACAATCCGGCTCGGCGGAAAAGAGTTCCGCATCGCTGGAACGCTGAACGGCGAACCCGATCGCCTGGCGTCCGGCTTCGGCCCTGGTATGCGCGTTCTGATGACAAGGCAAGCCCTGGATAGAACCGGCCTGATCGCCTTTGGCAGCCGCGCAGCCCAACGTTTTCTCTTCAAGCTGAAACCGGGCATCGATCTCGATGAACTCAAGAGCCAGATAAAAGACATCTTTCCGCGCGTCTACATCAGCGATTACCGCGAAGGCAGCCCGGTTGTCGGCGCCGCGATTGACAATACGACGGTTTTCCTCAGCTTGATCAGTTTGATTGCACTGATCGTAGGCGCACTCGGCGTGGGCATGTCCATCCATTCCCATGTGCAGCAGCGATTGGACACCATCGGAATTATCAAGGCCATCGGCGGCCGGTCAGGCCAGGTATTGCAGATCTACCTCCTCCAGACGCTCTGCCTCGGCGTGACCGGCAGCGCGCTGGGCATCCTGGCCGGTATGGCGGTGCAACGATCATTCCCGCTTTTGCTGCAGCAGGTGTTCTCGCAGTTCCCGCCGATCTCGTTTGACTGGTCGTTCACGATGGAAGGCTTAAGCCTCGGCATCCTGGCCACATTACTCTTTACGCTTCCAGCGCTGCTCGAAGTCAAGAACGTTCGCCCCAACCTCATCTTTCGGCGAGAGATGGCGGATGCCGCGCCCACCGGCCGCCAGCGTTGGTTGCGAATCGGCGTTTCGGCAGCTTCCGCACTCTTGATCTTGGCGGGCTTCCTGGGAATTGCTGCCTGGGTCAGCGGATCGTGGCGCATGGGGCTGTACTTTGCAGAAGGCCTGGCAGCCGGCATCATCGTGCTGAGTGGAATCGCAGCGGCTTTGTTGATAGCTTTGCGGCAACTTGTACGGCTCACGCAACACATTCTGCCTCCGCCGCTGCGGCACGGGATCGCAAATCTGTATCGTCCGGGCAATCACGCGCGCTCGGTTCTGGTAGCGCTCGGCGTCGGCGTGATGTTCACGCTCACAACCTACCTGCTGCAGCGCACGGTTCTTCGGGAAATCGTGAGTGAAGCGCCGGAGAACCAAGGCAACCTGTTTCTACTCGACATTCGCGATTCAGTCGGGGTCGCCGATCTGGTAAATGGCCAGCCTGGCGTCAATGGCAAACTTGAACTGGTCGGCTATATCGTGGCTCGCATGTTAAGCCGAAACAACGTTGCGGTGGGCGACCTGGGTCTTTCCAAGCAGCGGAAGGACCAAGCCTCCGCGGTGCGTGTTACAACCGCAAGCGGTCTTCCCCCGAGTTTGCATGTGACGAAAGGCCGCTGGTGGCCGGATGACACCCACGCATCTTTGTTAGCAGTGTCGGAAGAGGCGTCACGCAACTTTCATCTGAAACTAGGCGACCGGGTGCGATTTCAAGCAGCAGGACGCACATTAGACGCCCCGATCGTGGCGATCTTTCAACGGGAGTCGCGCGCCACCGTTCGCCACGACCTGGTTTTTCCGCGCAACGCTCTGATCGGACTGCCGGTCGTTTTCTACGGGACCATCCACGCCGAACCGGCGCACATCCCGGACATAGAAGAAGTGCTGTTTGAAAAGTTCCCGACGGTCACGGTTATGAACCTGGCGGACATTCTGAAGCGCATCCAGGAAGCAGTGGATCAGGTCGCGTTGGTGATTCGTTTTCTCGCATTGTTTGCCATTCTCGCCGGCATCATCATTTTGTCTTCGAGCATCGCCGGAACGCGCTACCGGCGAATTCGCGAGATCGCCATTTTGAAGGCTCTTGGTGCGACCCGACAGCGGATTCGAGTCATTTTCTCGCTCGAATTTTCCGTCTTGGGGGCTGTCGCCGGAGCAAATGGCGGCCTGCTGGCAAACGTTTTTACCAAAGTAGTCGCTCGTAAGTTTATCGACACATCCTTCGACTTCGATTTCGGCTCCATCCTGCTGGCAATGGTGACTACCGCAGTTCTGGCAAATCTTGCCGGCTGGGCAGCAAGCGCCCGCATTCTGGATCAGAAGCCGCTTGAAGTGCTCCGCTCCGAATAGCGTTCACAAAAGATCAAGAATTTTTTCAAGAAGACCAACCGCAGCACAATCAATCGCTTAACGCCTAGGTTGAATGCCTTTCGGAGGCCGTTCGTGTCCAATTGCAACGGCGTGGCCGTTATTTTGAACACGTGCTGTAGCTGCATCGCAGTCGCGCGAGGCACATGGAGACGCGAATCTCATGAATCTTCAAATCCATTCTTTCGGTGCGAGCCGGCATGCTTAGTTCCGAAGCAGTGAAGCAGACTTTCGATGTTGCCGGATATATAGGCACGGGTTTACTCGGCATGTTCACGGCCTGGCAACGAATGCGGAACGCCACGAAGACGCAATCGGGAGTCGAGGCCGAAGACGGAAGTAAAATCAGCAGAACGTCAAGCGCTATGGAACGGCTCAGCAAAGTTGAGTGGGATCTTGTGGCGCTTCGCGAACGTCAAGACGAAATGCATCGGGAAAATGCGGTGCAGCAAAGCTCGATATTAAAGCAGCAGAGCGCCATGTTCGATCTACTGGCCCAGCAGCGAAACACATTGGACAAAATCCTTGGAAAAATGATTGGACTGGTTTAAGCGATGTCGACCTTCGATGTACCTTCTCTTTGGGAAATTTTCAGTGGCTACGTTTGTTTCGGCCTGGCGCTCTATGCCGGTTGTGCTGTAATTGCCGCATTTTGGATGAGACGCCATCACACCCTCGTCTCCAGAACGACACTGTTAGAACGGTTGTGCATCTATGGCGGCATGACCTTGCTTGTCGTGCTGCAAACGGTGCAGTGTCTCTGGGAGGCTTCTCACCCGGGGCATCCCCGCAGCCGAGTTCTGCGGGCCGTTTTGCCGGTGCTTTATCTCTGGCTTGGGAATTCCGCGTTTCGGGCGGCACGCCGGGATATGGGCGATGACAAGTTCACGATGAAGAGCAAAATTGACAAACGAGCGATCGAAACCACGACGACCGTAATGAAATCGGCCCAAACCGGTTCAGCAGCGTAGAACTATTCAAGCGCGGCTAGTTTCTTTTTCGCGTCCTTGGCTAGTTTCGAATCGGGAGAAACTTTCAGAACACGCTCAAACGCAGCCTTGGCCTTACCCGGGTGCTTCAGTTTCTCTTCAGCTTCTCCCAGCCGGAAGAATGCCTCGCCAGAGGTCGGATTGTATCTGGTTGCATCCTCAAAGCGACCGATGGCGGCGCGGTAACCACGTGCGTCGCCTTGGCGCATGTAGAAGTTTCCAACTTTGATGTTCCGCTCGGCTTCCAGAGGATTGAACGGATAGATTTTGGGCTTTAGTGATTCGTCTTCTTCCTGAAGGCCATCAGTCGAACTGTCGTCATGAGAGTTCGCGGGAGGAGCTTGGGCGGTTTTGTCCCCAGCTGATTTTTCCTGAGTTTGCGCCGGCCCACCTGAATTCGCCTGCCCCGGCGCAGCTTGCGTCCGGTACCCGAGCGCAAGGCCGGCAGAAAAAATGGCGAGCAGACACGAGGAATGAAGCCTACGTGCCACAATAAAAGTATAGCTGTGCGTGTAGATCTCCGCGACAAGGTAGCGCAGCTTCCTACCCTACCTGGGGTTTATCTCTACAAAGACGGCGCCGGAGCCGTCCTCTACGTCGGCAAAGCGAAAAATCTTCGCAGCCGCGTCAGAAGTTACTTCAACGACGATCGTCTGGCCGACGCAAAGACCGGCAGCCTGATCGCTGAAGCACGCGACATTCACTTCATTCAGGTAGATAACAACAAGGAAGCTCTCGCTCTCGAAAACAATCTCATCAAGCAGTACAAGCCTCGTTTCAACATACTGCTGCGGGATGACAAGACCTTCCCGTACATCAAGTTGACAAACGAGAAGCATCCGCGCGTATACGTGACACGCCGGATTTTGAAAGACGGTGCAACCTATTACGGCCCTTATTTCCCCGGAAATTTAGCCCACCGACTGGTTCATTTCATTCATCGGCACTTCAAAGTCCCTTCCTGCAAGATCGATTTCAGTCGCAAGCACACACATCCCTGTCTCCAATACCACATCCACCGCTGCCTGGGGCCGTGCGTGGAAGAGTTGACTACAAGCGAAATCTATTCCAAAGCAGTTGACGATGTGCGGCTGTTTCTCGATGTGCGGCACCGGGCCCTGGCCGATGACTTGCAGAAGCGGATGCAGAAAGCATCGGAAGAGATGCGATTTGAAGAAGCCGCGGGTTTGCGCAACCTGATCACGACTGTTCGCGAGATGGAGGAGCGGCAAAAGATGGCCGCTTCGGAAGGCGAGGACATCGACATCTTCGCGTACCATGCAGAGCCGCCTCTCGTAGCTGTGAATTTGTTCCACTTGCGAAACGGAAAAATCGTTGACCGCCGCGAATTCTTCTGGGAAGACCAGCATGAATTCGATGCTCCAGAATTCTTTGAAGCGCTCCTCAAGCAGGTTTATGTAGGGAGCAAGTACATACCTGGATTGATTCATGTTCCAGCAGATTTTGAGCAGCGCGAAGAGCTGGAAGAGTTCTTGTCTGACATGCACGGCCGCAAGGTCGAAATCGTTACACCACAGCGGGGCGTAAAAAAGGCGCTGCTGGCGCTGGTAGAAACAAACGCGGGCCACAGTTTCGAACAGCGATTCCGTGTCTTGAAGCCATCATCCGACGCCACTCGCGCCGCCCTTCAGGAAGCCCTGAACCTTCCGGATCTGCCGCGCCGAATCGAATGCTTCGATATTTCCCACATTCAGGGGACCGATAAGGTAGCCAGCATGGTGGTTTGGGAAGACGGCAAGATGAAGAAAGCCGACTACCGCAAATTCATCATCCGGACGGTTGCCGGTAACGACGATTTTGCATCCATGCGCGAGGTGATTACCCGGAGGTATTCAAAGCTCCAGGAAACCAAGCAGCGGTTCCCCAGTCTGGTGTTGGTTGACGGAGGCCTAGGGCAGTTGCATGCAGCCGCGGAAGCACTGGAGGCGTTGGGAATAACCGATCAGCCGCTTGCATCTATCGCAAAACGGGAAGAATGGATCTACGTCTACGGGCAGGAAGATGAACCGATTGTTCTGGATAAGTTCTCGCCGATGCTTCATCTGGTTCAACAGATTCGCGATGAGGCGCATCGGTTCGCAGTAACGTTTCATCGCACTCGGCGCAATGCCAGCCGCATGGTATCCGAACTGCATAACGTGACTGGAATCGGCGAGAAGACAGTTCAAAAGCTGCTGCGAACGTTCGGCAGCCTGCAGCGAATCCGCGAAGCGCCGGATGCCGATCTCACCCGACTAATCGGGAAAGCAGCCGCTACCCGGCTTCGCCGGTATCTGAACCAGACGGCTTCACCCCTCGTCAATATCCAGCCAGCTATCCCTGAACCCGATACATCAGAAACCGGCGAGCAGCCGGAGCCCGAGCATGTCGGGTAAGCCAGCTGCCTGAATATCCGCAACCGTCTCGGCAACAGAATATGGCACCCGGCGAAATGTCACCAGCTTGCGACTTGAATCGAAGAGCACATACGCGGCACGCGGATCCCGATCGCGCGGTTGCCCGACAGACCCTGGATTGACCATATAGGTGACATCCGGTTCGAGCTCCAGTACATATTCGCGCTCCGAAAACCGCACCTGTGGCAAAATGCCGACGTATCCATGCTTCGCGAAAAAGCCGCCCTGCAGATGCGTATGCCCGAAAAACCCTAGTGGACCGTGCATCTCAGAAAAGCACCGCGCAGCTTCACCTGGTGCGGTCAGATACTCGTCCTCATCCACAGGAGACCCATGCCATATCTGAAATCCATCAATCGACGCCGGCCCTTGTTGCAGGGATCGCAGATACGCGAGTTGGTCTTCTGAAAGCACGTCCATGGTCCATCTTGCGGCGGTCTGCGCCACTTCGTTGAACCATTCGATATCGTCGATACCCGCAACGACCTTGTCGTGATTGCCTCGGATAACAGCGTTGCAGCAGGCGCGCACCCATTCCAGCACGCGTCCAGGCTGCGGGTTATACCCGACCACGTCGCCACAACACACGATGGCCTCGTATTGTCCTGCTGTGTCGTCGATTACGGCTTTCAGTGCGGGCCAGTTTGCGTGGAGATCGCTCAGAATCAGGAATTGCACAGACGTATCAGGGTGATTTCCGCTGGAGCGCCGAGACGAGCGGGTAATCCAATAGTCCCCAGTCCCGAGTTTACATAGATGCTGGAATTGGACAAGTGATAAGTCCCTTTCGTGTACGGTGTCTTCATATCGACCACATTGAAGTTAGTTCCAAATAATTCCAAATTAAGCTGGCCGCCGTGTGTATGACCGGAGAGCGTAAGGTCGAAACCCTTCTGAGCCGCTGTCGGGAACGTCTCAGGCGTGTGCGCCAGCAGCAGATTGAAGTCTCCCGGCGAGACGAGTTCTTCGACGCCGTGCAGATAAGGTCCATAAGGCTGATAATCGACGCCGACCAGGTTGAGCCGGCTGTTTCCGAAGCGAAGGAGTTCAGACTGGTGCCGGAGAAAAAAGATGTCCAGTTCACGGCCTTTGCGCTGGGTGTAAGCCTCCAGATGAGAGTACAGTTCGTGATTTCCCATGCAGCCCCAAATCCCTGAAACGTTCCGCAGCCGCTTCAATTCATGGAGGCAGGTGTCCAGCGGATCGAATTTATCGCTGATCAGATCGCCGGTTACGACCACAAGGTCCGGCCGCAGCCCATTTGCAGCATCGACGACGCGAACCAAGTCCGCCGGCTGAAAAAACGGTCCCAGGTGGATGTCACTGATCTGGAGAATTCTCAACCCATTCAGGTCGGCAGGAAGATGGGGAAACTTCAGGTCCACCTCGTTAACATGAAAGTCTTTTCTAGTAACAATGCCGTAGCCTAATACCAAGGCAGGCGCGGCACATACGGCGGCGGTCGTAATCTTTAGAAACTTTCGGCGGTCATCGTGAAAAACCGGGACGCGCCGGCGCAACGCAACCAGAACGGCGCAGGCGATGCAGGCAAGAAAGAGAGCGAAGCACGATTCGCCGAACACCTTGCGGGACGCGTGAGTCACAAACGGAACATGGGCGGGTAAAACCTGGTCCAGAAGGAAAAAAATGAAGCCTACGACGCCGGCGATCCAATAGTTCACCCGCTTCGGAAGGCCAATTGAGCGGCCCAAATAGAGCATGGACCATACGCCAAGTATGTTTATAACTCCACCGAGCAGGTCGGAAAACGGACCCTCGTGATGATAACCCACACTCCATTGTATCGACGTACCAATGCTAAACTCAGCGCCGGGTACACTGTTGGACAATGTCTTTAGTCGTTATCGGATCAGTGGCCTACGATGGCATTGAAACACCCCATGGAAAGAAGGAGCGCACACTCGGCGGCGCGTGCACGTACATTGCACTCAGCGCAAGTTACTTCACAAAAGCTTCTATTGTGGCCGTAGTTGGCGATGATTTTGAAGAAGGTGACCGGCGCTTTCTTTCGAATCATGGCGTCGATTTACAAGGTCTGGAGCAGGCGCCTGGAAAAACCTTTTTTTGGTCCGGCGTTTACTCAGCCGACATGAACGACCGGACGACATTGCAGACCGACTTGAATGTCTTCGCGGACTTCCAGCCGAAGCTCCCCGCCACTTACATCGACCATCCGTATCTGTTCTTGGGTAACATCCAGCCTTCTCTGCAGCGGAATGTTCTTCGGCAAATGTCGAATCTTCGGTTTGCCGGCGGAGACACCATGAACTATTGGATTTCGCAGTATCGTGAAGACCTTCTGGAAACGATTAAAGATTGGGATTTCCTGTTGATCAACGACAGCGAAGCGCGAATGCTGGCTCAGGAGCAGAATCTGCGCCGCGCGGCCAGCAAAATTCTGGATATGGGGCCGCGTACTCTTGTCATCAAACGAGGCGAACATGGGGCGATGCTCTTCAATAGCGGCACGCTTTTTATGGTTCCGGGATATCTGCTCGAAGATGTATTCGATCCTACCGGAGCCGGAGATTGCTTTGCCGGGGGGTTTGTAGGATATCTTTGTGAACGCGGTTTTGACCTGACCCACGACTACGATATTCACGAATTGCATCGCGCCGTCATCTATGGTTCCGTGATGGGAAGTTTCTGCTGCGAAGAATTCGGGGTGGATCGCTTTCGCACGTTAACCAGGAAAGACATTGACCAGCGATTTGACGAATTTCGCCGCTTCACGGCGTTCTGAGCCGCGGCGCGTCTTTGCCGAAGGCCTGATCGTTTGCTTTGCACTTACTCTGGTTATCGTAACCGCCGCATCCTGGTTCGTAACCCACGGGTATGTCCTTTACTATGGCGACGCCCAGGCGCACTTGAACATCAGCCGCTCTATCGTCGATTCGGCGACACCCGGATATGAACAACTGGGCAACGTCTGGCTGCCCTTGCTTCACGTGCTGTGCCTCCCATTTGTCGGTTCCACTCCGTTATGGTCAACCGGTCTCGCCGGAACAATACCCGTAGCGGCGTGCTTCGTCTTTGCCGGCACTTGTTTTTATCTTGCAGCGCGGTCAATCTACCAGGACTGGCGCGCCGCGGCAGCGGTTGTGGGTTGTTTTGCGCTCAACCCGAACATCCTTTATCTCGCATCCATCCCAATGACTGAAGTCGTTTTCTTCGCGGCGCTTGCTTTGTTCCTGCTTTGCTATGCGCGTTTCCGAATATCCAACCGGCTCGGCTGGGTTGTATGCGGCGTCTTTGCATGTTGGATGATGAGTCTGACCCGATACGATGGCTGGTTTCTGATCCCGTTTTGTGCGTTCTGGCTTGCGGCCGCGGCGCGTCGCCGCCGCGTGCTGGTCTTTATTGCGTTCGGTCTGATGGCGAGTCTCGCGCCCGTGTATTGGATGGCCCACAACTGGTATGAGACCGGCAATGCACTGGATTTTTTCAATGGTCCCTATTCTGCAAAAGCTATCCAGGGCGGACGACCTTATCCAGGGTTTCACGATTGGCCAGTCGCCGTCATGTACTACTGCAAGGCCGGTCAATTGTGTAGCGGATCGGCGCTTTGCGTTTTAGGCATTGCTGGCATTGTTTGCGCGATCCGGACTCGGACCATTGCCGCAAACCTGTTCCTTTGCCTGACGCCTGCATTCTACGTCTGGAGTATTCACTCCTCGCAAAATCCGATTTTTGTTCCGCAATTCTATCCGCACGGCTACTACAACACGCGTTATGGCCTGGCTGTCGTTGTCTTTCTGGCATTTGCCTGCGGCGCAATCGTGCTGGCTATTCCAAATCATTGGCGCCGGTTCGGGATCGTTCTTCCGGTTCTCGCGACTCTGTCCTGGTTGTTTCCTCTCAACCGTTCGAACTGGATTTGTTGGAAGGAATCCGAAATCAATTCCGTTGCGCGCCGAGCCTGGACGGAAAATGCGGCCGCATTTCTGACCTCTCACTACTGGCCGGGAGAGGGGATTCTCACCGACTTCGGCGATGTGACGGGGGTTTACTGTAAAGCGCGATTGCCGCTGCGAGAGACTATCAGTATCGGAAACGGTGCGGCGTGGATGGTCGGGAGCAGAAGGCCCGACCTTTTTCGTCCAGACGCCTGGGCCGTCGCGCAGCAGGGCGGCGCGTTATCACAAGTGTTAAATCAAGGTGCAAACACGGGTTACCAGTTGACATACGAAATCAGGACGCCAGGCGCTCCCAATCTCGAAATCTATCGTCGTTTGCCATGAATGTGATTCCTTTTGCTAAATTCCATGGAGCCGAAAACGACTTCATTATTAGTTTGGGGACGGAGGCGGGTGGGGTCGAACTTCCAACAGCGGCGAGCCGTATCTGCGCGCGAAACACCGGGATAGGCGCTGATGGATGGATGTTGATCTGGCCCGAGTCAGGCGGTATTCGCACTCGCCTCTTCAATTCGGACGGCAGCGAAGCGGAAATCTCCGGCAATGGCACGCGCTGCGCGGCGGCATTCGCGCTGCTAAAAGGTTTAGCTTATCCGCCGTTCATTTCTGTCACGACGGCAGCGGGTGTCAAAAAGCTCAGGCTTGTTTCGCAGGAACGAAACAGGTTTGTTTTCGAAATGGATATGGGGGCGCCCCGGGTGGAAGAGCTACGCTCGGCAATGGAACTCGCCGGCGCAAGGTTCGACGCGACAATCTTGAATGTCGGCAATCCGCAGTGCGCTATTTTCGTCGATGACGTACCGCAAAACTGGCGGGACGCTGCCGCGGAGGCAGAGCGCCATTCGCGATTCCCCAATCGCTCGAATGTCTCGTTTGTCCGCATTCTCGACCGTCACACGATTGACGTTCTCTTCTACGAACGCGGCGCTGGCGAGACCAGAAGCTCCGGCACGGGCTCCACCGGAGCGGCAGTTTCCGCCATCGAGCGCGGGTTGGCGGAAAGCCCGGTGAAAGTGTTGACGCCCGCAGGTCCGCTTACGATCCGTTGGGATTCCAGCGTATATTTAACCGGGCCAGCAGAATTGATAGCGGAAGGCAAATACTACCTTGACTCAGCAAACACAGGCGCCGCCGCAGGCGACGTTTGATGCGGTAAGTACTTTACGGGAGCGCATTCGGACGAAGACCGCCCAGGTCGGCGTACTCGGGTTGGGCTACGTCGGACTGCCGCTGGCGGTTGAGTTTGCCGCCGCGGGGTTTGAGGTCATCGGCATCGACGTTCAGCAATCCAAGGTAGATCAGGTCAACGCGGGAGAATCGTACGTCAAAGATGTGCCGGCCGATCTTTTCGGTCGGCTGGTGCAAAGCGGAAAGCTTCGGGCGACATCCGACGTGCGCGTAATTGAGACGCTGGACACGATCGATATCTGTGTACCAACTCCGCTGCGCAAGACGAAAGATCCCGATATGAGCTATGTGATAGCCGCGACGGATGCCATTGCTGCACATATGCACCGCGGTCTGCTGATCATGTTGGAATCAACCACGTACCCGGGAACAACTGATGAATTGGTGCTGCCGAAACTCGAGCAATCCGGATTAATCGTGGGAAAAGACTTCTTCCTTTGCTTTTCGCCGGAGCGCGTGGATCCGGGGAATCCGAAGTTTCATACTCGCAACATTCCCAAAGTGGTGGGCGGGATTACAGCTGCCTGCACCGAGATGGGCGCCTTGTTCTACCGGCAGGCGCTCGAGACCGTCGTGCCGGTAAGTTCCACCCGTGTTGCTGAAATGGTAAAGCTACTCGAAAACACATTTCGGATGATCAACATCGGTCTGGTAAACGAGCTCGCCCTCATGTGCCACCACATGAACATCGATGTCTGGGAGATCATTGACGCCGCTGCTACCAAGCCCTTCGGATTTATGCCGTTTTACCCCGGTCCCGGTCTCGGCGGTCACTGTATCCCGATAGATCCTTACTATCTCTCCTGGAAAACCAAAGAGTCTGGTTTCGAGGCGCGTTTCATAGAGCTCGCCGGGTATATCAACGGCCACATGCCGGAATTTGTGGTCGAGAAAATACAAAACGCGCTAAATGACGTGGCGAAGCCGGTGCGCGGCTCCCGCATCCACATCCTCGGCGTAGCCTACAAACGCGATATAGACGATACACGTGAATCCCCTGCTCTGGACGTCATGCTGCTGCTGAAACAACGCGGCGCGCATATTAGCTTTTCCGATCCTTACGTCGCAACGCTCAAGATCGGGGATACCACCTTACGCTCGGAGGACGCAGTAACTGCTGTGGCGTCGGCGGATTGCGTGGTCATCGTCACCGACCATAGCAACGTCGATTACTCGCAAGTCGTGGAGGCAGGCAAGCTGATTGTCGATACCCGAAACGCCTTAAAGTCCTTCAAGTCGCCCAAAATCGTTAAGCTTTGACCTCAATCATGGGAGGCAAGACTTGCGTTGTTTTGCTGCCGAGTAATTTGCCGATTTCCCGTTGGCGATATTCGAAGATGGCCAGCAATTGTCGCCGCACCAGAAGTGCATGCGCGATCTGCCCGAACGGACCCGCCGGCAGCGCATAATCAACGCGATCTCCAATCAGTGTGCCCTGCTCGGTTTCCTGGAAAGTGTGATGATGCTGCCAAAGGCGGTATGGACCCTCCGCTTGCTCGTCTACGAAAAGAACAGGCGGCCGGTATTCGCGAATGATGGTCTTCCAATGGAGACTCATCCCAAGCCAGTGAATGCGATAGGTGATCTCGGCATTTTTCGACATCGCGACGCGATCTCTCGAAGTTACCTCGAAACGAAGCCAGGACGGTGTTATTTTGGCCAGATTGTATGGATCTTCAAACACGCGGAAAGTATCAGTGATACTCGAGTCGGACAGCAACTTGCACTGCAGGGTATAAACACGCATTCTCGTTTTTGAGATGCCGCACGGAAGCGTTTGCAACCAGAAAAGTTGGGCTGAAGTCGATCTCTCTGCGGTATTCTGAGGCTTTCCATATTGGAAATTTCAATGGAAACACCCATCGAAACAGCGAAGGTGACACCGGTTCACGAGGTAACGCCGCCCAAAAAGGTACCCAAACCGAAGACGGCGGCCGAACGCAAAGCGCGACTGCAACGTATCTTTATTGAACTGGATCGAATGTTCCCAAAGGCTACCTGCGCGCTCCATCATCACAATGCCTGGGAACTGCTAGTGGCGACAATCTTGTCTGCCCAGTGTACGGACGAGCGCGTGAACAAGGTAACGCCGGGGCTGTTCAAGAAATACTCGAGCGTGGAAGCATTCGCCGGCGCTTCGCAAGACGAACTTGCCAATGACATTCGTTCGACTGGCTTCTTCAACAATAAGGCGAGATCCGTGATTGGCGCCGCTCGCAAAATCGTCGCGGAGTTCGGCGGCGAAGTACCGAAAACGATGGACCAATTACTCACTGTGCCGGGGGCGGCGCGTAAAACGGCGAACGTGGTTTTGGGCACGGCGTTCGGGATTGCCTCCGGAGTTGTCGTAGATACTCACGTGCAACGAATCACTCGCCGGTTGGACCTGACGAAGAACGAAGATCCAGTTAGAATCGAACAGGATCTGCAAAAAATTGTCCCGCCGAAGCGCTGGATCTCTTTTTCTCACCAGGTCATCCATTTTGGACGGCAGATTTGTATCGCGCGTAAGCCACGCTGCGCGTCGTGTCCGCTTGATCCCACGTGTTACGCGAAGGATAAAACTCTTGTATGAGCCGCGATTCACTCACCCGCCGGGGCTTTCTCCTATCGAGCGCGGCGGCGGCTTCGCTGCTCACAGCGACCGAACTCTTCGGCGAGCCCGACCCCGCCGCCACAAAGCCCTCGCCTGCGCTAGAGAAGCTGGCGCAAAACGCGCTTACGACAGCTAAGAAACAAGGCGCTTCTTATTGCGACATTCGAATTAATCGTTATCGCGATCAATACTCAGGCTATCGTCTCTCTCCGCAGCGCGGCGGGGGCAAGACCGACGAAGTCCCGTTCGTCACCGATCAGCAGAGTTTTGGTTTCGGCGTGCGCGTCATCGTCAATGGACAATGGGGGTTCGCCGCTTCCCCGCTGGTAACGCCCGAGGAAATCAGCCGGATCGCGGGAGAAGCGGTCCTGGTTGCGAAGGCGAATTCCGCGCTGCAGGCGAGCCCGATCGAACTTGCGCCTACCAACTCTTACATTGATCGCTGGACATCGCCGCATGATGTCGACCCGTTTTCGGTTTCGGTGAGCGAAAAGCTGGAGTTGCTGCACAAAGCCACGCTGACGATCAAGAAGAATGCGAAGGTGATGACGGCGTTTGGAATGCTGGGCTTCCACGCGGAAGACAAATACTTCGCATCGTCCGAAGGTTCGTCCATACAGCAATACATTGTTCAGGTGTATCCGTTCCTGAGTGCGGTGGCGGTTGATTTTCAGAGCGGAATCTCGCGAACACGCTCCTATCAGATGCCCCCGCTTTCGACCGGCTGGGAGCATGTTCCGAAGCTGAACATTGGTGAGAATGCCGCACGCATTGCCGAGGAATCGGTCGAACACCTCGAAGCGCCGCCGGTGAATCCCGGCAAGAAAGACCTGGTTTTGATGCCGAGTAATCTCTACCTGACCATTCACGAAAGTATCGGCCACTCGACAGAACTTGACCGCGCTCTTGGTTACGAGGCGAACTTTGCGGGAACATCGTTTCTTACTCCGGAGAAGATGGGCAACTTCCGCATCGGTACAGATATCGTCACGATCTACGGCGATCGAACCACCGAAAATGGCTTGGCCACTGTGAAGTATGACGACGATGGGGTCCGCTCGACTCGGTTTCCGATCATTGAGAAAGGGATCTTCGCCCATTACCAGACAATTCGCGATCAGGCGCATTTGATTGGTGAAAGGGAGAGCCGTGGCTGCTGTTATGCCGATTCATGGTCGGATGTGCCATTCCAGCGCATGCCCAACGTCTGGCTGAAGCCGGGACCGGATGATGTAACACTGGACGACCTGATTTCGGGCGTAGATGACGGAATCCTGATTGAAGGCAGTGGTAGCTGGTCGATCGATCAGCAGCGCTACAACTTTCAATTTGGCGGGGATGCGTTTTGGCAGATCAAAGGCGGAAAGAAAGTAGGCATGCTCTCGCGCGTTGCCTACCAGAGCCGGACACCCGATTTTTGGCACTCGTGCGATGGAATCGCCGGGCGCAGTTTTTGGCAGCAGTTTGGCGCTCCGAACGACGGCAAGGGTGAACCGGAACAGGTGAACGCCGTCAGCCATGGCTGCTCGCCTTCGCGTTTTCGGCAGATCAACGTTTTGCAGACGGACTAACCGGAGAGCGCAAATGATTAGCGAAAACGAGTCTCGCGCCCTGATTCAAAAGATCATCAGCTATTCCAAACTTTCCGAATGTGAGGTTCAGATCCAATCGACTGAAAGTGTATTCATTCGATTCGCTAACAATGGGATCACTACTTCCGGCTACCAAGTAAATCAACAAGTTTCCATCACATCCACAACTCCCGACAAGCGCAGCGGAAACGCCGTTGTCAGTGAAATTTCAGATGACTCCCTGCAGCGCGGCCTTGCGCAAGCCGAGGATCTAGCCCGGATTTCGCAGCCGGATCCGGAACACGTTGCGCCCCTCGGCCCGCAGCAATACCCAAAGCTCGATAATTTCGACGCGTTTACGGCCAGTGCTCGCGGCGAAGTGATGATTCCGCACGTAAAGGCCATTCTGGACGCCGCGCGATCCCATGACCTCACGGCGGCTGGATTCGCAACGCGTACCGCCACCGCTGCCGCGGTCGGCAATAAGGCCGGCCTGTTCGGCTACACGACTTACACAGATTCGAGCCTGACGAATACGATGCGGAATAAGGGCGGTACCAGCTCGGGATGGGCGACCCAGGTTTCCACTTCCATCAAAGACCTGAATGGCGGCGAAGTCGCATCCAGATCCACGTCCAAGTGTTTGCATGGCGCGGGAAAACGCAAGCTCGAAGCAGGCAAGTACACGGTCATTTTGGAACCTGCAGCGGTTAGCGATCTCATTGGCTTCTTCGGCTTCGGCATTGATGCGCGTTCGGCGGAACAAGGGCAATCCTTCCTCAGCAAGAAAGGCCACGAAGGCGAAACGCTTGTAGGCGAGAAGCTGTTTCCCGAGTACATCACTCTTCTCAGCGATCCGTTCAACAAAAAGCTATCTTCAAAACCGTGGGGTGATTCCCTGCTGCCGAATGAACGCATGCCGTGGGTAGAACGTGGCGTGATGAAAAACATGTATTGGGACCGGTTCTGGGCGGAGAAAGCAAAAAAGCAACCCACACCGGCGCCGTTCAACCTCACGCTTGTCGGTCAGGAGAACTCGCTGGATGATCTGATCAAGAGCGTCGACAAAGGGCTGTTGGTCACCCGGTTCTGGTATATCCGCATGCTACAGCCGCAAACACTGCAGGTGACTGGTCTTACGCGCGACGGGGTTTTTCTGGTCGAGAACGGCAAAGTCACCGATCCGGTGATGAATTTCCGCTGGAATGAAAGTCCGGTACGCGTTTTACAGAACACGAAAAAGTTAACCCGCCCGATTCCGGTCGCCGGCGCTGAAACCGGTCCGTCCTTCGCTCCCGCGCTTGTCGCAACAGACTTCAATTTTGCCAGCATTTCCGACGCGGTGTAGGCGGCCCGATGCCGCGTTATTTTCTAGGCATCGACGGCGGCCAATCAAGCACTACGGCAGTGATCGGCGACGAGTCAGGCAACGTCATTGGACGAGGTACCGGCGGTCCGTGCAACCATGTTGCCGCTGCGGAAGCCAAAGAAAAATTCAGTCGTGCGATCAACGGCAGCCTCGGCGAGGCTTGCCAAAGTGCGCAGTTGGATGTGAACACGTTATTCTTCGCGGGCGCGTGCCTGGGTTTCAGCGGCGGGCCTGAGGACAAGGAAGCTTACACGCGAGCGCTGATTCGCAGCCAGCGGTACAAAATCACTCACGATGCGGAAATTGCCTTGACCGGCGCGCACGCCGGCGCTCCCGGGATAATCATCATCGCGGGCACCGGATCTATGGCCTTCGGCCGGAATGCGGAAGGAAAGACAGCACGCGCCGGAGGATGGGGCTACATCTTCGGCGACGAAGGCGGCGCTTTCGATCTGGTGAAAAGGGCCGTGCGAAGTGTGCTAGCTGCTGAAGAGGGCTGGGGCGCCCAAACTTTGCTATCCAATTTGCTGCTGAACGCCGCCGGGTTCGCGACAGCAAATCAGCTCCTGCATGGTTTCTACACGCCGCAGTGGGACCGGGCACGCATCGCGAAATTAGCTCCCCTGGTCACTCAAGCCGCCGAAACCGGCGATGCCTGTGCCATGCAAATCATCGAAGCCGCGGCTGCGAAGCTTGCCTGGTATGTGCAGGGCGTTTATGCACACATCTTTGAAGATGAACATCCGCCCGTCGCCACCGTTGGCGGCGCCTTCCAGAGCAATCTGCTGCGCGATGGTTTCGTGCGCCACGTTTTAGAGCTTACGGGGTGTGCGGTCGTTTTACCAAAGCTTGGGCCGGCCGAAGGCGCTCTACTGGAAGCAATGCGGCTTGCTCTGAACTAGTATTTTCAGGATGGAGTCGAAGGTTCGATAATCACCTTGGTCGGTATCGGCTCGGGACCGGCCGCTCTTGGCTCCGTGCGAACGCCAACCGCCAGCTGTCTGAGCAGATAAGCGCGGCGAAGATTCAGATACAGTACTCGCAAAATCGCAATTACGGGAATCGAGAAAAACATACCGGCGATGCCGCCCAAAGTCTCTCCGGCCAACACTCCAAACAGGATCAGCAGCGGATGTAGCTCGATGCCCGAGCTCATCAGATAAGGATTTAATACATAATCGGCAAACACGCGATAGACGCCCCAGAAGACAATCAACCAAAGTATTCCCCCAGAGCCGGTAACGACGGAAACCACGATCATAATGATCAAAGCAGCAGAGGGACCGATTACCGGAATGAACTCACCTGCAGCAGCGCATCCCGCCAGCAAGAGTTCATACGGATACTTCATGACGATGAGGAAACACACCCAGCAAACAAATGCCGCAGCCGCGAGAAGGACAAGTGCATGGATATAGTTTTTGAGAACGGAGTGCACGTCTTCGATGATTTGTTCGAGCAGACCGCGGTCATGGCCATCCTGAACTGACCCGATCAAATTGACGCGGATGGCTTCGCTGTCCTTCATGAAGAAGAACGCAAGAATTGGAATCAAAATAGCCGGCAGCAGCGCTCCTAAGCTCGTAACAATCTGCGAACCGGCGCCCCGTATAAATACGACAAGATGCTGCTGAAGATTATCCATATAGGAGCGCACGCCAGAGACTAGCTGGTCCTGGAAAGGCCGCAAAAACTGTGGAAGCGGCACGCTTGCCAGTTTGTCCGCACTCAAGAGAGAAGGGAGCCGGGTTGCCAGGCTTTTTGCCTGCTCCCCAATGGCAGGCACTAGTTCGAAGCTAATGAGGACCAGCACGCCAACCAATCCAAAATAAACGACGGCGAGCGCAATGTTCCTTCGCTTCGGAAGAAGTCTTTCGACGAAAACAACGATTGGCGACAGCATGTACGCAAAGAAGATCGCCAAAGCAAAAATCATCAATGTGCTGCGGAGGAAATATACAAGAGCGATCAGCATTCCAAAGAGGAAGATGGTCCAAAGAATCCGGAGCGCCCGCTCGTCGATACCTAACATGACTGGTAGCCTAGCAGGTAGCTGGAATGAATGCTGAACGGATGAATTTGTGCAGGCGCGCTGAATTAGCGACTTAGCGCTTGGACGGTGCTTTAGGCGTCGCGCCCGAATCTTTAACTAGTTTGGTGAGTAGATCGACAGCTTTATCGATCGGAAGAATATCCGCAACCATGATCGGTGTGCGGTTATTGGCGTCTAATTCATCCAGAGCAGCGCCTTTGTCCGCCAGGAATTGAATTACTTTGCAGATCTCGGGCTGCGTAGAGGTCAGCGTGGAGCCGGTGACGGCGGCATGCATTACCGTGCTTTTCGTATCGCTGACCGCTTTCAAGTCCGGGTCCAGTTCGTACGCGTATTGCACCGCCTCTACGTGACCGCTATTAGCCGCGGCCATCAAGAGCGTAGAACCATCCTGCGCTTTTGCTTTCGGATCTCCGCCCGCCGCAATCAGCATTCGCATCACGTCAACATGATTGCCGCGCGCGGCCAGCAGTAGCGGCGTCTGTTCTCCCACAACGCGAAAAAACCCTTTGCCGCCGGCCGCGACCTTTTCGGTATGCAGATTAGGATTGGCCTTGTTGGCGAGGAGCAGCTTCACCAAATCGGCATCACCGATTTGAGCAGCGACGTGCAGGGATGTGTTGCCCTTCTTGTCGGCTGTGTTGACCTTCGCGCCGTTCTCGATAAGCACCCGCGCCGCCTCAGTTCGCCCGTTGATAACCGCCGTTTCGAGGACAGCAATTCCGTTGGGCAGAGTGAAGTTAGGATCGCCGCCCGCATGGATGAGGCTGGCGACAGTTTGCGGATTTCCCTTTTCGGAGGCAAAAACAAGTGGGGTAAACCCGGCTCTTGACGCCGTCTTTGCGTCCGCGCCGGCAGCCAACAAAGCATCGACAACGGGTGCGTGCCCTTCGGCCGCCGACCACATCAACGCATTTTGCCCTTTACTCGCTGCGGTCGCGCTTACTTTGGCGCCATGGGCCAGCAACAAGTTTACAGTTTCCAAATCGCCGGTTCGAGCTGCGATCATCAGCGCCGTTTCACCGTTCCAGCGCGCTGCGTTGGCATCAGAACCGGCCTTGAGCAAACGCTCGACAATGACGTGATCGCCGGTCACACACGCCAAAGTCAGCGGCGTTTCTCCGTATTCATCCGCGGCATTCACTTTCGCGCCTGCGGACAAAAGCTCGTCGACCATTGCCGGATGATCCAGATACGCCGCCCAGGCAAGTGCGGTCGCGCCGTCGGGTTGGGCAGCATTCACGTCAACGTGATGCCGGATAAGTTGATGCACTTCCGGCAGACTCTCGTCCTTGACGGCCTGAATTAAAGGAAGAGTGGATGCCCGGCAGAGCAGCGCCATCACAGCGCTCAGCGCAAAAGACCTCAATACCCGGACCTTCATATACCGCAATAACGCGCCTGGGCGCTAGACATCCGCTAACTGCTTCAGCTCACCGGTGCTGTCGCCGAAATGTTCGGTGCACACGCCGGCTTTATCCAGCATGGTGACAAGTAAGTTGTTCATCGGAGTTTCATCCGCAAAACGGAGGTGCCGGCCGCCCTTAATGCCGACTCCGGCCCCGCCAGCCAATACCAGCGGAAGGTCGTGATGCGTGTGCACATTGCCGTCGCTGATGCTGCTGCCGTACAGCACCATCGAGTGATCGAGAAGCGTACCGTCTCCGTCCGGAGTGGAATTCAACCGATCGATCAGATACGCGAAACTGCGCGTGTGCAGCTCGTCGATCTTCAGCGTCTTGGCGATCTTTTCAGGATCGTTCTGATGATGCGTGACCGAATGGTGGCCATCGGAGACTCCGATAGAGCGGTAGCTCCGGTTGCTGCCTTCGCGGGCCAGCATGAAAGTAATCACGCGCGTCATGTCGGTCTGGAAAGCGATCACCATCAGATCGCTCATCAGCTTGGCGTGCTCTTCAAATTCGTCGGGAATCGTCGTGGGCCGTTCCATAAGCGGGATCTTCATGGTGGCGCTTTGCTCTTCGGCGCGCTGAATGCGGCGCTCGATGTCGCGAATGCCGTCCAGATACTCGCTAAGTTTGTTCTTGTCACGGCTTCCCAGGCCTGGTTCCAGCCGGCTGATGTCCTGCCGGACGAAATCGAGAATGCTGCGCTCTTCCTGCATCTGTACCAGCCGAGCCTTCGGATCGGTGCTTTCGCCGTCGCCGAACAAGCGCTCAAACACAGCGCGCGGGTTAACTTCTACCGGATTCGGCGTCGTGGGCGAGCGCCAGGAAACGGTGTTGGTGTAAGCGCAGCTATAACCGCTATCGCAGTTGCCGGCGAGGGTTGGTTCTTCGAGACCGATTTCGAGCGACCCGAGTTGCGTCTGTTTACCGAATTCGCGGGCCGCGATCTGATCGATGGAGATTCCAGCCGTCAGATCGGAGCCTTCCGTCTTATGCGGGTGAACACCCGTCAGCCAAGTCGCGCCTGCGCGCGCATGATCGCCCGCTCCGTCACCGAGAGCGCGCCCGTTTACCTGGGCGAGATTACTAACCACCAGAAGCTTGTCGCGGAACCGTTCGAGCGCCTTCATCGTCGGCATGAACTCGAAGTTCGCGCCTTGGGTCTTTGGCAGCCATCCGCGGGGGATGATGCCGTTTGGCGTATACACAAAACCGAGTCGAGTTGCGGGCTTCGCGGCTGTCAGCTGGGTTGCTCGCAATGCCGGCACCATAGCGTCCAGAAGAGGAAGAGCAATAGTCGCCCCGAGTCCGCGAAGCAGCGTGCGGCGAGGTATTGATTTTTGAGAAATGAACATTATCTAAGAAGTTCTCCTCATCTGGAACTGTTGGCTTTTCACGATCGCTTGAATGAACGCAGTGACCGTATCGTTTTGTTGATCGGCTTCGGCCGCAATACTCCGAACCGCTGGCCTATCATAGTATTCCAAACCCCGGCCGAGCGCGTACGTCATCAGCTTTTCGGTAAACGTCTCGATAAACTCACCGCGCAGTTTCGTCAGCAGCAGTTGTCGCAGTCCGGACGGACCTTGGAATGTGGTTCCATCGGATAGCGTTCCGCTTGGATCGATCTTGCTTCCGGCGTCTTTGTCGCGCCAAATGCCCACGCCGTTATAGTTCTCGAGCGCGAACCCGATGGGGTCCATCCGGGCATGACAGGACGCACACACCGGATTCGCGCGATGCTGCTCCATCTGCTGGCGCGCCGTAAGTTCTTTCCCATCTTTTGAATGGCCTTCGAGAGCTGGAACGTTGGCCGGCGGAGGCGGCGGTGGCGATCCCAACAAATTTTCTAAAACCCATTTCCCCCGCTGCACGACGGATGTTCGATTCGGATAGGACGTCACCGTCAAAATACTGCCCTGCCCCAACAAACCGCCGCGATTTTCGTTGTTCAGCACCACCCGCCGGAATTGCGAGCCGTAAACATCTGAAATCCCGTAATGCCGCGCTAATTCCTGGTTCATATAGGTGAAGTTGGCCGACAGCAGATCGGTTACAGGCCGATTTTCCCGAATGATCGCAGCCACAAACAGTTCCGTTTCACGCTCAAAGGCGTCGCGCAAGGAAGCGTCGTAATCCGGGAACATGTCGGGGTCGGGCCGGACTTGAGCAAGATTGCGCAAATACAACCACTGCCCGGCGAAATTGCTGATGAAGGCCTTCGATTTCGGATCGGCCAGCATCCGTGTGACCTGCGCGGACAAAACCGCCGGCTGGCACAGCTGGTCTTTCGCGGCAAGGTTCAACAGCTCGTCGTCGGGAATGCTGCTCCACAGAAAGAACGACAACCGGGATGCCAGTTCAAAATTGCTGAGGCGATGCACGGTCCCGGGAGCCGCATTCGTCGGATCCCGCTCAATGCGAAACAGGAAATCCGGAGAGACCAGCATCACCGCGAGTGCTCGCTCAATGCCTTTATCGAAGCTGCCCGCTTGCCGCCCCTTCCGGTAAAACGCTAGAAGCGGAGTCAAATCCGAATCCGTCACCGGCCGGCGATATGCATAACGAGCCAGGTTTGCCAGAATTTTCCGCGCGCACGGTTCTTCTTCCCGGGCACTTTTTGCGGAGCACACGAAAATCTTTGTTCGGCTTGGAGTGTTGCCGGGACCGGTAACGTTGTAAGGGCCCGAAATCATCAAGCTCGTCAGTTGGGCCGTCGACCCCAGATGCGGTACATCAAACAGCTTCAATCGTGCTCCGTCCAGGCGGACGTCCATTTTGGCTATGGTGGGCGGCCCGGGAGTACCAGCGGCCGGACGGCGAGAGGGCACCACGACGGATTCCGGCAATTCATTTTCGGCTTGAAACGTGACGCCGATGCTGCGAATGCCCGCTTTCACCGGTACCCGAACTTCGAAAAAGTGGGGGTCGGCCGGAAAGCCTTCTGACGACACCAGGACGGACGCCGGCGTCTTCATCTTGAAAACGTATTCGCCATCAACCGGGAAATCGTACGGAATCGAAAGACCGCCGGTCGAATCGAAAGGAAGCTCATCACTCACCCGGCCTTTTCGGCTGGATTTCCCGATAGCGTACAGGTTCGTCTCCGGTTTCACCGAGGTGTCACCCACGGCCGATCTCGCGACCAGCCGTGCGACGGACATATATCGCTCGATCAGCATCGGAGACAACGAAAGAACGTCGCCGATGTTGTCGAAACCGTACCCGCTATCATCCACCGGAAGCCTCTCGCCGGTTTCTATATTGAGAGCCAGTAAGTCGCGAATCGCGTTGCTGTACTCTGCCCGGTTTAACCGGTGAATTGTCGGATGACCCGGATTCGGATGGAGCGTCGCTTCCTTATCGAGCTCACCGCGTAGCCATACCGTGAAAGAGCTTACAGTTTCAGCTTTTGGCCGAGGCAGTTTGGGGGGCGGCATCTCGCCGGCATTCAGCTTGCGTAGGACTCGTTCCCAGGTGGCGGCATCCGGACCAATCTTTGCGGTGTCCAGCGTGTCGAACATCACCCCGGCCGTTTTCATCTTTTGGTTATGGCAGAAAACGCAATACTGATTTAAAACTTTTCGGGCGGAAGCCGAATCCGTCGGTATTGCTGAAGCAGAAGGCGTTGCTGCGGCAGAAGCCGCTGCTGCGCCAGAAACCGTGGCCGTCGCAGGCGGCTGCCCCAAAGCAAGTGAAACCGACAAAAGCGTGAGGCCAGCCACAAACCTGAATGGCCCTGCGAGCGCGAACTTAAACCGTTTTGCGAGAAGGATCTTCATCACTTCCAGTGATACTGAGATACCAGAATTTTCAACCGTTTGACAACTAGCCATGCTCGCCGGAGAAGCCCGTCACCTACCGGCGGTAGAGCACCCACGCTTTCGGTTACCCCTACAATCGGCACTCTGTCCGGTGAGCAGGCAGCAAATGGCGGTCAAAAATCACCCAGGTAACCGTTAATCCTGCATTTAGAGCAACGTACGTCAGCCAATTTGAGCAGTTTGAATCGATGTGATTCGGGCAGGATGATCATTGGCAAGAGCGTCCGCCCGCCAATGCTACCGTATCCTTCCTCTATCGCACGGGGAGTTTGCCGGACTTACCCCATCGAAAGGTGGGGGATGCCGTTTACTTTACCTCCAGCTGGTGATTCAGAAACGAGATGGCGTGGTGGATGTCAGCCAGACGCCGGCCAGGGTCGGGTTCCTCGCGTTCGATCGAAAGAATACCGGTATAGCCAATTTCATCCAGCGCTTTCAGGAACTGTTTGAAATCCACCGCTCCGTCGCCGAGGCGCCGCTCCTCACCCAGTGAACCGGGGCGCGTGGGCGAGGGCCAATCCCCATCTTTACAATGCACCGACACCACGTGGCGACCCAAAAGCCTTAATGCTTCTATTGGATCTCCCGTCCCATAGAGCACCATGTTTGCCGGGTCGAAATTTACCTTCAGGTTTGGGCGATCGACGTCCTCGATAAAGTGCAGTAATTCGTGCGCAGGCTCTTGTCCGGTTTCGAGGGCGAATGTCTGGTTTGCCGGCGCACTGTGGTCGCAGATGTCCCGGACGACATCCCGGATCTGCCGGTAGTCCACAGATTCGCGGTCTGCTGGAACGAAACCGATATGACAAGCGATGCTGCCAATCCCTAACTGAGCCGCTATATCAGCTACTTGCTTCGTCCGCATGACTCGTTCCTGGCGCGTCGATGGGGGCACCAGACCAACCGTCTGCTGAACGAGGGCGATATCCCCGTAGTCCTCGCCTCGATAGCTGCAGACCGCGGTGGGGATCGCGAAATCCGAATGATTTGCGAGTGCCTTCTGCCAGCGCTCCCCGATGTGGTCGAGCGGCAGGTCTCCACCGAATCCGAGTTGGCCGGCGTGCAGATGAAACTGCTGCACGAACGCAATGGACTGCTCAGGATATTCACTACTCCAAAACATCAGTCCCAGTTCTTGTTTGTTTACTGTTCGCATCGCACCAGCTCTCCATTCAGTCTTCTAGACTCTTTCAGCGCCAGGGCCAGCGCTACCGCTGCGGCAGACTGCTGCGGCGGGCACAGTTCGGGCTGACGTCCATTGATACAACACTCTGCGAAATAAAAAAGCTGGCGGGCGTAGGCATCGCCGCCGTCATCGGGAACCGTCGTTTTTTGTCCCGTTTGATCGGTCAGGAAAAGACCACTCTCAGAATAGTCCAGATAAGCTCGTTCCGCGCGCGCTTGAAAGCTCATGGAAAAAGGCAGGCCGGCTTTGAACCATCCGCCCTGGATGCGAACTTCGGGTCCGTCGGGATAAAGCAAAGTGGCGGCCACCGTGTCCACTTCGCCCAGACTCTTCGCGCGCACAGCTTGGGGGTGGCCAAAACCATCCAGCGCCTGATCGATGTCGTGGACCAGCAGGTCCAAAACGGCGCCTCCGCTGCGGTTTTCATCCGGCAGCCAGTTGCTCCAGTCCGGGATGCCGCATTGACGAACGAAGGTGGCCGACAGAATTCTGCCGTATTCGCCTGACTGTATGAAATCTCGCAGGCAGACGTAGGCCGGCCAGAAGCGAAGCACATGGCCGATCATCAGAATGCGCCCATACCGTTCAGCGATCGCGAGCATCGAATGGCAGGCTTCGGAAGTTAAAGCCATCGGCTTCTCGCATAGGACATGTTTGCCGGCCGCGAGCGCCGCCGTTGCGACGGGTTCATGCAGCTCCGTTGGAAGGCAGATATCTACCGCGTCCACATTTGAATCGAGAATGAGTTCGCGCCAATCTGTATACTTCGCGGCCTGACTAAAGTCCGGCGGGGGCGTTTCGCGCTTCAGATTGCCGCCGGTGTGTGAGAGATCACCAGCCAAAGCTCGAGGATCCCGGGTGGAAACCGCCGCAACCTTCAGATTCTCCAACTTCGAACACGCCCCGAGATGCGTTGCGCCCATGAAGCCGAGGCCAATAATGCCAATATTCACATAATGCATTGTACGGAGTGGACAAACAGAATGAAGAGATACGGGACTGTAACGGCACAGATTGTTTTCGGACTCGCCACATGCGCGGCGGCTATGCACGCCCAGAAAAAATCAACGTTACCGGGAGAGGATTGGGAGTCGCTATTCAATGGCAAGGATCTCACCGGCTGGGTCAAGATCGGGAACGAAAACTGGACGGTTGAAGACGGCGTGATCCACGGCCGGGGCGTCACCAAGGATTACGGCTACCTGCAAACGGAGCGCTCCTTCAAAGATTTCCAGCTTTCCTTGCGCTTTCGCTGCGAAGGCGACGGCAATAGCGGGGTGTTCTTCCATACCGCTTTTAAACCGGGCACAGCGGACGTGACACAAGGCCTGCAATTCGAGGTCGATTGCAATATCGGGCATCATACGGCGGGACTCTATGGAGACGGCCGCGGGTGGATTGTATGGCCGTCACCCGAGAATGAGACGGTAGTGCGCATGGCGGAATGGAACGAATATGTGCTGGAGGTAGTGGGTAATCGCTATCGCGCGCGGCTGAACGGCGTTCCTATGATTGACTTCACCGATCCGTCGCCGAAGTCGTTCGAGGGACCGATCGCGCTTCAGCTCCACGCGGGCGGACGCGGCAACATGAAGTTCCGCGATATTCTGGTTCGCGACTTATCTCATCCATGAGGCTACTCTTCTGCTCCGCTTTCGCGGCGGTGCTCATCGCCGCGCCGCTGCCGCCTGAGCATGTCGATAACTTCACTGGTCATCCACGGATGATCGTGCTAAGCGATATCGGAAATGAACCGGACGATCAGATGTCGCTCGTTCGCCTGCTGCTGTATTCAAATCAGATCGATATTGAAGGCTTAGTGGCGACTACGTCCACCTGGCAGAAGACTGTCGTGCATCCGGAAACGATGCGCACATTGATTCGCGGGTACGGACAGGTTCGGCCAAATCTGTTGAAGCATGAGCAAGGGTGGCCAACAGCCGAAGAGTTAGACAGAAAGGTGTTCACGGGTCAGACGGCGTACGGCATGGCCGCCGTCAGTCCCGATTCGATGTCAGAAGGTGCGCAGGCGATTATCGCCGCAGCAGATCGCAAAGACGATCGTCCTCTGTGGGTGAGCGTATGGGGCGGAACAAATACGCTGGCACAGGCGCTTTTGCATGTCCGGGCGACCAGAACTCCGCAGCAGCTTGAAAAGTTTGTAGACAAGCTGCGCGTGTATTCAATTTCGGATCAGGACGATGCCGGGCCCTGGATCCGACGGGAATTTCCTGACTTGTTCTACATTGTTCAGCCTTCGACACCGGCCGGGGGCGAATACTATTACGCAACCTGGACGGGCATCAGCGGGGATGCCTATTACCGCAACGGCGCGGGCGCTAACTCGTCTGTGGTAACGAATGAATGGCTCGATACCAACATCCGCGGGAAGGGAACGCTCGGCAAGCTGTATCCGCGATTCCTTTTCATTATGGAAGGAGACACTCCCTCCTGGCTAAACTTGATTGACAACGGCCTCAACGCGTATCGCCGGCCCGATTGGGGCGGGTGGGGTGGACGGTATGTCTATCGACAGCCTTATGGCGAAACTCATGCCATCTGGACGCAGGGCGGCGATCTGTTTTCACGTGTCACTTCGCAGGACACCGTAGCCGGTATCGATGGCAGACAGTACATATCCGATCAAGCCACAATCTGGCGCTGGCGCGAAGCGTTTCAAAACGACTTCGCCGCCCGTATGAGCTGGACGATTTCGGATTACGCCCATGGCAACCATCTGCCGATCGTCGATGTGAATGGTGAATCCGGGACCGCACCGGTTGTGATCGATGCGTTGATTGGACAGCCAGTCGCGTTTGACGCCGGCCGCAGCCGCGATCCAGACGGACAAAAACTACAATATCGGTGGTTTCAATATTCGGAGGCGGGTGGAACGGGCACAAGCTTGGCTGCGGCCATCATCGCCGAAGCGGAAACGCCCAAAGCCACCGTGACGCCGACCGCCACCTGCCGCCCACAGTGGCTGCCATTACCGGCTCCTTGTCCGGCAACCGGCGTTGCGCATTTCATTCTGGCGGTGACCGACGATGGCTCCCCAAGGCTGACATCTTACCGGCGGATCATCCTGAACGTCCACGCGTCAAAATGAAAAAGGCGGTCAGAAGACCGCCTTTTTTCACAACTACGTTCTTTATCCCCTCCCTTATGGTCAGGGTTCTGTTCGGCTATTCGGCCTTTTCCGCTCCGACCTTGAGCTTCTCGCGCTGTTCTCGCAAGATTGCCTTACGGCTGAGCTTGATCTTGTTGCCCTCGAGAGCCAAAACCTTCACTAAGATCTGATCGCCTTCGTTCAACTCATCGCGTACGTTCTTGATGCGGCTTTCGGAAATTTCGCTGATATGCAACAAACCATCCGTGCCCGGGAAGATCTCAACGAAGGCGCCGAAGTCAGCGATGCGTACAACTTTGCCTAAGTAAGTCTTACCCACTTCGGCAACTGCAGCGATGTCGCTTACCATTTGCAGCGCCCGCTGAGCGGAGATGCCGTCAGACGCGAAGATATTCACCGTGCCGTCGTCCGTTACATCGATTTTGACGCCCGTTTGCTCGATGATGCCCTTAATGACTTTACCGCCCGGTCCAATCAGTTCGCGAATCTTGTCGGTTGGAATTTTGGTGGTGTAGATGCGCGGCGCATACTGCGAGAGCTGGCTGCGTGGGGTGTCGATTGTCGAGAGCATTTTGTCGAGGATCTCGAGACGGCCTCGGCGCGCCTGCTCCAGAGCTTCCTTCATGATGGACGTCGTCACGTTGGTGACTTTGATGTCCATTTGAAGCGCGGTAATGCCTTCCTTAGTACCCGCTACTTTGAAATCCATATCGCCGTAATGATCTTCCGCGCCCGCGATGTCCGTCAGTACGCCGTAGCTGCCGCCTTCGATGACAAGACCCATCGCAATGCCAGCCACCGGGGAGCTGATCGGAACTCCGGCATCCATCAACGACATGGTGCCGCCGCAAACGCTTGCCATGGAACTGGAACCGTTCGATTCGAGAATGTCGCTCACCACACGAAGCGTGTAGGGGAAGTTCTTTTCATCCGGAATCACTGGCGAGAGCGCACGTTCCGCCAAAGCACCGTGACCGATTTCGCGCCGGCCGGGACCGCGCATAAAACCAACTTCGCCCACGCTGAACGGGGGGAAGTTGTAGTGCAGCATGAAGCGCTTCGACGTTTCGGTTAGATCGAACAACTCAATGCGCTGCTCGTCGTCCTTGGTTCCGAGCGTGGTCGTCACCAGCGCCTGCGTTTCACCTCGGGTGAAGATCGCGGAACCGTGGGTGCGGGGTAACACGCCGACTTCGGTCCAGATGTGTCGGATCTCGTCGAACTTACGGCCGTCCGGCCGGCGGCGCTCTTTTAAAATTTCGTCGCGGAAGATCTGTTCTTTCAGTGCATCGAAGCTCTTTGCCGCGGTTGCCTGTTCGGCTTCCTCGGTAAACAACGCGACCGCCTTCGCTTTCGCCTCGTCAATTAAGCGATAGCTTTCGAGCTTGCCGTGCTTTTGTGTGTTCAACGCATCGGTTAGTTCCGTTCGCACTGCAGCGGAAACCTTGGCCGAAATAGCTGCATCGAGAACCGGCGATTGAAACTCGCGCTTCGGTTTGCCGGCTTTCGCCATTAACTCTCGCACACCAGCGGCGATCTTCTTGCAACATTCCTGGCCAAACTCAAGCGCACCCACCACCTGCTCCTCAGAGACAGAGTTCGCGCCGGCTTCCACCATCACGATGCCTTGTTCCGTTCCGGCAATCGTAATGTTCAGCTTGGCGTCTTTGGCCGCATCGTAGCCCTGGTTGGCCTTGTACTCACCATTCAGCAGACTGACTCGTACGCCACCCAAAACGTGGTGAAACGGAATGTCTGAAATTGCGAGCGCGGCGCCTGCGCCGACGATCGATAGCACTCCCGGATCCGATTGGGGATCGGCAGAGAGAACCAACGCAATCACCTGCGTTTCGTGGCTATATCCTTCCGGAAAGAGCGGCCGGATAGGACGATCAATCAGACGGCTCGTCAGAACTTCTTTTTCGGACGGACGGCCTTCTCTTTTGATGAAGCCGCCCGGAAACTTGCCGGCGGCGTACGTGTACTCCCGGTAGTCGACGGTGAGCGGAAAAAAGCTCGCTCCCATCTTCGGCTTCTCGGCGGCCGTGGCAGTTACAAGAACTACCGAATCTCCTGAGCGAACAACTACAGAGCCATTGGCCTGCTTGGCAATCTTGCCGGTCTCCAAAGAGATCTTTGACCCGAATAGGTCGATTTCAACTGTATGCGACATTATCTTTCCCGATGCGTGATCCACACCATTACTAAATTGCACGACGGATTTGTGCCGCCGCGCGGACCATCTTCAGGACTAAGTGAGGACTTAGAGTTTGGAATGCGGGAAGGACTGCTCACCGGAGCAGTGTTACGCCGGGATAAATCTCGATCGCCGGGCACCTGATGTGCGTAGCTCGCGACCGCCCTGCGCCTACCTGAGAATCGTCTGCAGAATGCCTTAGCGGCGGATGCCGAGACTTTGAATTAAAGTCTGGTACCGCTCCGGACTACGATCCTTGAGATAATTAAGCATCTTCCGTCTCCGAGCCACCATCGTCAACAGCCCACGCCGTGAATGATGATCTTTCTTGTGCGACTTAAAATGCTCCGTCAACTCGAGGATACGCTGGCTCAACAGAGCCACTTGAACCTCTGGCGACCCGGAATCCGACTTGTGAATCCGGTATTTGCTAACAATCTGTGACTTCTGTTCTACCGCCAGGGGCATGCTAAAAAACGATACTCCTCGTCTTTACCTTAATCTAGATTTTTTACTCCCTACAGAGTAACACACGTTTTCATCAGCTGGTCCGTATCGCAATGCATCCCCAAACTTGATATTTCATGATACATCATGATACGCTAGCTTTACATGAGCCAGACTCGAGAGAAATTCGCCACTCAGGTGAACTCAGAGATTCTGGCGGCCCTACGGAAGCTTGCCGAGACAGAAGGCCGCCAGCTTCAGGCGCTAGTGGATGAAGCGCTTGCCGACCTTATTGAAAAGCGGAAGAACACTAAGCCCCGTCCGCATGTCATGGACGCCTATCTTGCCAGTCACGACAAATATAGTTTTCTTTATAAGAAGCTCGCTGAATGACCGATTACCTCACGACGGTGGAGGTACTCACTATCCATGCCGACCAAATCGAGCGGTACGGGGGTTCACACGGCGTACGTGATCAAGGTTTACTGGAATCGGCTCTTTACCGGCCGCAAACCGGCTACTATACAGATCTGATTGAGGAAGCTGCGGCGTTATGGGAGAGTCTCGCGCAGAATCATCCTTTTCTCGACGGCAACAAACGGACGGCCTTCGCGGTGACCTATACGTTTTTGGCCATTAATGGGGCCAGCCTTATAGCCGACGCCCAGGAAACGTACTCCTTCGTCTTTCCGCTCTACGAAAAGAGTCAATTCAATTTCAAGGAGCTTGTTTCTTGGCTTCGGACCCATGTAATCCAAAGTTTGGCGACGCCCGGTTAGCCATAGATCTTCGCTGCATGCAAAAAAGCCTCCAGTTTTGCGTCCTCACCGGCGGCTTCCAACGGTACTCGTAATGGATGGTCTTCATGCAACCGGTCGCCACTCGAATGCCGGTTTGGTGCGTTCCTCGCGCGCTGCTCGGAAGCTCTTTCCAACACCAGCCGTTCAATGAGCGGGCGCAGCGCATACCACTTTTCAATATCGCTCGGATGCATGCGTGCCGGGAATGCCGGAATTTCCGGGAACCTCCCCGCCACAGTCGCGCAGTTCAGCCATAGGTCCACCTGCTCTCGCGCCTGGGCCCGGCGCCGTTCCAGACCGGCCAACAGCCTTTCCATAAGCCCGTCTAAAGCCGCTAGCCGCTGGTGTGCTTTGTGATAGTTTCCGCGCTCGGCGTCTGCCTGCACCTGCATGAAAGTTGCCTGTATTTCGTCGAAAAGTTCTTCGGTACCGATATTGAGGGCGATCTCATCTTGCGGCAATCGGGCGAATTTCTGTGCTAATCCGGGAATCGCGTTTTGCACAGTCCGCGCTTCCTTTACCATTTGCTCGAGCGCTGCCGCTTGCGCTTCAATCTTTGCGAGCAACTGCTGTTCCATCTGATGATTCCTTGCCCGCCAGAAGCCCTTAATCGCAGCCGTGATTGTTTTCCGTCTGCGCCGCGCGTCTTCGCTGAAGGACTTCGCAGGAAACGCCGCAGCAAGTTCCCGGTACCGTTCCGCTTTTGCATCCGCCGCGCTCAATCTCGAGCGGATTTCCGCCTCTTGCTGCATCATTTGGTCGCACCGCGCGCGTGACGTGTCAAGTGTTTGCGCCATCTCGTCGCAGCCTGCAGTGCTCACGGTCTTAGCCACTTGACTGACCATTCGCTTCAACAACTCGCGTTCTTCTTGCAATTTGACTTTCCGGCTTGGACCCATTGGATGAAGCAATGCCAGATGCTCCTGTTGCCGCAATACATGGATGCGCAACCGGCGGCGGCGGCGTTCGAGCATCAACCACTTCAGCGGCCCCATCATCGTCGGGCGACCTCTTGCGTGCAGTCGATTTCAAGGTCCACTCGCCGATCGTCCACGCCGGGCTTGCGCGATTCAACGTCGCCTTCGCCCAGCAGCACCAGATATTTCCGCATCTCCGGTCCATAGCCGCAATCGGGGCAGTCGTACAAAAATTGCAAAACGTTTAGCGCGCGTTTGGCGGAAAGGCTCCAGTTGCCGAACGGATCGTCTTTGAACTTCGAGGCGTCGGCTTTTCCAACCACGACCACCTTGCAATTGCCAGCCGTTTGCAATCCTTTGGGAAGGGCCTGTCCGACTCGCCTCAGATAGCGTTTGTGCCGCTCTTCCAGGGCTGCCGAATTATTCGCGAAGTCGACTTCGCGCCTCAAATCAAACTTGATCTTTCGTCCTTCGACGCTGACCTCAATTCCCTGCCCTTTCAGAGTTTCAATGTAATGCTTCACTTTGGCGGCAAAGATCCGGTCGCCCAACTGGCCATACATCAAAAACAGCAGCGACCCAATAAATATGAACAGCACGAACGAAAAAGTTGACAAGAAATCGACGTAGCTGGGCCACCCGACGCTCTCGTCCGCGTAGGTGTCAATTTCTGGTTCCACGACGACCTCTAAACAAGTCCAGGATGGTGCGATTTTTGATCTGTTTCAACTGGTCGTGAATCTGGTTCATCTGCTGCTGGTAGCTGGCTTTCAGTGAGCTATCCAGACCATCCAGCTTCTGCTGCAGGCGGCTTAACTCACTTCGAACGTTTTCGAGCAGCGCCCTCTGCGTGGCGTCCTGATGACCAACCAGGTCTGCGACCTGCCGTCTGACGTCTTTGAGCGCCAGGTCGATAGATGAATCGCGGCTTTCCATCCCCTGCCGCGCAGACTCCATGTTCGTCAGCGCCCGGTCAAGCTCTCCGTTTAAGGAAGTAAGCGCATTGTATGTGGTCTTGATATCCAGCGAGGGTAAGTCGGTTACTTTAGCGTTCAACTCCGAAACCAGGCCTGCGAGCGACATGCCAATTGAGGCCAGGTGATACGTATTCTCCGGAATTGTACCCAGTTTCTGAATGGCGTCCGATGCCGCGGAACTTTGATTTACCAGCCGCTCGTTGAACTCCTCAACTTTTTTAACCGTTAGCCCCAGGTCCGCGTACGCCATGAGGAGTCGTTTCAAAAGCTCGTACTGATTGCGCAGGTCTTCAGCGATTTCGCGGGTCACTTGCGTGGACAGCGAGCTCATATTCGACTGAATCGTCGCCGGCAATCGATCAACCGCCGTGCTGATCGTCCTGACAGCCTCACTCAGTTCCGTACGGAATTCGCCGAGTACCGACAGCTCTCCCGTTACTTCGGCGAACGAGTCGATCAGCGACTTAAAGTTTGTGATCGCGTCGGAAAAGTCAGCCTTCTGATCAACACTGCCTCGGCTTCCAGTTTCAATCACCCGGGCGGCGTAAGTTCCATGCGCCCACGACAAGAACCCTCTCAGCCCTTTCCGTGCCTGAACATCCACCAGCAGGGAGCCCGACAGCAGAAGCAGCGCCCCCAACACTGTTACTCCGCTGACTGCAAATGCGTTCGACGCAATCATCGCGACATTCCCCATCGTCCCCTGCACTTCATTCACGATCTTTTCGTCATCCTGTCCGCCGGACTGCACGTGAGTCGCTGAGGAAAGTTGTCTGAACGTCTGGCCGAGGCGCGAGACTGCGCCCTGCAGATTCAACAGCGTAATGACAAGCGCCATCAAAATCAACAGCCCCGCCGATGCACGAAAACTGGAAGCGCTGGTTCGCAGATGCTGCACCAGAGGTCCGGCTTGTCTGTCGACGTTAAAAAAGGAAAGCACCCGGTTGGCATCTGCGCGTTGGAAGCTTTCAATGAACTGCGCCGCACTTCTCCCATATTCCGAGCGCGGCCCAAACACATCAGGCAGATTAACCGCTTCCGGGAAACTTCCAATCGGCAGGCTTTCCACGTTTCGCCGAAAACTGTACAGCTGGAAAAAGCGTTGGATCAGGTACGCCAACCCCACCGCCGAAATCACCGCGGCAACCAGGAACGTTATCGCAAAAATTTGGCTCGGGCTCATTCGATTTGCAACCAATACAGCGCAGCGGAGCGGCCGGGCGCCAGCAGTACTTCGTCACGAAGGTCGCGCAGCATTTCCTCGGGAAAATGCCGCGTGACAAACGCACTTTTCACGTCATCGCTTTCAAAGGCAGCCGCCAGAAAGCCGGCGCGTTGAGTCGGCCCCCAATCGCTCGGAAGGAAATCGTAGTGTTCGGTGTCCAGTTGCGCGCGCTTGGCTGCTGCGATCTCACGCGCTATCCGCTGAATGCAGCATTCACGAGCCGCCCGACCTTTCTTGGACGTTAACCTCGCAGTGAAACGGTACAGCGCAGGAAACGGGCACGATTCAAACAACGGTCTCGCAAGTTCTGCCGACGCACGGTCTGAAACCTGTGTTTCGGTTTCGTCTTGCCATCGCCGGAACGTCAAGATCCATTCTGCCAGCAAATTTTTTACCGGCTCCGATGCGCGGCGCCGCCAATATCCGAGGCGCTCGCAAACGGCTTCGACGCCGTCGGCATCGGAAATGGCCGCGCAGAGAAGCGGCTCGGCAATCTGAAGCTCGAGAACCGTATCGGACGCCTCCAACTGCAGCAAACCGGTCGGATCGCTCGGCGCATGTTCGCGCGCCTTCTGCGCCGCAAGATTACTGATTAGCGGGAAATAGTGGCCAGCGATCGAAGACTCTAAACATTTTTCCGCTTGCCAGCGGAAATCGCCGATGACTGCGCTTTCAACCGAACACAGCAATCGGCGCGCAGACGGAGCGAAGCGTATGTCGCTAAAGGTATCGAAATTGGCTTCGCGAAACCGGCTGCGGGCCGTGGCGAGAAAACAAAGAACCAACGTCCGGTAAGCGTCCTCGAGCGCGCCGCCCTGCACTCGTCCACCTCGCCAGGTTGTCGAAAGCAAAACCGTGCTGCCGGGCGTAGCAGGCCATTGGCCCGATGGGACCTGGGAGCCCAGCCAAACCGGCGGACATGAAACATGAGCGGGCGTGGCGCGGCTGAGGAGTGGCGCAAGTCTGGATTCAGCGATTGGCTTGTGAAGTTCCGTCACGACCAGGACTGAAATGCCCGCGTCGCCGGCTTCGAGCAACTGCGCGAGTTCACCTAACGCTTGTTGAAGCTCCTCGATAAAAGCGCTTTCGAAATGGCTGTCCGGCTCATAGCGAATGCAGCGAATTCGCGCCCGTACGTTCTCTGGTAGCGCGGACCAGACGCGGGGCCGGATTGTGACCCAAGTTGATCCGATGAAAATGGCCGCGATCGGCGGTATATCGAAAGCGGATCGCGGTTCTTCATTCACCTTTCGAAATCTCTTTGAACTTCGCAGTCAACTCGCGTATGGGAACGAGCACCAGATGGCCGCCGCTTTCCGCGGCGACGCCTATCAGCAGTTGTTCTTGAAAAATTGCCATACCGGGACTCAAACCGCTCTCGGGCTGCAGACGAATCGGTCCATTCTTCTGATCCGCCTGCGCGCTTCCGGTCCAGGGACCAGTGGGCGTAACGGCGTGCAACGTACCCGTCGCTTCGCTCCCCAACGGCGGCACATCCGTATCCGGAAACTGCTGACTCGCGCGGAACAGTGCTAAGGACACCTGTCCCGTAAACGTCTCCGAGCGGACTTTCGTTGCATCCACCATTTTCCGCTCGGGCAGGCGTATCTGCACGCGATCCGGCGCTCCGCCGTCGGCAATTGCCAGGTCGGGCCCTACGATCGCCGCAAAACCAACCGTGCTTCCGTCCGGCGAAACCAGTTCGCTGTTGCGCGCCTGCTCGTTCGGACCGGCATACACCAGTGCAAGAAAACCCGCCAGCGACACCGCCAGCATCAAAATGCCAGTGATAAACAACGTCCTTAACTCCGCGCTTAGCTTGTTGTTGGTCTCCTCCTGCCGGCTCGGAAGGCTATCCGTCTTAAGCATTGGAAATGCGACCTGAGGAGTTCTGTTTCATGTAGCCCAGCGGATCCAGGTAGCTTGGGTTTTCCTTCATTCGCTGATCGTAGCTGGCTCGATATTGATCGGCTCCGTCCAGGCACGACGGATCCATGTCCGCGCCTTCCTGATAAAAAATCACCATGTGATCGAACATCGGAAGCTGCTTCAATTCCATCTCCTGCAGCCCCGGCGCATGCGTCTGGCGCATTGTCTCGACCAACTGATGAGCCGTAACGTCGTCCTTCGCAATGATGTAGGACGGAACTGCGGTGTGCGAGGTTTGCAGAAAGGGGTGAGTGGCCAGGCTGAGGCCTAATGTATTTCGCAAATAGATGACGGCCTGATCGACCTGGTGTTGATCCCGAAGCTGCTCCGCAATGTTGACGTAGCCTTTGCTGACAAGCGCGCGCAGCAACTCGGGCTGCACTTCGTTTTTCAATCTCAAAAACAGATCGTTTGGCGGCCGGTTCGGTTCCGCCGCTCGTGTTTTCGCAAAGATCTCCAAAAATGGGAGGCTCATCGCGTTATTGCGCTCTGCGGCCAACTGATCGACTTCCAGAGCGAAGCCCTCGCTCTTTGAACGCGAAACCCGCAGCACCGGACCGCTACGGTCTTGCAATAGCCGGCTGACAATCTGATTGCCGCGTTCACTCGCCATCGCCTCTGTCCCCTGCAATGTTTGCCGAAGGTTCGCGAGCCACACCAGGCGGTCGCTGACGATCCAGTGCAGAGTCTCCTGCAACGTTCCGGTCATCACGTGCATGCTCAGCCGCGTTCTGAGTTCCGAGAGCCCGTCGTCCAAGACCGCGTATCGGGCCCCGGCGGTACGGTAGACCAGCGTGCCCGCGGTTGCGAGAACCTTCTTCACCGAACCGTCCACCAGGCTCGTCCAGGCGTTGGAAGTGGTTCGATTGGGAATGGCCAGCTGTTCCCAGTACCGGAGAGTCAGCTCAATTTCGCTTTTTATCCCTTCTAAGAACAGCTCAAGGCATCTCAAATTCAAGCACTGGTCGGCGCGCTCGCGCAGACCAGTTTCAATCAATGCCTTCAGCTCAGGCAATCGGGCGGCTCCGGTTTGCGCTACTTTACTGAAAATTGTGTTCTGCGCGTCGCTGGTGAACTGATACTTCAGCGTTTTGACCGGCTTCTCCTCGTGGCCCTTCGCCATCTTGTCTATCCAATCCTGAAGATCGACGGATGGCCCGGTGCTTTGCCACACGGATCCAAACTTGTTATTCCAGAACTCCCTCCCGCGAGCACGTTCATTCTCGTCCTGAATGGCCGCAGAAATCCCGGCTCGGTTGGTGTACTCCGACGTACTCAGCCAATGCGCACAGATCTTGTCTGCGACCACCTTACAGGCTGCTGCTTCAGAGATCTCGTACTTCGGATAACTAATTGCGCGCAGATTCAGGTTCAGAAACGTTCTGCGCTTCTCGTCACCGGTAACATGCTGGTTCAGGTTCACCAGACGCCCGGCGCGAAGGGCGTGTCCTCCCAGAAGGTCCGCCGCGAGCATTGTGCCGGCCATCACTACCAGAGGCGCCTGCGCGTCTGTGCGATACGTTAACCGGATCTGTCCCGATTGGTTCAGGCTTGATATGAGATAAATCCGGTCGTATGGCTTTGCCCGCCCGCGCGTGTACGGAAGGCGCGTCCTTTGCTCGCTAAACCAGACGGCGCGAAAATCATCCGGGTGATCGATAAAATATTCCAGATCCTTAAGCGCCGCCCAGGCATTCTGGCGAAACGTGTCAGAAGCATTGAAATCCGGAACAAAGAAAATACCAACTCTTTCGGCTTGCGGATCGATCTGCCGAATCGAATATCCCAGATCAACGCACATCCCCGAGCAAGTGCCGCCCGCGAGCGTGCCGACCACGTAAACAACGCTGTGACCACCCTCGACCACGCCTGCGGGAGTTTCAAGACCTCTAGCCTGGAACAGCCGCTGGATCGCGGCGATTGTAGCCGTTTTCCCGGCATTCTCCGTCGTCTCGACCATGGCGCGTTGTATCGCCGCCTGAATCGTCGGGTATTTGCTGTGAAACATCAATCGGCCGCCGGCTCGGATGTTCCCCGCGCCGCGGCCCGGCCCGATATCCAGGCCCCTCGGGCACCAATCGAAATCCGAGCCGAGGAAATGCGAGAGATTGCTGATCGCATGCCCGATATCGCCTTCGAAAGCATCGACGGTGTGGGTTAACGCCCCTCCGGGCGCACGTTCCGACTCGCGCTTTGCCGTGTCCGTCTCGATGACTAGCAGCCGGAACAAATCCAGCTTCGTGTCGCCGAGCACCTCATAGAAAATCCGCTCGATGTTAGCAAGCACATGCGCGCCGGTTGTGCCGACACCCAGCACAACAGATGGCCGTATATTCAAGAGCGCCCTCCTTGCTGCGCGACCCGGAGCGGCACTTGCGCCGCGCGTAGCTCACCTTTCGCGCTGCTGCGGCTACGGAACAGGACCACCAGACTCAGCAGAATAAACGTCAAGTGCGGGATCACCGCCGTCCAATTCGGCACGCGGCCGAGAATCAGCAGCAGTATCGCGTCGAAAAGAAAGAAAAGCGCCACAATTAGCGCCGACCACGCGTACGCCAGTTTCACCGCGACTTCAATCCCGAAAACCGCGCGCCTGCTCCAAAACCGCAGGATGAGCAGGGCAAGAAACCAGAGAAGAATGATCCAGGGAAGAATCAAAAATGCGACTGCCAGCAACCAGTCCAGCACGGAAGAGATAACCGGCGGGTTCGTGAGATAGCTGTACAGCCGATCTAACAGCATCTAATCATCCTCCTCGTCCTTGACTGGGCCCTTCCGTTCGATAGCGCGGCGCTGGCCGCGCACGGAGGCGTACCAAACACCCGCTCCTACGGCTGCAAGAATCAGTACGATGGCGACAACCCCGCCGTTCCGCCCTTTTACCGTGACGATTACCGGCCGTGACTGGATCTGCGATCCATCCTCGAAACTGGCGGTCACAATAGCCGAATACTCGCCCGCGTGAGGAGCTTCGATCATGCTTGAATACACGGCGGCCAGTGGACCCTGTTCTTTCGCGATCCGGCCGGTTTTTGCGTCTCGGAGAAGCAGTCGGAACGAATGAACCGGGACGCTCGGCTGCACTTGCCAGCGAAAATAGATCCTGTCCGAGTCAGCCGAGACGCGGCTTTCGACGATGTGGACGCTCGCCGTCGAGGCCGGCGCCGCGGGCGGAGCGCCGTTGCCGCTTACTTCTTTGATCGATGTCACGATCAACTTCACCTGCACCCGCCGATCTTGTTTCCAGGTGAAAATGACAGGGGTCTCAATTTTGGACGAAGCTTGAAACTCGGTCACAAAACGCTGTTGCGCCGGATCGACGTCGGAGTCAATTAGAAAATCGGAGATCATCACCAGGCGATCGGGAGGATTCCCGGCCAGCCGCGAACCGACCGCAATGGCTAAATCCTTATTTGTGTGCGGATCACGAAACTCGCCCCTGCTCATCGGAAATTGACTTCGCAATTCCGATAAATTCTCGAGCCGTTTTATATCGGCAAAGAACGGGAAGGCGTCACGCTTCGCCGAGCCGAATTTCAAAAACTGGGTACTATCGCCGGATCCGAGTTTGAACTCGCTAATCGCATCGACGGGCTCGGTGTGGTCAAAATTCAACCCGGATACAGAGTTTCCGGAAAGGATAGCCTCGGCCAGCGAAAGAACATCCGGCTGCCAGTTCCCGTAGGACGCCATGGAACCCGAAACATCCACGACAACCGCTATATCGGATGCCGTGATCGGTGGAACCAGAACCAGCAGGGCCAGAAAAGTTGCACGGATCGCACTTCTCAAATGCTTCCACTATATAAAAGCTCACGAGAGGCATGCCTTCGTATCCTCGGCCGAGGATCTGGTGACAGAAGCCTCTAGGCTTCCGGCAACTCCTTTTCTGGCCCTGTGCCGTGTCGTCCAACAGGAATGATGCTGAATTCCGCCGAATGCGTTGCAGATCGCCCAAATCGACCGCCTTTATCGCGGCCGTTCTGTACTCTCGCTTATATTTACTGTAGAACTCGCTTGACCATGCCCAAAATACCTGTGCTCAAGAACATTGCGGTCTTTGGTTTCTATACCGTGGCTGCATGTGCTGCACCCCCGATCGACACTCGCCCGGCAGCAACCGGCTTTGATTCGGTGTTCGTCCCGTTGGATAGCTGGATCTATCCGGCTCTCTATCGGCTTGCGGGCATGGGATACATACCGGATCAGTTTTCGAATATGGCGCCCTGGACGCGGGACGAATGTGCTCGCCAGGTCAGCGAGGCAACGGCAATCGTTCGTCAACGCGTGGATTCCAAGCAGGAAACGGCAGCGGATGAAGAAGCCTTGAAGATGATCGGTGATCTCGATACCGAGCTGAACGATAAACAGGAGGACGATGCCGATGGCGTTCGTTTTGAGTCGTTATACACGACGGTTACGGGAATAGGCGGCACGCCTCTGGCCGACAGTTATCACTTCGGACAGACCATCGTCAACAACTATGGGCGCCCCTACTACAAGGGATTCAACAACGATACCGGCGCGTCGGCATACGCGAATTTCAACCGCTTTTTCATTTGACCTGCGTGGTGAGCTGCAGTATTCGGCGGGCGCGCCGTCGTATTCGCTGCCAACGCGTGAATTCATTGCAGCTGTGGACCAGAACCCTCTGCTCCCTGCAGCTTCGGGCGACTCATTCACTCGCTTTGAGCCCGAGGAGATGTACGTCGGGGTGCAGCTTGGCCCGGAGAACATTCCTTTGGCCGCGAGAACCTCTGGTGGGGACCAGGCCAGGACTCTGCTTTTGCCTTCAGCGATAACGCCGGCCCTTTCGTCATGCTGAACTTCAATCAGACGAAGCCGATCGTTCTTCCGTGGGTATTCAAATACCTCGGGAAGATGCGCACCCAATTTATCTTTGGCGAGTTATCCGGACATCTCTGGCCGCGGTATCCCCAAGTGAACGCTCAGAAACTTAGCTTTGACATTACGAACGATCTCGAAGTCGGCATCACGCGTTCAGCATTCTGGGGCGGCGACGGACATCCGGTAACCGTCGGGACCTTCTTTAAGAGCCTCTTCAGCACCAGCAGCACCGGCTGCACGAACATGTACGGCGACCGCTGCGATCCGGGTGACAGCCATACGGGCTTCGATATTCGCTGGCGCTTGCCGGGCGTTCGAAAATATGTGACCGTTTATACGGACTCGTACGCGGACGACGAGGTGAATCCGCTCGCAAATCCGTCACGCTCGGCCTGGGCTCCGGGCGTCTACGTATCGCATTTGCCGCATCTGGTCAAATGGGATTTCCGCTTCGAGACTTACGCCACCTGGGTGAATGTCGCGCGCGGCGGTACCTTTTTCTACTGGAATACGCAGTATCACGATTCCTATACCAACGACAACTTCCTGCTTGGCAGTTATGTCGGCCGCCAGGCTCGCGCCTATGTCGGTACGGTCAACTTCTGGCGATCCGGGCGTACTAAATTCCAGGGGCAGATCCGGCATATGAACGAGCCGGACACTTATTTGCCGGGCGGCGGCTCCCAAACCGACGGCAGCCTCTCCGCGCAATGGAGCTTCAGCCCCGAGTTTCTGGGAAGCCTGTATGCCCAAATCGAGTCCTACGATATTCCGATTCTCGGGCCGAGCCGCACCAACGGGACACTGGCCTTATCGCTGACCTACACGCCTAAGGCCTGGGTTTTTCATTAGACGGTACTCGTTTGGACAACTGCTTCGAGTTCACGGAGTATGCCCGAGGGCTCGGCCAACGCCATCGCGACGATCTCTTCTGCCCTGCTTTCGGAATCGGCCACGGCATAGATGCGCAGCTCATCGGCATTTCCGGACGGCCGCAGATGAGCGATTTCACCATTCGTGAACATGATGCGGACGCCGTCCGTGTAGTTCAGGCTCGCAATACCGGAGAAGCCAAGCCGGCCGGAGAAGAAATGCGAAAGTTCCTCACAGATGGAAGCTTCTTCTCTCGGCGGCGAGAAGCGCGCGACGATACGCTCGGACACGGGCCTGGGAAAGTTCTTCAGCAAACCGGCCCGGCTGAAACGTGTCGCTACCGCGCGAAACAGTTCCGGCAGCCGCAAGTTCTTTTCACGGGCGCTGAAAAGCGTGCAAAGTAGCGGCAGAAACGCATCCCGCGTCGGAAGTGCACTCAAGGTTCTGCCCTCGCGATGGATATCCGAACCGAGGAGAAATCCGCCATTCGCTTCCCATCCGCAGACTGCCGTTTTGCCTGACTGCTTCGCGCGTTCCATGCCAGCGATTACAAATGGCGAGCCGATACGTGTTTTGGGCTGCAGCTTTCCTGCCAACGGTCCACGGTCTATAGCGTTATTGCAGCTGATCGGTACAACCACGGCGTCCGCGCGAAGATATTCAGCAACAATCATGCCGATCAGGTCTCCAGCGAAGAACTTGACTTGCCCGTCTTCTACACCGAGAAGAAGCGGCCGGTCACTGTCCCCGTCCGTTGAAACAACTGCATCTACCGGACCATGCTCGTCGACCAGATCCTGGATAACGCGTAATTGGGCGGCATCAATGTTCTCTGTGTCGATGGGAACAAAATCGGAGCTTCGGCCGGCAGGAATAACCTCCGCACGGAAGCTGCGCAAAAGCGCAACCAGCAGGTCTCGCCCTACCGCGGAGTGTTGATACACCAGGAGCCGCATTCCCGCGAGCGTCAAACCGGCGAAGAAATCTGTATAGCGCCGCAAGTAAACTGCTCCTGCATCCTCGGTTTCCCCAGACAGTGGCCGGTTCGCTTTGAAAAAACCTTGTTCATCGAACGCTGAGGTCTCCAGTGGTTCTGAATACAAGCGTTCACGCTCACGGCTGCTGCTTTCAACGATGGCTTGCTCGTGTTCCTTGAGGAGTTCCCCAACCGACGTGTTTAGCTTGTAGCCGTTTCGATCGAACGGGATGTGGCTTCCGGTCACCATAATGCTGGCGCTCCCGTTCCGCAGTGCATAGTAGGCAAGCGCCGGGGTGGGGAGGCGACCGAGATTAATCGGCTCCAGCCCGGCGTCTAGAATCGCGCGTTCCAACGTCTGGGCTAATTCGCCCCGGCCACCCTGATCAGGCACAAAGGCAGCAGAACTGGGCCGCAAATCATATGCGAAATACACTTTGTCGCCCGGCCGTGTCCCGCCTTTTTCGGGAGCGAGAGTTAATAGATACTTCAGCTCCGCCAGCGCGTTCAGATACACCTCAAGCTGCGTCAAATGCTTTACTTCGCCCCGGCGCCCACTGGTGCCGAAACGCAGCTCGCGTGGTTCATAATTCAGGCGCGCCGCAAGCGGCGCAGAAGAACGATCGGAAGTACTCACGTTCTCACTTTACTAGCAGCGAACCTGCCTCTCATCGGCACTGAACCTGCTGAAAAGGCGCGTTTTGCGCGCCTTGTTACGATTGTTTTGTCCTCTACTTAGATGGCCCTCCGCTTTTACAACACCCTGACGCAAGAAGTAGAAGAGTTTCGTCCGCTTTCCGGGAATACCGTCCGAATGTATACCTGCGGACCGACCGTCTACAACTTCGTTCACATCGGCAACTTTCGGACTTTCACCTTTCAGGACATTCTCCGTCGCTGGCTGCGGTACCGCGGCTACCAACTCGACCATGTCATGAATATCACCGATGTCGAGGACAAAATCATCGCCAATGCGGCCAAGCAGAACAAAACTCTCGAAGAGTACACGGCCGTTTACACCAAAGCCTTTTTTGAAGACGCGGCTGCCCTGCGTCTGCAGCAACCGGAACACGTATCCAAGGCCACCGAGCACATTCCGGCCATGGTGTCGGCAATCGAACGGCTGCAGGCTCTTGGGTGCACTTACAACAGCGAGGGTTCAACTTACTTCCGGATCGCAACGTTTCCGGAATACGGCAAGCTTTCCCATAACGATTTCAGTGGAATTCGGAGCGGGGCACGCGTCGACGTAGATGAATATGACAAAGCCGACGCACGCGACTTCGTACTTTGGAAGGCCCGGCGAGGCGAGGAGCCGTATTGGGAAACCCCGTTCGGCGACGGGCGTCCGGGCTGGCACATCGAGTGTTCGGCAATGGCAATGGAGTACCTGGGAGAGACGTTGGATATTCACGCCGGCGGCGTTGATCTCGTGTTTCCTCACCATGAGAACGAGATCGCCCAGTCCGAATCCATCACGCACAAACGTTTTGCAAATTTCTGGCTGCACTCCGAGCATCTGCACATTGAATCGCAGAAGATGTCGAAGTCGCTTGGCAACTTTTATACTCTCCGCGATCTGCTGGGGCTGGGCTACCAGCCGGAAGCCATCCGGTATGTTCTGGCGCAGGTACCCTATCGGAAAAAGCTCAACTTCACATTTGACGGTCTGAAAGCGGCTGCCAAATCGGTGGAGCGCTTGCGGGACTTCGAACTACGGCTGAGCACATCCAAACTGCAGCCCGGCCGTAAGCGGGAATTATCGGAGCTCTCGGAAAAAGCAATTCAACAGTTTGAAGACAGCATGGACGACGATTTGAATACTGCCGAGGCGCTCGCGGCAGTTTTCGAATATGTACGCGCTGTCAACACGGCACTGGATGACGGAGAATACCTGGAGGAGAACCGCTGGGAGTCGGCTCGCGTATTAAAGATCTTTGACGAAATATTCTCCGTATTAAGGCCCACCGCGCCCCAGTCCCCGCCGCAGTTGCCCGACAATGAAATAGAAGATTTGGTCGAACAGCGCAAGGTCGCCAAAAGGGGGCGCGAATTCAAACGCGCCGATGAGATACGCGCCGCGCTGTTGGAAAAGGGCGTCTTGCTCGAAGACACCAAGGACGGTACGCGCTGGAAAAGAAAATGAAATTCGAATCCCAAGTAGTCCATGCGGGCGACCGCAAGCGCGCCTGCGGCCACATTCCTTCGACGGTCCCCATTCACCTGGGCACGACATTTTTCTACAATTCGGCCGAGAAGCTAGACCGGGTAATGGGAAATGAAGAGGAAGGTTTCAGCTACTCGCGCTATGGGAACCCCACCAATCAGGCTTTGGAAGAATTAGCGCAGGCAATGGAGTCCGGTGCGGGCGCGTTGGCAACCTCCTCCGGGATGGCTGCCATTCAAATAGCCGTGCAGGCGGCGCTGCTCGACCGGCCGCATTCGATTGTCGCGTCGAACGCCCTGTATGGTGCAACCATCAAAATGTTCGATCAGGTATTCGCACCCTTCGACGTAGATGTGACGTACACGGACATCTGCGACTTAGCAGCCCTTGAGAAGTCCGTTACGACCAACAAACCGGGCGTCGTGTTCGTTGAAAGCATTTCAAACCCGCTAGTGCGCGTCGGCCGCCTGGACAAGATTGCCGGCATTGCGCGCGCCGCCGGAGCTGCGCTTATCGTGGACAATACGTTCGCCACCCCGATGATGGTGCGTCCGCTGGAGCTTGGCGCGAGTATGGTCATTCATAGCGCCACAAAATACTTGGCAGGCCACGGAGACGTATTGGGCGGACTGGTTATTTCAGACGAAGAACACCTGGAGGTCGTTCGTGCCTTGTCCCGGACCATCGGACCGGTCTTGGGCCCATTCGATAGCTACCTCACGATGCGTGGAATCAAGACATTCGCGTTGCGCTTCGAACGCCAATGCCAAAATGCCGCGGAAATCGCCCGTTGGTTGCAGCGCCACGCACGGATCGATCGGGTTTACCATTGCGCCGATCCTGATCATCCGGACGCCGAGGCGATTCGGACGCTCTTTACGCCTGGGCTCTACAGCGGAATTGTCAGTTTCGAAATCAAAGATGCCGGCAAAGCCGACGTCCTGGCGTTTATGGATCGCCTGCAAATGGTTGTTCCCGGCACATCACTGGGCGACGTGCACTCCCTTCTTCTCTATCCCGTTATGGCATCTCATCGCGACATTTCCCCAAAAACGCGAGAGCGCATGGGCATCAAGGAGAATCTCGTCCGCTTGGCGGTTGGAATCGAATCTGTGGACGATATCATTGAGGATCTCGATCGGGCATTAGTGGCGGTTTCCTAGGGGTATGGGCGCACAGGCGATCACGGTTCCGTGCGCACATAGTAAGTAGCTTTCCAAAAAAGATCGCGCTGTGTAAGTACACAAAAGCGGAGTGCTCCATGTTTGCGCATCAGAGAAAGCGAATGCGTCTGGTCTTCGCATCGGCCGACGCTATTTTGACGATCTTTTCGTTCGAGATTGCCTACTACATTCGAACTCACCTGCACGCAACTAACGTCTTCTTCCTGCCCGTCGACAGAAACATCGAATTGGCACTTTTTTCCGCCGCGGCCTGGGTGTTGTTCGGCTGGCAGCAAAGAGTCGCCGACTATCTCACCAGCACCTCACTGCATCGAACGCTGCGGCAAACAGTACGGCAATGCGTGCTCGGGTTGGTTCTCCTGGTGGTCTTTCAATATTTTCTGCACCAGGGATTCGAGCTAAGCAGAGCATTTCTGGTGATCTTCGCTCTCTGTAACTTTTGTGCTCTGTTTTTGTTCCGCGTCTGGGCCCCCGCTATGCTCGCCGCCTTTTTGCGCGAATTCGGCCAGGCTTACCATCTCGTCTTAGTAGGTTCGCCGGACCGCCTCGCTCATCTGAGATCCCAGCTATGCGAAAGCTCCTTATTTCGTTCTGAAATCGTTGCTGGCGTTAGTCCCGAAAATGCAAATACGACTATCCCGGCGCTCTTGTCCCAGAAGGTCGTTGATGAGGTCATTTTCGATGTGGATTGGAACTCGGTCGGAGACCTGGAGCAAGTACTGCAGCATTGCACTGAGGAAGGTGTTCGCACACGTGTCGCAATGGGGTTCTTCCCCCACGCCAACAGTCAGCTATCGCTTGACCGCGTCGGCGATGTTCCGCTGCTTACGTTTTCGGCGGATCCGCTGGAAGATCTGCGGCTTCTCGTAAAACGGTCGCTGGACGTGGCCCTTTCCAGCGTAGCTCTTATCTTGCTGCTGCCTCTCATCGGTCTGATTGCCCTGCTGATCAAGGCGACATCGCGCGGCCCGGTGATTTTTCGCCAGAGCCGCTGCGGGCTCAATGGGCGCGTCTTTACCTTGTTTAAATTCCGCTCAATGGTCGAAAATGCGGATGAGCTGAAAGCTGCACTGGCTCATCTGAACGAGCGCGAGGTGGTATTTAAAATGACTCGCGACCCGCGCGTAACCCCGCTTGGCAGAATTTTGCGTAAGTTTTCACTGGACGAATTACCGCAGTTATATAACGTACTGCGTGGCGACATGTCGTTGGTCGGCCCTCGTCCACCGCTCCCGGATGAGGTCTTCCAATACGAACGCTGGCAGCGCCGGCGGCTCCGCATGCGTCCTGGGCTCACTTGCCTCTGGGTGGTCATGGGCCGGGATCAACTCGACTTTAATTCATGGATGCGCGCGGACTTGTTTTACATCGATAACTGGTCGCTTGCCCTGGATTGGCTGATTATTCTCCGTACCATTCCGACGGTAATTCGGGGACGCGGCGCGCACTGATTCCTTGTCACCCGCTGCCGCATATTGGAGTAACATGCACTTAATTCCGACAAATCAAGAGGTTGTTGACCTCCTCCGCCAGACTGGTGCGCTCCGCGTCGGTCACTTCGAATATCCAAACGGAATGCACGCGGATGAATATCTGCAGGTAGCGTTGGCCTTTCGCTACTTCCAAGTTGCCAAAATGCTCAGCGTGGGACTCAGCCGGCGTCTTCGGGCCGATACCGAAATTCGCGCGATGATCAAGGAGCTTTCCATCGTCTGTCCAAATACCGGCGGTTTGCCGGTAGCATTCGGCGTCTGCGAAGCGTTGCGCGCTCACCAGATCTACTGGGCGGAACAGGAAGCGGAAACATCGCCAATGCGATTTCGCCAATTCATCGATCCAGTGCCGGGCGAGAAGGTATTGCTGGTCGATGACATCCTGCGATCGGGAAAACGATTGACTCAGCTGCGGGCTCTCGCCGAGTCGAAAGGCGCCACGATTGTTGGTTTGGCGGTGGCCGTTTACCAGCCGAATCCGACCATTCTCAGTTTCGGCGATCTTCCACTCTTTTACCTGGCGAAGAGGGACGCCATGTATTACCAGGATTCTGCGGTTTGCGACCTTTGCCGCCGAGGCGTGCCTCTCGAAAAAGTTTGGAACTGATTGCGAGAATCCTCGCAATGCGCGCACTCCGTCTCTGAGACTACTCTTGGTAAAGACGCGCACAACAGACTCGCTCGCCCCGGGAAACGTCACTAAGTTTCTTTCAACCGAGCCATACCGTCCGGTTTGCGCGCTCGCTCGAAACATGCGTATCGCTTGCTTGATTCTTCTGCTTTTGTATTCCTCCACTGTGTCCGCAGCAACTCGCACCGGAGCGCGCGTTGAGTATCTGGGCGGTACTCGCGCCGATATTCCGGTCAACAATGACGGGGAAATTCGCGTCACCGACGACGCGTACTTTGTCTTCGTGTCCAAGCACACTAGAGTGAAAATTCCGTATGAACGCATCAATCTGCTCGAGTATGGGCAAAAAGTAGATCGGCAGTTCCTCGCCGCGCTCATCATCTCTCCCCTGTTCATGCTGCAAAAGAAACGCCAACACTTTCTAACTATCGGTTTTCAGGATGACAATGGTCATCAAGAAGCTCTGATGTTTCGCTTGAACAAGGACGATGTACGTCTGGCGCTTGTCTCTCTGGAAGCTCGAACCGGCCAAAAGGTTGAGTACCAGGACGAAGAAGCCCGAATTGCAGGAAAAGGATGAAGTTAGTAGCGTTGCTTTTCGCGGCTGCTGCAGTTCTTGCGGCACAGAACCCTTCGCCGCTACCGGTATCTTCACAGCTTCTTGAAGTCAAGCGGATCTATGTTTCAGAGCTTACCGGCGGCATGGCGGCCCAGCAGCTTCGGGATTTGATTATCGCCGGCCTCGACTCCACTCGCCTGTTCATCCTGACCGACAATCCGGACCGTGCCGATGCGGTCCTTAAAGGAGCGGCGGATGACCATGCTTTTGTGGACGTCTTCGATACCAGCGGTGGCATTGGTGCGCACACAAGCGCCGGCAGATCCTCCGGCAGCGCAAGCAGTCTTTCCCGCTCCGGACTGGCGCTCGGTGCTTCGGTAAACGACAACGAATCTCATCACATCGATGAGCGCAAACATGAGGCCTATGCGTCGGTGCGATTGTGCAACAAAGACGGCGATGTGCTGTGGTCTACTACTCAAGAAAGTTTGGGTGCGAAATTTAAAGGCGCAAGCGCAGACGTGGCTTCCAAAATCGCTCGCCAACTGTCGCTGGACGTCGCGCACGCACGCCAGGGAGCACAAGTTCAGCCAGGCACTCCGAACCCCCGCTAGCCGCTCGCTGGATTACTCTGAGTCGTGTCTTACTGGCACAACGTGCGAATTGCCTCCAGCAGTTTCTTACTCGATCCGCCCTTCTCAAAAACGGCGGCTACCATGGCCATCTCTGGCGCTGTTTCCAAAGCCATAGCCTGTCCCGTTAACACGACAATCTTCATAGCCGGGTCAAGCCGTCTCAAATCCCGGATCAACCGCAGTCCAGACTGAACCGTTGGCAGCCGAAGATCCATAAGCGCGCAATTGGGGCGCTCCGCTTCCGCCAGTGCTAAGGCCGCCCTCGGACCTTCAGCTGGAAGGCTGGTCAATCCCTGACGAGCAATTAACATGCAGCGCAGAGTTAGCTGCTCGGGCTCGTCATCGACGATCAATACCTTTTTGGGGCGCGGCATGGCTAATGCGCGAACCGAATCTGTGCGATCACAAGCCGCGGCATTGCCTGGTTCCAGTTATCCGGCAAACCGTCAAATGGCATTTCGAAAGAACGTGTCTGGTTGGGGCCGAACGGCTTTCGGCCCGCAGCGGCCCGCACGACTGGCACACGCTCGCGGTAGACTTCGCGGCCGTCGACTCCGCTGAAAATACAAAAGACATCAATGCGTTCAATCGCGCGAGGGCCGTTATTGGTGATTTTGCCGTCTATGTATACGACCTGCTGCCGCATCAGGTTCTCCGCGGCTTTCATCGTTACATCACTTAGCTGCAGATGCTGGAGATATGACGTCGCTTCCGCAGAAGCCCGGGCACCGGAGCCTTGCGGAACGGGTCGCATAAAGTAGGCCCCGGCAACAATCGCCAGAATAACAACACATACACCTACTCCAACAAATACGGGCGAAATTCTACGCGGAGCGACAGCCGGACCACCCATCTTCTAACAGCCAGTCTAGAACAGGTGCGCTGCTGGCGAAACATCCCGCTGCTCGTGCAAGTCCCATAGGTAAATCACGAGGCCAGTGACTTCCGGGAGCACCGGATCGATCACAGTCAATTACGTCGTAAAGCGAACGAGAAGGAGTAAATATGAAACTGTTCAGTAGCGAATTTAATTCCCTCCATGACTTATTCGTAGAACAAATCGAAGACATTTACGATGCCGAAAACCGGCTGACACAAGCGCTTCCCAAAATGGCAGACGCCGCCAGGTCCGCGGAACTGAAGAATGCTTTCACCACTCACCTGGTCGAAACGCAGGGACACGTCGCGCGTTTAGAGGACATTTTCCGGCAAATGGGCATTGAACCAAAGCGCGAGGCATGCGCTGCTATGAAAGGCCTGATTTCTGAGGGCGAGGACATGATCAAGGCGGGCGGCGATCCTGACGTAAAAGACGCGGCCCTGATCGCTGCGGCACAGCGCGTCGAGCATTATGAAATGGCCGCCTATGGCTCGCTTCGCACGTTTGCCAAAAGACTAGGCTTGAACCAGGCCGCTAACCTGCTGCAGCAAACCCTTGACGAAGAGGGAGCGGCGGATAAAAAGCTGACTCGCATCGCAGAAAGCTCCGTAAACGTGATGGCGTCAGCCAAAGCCGTATAACGAACAGCATTGTGGGGGCGGGCGCCAGCCTGCGGCGGCCGCAAGGCCGCCCGAAGGCGTGACCGTTTTGCGCCTTCTTTCGATAACTAAACACCCGCAGGCAAAACAGCGCCCGACTTCTGCCGCGATAGCACCAGCAGGCATCCGACTTGTTCGCCGAGCGTGCTGATCATCTCGATGTCCGATCCGGTGTGAGTGCGAGGCGCCTGGTGCTGAACGTTAATCACGCCCACCACCTTGTTCTGGGAAATAATCGGCACCGATAGGAACGCCTCGAATAGATCCTGCGGCAAGTCTTTGAAAAACTTAAAACGCGGGTCGTTGTAAGCCTCCCGCGAGATCGCGACCAGCCGCCGTTCACGCGCTACCCAACCCGTCAGACCTTCGCTAAGCCGGAGTCGTACCGTGCCGATTTTCGCTCGTGTTTCCTCGGTCGAGGCCGACAGCGCAAGTTCCGCGTCTTCCACCAGATAAATCAGGCAGGAGTCGCATTCCAGAAAGTCCCGGATCAGCCGCACAATTTCGTTCAGCACGGCCTCTAGATCGAGGTCACGTGTCATCAGACGGCTTACGCGCTTAAATAATTGAAGCTGCTGTTCTAATCGTTCGAGCCGGGCTTCCAGTTCGCGCGTTTTCGACACCGCTCCCAATATTACCTCCAGCGGATGCTGAATCGCCATTGCCAAAATAGTTTATTGGTTTCAAAACTAAACTACTGTAAAAACAGTTGCCCATACTCGCAGACTTTCCGAGCCGCGAGTGTCATACTCACGAAGGACATCAGAAATGTCACACGGTTCACAACCAAAGGGCCGCTGTACGATCGAAGTAGTACTATGAAGCGAGCAAATTCGAGGAGACCGTCTCCCTATGTGGAGTAAGAAAACGCAAGACGTGCCCGCACAGAATCCGGTTCGGCCGAATCCTGCACCGAGCGCCTCAACCCCTGCTGTCGAGCCCGCCAAGAGAGAAAGCACACCCACTATGTCATCGCCAGCCAGAACATTCGAACCAGAGATTTCAGGAACTCGCGGCGGAGCCGCTGCACTAGGAAAGAACGTGACTGTGAAAGGTCAGATCTTTGCACGTGAAGATTTGACGATCGACGGAGAGGTGGAAGGTACCGTCGAGTGCCATGAGCACCGCCTGACCATTGGACCGAACGCGCGCGTCCAAGCGGGTCTCAAGGCACGGGAAATTGTGATCCACGGCTCGATTCAGGGCAATGTGGAAGCCGCCGATAAAATCGACATCAAAAAAGAAGCGAAACTTGTCGGTGATATCAAGACCAGCCGCATCGTCATCGAAGATGGCGCTTATTTTAAGGGAAGCATTGATATCTCGAAGTCGGCTGTTCCTCCCCGGCCGGGGCAGGCCGCAACAGCCAACCAAACGGCAAATTCGCCCGCTGCTGCTCCCGCTCCCGTAGCGGCAGCCGCCGGCGCTCAGTCTGTAACGAAATAGCGAAACCGGCGGGCAGCGCCGTTCATGCCCGCCTCGCAATCTGGCCTCCAGCCGCTCTTTCAAGATGTTTGGTAGCCACAAAACCTCTCGCTCGGATCCAGCACACGCTCCATCCCCCGTTGCGCGTAAGAGCAGTGGCCTCGATCAGGTCTTCTCCTCCTGTCCGCCGAACGAGCCGCAATCTGTTCTCGATATGTCCGGCGCCAGCCAGGCAAACATCAGCTTCATCACCGGACTGGGACATCGCCTCTCTACCGATGACGTGATCGGTACCATGGAGCAGTGTTTCGGCGCCGATTTCCTGGCCGGCCAGCAAGCCGCTGCCGCCGCCCAGCGTTTCCTCGATCAGACGCTCCGCTTCCACGATGACGTATTCGATATCGCGCTCGTCTGGGACGCCCTGCAATTCCTCGCGCCGCCGCTGATTGATCAGGTGATCGGGGAGCTTCTGCGTGTCGTCAAGCCCGGTGGTCTCATGCTCGTCTTCTTCAACGCCGATGAGCATGCCTCCCAAATTCCGGTATATAACTACCGCATTCAGGATCAAAAGAATCTGATGCAGGTCTCACGCGGCTCCTTGCAGCGCAGTCAGTTTTTCCCCAACCGCATGGTGGAGCGCCTGTTCGAAAAAGCCGCGTCTTTGAAGTTCTTTTTAACCCGCGATTCGCTCCGTGAAGTCATCGTTCGCCGTTAAAACTCAGAGCGCAAAGGGCGCAACTGCCCGCCACTAATCAATACAGGAACTCGCTAGCCGTTCGGGCAGCGCAATCGATTCAAGGCCTCTTCAACGCCGCGCGGGTTGCTTTTCCGTGGCGGCAGCTGTATTGGCGCTCATCAGCTGCTTTACATCATCCAACTCCTTTTTCAAGCGCGCGCTCCGGCGCGCCAGGCTGACCACGTAGAACGCCACGATCAGCCAAGCCGTCAACAACCCGTAAAACATAAACGCAATATTGCGTGCGTCCATAAATCCCCCAAAATCAGTAGGCGTTTGCGTAACGCCGTAGAGAGTCGATTTCCCGCGCCGCCGCTTCTTGCCGCGCACGCACAATCGTCAACGCCGCTGCGAACAAAACCAGCGCGAGCAGATTGATATACAAAGCCGCCTCCATTCGCGGATCCATGTGTCCCCCGCCCGTTCGCACGCTAAGCACCGGCTGCGGATGATTGGTGCGGAACCACTCAATGGACTTCCACACGATCACCACGTCCGCGAATCCGAAGATGGAAAGTGCAGCCGAGAGGCGGGCACGCCGCGTCGGTTCATCGATCGCCTGGCGCAGCATCAAGTAGCCGGCGTAAATCAAAACGCACACCAGCATCGATGTCAGCCGTGCATCCCAGGTCCACCAGACTCCCCAGATCACATGCGCCCAGATGCTGCCCGTTACCAGGTTCAAAACCGCAAACACAAGCGATACTTCGGTCACCGACGCGGCAAGCGAATCAGCAGTCATCTTCCCGGAGCTGAGATACCACGCGCTGAGGACCAGCGCGACAAAAAACCCGGTGAAAGCCGTGATAGCGGCTGGCACGTGAAAATAAATGATGCGGTAAATAGGCCCTTGCATCGCGTCGTCCGGCAGCACGAGCATAATCCGGTAAAAATTGATTGCCAAAATAATGGCCGCGGCGGCAACAAGGCCGTAGACGATCTTTTCTCGCATATGCACCTCCAGGTTAGTTCAATTCACCAGAATGGGCTCGGCCAATAACATTGCAAGGGCCGTAAATACCACGTCAAAAACCAGCAGCACCCTGCCCCAAAGCCAGTCGCTCTCCCCAAGCTTTTGATTCGCCAGCAAACGGTTTGTCAGCTCGATTGCTGCCATCAGCAGCGGCAGCAGCAATGGATAAATGATCACTGGCAGCATCAATTCCCGCAGGCGCAAGTTCACCGTCAATGCGCCAAACACCGCCCCGACGATACAGATGCCCCAACTCGCCAGCACGAATACCGCCGCCAGTTCGGCCGGATGCGTCCACCACTGTTTGTTATAGAAGATTCCAAACACAAACAGCGAGAGCAGTTCGATGATGAGCAAAATCCCCACGGACGCCAACGCCTTCCCCAATACCAGGCTGGCTGACGAAACTGAAGATGCCAAAAGCGCATCCAGGCACTCGTTTGGCAATTCCCGCGCGAAACCGCGATTGAATACCAACGCCCCGGCAAAAGCAAAAACCAGCCATAGCAATCCACCCGCAAGCTCTTGTGCCATCTCTGCGTCCGGATCGAAAGCGAAACTGAACAACAGCAAAATGACGATTGCGAACGCTCCTGCGGAATTCAACGACTCTTTCGTCCGCAGCTCGACTGACAGGTCCTTTCGCGCGACCGCAAGCGCCTGCTTCACGGGCGCAAAGGAGGTGGATGCGACCAACCTGGGTGGAGAGGAACTTCCTATTACGTTGGGTGCGGCGCTTGGCGCCTCGACCGTTTTGCGCGACGTTTTCGAAAACGGCATTCAGGCTGCGCCCAGCTCCGTATGCGTGCGGTACAAGAATCCCGGATCGTCCAGCATCTCGGCTGTGCGCTCACCGGCGTAGCGCAGGCGTCCGTTCTCGAGCAGCGCCACGTCGGACGCTATGGCCAACGCCTCCCGAAGTTGATGCGTCGATAAAACGATCGTCGCTCCGCGCCCGCGCGCCTCTGTCAGCAACTCGCTAAGCATCGCAATTGCGCGGTCATCCAGCGACGTGAAAGGCTCGTCGAGTAGCAGCGTCTTCGGCTCGTTCAGAAATGTACGCGCCAACGCCAGCCGCTGCCGCATCCCTCGTGAGAATTGGCGCACCGGCATGTCCGCGACCCGTGCCAGGTCCACCCGCTGCAGCCATACGTCGCAAACGCGCTCTGCATCCGCTACATAGGATATGCGCGCAAAGAACAGCAGATTCTCGCGCGCTGAAAGATCCTCGTAAACACCAATTCCATGCCCAAGAAAACCGAGATGCCGTCGGGCATCTTCCGAACGCGGCGTGTTGCCGAACATGCGAACGGTTCCACGCTGGAACGGCGACAAACCGGCGAGAATACGCAGCAGCGTAGTCTTCCCTGCTCCGTTCCGGCCGAGCAACGCGCAACACCTGCCCTCCGCCAGCGTTATCGAGAGATCCCGGAGCGCCGGGTAGTCACCATAGAATTTCCACAGCTGCTCGATTGCAATCGCATCGGGCATGAGCTAGCTTCGCACCGGCGAGCTGCGGTATAGCACGATCACGCCAATGCCGAGAATCGCCAGCGCGAAACCGAGCAGCCACCCCAGATGCTGATAGATCTTGGGAGGGCCCTCCGAAACCGGAGGAGATTCATCCTCGCTAGTGCTGCCGCCGCTTGCATTGTTTCCGGAGGGTCCGTTCAGCGAGCCTGTTCCAGCGATATCCACCGAAAATGCGCCGTTGCGCACAACGTTGTAAATTGTGGCCTGCGTATTCGGCTCTACTCCCAGTGGCTGGATGTCGCTGCCCGACAACTTAACTCCCGGCGGAGCAACCAGCCGCAGCGGCCCGCTGATCATGCCCTTGATGTTCACCAGCTCGCCGCGAAAGGTAAACGGTGCGCCAACCGGCAGCACATACGAAATCTGGAACTGCGTCTCGCCCGGTTTCACGGGAAAGTCCACTTTAAAGACGTTCTCCTTGCTCGTCTTTTCCGCCGCACGTGGCAGCGGCATTCCCTGCGGCCCCTGCGCGCTCACGTTCACTTGCCCGTTGCTTGCCGGAGGCAGATAGAAACGGATACCGCCCGTATCCGTGTTGCTGAACGTCGTTGACGACGCGTTCTCCAGCACCACCGTCTCCGTCACCCCGATCCGGCTGGAATTGGCCTCGAACACCAGCATCCGCTGCGCGACGCGAGCCACATCCGGAGATTTCGTCGCCTCATACACGTTAACTTCCACTCCGGACGTGGGAATATTCGGTGTCAGCAGCTTGTTGTAATTCACGCCGGCGTAGTTCACCTGCAGCAATTGTGGACCGCCGCCCGGCTCATCGTTCGCAAACTGAAAATGCCCTGTTGCGTCGGAAGTCGTGGTGCCCAGCGTCCGCATGCCCTGCTGCCCCGGCTTCACTAATGTAATCGAAACACCTGGCAACGGCTTTCCCGTCGTTTTGTTGACGACCGTGCCGTCAATAGCCGCAAAGGCGCCCACAGCCACGCACAAAAAACCGGCTGCCAGGCGAATCATGCGATTGCCTTTCCGCATTCGCCACAGTACTTCAAGGCTTGCGCAAATTCCGCGCCGCAGAAGGGACAAACGGTGACGCTCCGCGGTTTTACTCTAACCGGCGCTCGACCTTTTCCAGACGCGGATTTGGCAGGCACACGTGTTGGCCCAAGCTGCGCCAGCACCGCTTCCATCTCCGCCAGCACTCCTGCCAATTCTTTCTGCAGTGCCTGTTTTGTCGACTGATAGTCTTCGTCCGAAAGCTTGCCGAGACGATACTCAAATTGCAAGTCGCGAAGATTGTCGTAGATCGCCTGTTTCCGGTCTTCCAGATGCTGGGTAGGCGAGACCGGCAAAGGCTCGGGAATATCCTTTTCTCGAACGAACAGTACAAATCCGAGCGCAAGGATAGTCAAGGCAACGGCGATCGGAATGATCATGACCGATCCCCGGCCTCGTCGTCGAACTCGCGGTCGATCTGCTTATGAAAGCGCGCGAGCGTCGCCTGCTCATCGGCCGTCAACTTTGCCGGCTGCGTGGCTCGATTGCGTTTCACCCAGGCGCTATAGATTCCGAACCCGATGATGAGCGCGATCGGCGGCATGAGCCACGCGATCCATGCCAGCGGCTGCTGACCCGCCAAAGCCACTGTCCCCTGCTCAGTCACGATCGTTTTGACGATGGCATCGTCAGCCATGCCCTTCGCCTGCATGTCGTAGATGCGCCGCCGCATTGGATCCGCGGACTCGCAGCGGATCATGGGGCACTGGCCGATGCTTTCCTTACAGCCGCTGCAGCGGCACGCCAATTTCGCTCCAACCCGCGCCACGCCGGGAGTCAGGTAATTGGTGACGTCCTGTGCCGGAGCGAAAGAACCACTCAACCAGAATGCAGCGGCGATTAGTCCGGGAACCCTAACCCTTAACCGTCGCAGGAGCTGTCGCAAAACCTACTACCTCCGTGCGCGCATATTGCAGCCGCACCTTCGACGGAATCAGACATATCAAAGTGCCGAAAAGCAGCACCCAATAGCCGCACCAGATACACGAAACCAACGGGAACAGATACAACTGAAATATCGCTTTCGAATTGTCGGGCAGCACTCCCGAGTAATTCACATATAAGTCTTCGTTCAGACGGCGCCGGATGCCGACAATCGACATCTGCTGTTGGCTCGATTTATAGAAGCGGAACTCCGGCTCCAACCGTGCGATCTCCCGGCCATTCTTCGTCACCAGAAGAGCCGATTGACTTACCGTGTAGTCGGGTTTTTCGCTGCGATCCACGCTCAACAACTTCAAATCATAACGGCCGAAATGCATCGTCTCACCCAAGCCCAGATTCGTCGTGACGTGCTTATTAAACGCGCTTCCAGTGAAACCGATGAACATGAAGACGATTCCCATGTGCACCAGATAGCCGCCGTAGCGGCGCGTATTGCGCCACGTCAGTTCAAATGCCGCTCGGGGCAGCATCAGCTTTTCTTTTAATTGTATGGCGCGGGCGCCCTTCCAGAACTCAATAAAAATCGTTGCCGCCACAAACGCGCATAAGGCAAACGAGACCAGAGGGGCAATATCGTGTACCCCTAGTACCGCCAGGATCGCGGCTGTAGCGACACCGACACCGGCCGGCAACAGAAACGCGCGTTTCAAACTGTTGACCGAACTCTTGCGCCAGGCAATCAACGGCCCCACCCCCGTCAGCAGCAGGAGAAACAATGCAATCGGAACATTCACGCGGTAGTAGTAAGGAGCGTCAATGCTCGCCTTTTCGCCGGTAGCCGCTTCCATAATGACGGGGAACAGCGTCCCCCATAACACCGCAAAACAGCTCGCTAACAGAATCAGATTGTTAAACAGAAAGCTCGATTCGCGCGAGATCACGCTTTCGAGTTTCACTTCGCTCCTCAAATGCGGCAGATTGCTGACGATGGCAACCACGACCAATACCAGCGCCGTCACCAGAAAGGTCGTAAAGTACGGCTTCACGGGAGACTGAGCGAATGCATGTACGGACGCCACCAGCCCGGTTCGCGTCAGCGTTGTACCGAGAATGCTCAGCAGGAACGTGGCCGATACCAGCACCATGTTCCACACCTTCATCATTCCCTTCTTCTCCTGCATCATGACGGAGTGCAGGAAGGCAGTCGCGGTGATCCAGGGCATCAGCGACGCGTTCTCTACCGGATCCCAGTTCCAGAAACCGCCCCACCCCAGCACCGTGTACGCCCAACCCATACCGAGCAAAACTCCTGTGCTCTGAAACAACCAGGTCACGATGGCCCAGCGCCGCGTCGTATGAATCCAGCCTTCTCCCGGCTGCTTGGTCAGCAGCGACGCCATTGCAAACGCAAAAGGCACGGTGCAGCCGACGTAGCCGAGATAGAGGAAAGGCGGATGGATGGCCATCGTCCACCACTGCAGCAGCGGGCTCAATCCGTTGCCGTCCGGCGCAGGATAAATTCCCTTGCCGATCATCAGCATCTTGAACGGGCTGGCGACAAACGTGATCATCGCGATGAAGAACGCAAGCGTCGTCATCATAATGGCGATGACCAGCGGCATCATCTCGCGAAATTTGTGTCGATTAGTAAACGTAGCGACCGCCGTATAAGTCGCAAGCAGCCAACTCCACAGCAGCAGCGATCCTTCCTGCCCGCCCCACCAGGCGCAGAACTTATACAAGGCAGGCATTGCCCGATTGCTGTGCTCGGCTACGTACACAAGCCGGTAGTCGCCTTGCAGCAGCAGGGTTACCAGCACAACTGACGCCACCGTAAGCAAGCCCCAGGTGGCGTACACGGCCCGCGCCGCGCTGACCACAAGGAAAGGCCTCCCGGTGTACTTGCCCGTAAGGGCCGACGCGACGGCAAAGACTGTCATCGCAAATGCGAGCAAAATCGATAACGCTCCAAGGTTTTCCATGCTGGGTGTGCCCTCTGACTTACAAAAGCGCGAAACCGCGGCTGGCAGTTATTTTATGTGAGTTAGTAGCGCAAACGGTATGGCAGACATCGTGCCCGTTTTGCGCCAATTCCTCACTGCGCGAAAAAATCACGAACGTCCCGGTGGCAAATTCGACGGCAAACTGCTGAGCTTTTGCGCTGGAGCCGCTTCATGCGTCAAAGCCGGCTGCTTAGGCTTCGACTCGTACTTCGACGCGCACTTCGCCTGAATTTTGTTGGCCGTGAAAATCCCGTCGCTGCCCAGCCGTCCGTCTGCCAGCGCCTGCGCGTTGTCTCGGAACGTGTCTGGAAGCGGATCGCTGCCTGCGTACACAACATGCAACGTCTGGCTCCCCTGGTGCAGCACGAACCGCACATCGGTGCCAGACTTCTGAATCGAGCCGGGTTGGATATCACCGCCGACACGCAATCGAGCGCCTTGCGCCGCCGAGCCCATCTGCTGAAGCTCTGGGATCGTCTTGTAATAGGTCTTCGTGTCCTTGACGCCGCCGACCGCCAGCCAGACTAGTGATCCGACGATCACCACCATCAACGCGCCAAACTTCACGTACGTTTTCATTGATTGCTTATCCTTTAGTATAACGATTTTAGGCCATATGGCGAGGTGCCCAAAGCGCGCCGTAACCGTTAACCCGGATCTACTTCTTATCGCGGCTTCCCAAAACAGACTCGGCGTAATAGTTATGCACGCTGGCCTCGTTTCTGGCCGTCTCAACAAACGCCGCTCTTAGCAGCTGATCTTTGCTGTTGAACAAACGGGTTCGGATCTCTTCCTGCACGCGCGGATCGCTCAGCACCCGCTGGCCGGCCATCGTCTTCCCCAAAACTTTGATCAGCCGGTAGCCTTCCTGAGTATGAAGAATAGGCGAAATCTGCCCCGGTGTCATATCCATAATGGCTTTGCGCAGTTCCGGATTCACCTTGTCAAGTGCCGACTCGCGGGCCATGCCTAGGTCCCCTCCGTTCGGGGCCGATGCCGGATCCTCTGAATAACTTTGTGCCAGGGCGGCGAAATCGTCTCCCTGCTTTAACCGCAACTGCAGCATCTGTATCTTCGCGCGCGCCTCGTCGTCGTTTTGCGCCTTATCGTTCTTTAAATTGTGCACGTTCGGGTCGGGAGCAGGTGTCACCAGGATCTGGGCCAGGTGCACTGTATTCTCAGGCACGTTAAACGCCGCCTTATTCGTGTTGTAAAAAGCGTCCACCTCGGCGTCTGAAATCGAAATGCGCGCGCCGATCTCCTTATTGAAGAGCTTTTCAACGCTCAACTCGCGCCGGATCTGCGCCTTCAAGTCCTGCATGCTCATCTTGCGCTGCGTCAGCAGCTTTTGGAACTGTTCTTCGGTGTAACCGGCCTTCAGTTCATTGAATTTAGCGTCCACATCACCGTCAGAAGCCAATAACCCGGCTTTCTCGGCACGTTGCAGGTAAATCTCCTGGTCAATCAGTGCCCGCAATGCTTCCAAGCGGGCGCCCGTCGCTTGGGCGTCGTTCGCCTTCAGCGCCGCATTCGGGTATTCTGCCGCCATTGTCTGATTCAAGCTCGTATAGGTGACGGGCCTCCCGTTTACTGTCGCCGCGACATCCGGGGACACGGGGCGGCTGCAGCTTGCGATGCCCAAAACCAGAAGAACGCACGCGAAAAAGCAACTTGCCTTCAGGACGCAAGGCGTGAAGACGCGCTCGTACAGTCTCATCAACTAGACTTTTTCTTTCCTGATCTCCTGCACAAGCGCCGGAACCACCTCAAACAGATCGCCTACCACGCCATAGTCAGCGGTCTCAAAAATCGGCGCGTTCTCATCTTTGTTGATGGCGACTACCGTTTTGGAGCCTTTCATACCCACTAGGTGTTGAATCGCGCCCGAGATTCCCACGGCGAAATAGACCTTCGGCGTGACTGTCTGACCCGAACTGCCGACCTGCCGTTCCATGGGTAGCCATCCATTGTCACAGATAGGTCGCGACGCCGCCAATTCGGCGCCTAGCACCTCGGCAAGCTCTTCCACAATCCGCAGGTTTTCTTTCTCTTTAATCCCGCGTCCGACGGCAACAATCAGTTCCGCCGCACTCAGATCCACCGATCGCGCACCCTCGCGGAAAGGCGCTTCCGGCTTGCTTCGGATCTGCGCCGGATCGATGGTCACCGGAAAATCTTCGGCCGGAACTTTGTTGCCGCCCGGTTCGGTCGCACGGAATGCGCCGGACTGTATGGAAACGAAGGCCGGTTCTCCGGCGGCTTTCACCTCCGCGTTTAGTTTTCCTTGAAAGAGCTGCCGGACGAATACCAGCCCGTCCTCTTTTTTCACGTTGACAACGTCGCTCAACAGCACCTGCCCAAAACGCGCCGCCAACTTCGGGGCGTAATCGCGAACCTGATAGGTATGCGGAAACACCACCGATTTCGGACTTCGCGCTTTGATCAACTGCTCCAGTGAGATCGTGTAAGCATCAGGCGTATACTCCGCCAGCCGCTCATCGCTTAAAACGAAAATCTTCTGTACTGGATGCCCCGCGGCCTCTTCCACCAGCCCTGTCACATCGCGGCCGATGACAACAGCTTCTATCGGATCGCCAATCTGTGTCGCGGCCGCCAGCGCCTCGAAACTGATCCGGCTCCACTTGGCTCCGCGCTGTTCTAGAACAACCAGCGTGCTCACAGAACTCTGGCCTCAAAGCGCAGCTTCTCCACCAGATCGTGCGCCACTTGCCGGGCGTCGCCGCTCAAAATCTGGCTCCCTTTCGTTCGGGACGGCAGCGACACGCGGTTCGTTTCGCTTCCTCCTGGCGCAGTCGCGGCGGAAACAGTTTTCACTTCTTTCGTTTTTGCTTTTTTGATTCCCATCAGCGTGGCATAACGAAGCCGGCGAATACCGGATTGGATTGTAAGAACCGCCGGCAGCTGCAGCACAACATGTTGGAACCACCCATCTTCCAGTTCCCGCTTCACCCGCACGGCCGATCCCTGCGGCTCTATATCCATCACGATGGTGGCGTGTGAAAACCCCAGCAGTTCGGCCAGAATCACGCCCGTTTGTCCGTATCCAAGGTCGTCCGACTGCAACCCGGTCAGCACCAGGTCTGGCGCATCGGCCCGCACAACATCAGCCAATCGCCGCGCCGTCGCTAGGGCATCCGGCCGCTCCTTGTCTTCCGTTTCGATATGGATCCCGCGGTCCGCGCCTTTTGCCAGAGCCTCTCGAATGGTCGTTTGCACCCGCGGCGGTCCGGCACATAGCACCACCACGTCGCCGCCCAGCTTCTCTTTTAACTGTAGGGCTTCCTCCAACGCGTAAGCGTCGGGCTCATTCATTTCCCACGACAAATCGGATTCGTCCAGCCATTTCCCTTCGGAATCCAAGCGCAAAGCCGAGTCGCGAACGGGGACCTGCTTCACACAAACAATAATCTTCATGTTTTGAATTCATCTTCAGTATGCCAACTCCCGGAAACGCCCGGTCACCAGCTCTCTAACGGGTAGTTGGTAAGCGCATGCAGGAACTTAACGCCAGCCAGATTGAATCGTACGGCGTTGCTGAACGTTTTGCCATCCCAGAACTGAACTGTGTCGTCGTCGCCGGACGCGAGACATTACCGTCACTTGACCAGGCGACGCGCTTAACTGCGCCCTCTTGCCGCTCGAGAATTCGCGGCGATCCCTCAAATCGAATTGATTAGAAGAAGCGACGATTGCGATGCAAGCAGCACGCGAGCGCTTTTGCACACAACGTTACAACAGGGGATGACGTCGTGACGCCCGAATTTTAGAATGAAGCACGTAGAGAATCGAGTGGCGGCTCAGTTCTCCTCGGATTTCATTCCGTACGCAATGCTTCCACAGGATTCACGCGTGCCGCGCGACGCGCAGGAATGTAGCTTGCCAACAAGGACACAACAGCAAGAAATACCACCACGCTCGCAAGCGTCGGCACGTCCCACGCTGTAACTCCGAAAAGGATTTTTTTCATCAGCGTTGTGGCGAACAGCGCGCAGACCAACCCGCCCGCAATGCCAGCAGCGGTTAATCGCCCCGCTTCGCGAAGAATCAATCGGGACACACTTCTTTGTTCCGCGCCCAACGCCATCCGGATGCCAATCTCGCGAGTGCGCTGGCTCACTGAGTATGCGACGACTCCATAGAGGCCGACAACCCCAAGGAGTAGGGCAATCCCGGCGAAGCCCGCTACTAAGAAGGCGGACAAACGGTGCAGATAGGACGACGGAGAATCGTCGATCCTTTGGTTCAATGTACCGGGATTCATAATGCCAACCTCCGGATCAAGCCTGCGGATGGTTGACATCATCAAGGGAAGTATCGTCTCTTCCGCCTGCACTGTCCGTACGGCCACACTGAAATTGCGGGCTGGATTTTGATTGAAGGGCAGATATTCGGCCGGCCAAATCGGCGAATCGAGAGACCCTTCCCGAACATCAGCAACCACGCCGACGATTTCCTTCATAGTGTCGGGCTTCAGGTCAGTGTTGCCAAACCGCTTGCCAATGGGGTCCTCTCCGGGAAAGTATTGTCTGGCGAGAGCTTCATTAACGATCGCAACCCGAGGCTTTGATGCGTCTTCGACATCGCTAAAGTAGCGGCCTCGCAGTAAAGGCGCCTTCAGCGTTCTCAGATAATCCCCGGTCACATCACGCTCATTCACTTCGTTGTGTTCGCCGTGGTACGGTTTGCCGGCAAATCGAATCCAGTCGGTATTTCCGTTGAAATTCACCGGCAGATCGGTCGCCAAGCCGATCGAGACGACGCCGGGCAACGCTCTCAACTGTTCCAGCATCCGTTGGGTGAACGTTGTCACCTGTTCGTCTTTCGGATACCGATACGCCGGAACCGCTACATCCAGCACAGCCAGATGATCGGCCACCAAATTTAGCTCCACGTGGGTCAGACGGCTGACGCTTTTTGTAAGCAACCCTGCCGCCACCAAGAGCACGAGAGCAATCGCCAATTCGATAATTACCAGATTCGACCCCAGGCGTCGCCACATCCTGCCGGCTGAACCGCGGCTTCCCTCGGCCAGGCTCGTCTGTAAATCCGACAAATGCAGATGCACACTCGGAATGATCGTGAACCACGCGGCCATGAGCATCGTAAGGACCGCACCCATCACCAGACCGTGAAGCGTCAGAACTCCGCTTTCAAGGTATGGTCTCCCCGCCAGCATGTATTCCGGGATCAGCCGCACCAGCCCTCGAACTGCAAAGCCGGTCAGCAGAAAGCCGGATCCGGCGCCGGCAATCACCAGCACCAATGCTTCCGTGACGAACTGTGAAAGTAATCTCCCACGTGATGCACCCAATGAACTGCGCACCGCAAGCTCCCGTCTGCGGCTTTCTGAGTGCGCCAGCAGCAGACTCGCAATGTTCACGCAGGCAATCAGCAGCAGCAAAGCGCCGCCGCACAACAGCATCAGCAGAATGGGACGGACATCCCCGGCAATCAGTTCGGCGAGAGGCTGCACGGTAGCGCCTTGTTCGCGATTTGACCCCGGATAACGCCGTTCCAGTTCCGCGGCAATCGACGTCAGATTCGCGAGCGCCGCTTGCATCGTAATTCCCTCCCGCAGCCTTCCCACCCCGTAAAGGTCGTGACACGCGCGATTGGTTTCACAGCTGCTCGAAGCATGCAGCGGGGTCCAAAGTTCAGCATCTCCACGCGGGGCGAATTGGAAACTGCTCGGCAACACGCCGACAATCGTGTGCGGGACACCGCTCAGCCGAACCGTCCGGCCAATCACATCTTTCGCGCCACCGAATCGCTTGTGCCAGGCCGCATCCGTCAAAATGACGGTATCCGGCTTTCCGGGCAAATCCTCGCCCGCATAGAAATCCCTGCCGAGCGCCGGAGTAACTCCAAGCGTGCGGAAAAATCCATCCGTGACGCGAGCCGCCGGGATCGGCATCGAAACCGTACCCGTATTCAGCAGATACCCGCCGCCGGTGTAGGCGTCGAACGAATTAAAGACGCGATTCAGTTTTTTCCAGTCCAGGTAGTCGAGATACGAAAGATTCGCGCGCCGGAACCGGCCGGTGGTTTCGGTTACGTCCATCAGCCGGTTTGGGTCCCGGTAAGGCAATGGCTGCAGCAGCGCTCCATCCACAAATGCGAAGAGAGTCATGCTCGCCGCCACTCCGATTGCCAACATCAACAGTGAGGTGGCCGCGAAAAGCGGACGCTGGCGTAGCTTCCGCACGGCCAAAAACGTGTCCCGTATCAGGTCTTCCAGAATCGGTAGCGTGCTCCGGTCGCGGTACGCTTCTTTCGCCGCTGTGAGGCCACCCGATCGCAGCCGCGCGTCCCGAAGCGCTTGTTCCTGCGTCATCCCGCGCCGCAGATTCTCGTCGATTTGCATCTGCACATGCGCTTGAAACTCTTCCGCGATCTCTTGTTCGCGACGGTCTTTTCCAAATAGGCCCGCGCATCGCCGGATGAAAGCACGAATTGATTTCATGCTGGTTCCTTCACGGGCTTCAGAAAGCGGGTCAAAATGCTCGTCGTCTGCTCCCACTCGCGCGTCGCCTGCTCAATCTGCCGCCGCCCAGCGCGCGTCAACTTGTAAAACTTAGCTTTCCGGTTGTTCTCGGAAGTGCCCCATTCGGAGGCGATCGCCCCCTCCTGCTCCAGCTTCAATAACGCCGGATATAAAGTCCCGTAATTCAGCGAAAGCTGATCCCCACTAATCTGCTCAATCCGGCGCGCGATTCCATAGCCATGCAGCGGCCCCATGGCCTCGATCGTCTTCAGCACCATCAGCGCCAGCGTTCCCTGCCAAACGTCCGTTTTTTCGCCCATGCCCGCTTCCTATTGCTATCCAATACAATTCTGCCATCCTTCCTATTGGAACGCAATATGTGCACTGGTTTATATGGGCAGGCAGCAAAGACTATTGTGGCTACGCTTGAAAGGCATCGCGGACCGAAGATCGTCTTATTCCGTGCGAAGTGCGGACATCGGCTCCACGCGGGTTGCTTTGTGGGCGGGAATCGATACTGCCAGTAACGCGGTTATCCCAAGAACAACCGCGGCGCCAAAGTATGTCATTGGATCGGTCGGTTTTACTCCGAAGAGCAACGTTCCCATGAACCGTGACAGAACGAGCGCACCCAGCAGACCAACCACAGTGCCGCGAAGAGCGTTTGAAAGCCCATCCGCCAGCAGCATCCGCAGAAGTTCGGCACGCGTGGCGCCGAGCGATATCCGGATGCCAATCTCGCGTACGCGGCGTGCCACCGAGTAGCTGATGACGCCGTAAGCTCCTACCGCGGCGAGCACCAGAGCGAGAACCCCAAAGGCCGTAAAAAGGAAGAGTTCAAGGCGCTGCAGAGCCGTAGAATCAGCAACCACGCGATCCATGATCAGCACTTCCGAGATTGGGAGATTTCGGTCTAATGACCAAACTGCTTTTTTCGCCGGCGCGATTAAGGCCGCGGGATCCCCGGAGGTCCGCACCACGAGCGTAATGTATGACGAATGCGTAGCCGCCGCCCCGAGGAAATCAGCGTTCTGCCTCGCCGCCAGATAGACCTCCGGACCAGGCTTTGAAACCCAGTCGTCTTGTTTGGCATCGGCGGAAATACCGATAATGGTGAGCCAAACAGGCTTCTCATTCGGGCCGGTATTGAAGGTAATTCGCTGGCCGATGGGATTGGCGCCTGGCCAATAAACGTCAGCCGCGCGCTGATTGATGATGACTACGCCTGGGGCCCGTGTGTCGTCACTCTGCGCAACATCCCGCCCGCTCAGCAGCGGCAGGCGCATTGTTTTGAAGTAGCCAGGCGTAACCAAGCGGTAGACAGCATTCGGCAGCTCACCGGGACGCGGCCGTGGGCGGCCTTTAATCAGAAAGTCCCAGCCCCAGAGATCGCCGGCAAGCGGAAGATGGTTGATACCGCCGGCGGCTACCACGCCCGGCAGCGCGCGGACGGATTCCAGCAACTGGTCGTAGAAGAGCGCGCGCGGGCCGGTTGGCGACTCCTTTGTTCCCGCCACCGACACAACCATCGAGACTACGTTGTGCGGGTTGAATCCGGGATTATCCGATTGCAGAGCGATGAAGCTTCGCACCATGAGCCCGGCGCCCACGACCAGCATGAATGCCAACGCGAATTCAGAAGCGACGAGAAATGATCGAAAGCGGTTGCGGCGAACACTGCCCGTCTCCGAACGGCCGCCTTCCTTCAATCCGCCGCTGATGTTGGCTGCCGCTGCTTGTACCGCAGGGGCGAGCCCGAACAGCAAAGCGGTCAGCAGAGAAACTCCGAGCAGAAATAGAATCGCATGGGCGTCGATGGTGATGGTTTCGATGCGCGGCAGGAAGGCCGGTGCAAGGCGGACCAGGATTTTGATCAGCCAGAACGCAACCGCCAGACCGGCTGCCGAACCCAGCAGCGCCAGCAATAGACTTTCGGTCAGGAATTGTGTGAGCACGCGGCCGCGCGAGGCGCCCAAGGCGCTACGGACCGCGATTTCGCGCTCGCGATCGGCTGATCGCGCGAGCATCATGTGGGCGACATTGGCGCAGGTAATCAGCAAGACGAACGCGACGGCGCCGAGCGTGAAGAGTAATGGAGTCTCAACATTTCCAATGACATTTTGTTTGAGCGGGGTTACCTCGACGTTCCGGTTGGTTCCCGGATATTGACGTTCAAGCCTCGCCGTGACTGCCGCGACTTCGGCGCGAGCCTGACGCAAACTGACACCTTTTCGCAAATGAGCAAATATCCGCAGGTGATTCCCGCCGCGGTTTTGGGGATCGGCCCCGACGGGATCGGGAATCCACAACTCCGTGCGGGTCGCCCAGAACGGAGGGAATTTGAAATCCGCGGGCATCACACCGATCACCGTGTACGCTTCGCCATCAAGCGTGATTGTTCTTCCGAGAATGGCGGGATCGGAGCGGAAGCGGCGCTGCCACAGGCGCTGACTGAGGATCACTTCGTGGTTTGCGGCAAGCCTGTCTTCGCGCGGCACAAAAAGGCGTCCCAGAAGAGGTTTGCTACCGAGCATAGGAAGAAGATTCTGCGTCACCTGCAAGCCATACAAATGTTCGGGTGGATCGTCACGGGTGAGGTTCGGGCTCCAGTATGATGCCGCAGCGATGCTGTCGAAGGAGTGCATCTGGTCGCGCCAATCGAGATAGTTCGCGTTGGCGATCGGGCCTGTGCCGTAGTTGAGCAGCGTGACAAGACGATTGGAGTCGGCGTAGGGTAGGGGCCGAAAGAGCACGGCATCGAGAACGCTGAAGATGGCGGTATTTGCGCCGATGCCGAGGGCGAGGGTCAGCACCGCAACGATGGTGAAAGTTGGATTCTTGCGCAAGTTTCGGAAACCGAAACGCAGATCTTTCAGCAAGTGATCAAGCCACGGGAAGCCGCGCGTTTCCCGGTGGAGTTCTTTCGCTTGTTCGACTCCGCCGTACGCACGCCGGGCGGCGAGGCGCGCCTCGCCGGGTGCAAGGCCCTTGCGTTCGAAGTCGTCCTGAAGCAAAGCGAGATGAGCTTCGATTTCGCGCATGAGTTCTCGTTCAGCTTTTTGAGTCGTGAAAGGATTGAGGGCGCGTAGAAAGAAACGGCGCATACCTAAACCTCATCGCTTAACAGGTTTTCGACCAGATTGGACATCCGCCGCCAACGCACAGTCTCTTCCTTCAAAGCTTTCTCGCCCGCTTTCGTGATCGAATAGAACTTCGCCTCCCGATTGTTCTCGGTGCGATTCCAGGAACCTTTTATATGGCCTTGCTGCTCAAGACGAACCAGCGCCGGGTACAGCGTGCCCTGGTTTAGCTGCAGAAGATCTTCCGAGACTTGCTGGAGGCGTGCGGCGATACCATACGCATGCTGAGGGCCCATGCTGTAAAGAGTTCGCAAAACAATCAGATCGAGGGTGCCGGGCAGAACCGGCATGCGCTCGGGCGCTTCACTTGCCATCCAAGTAGACTCCTTGGATGTAGTTTTACCTGGCTTTACTTGTTTGTCAAGTGGAACTTATATACAGCCATACAGGCAGTGGAGCTGCTTTTTGTGGGTATGTCCAGAATTGGAAGCGCGCCATCAGATTGGACGTTGACAACCGAAATCTTCCATCAGAAGCAGACCTGCGTCACTTGCCTGATGGGATTGTAGGCCGCCGGACCAGTCGTCAGACTTGTTGCGACCTGGGGAAACGCGGCGGCCAAGTGGGCGCAAAGCCGTGCACATCCTGGTGGTCTAAGTTGTGAAACTGGACGGCCCCGCGTCATCTGCCCGCTTTCCAACGTAGCCGGGTGAAAGCCAGCAGGCCTGAGAAGGGCTGCTGCACGGTCTGTACCGACGTGGGCTCGTGGGAGAAGCCGTTTGACATTACCGCGACGCGGCAGACGTTTGACAGTGCTCCCTTTTTGCTACTACACTCTCGACATGACCGTAACGCTTGAGATGCCGAAGGAGATCGAAGCGCAATTCGCCGCCGCCGCGCGGGCGCGAGGCATGCCGTTGTCCGATTACGTGCGCGATTTTATCGTTGAGCGGTATCAAGAAGATTCCGAAGACCTTCTCATCGCGCAACAGCGCCTAGCCGATCCTCAACCCGGCATCACCTCCAGACAGTTGCGAAAAAACCTTGGTCTGGACGGTTGAATACGACCCACGGGTTGAAAAGGATCTGAAGGCTATGGATCGGGCAATGCAGCGGGAAATTCTTGACTACATGGATACCGCATCGCCACAGACCAAGACCCGCGACGCTTTGGCAAGCCCTTGCGCCATGATCGATACGGGCTGTGGCGTTATCGCGTCCGGGATTACCGGATCATTTGCGAAATTCGGGAAGAAACCGGCGTGGTGTTTGTCCTGACTATCAAACACCGTTCCATTGCCTATGACTAAATAGAGCGTGAGCACAGACCGGCGATAAACGGCGCCGCATTGATGTTCACAAAGGTTAAGATTCGAGCCCTCTGGATTGAATCGTCCTTCCCTTGCCCTGCCCTGAAGCGTTCTGCTAGGCGAAACTACCCAATTCCGCAGCGACTTATCCCGCCTCTGCGAATTTTGGCCGCCCTTTTGTAAACCGACGTTGTATATGATCGAACTGTTAGATCGGAATCTGTTGTCGTTCCGACATTGTCCCCGCCGTCTCACAAAGCTTCTCACTGACCGCCCCAAGCACCACGGGCAAAGGATTCGGCTTGCCCAAGTGCCCGCGCATGAAGATGACCACCCCCCGGGTCCCCGATGATCCGATGTACCACTCAGATGCACCCGGTCCAGACACTCCGCTTCCAACGTGACGTGTTCCCGAGCAGTTCCGGAATGTTGTCATAGTCGAGATTTTACGGAATCATGGCAGCAATCGCTCGTCGGTTTGAGGTCGAAGACCCCGCTAGCTCACAAGGTAGTTTTTGACGCTACTTGCGTACCACCGCTTGTTTTGCGGCGTTGCGATGTTGTGGTCGTTGAGTATCTTGGCAATCTCACGAAGACTTTTGCCATCATTTCTTAGCTTCCTAATTAAGGAAAGGGTCGCATGAGACGGCTGCTTCATCTGATTCATCCAAACAGCTCTGCGCTGCACTTCAGCTATAATAGGGTTCCCAAGCTTAACCCCACGTTGCTCGCTCTCACGCATTCCTTTTTTTATCCGATCAGATTGTTCTTTTTCCTTCGGCTCGCGCCGTGCCTCCCTCGCAACAAGCCGATAACCCTGTGTTTTGGTAACTGAATCCAAAGGATCGCGGACGATAACGCCCGATTCTCGTAGATCGCGAATCAATGCAGTTCGCGTCAAACCAGGTCTGTCCAAAGCCAAAAAGGGTACTTTCAAACCAATAATGGCGAATATAGGAAACAAGGCACTGAACTCCCCTAACCGTTCGATAGCCGCGTTCACCAGGGGACAAATTTCTGAAACCAAAAAAACGCAGCTGAGTTTCTCACATAACAAACTCACAGTTGCAATGACGGACTGTAAATCCTTCTCGGCCTCGCTCTCGAAAGTGGCCTTACTCTTCAAGTAAGAATTGTCAAAAAGACCACGAAGGATCCCGACTGTCTTCATAATAGAGGCGGCCCGGAAGACCTCCGCAGATTGCACTTCCGGTGACTTCGCCTGAAACCCAGGTGAATCGTATATTTGAACACCCTCGATGTGCTCATACTTGCGGACCTGAATGAACTGATCTTCAATGAGGGTCGGTATCTGTGTGTAGTAGGGAGCTTCACTGAACATTAAAATCGGTTAATTTTAGCGGAGATTAGATTTATACACTGAGAATTAGCCTTTTGGGTTGGAACTACTAAGTAGGAAAAACCCGATGCCCCAAAGAAGCACAAAGAAACCCGCATGGACTCCTTCGACGATAATGGCTGTTCTCATTCCGCTGCTTATCTTGTGCGCCTCGCTTTATATTATGCTTTCGAATCACTACAGCGAGGAGCTTGTGAAGTGGGCCTACGGGATGACTGGGACAGTGATGGGTATCTGGATTCGACAAGGCATCAAATCCCCATGACGGGGACACCTTCCCTCTTCCCGTGTGCCCGAACCGCAGGCATTCAAGTTTCACCCTCAACAAAAAGGGCTCATTTTTGTAGGGCCTCAAAAAGCCATGCGCCGTCTGAAAGGCTTCAGCCGCTTCCCACACTTCCAAACTCTCGACAATGGGAAAACTTCACGCGCTGACAAAATCCCGCCGTCACGGCATGATTCAACGTGCGCGCGGCGATGAAGCTACCAGCAATTCGTCAATCAAAGTCCAACGCGGCTTACGCTGGCAGATCTGGCCCCCCGAGGCGCCCGGCGCTGCGCTCATGGGGGCCGGATCTTCTGAACAATTGCCGGCAGGTCACCGGCAAACGTGGGGCGCCCCCACCAATACTGACAATTACTTTGCAGATATCGAGGGCTTGGCGACCTGCCCTTTTGCCGGCTACGGAGAAAGCACTCTCGGGGAGGGCCGCCGGTTCCATGTGACGGTTCGGTTCCGGTTGCTCCGGCATGGCACGCGTCGAGAAAACGGTTTTTCTCAGTTACCGTCGCACCAACATTCCCTGGGCACTCGCCATTTTTCAGAACCCGACGCAGCACGGCACGATGTGTTCCTCCGCGTCGCAGAAATCAAGAATTATGCACAGCGGATATCGCGTTGCAAAACGGGTCCAATCTCACGCATTTGCAAAGCACCGAGAAACTCTTTAACCATGTCGGTTTTGAAGCGTTGCTCATACCCTGCCCTATTCGAAAATTAAACGCGCCGGTGTTCTGTGGCCAATGATAGTAAAGAGGATCCTCAACCCGCTCAGAACTATCTAAATTCCGCAGCGAATAATTCAAAAAAGCGCGAACTCTTCCTCGGCAAGAACGCGCCGAACTAACTGCTGAGCCAACTCCATGCTTGCCGTTCTCAGCAGCGCATCCCGCGACTTACAGCAGCACCCGCGGCCCGTGCTGCGGCCCAAGCAAAAACTGTGGACTGATTTCAGCTGTCATGGGAAGCCGCGTGATCGTCGGCTTGATCACCACAAGCACTTGCGCCTTACGATGTTCGCGAGTTGTCTGCGTGAAGATCGTTTGCAAAACCGGAATGCTGCTGAGACCCGGAAAACCGCTCCGCGTTTCGCTTCTCGTGTCGCTCTCCATTCCGCCAATGACGGCCCACTGCCCCTCTTCAAGCATCACGCTTCCCTTAATTTCGCGGGTGTTAATGCTCGGCACCGTGTTCAGAACGACCGTTCCCAGTGTCTGATAACTGGCCTCCAAATCCAATCCCACGCTGCCGTTCCCGTGGATATGCGGACCCATTTTTAATTTCAATCCAAGGTCCACCTGCGTCACTTGCCCGATGGGGTTGTAGGCAGCCGGACCAGTCGTCAGGCTTGCCCCGGAATAGAGGGTCGTAGCAACCGGGTATTGGTCACCGACATGTAATGTCGCGGTTTGCCCGTCTGCCACCACCACCGTGGAATCAAACAGAACACGGGTCTTCGAACTGCTGTAGTTTGCAAGTAGAGTTGCCTCGGTCAGGCCTACGCCAAACAAAGTGAGGCCGCCCCCAAAAGGAAGAAAGATGCTGCCTGGAATCACTCCCTGGATATTGGCCACCTGAGGGAACGCAGCCGCCAATCCCAATGGAAGGAATTGATACGCAGTCTGCCAGGAAATCCCGTACTGGTATTGGGTATCGTTGTCCAGCTCCATAATTTGCACTTCAAAGGATGCCTGCCCCCGCGGCAGCAACACTGCCTGCAGCAGGGAATATGCGGTCCGGGCCCGAATCACGTGGTCGCGAATGATGATTCGGTTTGCAGCGCTGTCCCACGCGATCCCGCTCCGGATGCCGACAGTCTGCCGGATAGCATTGGCCGCTTCAACCACTTGTTTGGGATCCATCGCTTCCGGTACCGGAATCGCCAGCGCGATCTCCGGCTCGAATTCGCTGCGCTTAATTTCAGTATCGGTAGCAACGAAGATCCGGTGGGGTGCTATCGCGAACAGAAACGTGTCCGTGGCCGCCGTCAGCGCATCCATCGCCACCCGGAAGTCTGCGCCCGTTAATACAAAATGCAGGTTGGGTTTCGGCTGGAGATCCGGATCGAAAACGATGTCAATCCCCCACAGGCGTGCCACTTGTGTGGCGATAATTTTGCTATCGCCCCGCAAATCAATGTCGTGCGTTTCAGCCGGCACTTGAAGTTGCGGAGGAGGTTGTAATGTCTCCGCTTGCCTCAGGTCCTCGCGCGAAATTTCGGGCAGCCCGGAGGAGGACCGCTCTGTCTGCGCCTGATCATCGTTTGGGGTGGAACTCTCCCCTTCCGCTTTCTTGATTTCATCTGCCACATCGCTGCTCACTTTCGGCGAAACGATATTGGCCTTCGTCATCAGGTCAGCTAGCGGTTTCATCGCGTCGCGCTGTACCGCATAGGACACTGAATGCGGATCGCGCGCTGCCGCTTCTGTAAATAGAAGGTAAGCGCGAACCACTTGCCCTGTATCCTGCGCTTTGCGTGCTTCCTTCGCCAGTCGCGCCGCCACCGGATCCGAACCGGCATACAAGCGCACGCCGGCCGCCAGCAGCAAAACAACGGTTATCGAAGTCTTGCGCATTTCAATTTGGACGTATTCGAAGATCGAATGGGTAGGAAATCCGGCAAACTAATGACCGGGAGCCACGTATCCCGGCGGCAAGGCAGCGCCCTCACCAAAGAAATACTCTTCCATTTGCTTTAGCAGAAACTCTTGCGCTTCGGTCGTTCCCAGATTCAGGCGATACTCGTTCATAATCATCTTCATCTGTTCGACCCACATCTGCCACGCCTCTTTCGACACGTGTTCGTAAATGCGCTGCCCAAGAGGATGTCCGTCGAACGGAACTTCGTCCAAACCGGGCAATTCCTTCTGTAATTTCACGCAAAACACTGTTCGTTCGGGCGACGAGCTTCCCGCGGATGCCATACTCTGAGCATATCCCAGCAGAAATCGTCTGCTCGCGTCGCACCAAGAGACCCCAGCGGCGTGTTAAACGAGCACCGGCGTTGCTATCTCTTCCACCCGTGCTAGTTCTGAACGCCGTGGCCTGTTCCGCTGGTTCTCTTTTTCCAGAAAGGCGGATAGCCGCAGCGGTCCGGAAGAAGATCCCCGCGCGAAGTCCTGCTGGACGGCTTTCACATACCGGCGAAGCAAATCCGGACGTGCCGACTTCCTTACCCCGCAGGTCTGCAGGTCAAGCAGAAGCTCCAGTTCCCATTGGGTGAACGTGTGCCGCCTCACGGACCCACCGATAATGTCCTGAATCAGCTGGTTGATCGACGTCAACTCGCACTTGTCTAGCCTTGGTTCCGCCATCGCTTCTTTTGTGGCCGCCGCGCCAGGAAATTCTTCGAATCTGAGGATAAATCTTAGAAAACGCCTGCGAAGACACGGCATCCACCACCACTACCTCTTCGGCGGGTTGCCGCATTCAGTGAGCATCGGTGCATCTACACGGCCTCATATCGGTTTGGCCCTTCTTCTTGGGCGCTCTCTCCGCTCTTCTCCTTCTCAGCGGCGCAGAGGACCTTGTCCCCACCCTCATTTGCCTTTGGAATCGGGTCATCCGCAGGCGAAGCCACCGTCCCGCGCCCAGCCTTAACACCGAGCGCCGCATCGCCATCTTCGTCCCCTGTTGGAAAGAATCGGCCGTTATCGGCAACATGATCCGGCACAACGTTGCCTCCATCTGGTACCGGAACTACGACTTCTTCCTCGGTGTTTACCCGAATGACGTCGCAACTGTAGAGGCCGCCCGTCAGCTTGCCGCCACCTTTCGCCGCGTTCACGTGGCCGCCTGTCCGCATCCTGGGCCAACGTCAAAGGCCGATTGCCTCAACTGGATCTTCCACCAGATGGTCGAATACGAACAGCGGAGCGCCGTTCACTTCGACACCGTGCTGCTCCACGACGCCGAAGATCTCATCCACCCGCAGGCTCTCCCTGCCATCAACCGCGAGCGCGCCCTTTACGATATGGTGCAGGGTCCCGGTCCTGCCGCTCCCTACGCCCTTCAGTGAATTCACCCACGGCGTCTATTGCGACGATTTTTCCGAATACCAGTTCGTCGACATGCCGGCCCGTCAGTTCTGCCGTGCCTTTATCCCTTCGAATGGCGTCGGCACCGGCTTTGCACGGGAAATTCTCGATCGCCTCGCAACCGAACGAAACAACGTGGTCTTCGATCCCGCAAGTCTCACCGAGGACTACGAAATCGGCGTCTACGTCCACAATCAGGGCTATCGGCAGCTGTTCTGGCCCCTCACCGCAATCCGCGGCGAATTCTGCGCCACGCGTGAATATTTCCCGCGCCGCGCGAAATCGGCTGTTCGCCAGCGTACTCGCTGGGTAACCGGCATCGCTCTGCAATCCTGGGCGCGCGACGGCTGGCGCGGCAGTTGGCTGTCCAAATACTGGTTTTGGCGCGACCGCAAAGGTTTGCTCGCGAACCCCGTAAGCCTGCTAACAAACCTGCTCTTTATCGCCGGGCTATGGGATTGGGCGCTGGCGGCTATTCAGCATCGGCCCTGGGCGTTTGCGGTTTCCAATCCATTGGTGCTCCGGCTTTGCTTCGCGAACTCCTGCATGCAGGTGTTCCGTCTGGCCCTCCGCACTTTCTATACCAGCTACATCTATGGGCTTCGTCTCGGTCTCGGTGTCCCCTTACGGGCGCTCTACGCTAACTTCATCAACTGTGCTGCGTCTCTCGGCGCCCTCTGGCAGTATGCGCACTCCCGCTATCACCGCCGTCCGCTCGTCTGGCTGAAAACAGATCACGCTTACCCGGGCCGGGATGCCATCGTTCCGCAGGGTCAACAGCTTAGTGACATTCTCGTCGAAGCATCTTATCTATCCGCCACCACGCTGCAGGAGATTCAAGAGGAGCTGCAGTCCGATACCTTCCTCGCCGAATTGCTGCTTGCGCGCGGGCTGATTTCTGATGGCAATCTCTCCGCGGCTTTAAGTTTGCAATCCGGTGTGCCGTTCAGCAAAGTCGATTCCAGATACATCAACCGGCAGGTTGCGCGCACCCTTCCCCGAGACTTCGAAGCCCGCTATGGAATCGTGCCGTTCGCTGTGCAGTCCGGGCGTCTCTGTGTTGCCGGGGCGGCTGTTCCGGCCAGTGGCATGTACGACGACATCAAGCGCTGCACGCCGCTCCGCGTTGAGTTCCACTTAGTCACGCACCGTAACTACGAAGAGCTCCGGGCGCTGCTGTAACCATCCCTTCGCAGCAGGAGTTTTTACCGTTTGGGCGATTTTAAAGGCCGCCTAATATAAGTTCTAACTTATTGATTCTAAAGGCATTTATTCTCAATTAACGAAAAGCGTTATTTGGCTCCTTATAGACGGTAAAAACCCACGCACGTCGGTACGCCTCAACTGTCAAGCGCAACCCATCTTCGGCGGTAATGATACAAGTATCTGGGTGACAAAAAAAAGTCTGGCTGTCGCCTTTCTCGCACTGTCGCTTATGCCCATCGACGCAGCTGAACCTCCCACCGCCTCCATCTCTAATGAGCACATCGCAGCGCAGCTCTATCTACCCGACGCGAGGAGCGGCTTCTATCGCGGTACTCGTTTCGACTGGTCGGGCGTGATCTATAGCCTGCGCTTCGCCGGCCACGAATACTACGGTCCTTGGTTCACGAAAACCAATCCGCGCGTCCATGACTTTGTATATGAAGGAGCCGATATCGTAGCCGGACCCTGCAGCGCCATCACTGGCCCCGTGAATGAGTTCAAGCCCGTCGGCTGGGATGACGCGACGCCTGGCGGCACGTTCGTCAAAATCGGCATCGGAGCACTGCGTAAACCGAACGCTCGGCCATACGATAACTATCATCTGTACGAGATCGCCGATCCGGGTAAGTGGACCGTCGAGAAGAAAGCTGACGCGATCGAGTTTACGCACACCCTCACCGACTCGTCTTCCGGTATCGGTTACGTCTATCGCAAGAACGTGGAGCTAGTCAGCGGAACACCGCAGATGCTGTTGCGTCACACTTTGAAAAACACGGGCACACGCACCATCGAGACGACCGTCTACAATCACAACTTTTTGGTTCTGAACCACCGGCATACCGGAGCTGGCTTTGCGATTACCCTTCCGTTTCAGATACACTCTCCGAAGCCCCCCAACTCTCGCCTCGCAGAGATTCGTGGAAACCAGATCGTGTACCTGAATACTTTGATGGGTCACGATACAGTCGCAACTCCGATACAGGGTTTCACTGGCGATCTGAATGACAATCGCTTTCGCATCGAGAACTCTGCCGTGGGCGTCGGCATGTCTGCGCATACCAACTGTCCGCTCGCGGAGGAATCTCTTTGGTCCATTCGCAGCGTAATTGCGGTGGAACCGTTTATCGCAATTTCGATTGCACCTGGCGGTGAATTCGCCTGGACAACCACATACGACTACTTCAAGCTGCCGCGCAAATAATTTTCGGCACGACGAACATCGCGACCGGCGCGGAGCGGACCTTATAATAGTAGATGTTCCTCCCCTCCCCTCCTGGCTTTTTTTGATTCATGGATTATCTTGCTGGTCTAAACCCGCAACAACGCGATGCTGTTGCCCATGTGGAAGGTCCGCTGCTGCTCCTCGCCGGCGCAGGCAGCGGGAAGACGCGCGTCATTACGCACCGGATCGCGCATCTGATCGAAAATCACAAGATCCCCGGGCCCGCGGTGCTGGCCGTCACCTTCACCAACAAAGCCGCTGACGAGATGCGGCAAAGGGTCGGCAGCCTGCTTACCAATGCCGCAAAAAATAGCCTGCCGCTTGTCTCAACGTTCCACTCGTTTTGTGTGCGAATGTTGCGCAGAGATGCGGCCACGCTGTCTGAAATCCGGCCCGGCTTCACCCGGCAGTTTACGATATACGACGACGACGATCAGGTTGCGCTGCTGAAGTCCATTTACAAACAGCTGGGGCTGGATGAAAAGTTCATGCCCTATCGAGGCGCTCTTTCGCGCATCAGCCATGGAAAGAGTCATCACGAGACCCCGCTCGATTGGTATAAAGCCGCAACTGATCCGAAGCTCACTCGTTTGGCAAAGATCTACGAGACCTACGAAGAACGCCTGTTACAGGCAAATGCGCTAGACTTCGACGACCTGTTGCTCGAGTCGGTTCGCCTGCTGAAGCACGACGAGGCTCTGCGCACGATTTACAACCGGCGATATGAGTTCGTCATGATCGACGAGTATCAGGACACGAATCGCAGTCAGTACGAATTAATCCAGCTTCTGACAGCGACCCGGAAAAACATCGCCGTTGTGGGCGATGAGGATCAATCGATCTACGGCTGGCGCGGCGCCGATATTCGCAACATTCTCGATTTCGAGCGCGATTATCCCAACGCGGTGGTGATCCGGCTCGAGCAGAACTATCGATCTACGAAAAACATTTTGGAAGCAGCCAGCGCGGTCGTCGCAAACAACAAAGAGCGCAAAGGCAAGTGGCTGTGGACCGACTCGCAGCAGGGAACGAAAATCGGCTACTACGAAGCCCCCGATGGCGAGAACGAAGCCTTATTTATCGCCGATACCATCGAGAAGCTGTTATCGAAAAATCCGGTCGAGCGTGTAGCGGTGCTTTACCGGACGAACTCTCAATCGCGCCAGATTGAAGAGGCGCTCCGGCGTTACGGACGAAAGTATTTGGTCGTCGGAGGCTTTAGTTTCTATCAGCGAGCAGAAGTGAAGGATCTGCTGGCGTATTTAAAGGTGTTGCTAAGTCCGCAGGATTCATTGAGCCTGCTGCGCATTATCAACACGCCCGCGCGCGGCATCGGCAAAGGAACGGTCGAGCAGACCGAGCAGTACGCTTTGGAGCAGGGTCTAAGCGTTGCCAATGCGTTACCCCGAATGCTCGATCAGAAGCTATTCCCGACACGCGCGGAATCTGCGGTAAAGGGTTTCCTGCGGATGATCGATGAACTGCGCGAATCCACTCACCAGAAGCCGGTGCACGAGATCTTGCGAGACATTCTGGCTCAGACCGGATACGAAACCATGCTGAAGGCCGACACTTCGCCCGAGGCGGAATCGCGTCTGGCAAACCTCGAGGAATTGGTAAACGCCGCTGCAGAAGCGGCGGAGCGCGGCGAAACAGCAGCGGAGTTTCTGGATCATGCGGCTTTGATCGCCGACAGCGATGCCTTGGATGAACAGGCGCAAGTCTCGTTGCTGACCGTGCACAATGCCAAGGGCCTGGAATTCCCGAACGTCTTTGTGGCTGGTCTCGAAGAGGGTATATTTCCCCACAGCCGTTCGTTCAATGGCGAGCCGGCCATGGAAGAAGAGCGGCGGCTATGTTACGTGGCAATGACGCGTGCCGAAAAGAGGCTGTATTTCACCTGGGCGCGATACCGGCGGCGATATGGCGGCAGTCAGCCCGAAGTATGCCTGCCCTCCCGGTTTCTGAATGAAGTTCCACCGAGCCTTCGCGAAAACCTGTCGTCTTCTCGCGCTTCGTTTACGGAAGAAGTAAATCTGTACGGAGAGCAGCATGAGGTGCGCGAATCGGTAAAGAAGAATCTCTATACAGGCCGAACCTACAACTCGGTGGAGAACATCGCGCAGTTTTTCGCCGAACGTGGAATGCCTCTCCCGGCCGGTTTGACCAGACGGCCGGCACCCCCACCGGCAGCACCTTTGCCAAATCCGCAAAGTCGTCCTCCAACGCCAGCGCAAGGGCCGCCCCCACAACGGCCTGTCCCGCCAAAGACCCCCGCGCAGATGTCGTTTGGCGAGACACCCAGTTCGCCCGCGGCGCCCAGGACTCCTCCGGCGCGAGCGCGCACCCCAACCACGTTTTCGCAAGCCGCACTTCCCGTGGGCGCAGTCATCAATCATCCGAAATACGGGCGCGGCAAGATCTTGCGGCGCGAGGGGGATGGCGAAGATGCGAAACTAACTATTAGTTTCCCCGCTTACGGGCTGAAGAAAATTATAGAGAAATACGCAGGAATCAGAGTCAACGAATGAACACGAAGCATGTAGAAGATAAAGAAGAGCGCAAGAAGCTGAAGCGGACTGCACGGAAGAAAGCAGCTCCCGCAGCAAAGCGCGCCTCCGGGGTTGCACGCGGCTCGAATAAACGCAAGGTTCGCAAATTGGTGAAGGGCCAGCGCAAGCGTTAATTGCCAACGCGGCGCCGCAGTCGAAGCCGAAGCGGCGCCGCCCTCGCCTTTCAGTTCCTTTAAGCCGGGCTGGCGCTGGTCTTCACCCTGTGAGCCGCAACTCCGGGAGTCGAGAGAGCGAATCCAACACGGTCCATGGCAATGCGAACATACGGGTTCCGCATGAACCAACGCCAGACATTCCCCGTCAGTAAGTTTTCAATGCTGAGCAGCGAGATGCCCAGGTTGATGCCAATGACGTCCTGGTCCACCCAGAGCGTCTTATCTTCCCAGTTCGGATTGAATGCGTCGGTGAAGCCATACCGGCCGTAGATCTTTTCGCCGTAGACACCATACATTCCCCGCAACACAGGCAGGCAGATTTCGGGCGCAAACATCAACGATCCGGCGGCCGCGCAAGGCACCAGCGTGCCGTTGATCGGTCCGGATTCGGGCGGTCCACCCCAGCCGACATATCCAGATGGGCTATCGGACGCCGTGACACCCCACATGTCCGCGTCATAGTCGTCATATCGGGAACGCAAGCTGACGCAGAAATCCCGGTGCGCATATGTTGCGATCTGCGAGTTGCTGAAGTAATTGACATAGGATGGATCGCCATCCATCTGGTGCCGGAAATCAACCCAAGCATGCGAATACTGATGCGTGAATAGCGGGCCGCCACTGATAAACTTCCAGCTCTGGTAATCAACTTCGGGGCGCAGCCAGGAGTACCAACTCTGCACTGGAATCGGATGGTGAGGGGAACCAATCGCCAGCAGGTAAAGTACAGACGCTTCGCTATACGCCATCCAGCGCGCTTGCAGGAAGCCTCGCTCCGGCATCACACCATGCGAAAGGATATGCGGATCTCCGTTCAACATCCAGGCAAAGTCCACTCGCTCAACAATCTGCTTGGCGAGGCTCTGAATTTCGTGATCGGCCAAGAAATAGCCCTGCACAGTCAGAATGCCGCAGAGCAGTAGCGCAGTATCCACGCTCGAAATCTCAGAGTTCAGGGCGCGAACGCCGCTATTCACATCCAGAAAATGATAGAACCATCCGTGGTCCTGGAAGGCGTGCGCCCAGAGGTAGCGAAGGGCGGTCAACGCCCGCGCGCGAGCTTGATCTTTTGGTAACCAGCCATGCTCGACCGCGATACAGAGCGCAGTCAAACCAAACCCTGTTGCAGCAATACTGGCAACGGCCGTACGCCGGCCGCGTCCAAACATGTCAGCGCGATCTAACACTAAGCCCGTTTGCGCGGAAGTTTGCTCCAAAAAGTAAAGCCCGCAACGTTTGGCGTACTCTTCCAGGAAGCGGCGATCGCCGGCGGAAATTTGGTATGCAGTGGAAGGAGTGAGGGTTCGGGCAATGGACTGGAACGGCAGAGCGGTTGCCGCGAGCGACCATAGAAACCGCCGCCGCGAGGACAGTGGAACGTTCACGTCTTTCAATTGCACTCACTTCCCACGAAAACAGTTCTATTAATTGGACGGCGTAAGTCCATGCGCCGGGCCAGCGACAATCATCACCTCGTCGCAGCCTTTATGTTGAGCATTTTGTGGGCCGTTAGGCAATCAGGTTTTTTCCGATAGTTTGTGGCCCCAAGTACGATCAAATAAGCAGGAACTGTTCGGTACTATACGGAAGATCATAGGACGATGACACGATGACGCTTGACGACATGCTGCAGAGCGGAGACCGTATTCCGGTCCCGCTTGCCCTGTCGATTCTGCGGCAGTGCGCACAGGAGTTGGATAGAGCACACGAGTCCGGATTGGTTCACGGCAGCCTGACACCCGCGCGCATTCTCATTTCCGAACCCGCCACCGCCGACACAATTCGTGCGCAGATAAATGGCTACGGCAGCTCTCGCCAAGCCCAGGAGAATTTTGCGGTCGGCTTGGCGCCGCCTGAATTTGCGGCCTATATGTCGCCGGAAGAAATTCTCGGCACCCCGCCCGATCGACGGTCCGACGAATTTAGTCTGGCCGTAATTGGTTACGAATTGCTGTGTGGACGGCGCCCGTTTCAGTCGCAAGGGCTTTCTGACCTCTTCTTCGAAATCTGCGCCACTAGCCCGCCGACTGCGGAACAACTGAATCCCGAACTTCGACCCAAGACGGGCGTTGTCTTCCAACAGGGCCTTGCCAAGGATCCCGATCAACGCTTTCCATCTTGCGGCGAGTTCGTGGACAAATTGGAACAATCCTTTCGGCGCGTAGTTCCCCTTCCTCCCCCCGAACCATCATTGTCTGCTCCAAAGGATGCAGTTGAACAACCCGCCGCAGCGACGCCATATAATTTGCCTCCGGCGCGCAAACGGGTTTACGGGGACGAGCATGATAAAGCGCCACGATCTCCAAAACAACGCTCGTCGGTTCTCACCTTCGGTCTTGTTGCGCTCGCCGTAATTGCAGTCATCGCTCTGACAGCACGCCTTCTCAATTGGCACTCCAAACCGAGTCTCCCGGTTCAAGTGCTGGACCCGCAGGCCGGACCGGTCACGCCCCCGCCTACACGAAACCAGCCTCCTGCTCCATCGACGACCCCGCCGGCGCGGGCGGCGGCCCCTGCGCCAAAGGCCGCTGCTCGCAGACCGGAGCACCTGGCCGCAGTGCGCGCGACCCGTCCAACGGTATCGGCGCCACCCGGGTCGTTGCGGATGAATCCGAGCACCGGCGGCGTTGCCGATGTCGAATTATTGACGGAGCCTCCTGGAGCTCGCATTGTCGTAGACAACCGGCCCGACTTGGGCTGCACTTCGCCCTGCACGCTCGTGTTGCCTCCGGGCCGTCACGTGCTGAGCGCGGATTTGCCGGGCTTTGGTGAGGCGCGCCGCATCTTCCACACTCCGGACGACCGCAGCATTCTGATCTCAATGAATCGCACCACCGGCACGCTGCTCGTCACATCGACGCCTACGGGAGCGACGCTTCTCCTCGATGGTCATGACGCCGGGCGCACACCGACTAGTCTGCAACTCAGCCCGGGTCAGCATCGCTTAGACGCTTTCCTTGGCTCGCAAGTTCAGCAGAAGATCGTTCATGTCCAAGCGGACACGATTGAAACAATGATCTTCGACTTACGCAACCAATAATCGCGCAGAGCACCCGCTGCGACTATAAGAGTTGACCTTCGAATCTCGTGCTGCTTCACTTCGCTGGCTCGCTGTCACAATTTTCGTTCTATCGTCCACATTGAATTACCTGGACCGGCAGATATTGTCGGTGTTCGCTCCGCAGATCGTCGCGCAGTTCCATACCAATCTCACGAACTTCGGCTGGCTGCTTTCGCTCTTTTCAATCTCCTACGCCGCAGCCGCGTTGTTTGCCGGTTGGTTTCTGGATCGCGCCGGTGTGAATCGCGCGATTTCAGCAGCCGTGGCCTGGTGGTCGCTGGCAGCAGTTGCGAGCGGCTTGGCCCCGACGTTCGCCTGGCTCGGCGTTTCCCGTGCAGCGCTGGGAATCGGCGAATCGGCGGGAGTTCCCGCTGTAGGCAAGCTCAATGGAATCTATCTCAAGCCGGAAGAGCGTGCATTGGGCGCCGCGGTCAATCAGGTGGGACTCAGTTTCGGGTCGGCTTTGATTCCGCTCTGGGTCGCTTTAGCCGGTGTGACAAGCTGGCGCGTTCCGTTCCTGTGCGCCGGGCTTCTCGGCTGGCTCTGGATTCCGCTGTGGCGGGTTGTGAATCGCTGGATTCCGCCCGCGTGTGGAGAAATCGACGCTCCGGCGCCGAAAGCGCAGCGTTCTTCCTGGAGCGCTCTGCGAGACCGGCGCCTGATCATCCTGGTAGCGGCGAATGTACTTTGGATGGGAAGCTATTCGCTTTGGTCGAACTGGAGCTTCATCTACTACACGCGCGTTTATCATGTGTCGCTCAAAGAAGCTGCAAGCTATCTATGGATTCCGCCGCTGGTCTCGAATATCGGCGGGTTCTTCGGCGGCTGGCTCTCTCTTGCCTGGATGAGACGGAATCAAAGCGCGGTCTCCTCGCGGAGGCGCGCCGTTTGGGTGAGTACGTTTGGGGGGCTGCTGGGCTTGCTTTTACCGCTGACGACGCATCCAGGATGGGGAACCGTCCTGATATCGACGAGTTTCTTCTTTGCTTTGGCCGGGAGTGTGAATATCTACGCCTTGCCGATCGATATCTTTGGTGCATCAAGAGCAGGCTTCGCCATTGCTGCGTTGACATGTGCATTCGGGATTCTGCAGACCGTTACGTCACCCATCATCGGATGGTTGTCGGATCATCACCTGTACACACAAGTAATATGGATTGCGACTGCCCCGCTCCTGCTAAGCGCGGCGATTTTGCAGTTGCTTCCGGCCAAGCAACAAACGCTTAGAACTTAAGAATCCGTTCTGTTTCACGAACCAGATCGTCTACTTGCGGCAGGATTTCGTCCTCGAGCGTCGGACTATAAGCAACCCAGGTATCTTTGGCGGCCACGCGCGCTACGGGTGCGTCCAGATTTGTAAACAGTTCGTCGGCAATTCGAGCAGCGATCTCGGCGCCATAACCCCATGACAACGTATCCTCGTATGCGATCAGCACGCGATTCGTCTTTTGGACCGACTCCGAGATGGCCTGCCAATCATATGGGGAAAGGCAGCGCAAATCCAGAATCTCAACGCTCACGCCAGGGTGATGGTGCTCGACTTGTGTGGCGGCCAGCAGAGACTTCTGAACCAAAGCGCCGTAGGTCACGATGGTGATGCTGCTTCCTTGTTTTACCGTCTTTGCTTTTCCAAACGGAATCGTATAGTCGCGGCCAGGATGAGGCGCGCGGTTGTACGGTTCGCGATACAGCTTCTTGTGCTCCAGGAACAACACCGGATCGTCGCAGCGGATTGCGGTGCGAAGCAATCCGCAGGCGTCCAAAGCATTCGAAGGAAAGACGACTCGCAATCCGGGAATATGCGTGAAGATAACCTCGCCGCACTGGCTGTGATACACCGCCCCGCCGGTAAGATATCCGCCGATGGGAACGCGCAGCACAACCGGCGCCGAAAAGCCGTTGTTGGATCGCCAGCGGATGTTTGCAAGTTCGTCGCGAATTTGCATCATTGCCGGCCAGATGTAGTCGAAAAATTGGATTTCGGCTACCGGTTTCAGACCCCGGGCCGCCATCCCGATCGCACGGCCAACGATGCCGGCTTCTGCGATCGGTGTATTGAAGCAGCGCAGGCTGCCGAACTCACGCTGCAAACCGGCCGTTACTTTGAAGACTCCGCCCTTCCCCTTCACTTCGCGCAGAGTTTCCTCGCGGCTGGAGTCGGCAACGTCTTCGCCAAACACCAATACGTGTGGGTCGCGGCGCATCTCCTCCGCAAGCGTTTGATTGATGGAATCAATCATCGTGCGCGGCTCTCCACTAAACCGCGGATCGACCGCAAAATCGACCGAGGCCGGATCGACCTTCTCGGAATACAAGTGCACCAGGACGCTGCTCTTTGGTGGAGGCGGCTCTAATAACACGCGATTGGCGACTGCGGTGATTTCCGATTCGATTTCCCGCTTCAGACGATCCAGCGCGTCACTGGTGGTAATGCCCTCGTCCAGCAGAAGTTTAGGAAACAGAACCAGCGGATCGCGCCGGGCTTCGCTTTCCCGCTCGGCGGGCGTTTTGTACAGGCGTTCGTCGTCTGAGAGCGAGTGCGAATAAGGCCGTACGCAGGTAGCATGGACAAGTGCCGGACCACGGCCCTGACGGCAAAAATCCGCCGCTTCGGACATCGCCTGGAACGATTCGACGAAGTTGCTTCCATCGACCTCAATCCGCAGCAACCCGGGAAATCCCTCCAACAGGCGAGCGATGTTGCCGCCGGGAGTTTGGTATTCCACCGGTACCGAAATCGCGAATCCGTTATCTTCAATCAGAACGAGAAGCGGCAGTTTTTCGAGAACTGCGGCATTCATGCATTCCCAGAACTCGCCCTCGCTGGTCGAGCCTTCCCCACCGGTCACCAGAGTTATCTCGTCACTGTCCGGCCGAAGATAGCGTTTGGCCTGAGCGGCGCCCGCCGCCTGCACGAATTGCGAGCCAGTCGGCGAAGATCCGGTGAAAATGTGGAGCTCAGGCGATGACCAATGAGACGGCATTTGCCGCCCACCCGACGCCGGGTCACGGGCGGCGCCCACCGCCTGCAGAAGCATATCCTCCGGCGTGACACCGAGAGCCAGCGCAAGCGCCCGGTCACGATAATACGGAAAGACCCAATCAAAACCGGGGCGCAACACCATTCCCGCCGCAGTTTGGATTGCTTCGTGCCCGGCCCCGCTGACCTGGAAAAAGATCTTGCTTTGCCGTTTTAACAGGATCTCCCGGTCGTCAAGACACCGTGAGGTGCACATGATCCGGAAAGCTTTCAAAAGGGCATGAGAATCGAGTTCTGCCGGGGAACCGTGAGATGCGCCGGCAACGTAGACTGGAGTCGGGCTTGTCACCAACTCGTCATTATCCCTCCGATCTCAGCCAGTTGCCAGTTGACTGCCGCATCTTTTACATAAGTCAAATCAATCGCCGGATATAGAATCGGAAGCGGGAGTAGAGCGAGAAAATTAATGGCGAGTACCGGCGCAGGCCTCGAAGGAATCGTCGCGACGACATCGAACATTTGCTATATCGATGGGGAACGCGGCATTCTCAGTTATTTCGGCTATAACATTCACACCCTGGCGGACAATGCCACGTTCGAAGAAGTCATTTATCTTCTTTGGCATGGCGAATTGCCCAACCGCAGTCAGCTGGCGGAATTGAAAGCCTGCCTGGTGGCGGAGCGTGACCTCCCGGAACCCGTGGTTCAGTTCCTCGGTTCGGTGCCGCGCGGTGCGGTGCCGATGGATGTTCTTCGCACTGCAGTCTCCATGCTGAGCCTGTACGATCCGATCGCGCGCGAGACGTCGCCCGAAGCCAATAAGAAAAAGGCCATGAAACTCATGGGCCGGGTAGCGACGATCGTCACTACTTTCAATAGTTTGCGCAGTGGCAAAGCGGTTGTCCCGGGCGATCCTGAGCTCGGGTACGCGGCGAACTTCCTGTACACGTTAACTGGCAAAAGGCCGGACGAGGTGATGGAACGGGTTTTCGATGTCGCGCTGACTCTGCACGCCGACCATGAGTTAAATGCTTCCACGTTTGCTGCCCGTGTGACCGCAGCCACACTGTCTGACATTTATTCGGCGGTGACATCTGCCATCGGAGCATTGAAGGGTCCTTTACACGGGGGCGCGAATGAGGGCGTCATTCAGATGCTTCTCGCCACGAAATCAGCGGATGACGCCGCGGAAAAGGTCAGGACAGATCTCGCAAACAAAGTAAAGGTTGCGGGGTTCGGCCATCGCGTCTATCGCGTTCTTGACCCGCGCGCAATTCATCTCAAGAAGTTGAGCGAGGACGTGGGGAAGCGCACCGGCCACTCGGAGCTTTACGAAAAGTCTTCCCGAGTAGAGGAAACCGTCCGCACGGTAAAGAACCTGAACGCGAACGTGGATTTTTACTCGGCGTCTACTTACTATTCGCTCGGGATTCCGATCGACTTATTCACGCCTATTTTTGCGGTCAGCAGAATGTCGGGTTGGACGGCTCACATTCTGGAGCAGTACGCGAACAATCGTTTGATCCGTCCGCGTGCAGAGTACACCGGCTCGCCCGATGGCCGCGCTTGGGTGCCGCTGGATGAACGCGCAGGATCGCACGATCACCACCCAGCCGACTAAGAATGCACGACCTGAATACGTTTCGGAATCATCTCGAAGAGATTCGGGATCGGCTGGCAACTCGCGGCTATCAACTGGACGTAGCAGCTTTCGAGGAACTCGATGCACGCCGACGGCAATTGCTGACCGAAAGCGAACAGATAAAGGCGGAGCGCAACCATGCATCGGCTGAGATTGGCAAACTTCGCAAATCGGGTGAGGACACGACGCAACGCCAGGAGCACGTGCGGGCACTCGGGACGCGCATCGCAGAACTCGACGCGGAAGTAGTCAACCTGGAAACTGCCTTTCGCGACTTTTTGGCGCGCGTTCCCAATCTGCCCTATGCCGATGTCCCGGTGGGAATGAACGAAAGCCAAAACCGGGAGGTGAAGCGCTGGGGTGCTCCCCCGCAGTTTTCGTTTCAGCCCAAACCTCACTGGGACCTCGGCGCCGATCTACAAATACTGGATCTGGAGCGCGCTGCCAAGGTGACCGGCGCGCGTTTTGCGGTGTATTGGGGTCTTGGTGCGCGCCTGGAGCGAGCGCTGATCAACTTCATGCTGGACCTGCACACGCGGGAGCATGGTTATCTGGAAGTTTTGCCGCCGTTTCTGATCAATTCTGCGAGTCTCTACGGCACCGGTAATCTTCCGAAATTTGCGGAAGACCTGTTTCGCTGCGAAGGGCGGGATCTGTGGTTGGCGCCCACGGCCGAAGTACCGGTGACCAATCTTTTTCGCGACGAAACATTGAACACGGAGTCGCTCCCGATTTCATTGTGCGCGTACACGCCGTGTTTTCGAAGCGAAGCGGGATCTTATGGGCGGGATGTCCGCGGCATCATCCGGCAGCATCAATTTCAAAAAGTCGAGCTGGTCAAATTCACTCGCGCGGACCAAAGCGCGGAAGAGCACGAGAAGCTGACGCATCATGCGGAGACGATCCTGGAGCGATTGGGTTTGCCGTACCGCACGGTCGTGCTCTGTACCGGCGACATGGGTTTTTCTGCCGCAAAGACATACGACATTGAGGTCTGGCTGCCCGGGCAGAACGCGTACAAGGAGATTTCTTCTTGTTCGAACTTCGATGCTTTTCAGGCGCGTCGCGCGCAGATCAGGCATAAAGGCGGCAAAGGCAAAGCGGAGTTCGTTCATACTCTGAACGGCAGCGGCCTCGCAGCAGGCCGCACCTGGGTCGCTATTGTCGAAAACTATCAGCAGAGCGATGGAAGCATTCTGATTCCTGATGCGCTGCGGCCTTACCTGAATGCCGAACGCATCGACGCGTGCGGTGGTCTTCGGCTCCGCTAGGCGGAAACGGGACAGCCAAGCGCGGAACAGTCACAAATTTTGCGAAGTCGTCGCAAAAATCTGTAATCAGCTCATTTTTTGATACTTAGCGCTATCTGAACGAACCTTTGGCGGCGCCGTTCGTACTCAAACCCTTGCACCTGATGTTCGACTGAGAATCGCCCGTACCATTACGGCGACTCTGAACGAGGCATCAATGGGTAAATTTCGCCAGCTGTTTTTAACTTACTTCGTAATTGGAATTTCCGCCGTCTGCGCGCTTGCACAGACTAACCTGACGCAGATACGGGATACGATCAACAATCCCGATGGCACTCCATTCAACGGAACCTTAGTGGTCACCTGGGTCGGGCTGTCAACGCCTGCCAGCGGGAGCGTATCCCCGTTGAGTACATCGGCTCGCATCTACAACGGCGCACTCTCTGTGCTGCTGGTCCCGACAACAACCGCCACCGCCGGCTCTTACTATCAGGTTGTCTATTATTCGAGTAACGCCACGGTCACCTGGACTGAAACATGGTCTGTGCCCCCGAGCACCACGGCGTTGACCATCAGCAGTGTGCGAACATCATCGACTTCTGGAACAACGACCACGGGAGGCGGCGGCACCACGGGCGGCACGACCACGACGTCCCAATACGCCACGCTGCCGATCTCCATCAGTCAGGTCACCGGCCTGAGCGACGATTTGAATAGCATCAACACCTCGTTGTCCGCTCTTCAGACGACGGTAAGTGGTCTTGGGTCCGGCGGCGGATCCACTTTGACGAGCCTGACCAACAGCGTGAATACATTGACCACAACGGTGAATGGACTCGCCACTTCAACGTCCACAAATACGTCGAGCATTGCCGCGTTGACGACGACGGTAAACAATCTGAGCGCTGCTTCGGTGAGCAATAATAGCAACGTTAGTTCGTTAAGTACAACTGTCGGCAATCTAAACAACACCGTATCGAGCCTGAGCGCAACCATATCCTCCATCCAATCCGGAGGGACGCCGGTCACAGTCAACATGGCGTTTATCGATGGCGAAACTCCGTCCGGAGTGACAAATGGTTCGAATGCGGTCTTCACGTTGAGCCAGTCCCCAACCCCGGCCGGAAGTCTCGAGCTGTATCGCAATGGTCTGGTGCAAACGAGCGGGGTCGATTACATCATTTCCGGATCCGCGCTCACGTTCCTCTCGGGAAATATTCCAGCCAGCGGCGACGTAATTCAGGCGTATTATCGGACCACCGGATCGACAACGCTGCCGGCTTTCGTAGACGACGAGGTACCCGGCGGTTCAGTCAATGGCAATAATCTGACGTTCACGCTGGCCGCTGCGCCGAACCCGGTCGTGAGTCTCCGGCTCTACAAAAACGGGATGCTACTCCAGCAGCATGGAGATTACACAATCAGTGGCTCGACGATTACGTTTGTTTCTGCCAGCGCTCCGCAAGCCGGCGATGCTATCGTCGGCTACTACCGGCATTGATTTTTGCTGTATCGAAATCGACCGGTTGTGCGGCAGAGCGCGCACCGGTCGAATCGATTCCATTGATTTCGGCTCGGGATTGCGGCACTTCGACGCTCACATGCAGACGTGCGACTCGAGCTGACACATAAAAATGCGGCAATTGCATAGATGTGCCGTTAATGGGGTCCTGGGCCGCGGAGCGACGCCGATTTGCGAAATAGCTTTTGTGCCGCATACCGGGCTTATGCCATCTTGAATAACCGCAAGGATCCGCGCGAATTTGCAAGGCGCTCGGGTCAAAATCTTGGGTCACGGAAGCGACACCTGCGGCGGAAAAGGTCTTTGCGGAGGGACCTAAGCACAAGCAACGAACAAAATTAAGTTGGTGCTGGAGGTGGGGGTCGAACCCACATGACCAGTGAAGGTCGCGGGATTTTGAGTCCCGTGCGTCTGCCAGTTCCGCCACTCCAGCCAAGCGAGAAACACTCAGAGTATAACAACCCGATTCGCCTCAGGCTTTTCCTGCCCTAGGCGGTGCGAGAGGCAACCCCGACGCCGCCGACTCTCTATCGAGAAACAAACAAATGGACGAACGCAAGCGGCAAATCCTCGCCACCCTGGCGCAAATGGACAAACAATTCGGTAAGGGCGCCGTCCTGATGCTCGGGTCGCGGGCTTCACTTCCCGTGGAGGTGATCAGCACGGGCTCAATCGCAGTTGACAATATCTTGGGGGCAGGCGGCTTTCCGCGCGGCCGTGTCATCGAGATCTTCGGCCCTGAATCATCAGGCAAGACAACGCTCGCTCTGCATGTCATCGCCGAAGCGCAACGTGCGGGGGGAAGCGCAGCTTTCATCGATGCCGAGCACGCATTAGATCCCATTTATGCATCTCATTTGGGTGTAGATACCGAGAACCTCATCGTGTCTCAGCCGGATTATGGGGAGCAGGCACTCGAAATTGCTCAAGCGCTAGTGAACTCGCAGGCAATTGACGTGATCGTTATCGATTCGGTGGCCGCATTAACGCCCAAGGCGGAGATCGAAGGCGAAATGGGCGATAGTCACATGGGTCTTCAGGCGCGTATGATGTCGCAAGCGCTGCGTAAGTTGACCGCCTCCGTTTCTCGCGCGAACACCTGCCTGATCTTCATCAACCAATTACGCGAAAAAATTGGCGTTATGTTCGGCAATCCGGAAACCACCACGGGCGGCCGCGCACTGAAATTCTATTCGTCCGTTCGAGTGGAAGTTCGCCGTGCAACTGCCATCAAGGATGGCGACAACATCATCGGCAATCGTACGAAGATCAAGATCGTCAAGAACAAAGTGGCTGCGCCTTTCCGCGAAGTGGAAGTCGACATCCTGTACGGCAAGGGAATATCCCGCGAGGGCGATGCGCTGGATCTTGGTGTGCAGCAAGCTCTCGTCGAAAAGAGCGGTTCCTGGTACAGCTATAAAGGGGAACGCATCGGTCAGGGCAGGGACAATGCCCGCCAGACTCTGATCGACCAGCCGGAGCTGCGCAAAAAATTAGAAGCCGATCTCCGGCGCACGCTCGGCCTGGACGGCGCTTCCAGTGAAGCGCTTCGCACCGCCTAGGCGCACTCCGGGCTGGAACCGGTCGCAGTTCATAATCAATCGATGGAGTTTGAGCGAGAAATTGAACTGGCGAAGCTGTTGGTCCAGGAAGCGGGGGCGTTGGCTCTCGACTATCAACGAAACGGCGTTACTGCCGAAACCAAAATGGACGAGTCTCCCGTAACTGCGGCAGACAGGGCCTGCGAGAAGCTGATTGTGGAGCACATCATGCGGGAGTTCCCCGAAGATGGCATCCTCGGCGAAGAAGGCGCTAACCGGATTTCGCACAGTGGCCGCAGGTGGATTATCGATCCCATCGATGGCACGCGAGACTTCGTACGCGGTATTCCGCTTTGGGCTGTTCTGATCGCGCTTGAACAGGAAAATGAAGTGGTTGCCGGTGTTGCCCACTGTCCTTTGCAAGGGCTGTTGTTTTGGGCGGCAAAGGGCGCCGGCGCTTGGTCGAACGACACGCCGATCAAAGTCTCCCAGAAGACTGATCCGGCGCAAGCCGTCGTCTCCTTCAACGGCTTCCATAAAGAAGGCATGCACGATTTTTCCCACCGGCTGGTGGGCTGGTTGCAGCGATCCTGGGCTGTTCGCAGTTTGGGAGGAGCTGTTGACGCGATGTTTGTCGCGCAGGGGCGGGCAGATGTTTGGATTGAACCAAACGCCCAACCGTGGGACTTTGCCCCATTCAAAATTCTGATTGAAGAGGCCGGCGGGGTCTTCAATAGCTTCGATGGCAAGAGCGGCATTTACGGCGGGAACGGCTACGCGTGTACTCCCGGTCTGGAGTCGTATGTGCACGAACTTTTATACTCGGAGAAGTGACCGCCGATCTCGTTTTCCACATCATCTCCCGCTTCATTCACATTTCTTCCGTGGTGATTCTCCTCGGCGGCCTGTTTTACGCCCGTCAGGTACTCGTACCGACATTTGAAACGCTGCCGGAGGACACTCGGGCGAACGCAGCTGTTACGAGCCAGAACCGGTTTCGCAACCCAATGTTCTCTTTGCTCGTGCTAATTCTGGCATCCGGACTATACAACTTCTTCACTGGCCCCAAACACGGACGTGACTACCAGATTTGGTTCGGCATCAAAATGCTGCTGGTTGCGCACTTGGCCGCCACAGCTATACTTTGGGCGACCTCGCCCTATGGAGATGTAACAGTCAACAACAAACGGAAAAAGCGCTTGTTGAGCGTGACAATTTCGGGCTTGGTTATCATCGCGATCTCGGCATATCTCCGATCTTTGACCTTACGCGGACTTTGACGGGCGCCAATCACAGCGGGGTTGCATCAAACTTGTATGACGGGTTATGAAGCGTTGCGTTCGGACGTCGCCTGGATTCAACTGGATCGAGCTGAGATCCGGGTAACAGGCGAAGATCGGGCTCGGCTGTTACACGCGATGAGTACGAACAACATTCGGGAACTCGCGGCTAGCGAAGGGCTTTACTCGTTTTTTCTGAATTCGCAGGGCCGAATTCTTGCCGATGCCTACATTTGGAATTCAGGCGAGTTCTTTCTACTCGATACCGAACCCGAGCTGGGGCAAAAGCTATACGATCATCTGGACAAATACATCATCGCTGACGATGCGTATCTGCACGATGAGACGCAGGGTTGGAAAGTATTCGGCGTCGAGGGGCCGAATAGCCTCGAAAGAGCCGCAAAAGCCGGCTTACCCGTTCCCGCCGTCCAGAACGGGTTAACGCAGTTTGAGGGTGGCATTCTTCTCCGTGCCGCGACAACCGGATCGCACGGTCTGCGCATCCTCGTGCCGATCACGACGCAGATCGCGGCGCTTGATCAATTGCTTGAAACTGTCCCGCAAGCAACCGCCGAAGAAGCTCGAGTCGTGCGGCTGGAAAACGGCATTCCCCGTTATGGCGAAGAAATTTCGGAGCGGTATCTGGTGCAGGAGACGGGTCTCACGGAAGCCGTTCACCCGAACAAAGGCTGTTATCTGGGCCAGGAGATTGTCGAGCGGGTAAGATCCAGAGCACAGGTACATCGTCATTTGAAGCATCTGCGTATCGAAGGCACAACCGTTCCGGTTGCCGGAACGAAGCTCCAATCACCCGAAGGAAAGGATGTTGCCGAGATCGTCTCGGCCGTGTATTCACCAGCCTGGAAGACAGTTGCAAGTTTCGGATATGTGCGCACCGACGCGCTCTCCGGAGACGTGGCGATGACTGTTGCCGGAACCGAACCTCCCGTCGTGGCGCGCCTGGCTTAATCGCCCAGCAGGCGTCCGCAACCGTTCAAGGATTCGACGTTGTCGCACACAGCTTTAACGGCAGCTGTTACGGGCACAGCCAGGATCAAGCCGATTCCCCCCCAAATCGATCCCCAGAACATAAGCGCCACGGTCACGGCCAGTGGATTCAACCGTACCCGGCGGCCGACAATCTTCGCGTAAAGAAAGTTCATCGTTACGACGTGTAGGGCAGCGGTGCAGATGATGACAAACAAAACAATTTTGAATTTGTTCGGAATCGCCAAGGCCGCAAGAAGCGGCGGCACAATCGACAGCGGCAGACCCACGTAAGGGACCAAGCTGAGCGTGGCGCTGACCAACCCAATCAGCGGCCAATACGGAATGCCGAGGAAAAAGAAAACGATTCCGCTGGCGCTGCTTAAGAAAAGCCATAGGAAAAAATTCCCGATCACGTAAGCGCGCGTGCTATCGCCGATGCCGATCCATGCCCGTTCGACTGCATAGCGTTCTTCGCCCTTGAACAAGCCAAGAAACCTCCGCGCGATCTGGTCACGCCAGCTCAACAGGAAGTAAACCAGGAACGGTACGAAGGAAGCCATGATCATCACATGAAAGTAACTGGAGGCATAGCCATACACCTTAGAGATGATCGGTTTTGGCTCTTCGCGAATTGTCACCTCTTGCAAAACCCCAGGTTCGGGAGCATGCAAAGCTGGTGAAGTTGCTGCCTTTTTTCGCCTCGCCTTCATCGCCTCCTGCGGCTTTTCCTGGATTTGCCGGTCTTGGTCCCGAAGACTCTTGGGTACAACGATCGCGATGGCCTGCTGTTCGAGTGTGTCCAACTTAGTGTTGGCTTTATCCACCAGCTCATTTACACGTGACGCATACGTCGGCATATCTTCGCTCAGCGTTGCTATCTGTGTCCAAAGGAGGACCATAGAGAAGTAAAGTCCCGCGAAAGCAATGCCGATAACAAGCGGTGTAGCGACACCCCTGGGTACGCGCAGTTTCATCACCAGTACCACCGCTGGGTCCAGAATGAACGCCAGCAGGGCAGAAATGATGCAGGTAATGAAAAAGTCGCGACCGAAATAGAGAAGCGCGACTGATGTAGCGGCGGCGATTAAACTCGTAGCCGTGCTGATGAACCTATTTGAAATGTCGGGCGGGGTGAGTAGGGCCAAGAAAATTGCTACGGCCTCAGTACAGTTCACTCTAGCATGCGGGAAAGCTAACCTTTGTGCTTCTATAATTCAGACTTGGATGTAGCAACACTGTCCCTGCGAAACGGCCGCATTCTTGCCCTTGACGTAGGGAAAAAGCGAATCGGATTGGCTGTCAGCGACGAACTCGAGCTGACTGCGCAAGGAATTGATACCTTACAGCGGAAGCGGATTCGTGAAGATCTGGCCGAACTCAAGCGGATCACGGAAAAATGGGGCGTGCAAACGCTTCTGGTGGGGCATCCGCTTCATATGAGCGGTGACAATAGCCGTCAGAGCGAGTACACGCGTGAATTTGCAGAACGGGCCGCGGCCTACCTTGGTTTGCCAATCGTTTTCTGGGATGAACGCTTAACTTCGGCTGAAGCGGAACGTCTCTTGCGCAGTGCGGGTGCGTCTTTGGAACAAAAGAAACAAGCCGTGGACCGGTTATCCGCGGTTCTTCTGCTTGAGAGCTTTCTCGAATATAGATGTCAAACCAGGCAGCGGGCCGGCGAAGGTGAATAATTCAGTTGTCTGAGACGCGTTCTTACGTGCACAAGCTGCTGTCGCGGATTGCAGTTTTGGTGCTGGTCCTCGTTCTGCTGTTAGCAGGCTGGGGCGGTTACTGGTATCTGGGACCCTTTCAAGCTTTTGGCGCGGAGACGTTTGTAGAAATTGAGCACGGTATGTCGTCCCGCTCCATCGCGGAGGAGCTTGCACGACGGGGCGTCGTGCGCTCTCGCTGGGCGTTTCTATTGGTGAGGCTGATACATCCGGCGGCGAAATTGCAGGCCGGCGAGTACCGTTTTGGCGCAATGCAAACTCCCTTTCAGGTCTTCGAAAAAATCCGAAAAGGGCAGATATTTTATGAAGAGTTTACGGTCCCGGAAGGAAGCAATATCTTCGACATAGCCAATTTGCTTCGAAATGGCGATACTGTAAACGCCACGGATTTTCTCAAGGCGGCTGCCGATACTCAGCCGATCCACGATCTTGATCCGATTGCCCCAAGCCTGGAAGGTTATCTCTTCCCGTCCACATATCGCGTCACGCATCGCACCACCGCACGGCAGCTATGCCGCATGATGACGGATGAGTTTCGAAACCAGTGGAGTCACTTAACGAATCGGACGAATTCGTCCGAATTACATCGCGTGGTGACATTGGCTTCTCTCGTCGAAAAAGAAACCGCGGTTCCCGGCGAGCGGCCCCTGGTAGCAGCCGTGTTTTTTAATCGCTTGAAACTCGATATGCCGCTCCAGTGCGATCCGACAACGGTTTATGCGGCCTTGCGCCAGAATCGCTATAACGGCATCATTCACAAATCGGATCTTGCGAATGTCGACCCATACAACACGTACGCGCACGCCGGCTTGCCGCCCGGCCCGATCTGCAATCCGGGAGTTTTGTCGATCAAAGCCGCGCTAAACCCGGCGTCGACTGACTACCTGTATTTCGTCGCCAAGCCGGATGGCTCGGGGTCGCACCAGTTCTCCGCCAGCTTAACGGAACATGAGAAAGCCGTTCTGGCTTACCGCCGCAGCCCGGCTCATTAACACTTGCGTGGACAGCGTTATTGCGGGACCACGTTATTGCGGGACGACCAACCCCTTGCGAATCGCAAACAGAACGAGTTCCGCCGTGCGGTGGATATTCATCTTCTCCATGAGGTTTGCGCGGTGCACCGAAACTGTGTTGACGCTGAGATCAAGGAGAGCGGCAATCTCTTTGTTCGAACGGCCCTGGGCGATTAACTGCAGCACCTGCTTCTCGCGCGCAGTCAGCTTGTTAAGTTCGTCATCGGTTTCGTTTGAAACATACTTTAGACCCGAGCCGATGAACCGCTTGCCTTGTGATACCAGCGCAATGGCACCCACCAGATCGACATCAATGGCGCTTTTTAACAGGTAACCTTTGGCGCCGGCATCCAAGGCATTCCGGACATAATTGTCATCGGCATGCATGCTGAGAACCAGAACCTCAGTACCGGGCAGGTGCTTAACAATTTCTTTGGTTGCCTGTACACCGTCCAGCTCTGGCATGGATAGGTCCATGACCACAACCTTCGGCTTCAGTTCGTAGGCCATGCGGATGGCCTCCACACCGTTGCTAGCTTCACCGACGACTTTCATTCTTTCATCGTCTTCAAGAATTCGCCGGAAGCCCCGCCGGACAAGGCTATGGTCATCGGCAAGAAGGACCGTTATTTCTTCGTTCATGATTATGGGGTTACTGCTTCTCCAATTTCGTCGCTGATGTCCATTTCCAGCGCAACTTCATCCTGTCGCAGCGGAATGCTTAACGAGACGGTAGTGCCCGAACCGGGCGTGGATGTGATATCCAGCTTGCCGGATATAAGTTCGGTGCGTTCACGCATCGCGATGACGCCCAAACCCGGCTTGAAGCCTTTGCGCTGCCGCGTCATGCCCGTGCCAAAATCACGAATGTGAATGGCCAGGCTGTTACGGCCGAACACCATTTGCACCTCGGCGGACTTGGTCTGAGAATGTTTTGCGGCATTCGTCAGCGCTTCCTGAACTATGCGGAAGCAATGTGTGGCGGTGGTACCGGTAATGGGCACAACCTCACCTTCGATCCGGACCAGCGTTTCTATGCCGGTTTGCCGATGAAACACCCCTCCATACCATTCGATGCCCTTGACCAGGCCATAGTCGTCCAAAATCGCCGGATGCAGCATCTGGGATAGACTGCGCATTTTTTCGAGTGTATTTTGGGTAATTTCGCGCACTTCCTGCAACTCCGTCCGAAATGGAGAATCCGGCGGAATTCCCTTGCGCTCCGCGCGCCCAAGCATTGCGCCAACCGCAGTCAGGATCTGCCCAAATTCATCGTGAAGTTCTCGCGAAATGGAGCGCAGCACCTCCTCCTGAACACTGATCAGACGCGCCGCGAGCACGCGCCGCTGCTTCGAAAGGGCCTCCAGCCGATCGAAAATACGGCGGTTGGATTGAATCATATAGAGGCTGGTAATCAGAATCGTCGCAATGGTCGCGGCCAGAAACAAATAAGTCTGTCGTTCCGCGCCCGTGTAGACAGCTGCCACAATGCCGTCAGCGCGTGCTTCCATTTCGTTGTTGTCTTCCAGCAATCCGGAGAGTCGACGCGCCAGGACAATCTGGTGATCAGTCAACTGCTTCGCTGCGATTTCTCGCGCGGTCTGCTCGCGCCCTTGCGCTGCCTCATCGAAGACACGATCGCATAACATCCAGAAGTTTTGAAGGGATGCTTCTAATTCTGCTTGTCTCTCAGCGCGGCGCGTCTGCGGCATCAGTTGCGCGTCAGCTCGAACGGCCTTGCTCAAATCGCCCCGTAACCGTTCAAACTCCGACTGAAACTGCTTAATGGTCACAGGAGGCCGGGACTCGGTCATCTCCTGCAGCTTCAATCCGAGCGTGTTGACGTCGTTCTGAATACGTAACAATAACAGCGAATCGTGCCGGTTCAAATCGATCTTCTTCGTCTGTAAGTCGCGCAGATAGCTCAGTTGACGTAACTGGTAGCCGGAGAAGGTCGTCACTGCCGCCAACGTAACGAAAAGGCCGAAGAGCAGACGCATCGTGGGCGACTTTTGCATGAGTTTCCGGGAAAATCTATAAACGCCTACCATGAATGACGACCGGATTGCTTCATTTGTTGCTCGCATCTGAAAATTTGGTGTTGCCGGCGCGCCGATAGCACGGCGTATTGTCCCGGTAAGAGTCGAAAGTGACGCTTTCTCCGATCTTTACGTATTCACCAAGGATGCGCACCGTCCTTCGGCCAAGTCCCGCCAGATTCACAATCGCAATCTGATAAGGAGCCTCTTGAAGGTATTTTTCCGGTGGAGTGTGGACGACCGTTTCGGTGTACACGACGCCGTCGGGGAGGCGAGTGTTCATTAGTTCACGCCCAGAATCGTAACAACACAAGTGGCGCCCGAACCACCCAAGTTCTGAGCCAATCCGACGCGGTGGCGAGCTACCTGCCGGACTCCCGCATTGCCGCGAAGTTGGATAACAACATCGCAGATCTGACCCACGCCCGTTGCCCCAACCGGGTGACCTTTCGATTTCAAACCGCCGCTCGTATTCACCGGAATCCGGCCGCCGATTTCGCTACAACCTGCCGCTGCGAAGAGACCGCCTTCTCCTTTACTGACAAAACCCAGATCCTCCGTTGCCACGATCTCGGCGATAGTGAAGCAGTCATGAACCTCCGCCAATTCGATATCGTTGGGGCCGATACCAGCCATCTCGTAACAGCGTTTCGCGGCTTCCCGGGTCGCCGGCATCACTGTAATATCTTCTTTCTCTTCAAGCGCGACATTATCCGACGCCTGCCAAACGCCCAACACCCGGGCACTTCTCGACGTATATCGGCTGGCTTCGCTCAGCGGCGCCAGAACAACTGCCGCTGCGCCATCGCTTACCAGTGAGCAATCGTATACGGTCAGGGGGTCTGAAACCGGCCGCCCGGCGAGCGCTTGTTCCAGCGTTATCACTTTGCGCATGTGCGCCAGCGGGTTGTTCGCTCCGTTCGCGTGATTCTTAACTGCCACAGCTGCAAGTTGTTCGCGTGTCGTGCCGTATTCGTACATGTGCCGGCGCGCAATCATGGCGAAGAGCGCCGGGAAAGTAGCACCGGCGGCTCCCTCGGTCGACATGTCTCCGGCTGCGGATAATATTTCTGTTACGCGCGGCGTCGCTTGCGACGTCATTTTTTCGACGCCCGCGGCGACAACGATATCGTATGCGCCGGAGGCTACGCTCAGCCAGGCGTTAAAAAAAGCCGATCCGCTCGATGCGCACGCGTTCTCAATGCGAGTACAGGGAATGCCTTTCAGACCCGCCGCGGTTGCGACGTACGGGGCTAAATGGTTTTGTCCGACGAATGACGGGCCGGCAAAATTCCCCAGATAGAAGGCCTCAACGGCGGACGTCGCCACCTGAGCATCGGCAATGGCCTCTTTCACCGCAGCCGCGCCGAGTGAGCGAAGATCGCGGTCGGCGAACGCGCCAAAAGCCGTTTTTCCGATTCCAAGTACCGCAACGTCGCGCATATAGAACTAAGATATCGTTGATGGGTCTGTGCTGCCGGGATTGGAGGTCGAGCGCAAAGCGGCCTCGCGCCGGCGCGATCCACACCTCCGCCTTGCCGGGAGGTCTCAACTAATGAGCGAACCAGTGCCTCCGATTTATGACAGCCGCCTGCACGCCGGGTCTGATTTCCCGGTTGACTTTGTCCGTGGCCAACTGCCCAGTGTTTTCACACTTATCTTCAAAACGGTTGGCAACCGGGATGAAGCCCAGGAACTTACCCAGGAAACGTTCATTAAGCTCTTCCAACGTAAGGGCGCAGCGACCAATTTGAAAAGAGCGGTAGTTGCGCTGCCAGCAATTGCCTCCGATGCTGCGGATCAATGGCTTCGGCGGGGTGGGCGCGCTCCAATGCCCCGCAGCGTTCCTTCGCGCGACGCAACGATCGGAGACAACTCACCAGATTGGGCGCGACTGGAGCACGAGATCCTGGGAAATATCGCGGTCGGGCTCGATGCAGCGCGCTGCATTGAAAAGATTGGCGCCGGCCGGCGGTTCGCCGGGACGAGCATAGCGCTTGCAGCCGGCGCTTCTCTCCTGTTTGTAATCGGCTGGGTGACTCACATTCCCATGGCACAGACGGAACATCTACTTGCCTCAATACGAAAAGCGCTAACATCATCCCGCACAATCCAGCCGTATGTCAGAGCGGAAACAGATGCCCACGGCATCGCTGTAAATTCTCCGGGCGGCAAGTTATTGCTGGCCTTGCCGCCGTCGGCGCGAGTCTGGGCTTCGGGCAAGTCAGAGATCTCCGCGGCGTTCACGGACGATCAAACGAGTCAAGTGATGACGATCACGGTTTACGGGCAAGACGATCCTCAATAGCCGAAAGGGCGGCGGATGAGCGCCCGGAGACAACCGAAGACTCGCTCCCCGGGGCGGACGTTCATTGAGTTCCTGACGGGTGAGGTCGGACAGATACTCAGAACAGCTCTATGATGAATAAAGAGGCTGAAGAACTACGGCTTTATCCTCGGGAGGTTCCCCTTGGTCAGGATACTCAGCGGCAACTGGTGGTTGTTAGCGTTGTGCGGCGTTTTTGACGTCCTCATTTCGGTCATTTATTTTGGTCATGCCGGACGCGGGTTCCATTGGCCAAGTTCTGTCCGGCTTCTCGGTGAACTCACCATCGCGTGCGGTGTTTGCATGATTGCTGCTGGCGTTTGGAACTCACGCAATAGAAGTTCTTGGCTTCTTGCGTTGTGCGGACTCGCTTGTAGTGCACTCGGACTGATCTTCACTTTCTGGAGAGGTCCGCTCGGCTTTCGAACGATCGCTCTCCTGGTTGTCGTGATGGCGGCAAGCATCGGCTCTTATGAGCTTTCAGCGGGACAATTGTTGCGCCGCCATCATGTCACCGACGAGTGGTTTTCTATGGCGGCCGGAGTGATCTCGGTTGGATTTGCGGTCGCATTCCTGGCCTTCATATTTGGTTGGATCCGACTGGAGCCGCAGTCTCCGGGTCAGACGTTGCGCTGGTTGGGCTCGTTCTTTGGCTTCTGCGCAATTTGCATGTTCGGGCTCCCTTGGGTGCAGCGAACGTTTCCCGCGACGCGCGCGGGCGTACACGCGCACTAGGCTAAATAAACACGCCGGAGCATGTGGATTCAACTGCTTCTCTGGCTTTTTGCATTCGCCACTCAATATCCCACTCATTGGTGGATACCGGTCATCGACCCGCACAAGCCCGACTGGGAAATCCTCCCGCAAGTGGCGAACCCTGGCCAGGTCATCCTCTCGAAGCGCAACGAATTGGGCCTCCTCTCCAACTTCGCTGCCACTCCGTTTACATTGCACGGCACTCGTTACGCCAGTGTCGAAGGATTCTGGCAGATGATGCTGTATCCGGAGGGCCCGAACGATCCACGGGCGCAAGCTTCCTTCTTAACTTGGCCGCACACCCGCGCCGCGGTCGCGCAAATGACCGCATTCGAAGCCAAAGCGGCAGGCGACGTTGCCGAGGAGAACATGCGCAAGCTGGGTATCGACTGGGTGACTTTCGAAGGACACCGCATGCAATATCGTTCGACGAGCAAGGGCGAGCATTATCGTCTGATCTTGGAGGCAATGCGTGCCAAGCTAGCGCAAAATCCCAAAGTTCGGGAAGTGCTGCTCTCCACCGGTAATTTGATTCTGCTTCCAGACCACGTGCAAGAGGCGAATGCTCCGCCGGAATGGCAATACTTCACCATCTGGATGGAAGTTCGAACGGAACTGCGGCGGGCCGCATCGCGTTAAGCGCATACGCGGATCGCGCGCTGTCCTCCGGGATAACGCCACGCGGAACGATACCCGCAGGCACCACGTGCGCATGCGGCCAACACCATGAAAAATAAGGTTCCGATGCTACACTTGGAACGAAAATGACATACGATGTGGTGGTGATCGGCAGCGGTCCGGGAGGATATTCCGCGGCCGTTCGAGCTGGTCAATATGGCCTAAAAGCGGCTCTGATCGAAAAGCAAACAAGGCTGGGCGGCACCTGCCTTCTGGTCGGGTGCATTCCGACGAAATCTCTTTTGCATACGGCGGATGTCTGGGATTATTTCAAGAATCCGGAGGCGCAAGGCATCTCCGCCAAGGATCCGCAGCTGAACTATCCGAAGGTGCTCGACCGCAAGAACAAGATTGTGTCCAAGCACTCCAAAGGCATCGAGTTTCTGATGCGCAAAAACAAGGTGGACGTCATCAAGGGCACGGCGCGTCTGCTGGGCGGTGGCCGCATTGAGGTGACAAGCGGCAGCGGAAAACAAATCGTGGAAAGCAAGAATATTCTGC
>DATBDT010000077.1:0-18068 GCA_036269815.1 Bryobacteraceae bacterium
AAGGCAAAACTTCGTAGAACGGTGCGCAGCTCTTGCAGACTCCCAGTAACTCCAAATCCTGGTGAGCCGGCCGGGACTCGAACCCGGGACCACCGCATTAAAAGTGCGATGCTCTACCAACTGAGCTACCGGCCCGATTTACACACAGGTTGGCGCGGAGAGGGCGGCCACCCGCTCCAGAATAACATTCAGGCCTGCGCGACCCAGAGAACTTCGGCAAACGGCCATTCTTCGTCCACCCAGCCCTGGACCGGTCGAAAGCCGGTCGATTCCGCGAATTCATCAAGTTCCGTCACGGTAAACTTGTGCGACGATTCCGTCCAGATGGTTTCCCCCGCGCGGAACGCGAATGACGTATCAAGCGCGCCTACATTCACGGAATGCGCACATTGCGCCACCAGATGCATCTCGATGCGCCGCTCCTGTTCCGACCAGCGCGCCTCGTGCGCAAACAAAGAAAGATCGAAAGAACCGTTCAGTTCGCGGTTGATGCGATTCAGAACATTGCGATTAAAGGCCGCCGTCACGCCTGTGGGATCGTCATAAGCGCGAACGATCTGGTTCACGGGCTTCACCAAATCCGCGCCGAGCAGAAAGAGATCGCCCGTCTGCAGATCCTTCCGGATCGCTCGAAAGAAATCGGGTAGTTCCGTCCTGTCGATATTACCGATCGAACTGCCCAGGAACAACAACAGCATGGGTTCCGACGCCGGCCTCTGCCGGGAAACCTGGGCCAGTCCCTCGAGCCAGCTGCGGCGAATCGGATGCACCGGAGCGACGTCACTCAATTCGCGTCCACAAGCATCCAGGGCAGCAATCGAAACATCGATAGGAAAATAGGGCGCACCCCGACCCTGCCGAGTGAGCGCCTGGAGCAGGTGGCGCGTCTTCTTTCCGCTTCCGCTGCCGAGTTCCGCTACCAACGATACGTTGCCGGCCCGAGCGGCGACCTCGTCGGCAACGGCGGCCAATAGCCGTTCATCGGCGCGGGTCAGACCGTATTCCGGCAGCAGCGTGATCGCTTCGAAAAGGGCAGAACCTAAATCGTCATACAGATAAGCGGGCGAAAGCCTTTTTTGCTCCGGATGCGACAGGCCTTCCGCCACATCCAGCGCAAATTGGGAGAGATTGGACGCGACAGCGATTGACATGCTCATTCGCTCTCAACGCATCGGAATTTGGCGTACATGTATGGATAATCCTTACGGAACCAATTCCGAAAAGACGGCCGGAGCAACCGGGCGGCGGTGCGCGCTGAGCCACCCTTCAGTACGAAGTGATCACCGTCGAAGAAATTTGCCGAATATCCTGGATACGAAGGGCGCGGCTTAAAGCCGGGGAAGGGACCGAAGGGGGTCGACGTCCATTCCCAACCATTGCCGATCAGCTGCTCGACGCCGTAGAGGCTGCGGCTCTCGGGCGCGGAGTCCACCGGCATCGGATCCCACGATCGGAAATCGACATTATCCTTAGGGCTCTGGCGGGTACCGGTCACCGCGCGATGGTATTCCGCCTCAGAGGGTAGCCGCCACCCGTGCGCACGTGCGTAAGCCTGCGCCTCGGCATTGCTCACATACACCGGCCAATCCAGCGGCAGCGGCAACTCGCCAAACATGCATCGCAAGTAAATGCCATCCGAGCGCTCCGACCAGAAATGCGGCGGCACCGCACCGGACTTCCGAACGAAATCCAGGTAGCGGCCGTTGGTTACGCTATAACGCTGCATGCGAAAGGCGGGAACGAACTGCGAATGCTGTTCGAACTCGTTGTCCCAGGCGAACTGGCCGTCCTGTGCCTTTCCCAGCAGCGCCGTACCTTCGGGAATGTTGCACCAGGTGACAGGCACCTGTTCAGTACCATTTTCCGCGCGCGGCGCAGGGCCGGATTTCCGTTCAAACTCCAAATTGTGGAACATATACGCGAGCGTTTCCAGGTGCATCATCCGATGCTCCAGCGCCATGTTCAACACCTCGTCAGATGCTTGGTCCAGGTGCTCGTCCACATGCTGGCGGCACCGTTTTACATAGGCCTGGACCTCTTCCACCGAGGGCCAGTCGGAAGGCGTATCTGTCGGCAAATGTGACGAGTCCGGATCGATTCCGGCCTCGAACAAAGTATCCAGCTCGGGATCGATCGATTTCATTCCCAATGCCCTACGGCAAATCTGAATGGAATCGAAGCCATCCAGATGTCCTACATAAAAAAGGATTCGATGCCGCGCGTCTATCGGGCGATCGTAAATAGCGTCTGGTCGGATAATGTTGAAAAAACGATCACTTTCAATACGCGCCTGGCGCAACTCGCGCAGTAAGATTTCGTTCGCTGTAGAAACAGGCATTAAGAATCCCCTCCGAGAAGCATTATTTTAGGTGAAGTTTTTTGACGCAAAAAATAGCGCACGCGTGGCAAAGTTTTTGCGAAAGTGTCAGCCAGAGGTTACAAGGCGTGATTTCGCTAACATGAGCGCCTCCTCGCGAGTCGTCACCTCGCCCTCCAGTTGCGCAGTTTCGACGGCTTCCAGCACCGAACCGAAAGCTGGCCCGGGCTGAAAACCGGCCTCGATCAGGTCTCGTCCGGTAAGAAGCCGCGACGGCCGCAATTCATCCTCACGAAACTCCTGCTGCTTTTCCCGAACGAACTCATAAGTGCCGGTCCAACCATTACTGGCCAGGCAGTCGAGGCGATGCAGTTCCATATGCTCTTCAAAGTTGTCCAGCCGCAGAAAGCGCTTCAGGGTGCTGGTGCGCATATTCTCTACATCCTTGAATCGCATATGGTTAGCAACCAGGGATGTGATCTGGTCGATATCCTCCTTGGAAAACCTGAGCCTGCCCAGGATGTCCCGAGTCATGGCAGCGCCCACCTCCGCATGCCCGTCGAACCGGATCCGGTCGGCGATACGGAACGTGGGCGGTTTCCCCACATCATGCAAAAGAACGCCCGCAGCGAGGGTTGGCGTGGGAGATGACATCTTATCCAGCATAAGAAGAACGTGGGTCCAAACATCTCCTTCCGGATGATATTGCGGTGGCTGTTGAACTCCTTGAAATGCTTTCACTTCCGGCAGCAGATAAGCTAGCAGACCGGCTTCGTCCAGCAGTTCCAGTCCGCGCCTCGCCGCACCCTCGGTTAGGATGCGAATCAACTCGTCCCGGATGCGCTCCGGCGAAATACGAATGATTGCCGGGGCAAGGTCTCGGATCGCCGCCATCGTTTGGGCCTCAATCGAGAACCCAAGCCGCGCTGCAAAACGAAGTGCCCGCAGCATGCGCAGATGGTCTTCTTCAAAGCGGCGCTTTGGATCGCCGATGGCACGGATGAGGCGTAGCGAAAGATCTTTCCTTCCGCCCACAAAGTCCAATACTTCTCCGGAAACCGGGTCCTGCATCAGCCCGTTGATGGTGAAATCCCGGCGCTGCGCGTCTAACGCCGGATCCGATTCAAACTGTACCTGGTCGGGGCGGCGGCCGTCAGCGTACTGTCCCTCACTCCGGAAGGTCGCGACTTCAACTTGGACCCCCGGATCACGTTGAACGAGGACCACTCCGAACTTGGCCCCGACGAGTTGTGCGCCTGGAAAGTAGCGGCAAACCTCATCCGGCCGCGCACTGGTGCTGACATCGAAGTCTTTCGGAACGATTCCCAACAGACGGTCGCGCACACATCCGCCCACAAGAAACGCGGAGTGACCATGAGATCGTAACGTCTGGACGATTTCGCCGGCCAAAGTTTCTCGGGCGGACGCCTCGAGTTCCATGCGGGAGTCAGGCTGTCTTGGAGCTTGCGGCCTTATCTACTGCTTGTGCTTCGCCGTCAACAGGAGCCGATGCGCCATTGGCAGCCGCCAATGCGGCAGCTTCAGCCTCAAGCTTCTTCAGTTCCTTCTTGGAAGGAGGAGCCTGTTCGTGGCGATAGTCGTGATCGTGATAACAGGTCCGACAGCGAACCTTCGCTGCCTGCCCTTCTAACACAGAAACAATGGAGTGATTTGTCAGACGTCTGCACTTTACGCAGAAATCGTCGATTACATCACCTAGGCGTAGTTCACCCATTGTTTTCAATCCGACGCTTCACATCCAACACGGCAAGTATATCAAGAAGAGCAGGTCAACTGCCCGACTCAGCCAAACGACTCAGCCAAACGACTCAGGCAATCGCTGCCAGGATTGGCTGATCCGTGGCCTGACGGTTCAGCGAGTGCACAAGACGCGCTCCAGGTCTCCCGCAAGGACACGGCTGACTGTCAATTTCCCGCTTTAATCCGGTGCGGAGCCCTTCGCGTCTATTGGAATCGTAAAGCAACTCTCCTGCTGCAATTCGCAGCGAAGATCCCGCCGCCATATGCCAGCCGTCGTGCGCTTCGCACTCGTACGCCAGTATTCGCGATTCATCGGTATACAACTCAAAGACCGGAACACCAAAATGTTGCCACAGGCTGTCGCGTTGCGCGTCGGTAAGCGGCTGGTCTCCGACTGCCGTCAGCACTGAAATGGAGTGGCTCAAAGTTTTCAGGTCAATGGTTCCCAGTTCGACGCGGTCAATAAGACGTTGTAGGTCCGCTGCTGACCCAATCAGCGCATTGGGAGCCGAGGCTGCAAGCTGTTTCCAGCGCCTGGGGAGGAACAGCTCGGCCGAATCGAATAAGCAGGCTCCAGTCAATTGCGCGATGCGAAGTTTGGCATTGCCCACAACGGGAAGACGGCATGCCCGCAATCGATTTAGCTTGAGATGCATGATGGCCAAAGGCCGATTGATTTTGGCCTCTCACAAAGATGTGGTGCCGGAGTAAAATTCGTCTCCGGCTATTCAAGCCGATAGTTCGGAGCTTCTTTGGTGATGATGACGTCATGCACGTGGCTCTCGCGCAGACCCGCAACCGTCACCCGCAAGAATTTCGCGCGGTTTTGGAGATCGCTGATGGTGCGGCAACCGCAATACCCCATACCAGCCCGCAGGCCGCCAACTAGTTGATAGGCCAAATCAGCTGCCGACCCCTTATACGGTACACGGCCCTCAATTCCTTCCGGAACCAGCTTGCCGCCGGAATTCGCGACTTGCGCTTGAGAGTAGCGCTCCGAACCGCCGCTGCCGCCACTGGTCATCGCTCCCATGGAGCCCATCCCGCGATAACTCTTAAACGTTCGGCCCTGGTAAAGAATCATTTCCCCTGGGCTCTCATCTGTGCCGGCAAACAAACTGCCGATCATCACGGCATCCGCACCGGCTGCAATCGCTTTTGTGATATCGCCGGAGTACTTGATTCCGCCATCTGAAATTAGTGGGATTCCGGCTGGACGACTGGCTTTGGCGCACTCCGAGATTGCCGTGATCTGTGGAACACCGGCGCCGCTGACGACACGAGTGGTACAGATCGAGCCAGGGCCAATGCCGACCTTGATACCATCCGCGCCCAACGCGATCAGGTCGCGCGCGCCCTCGTAGGAGGCAACGTTGCCCACCAGCAGAGCGACGTTTGGAAGGGCATGCTTCAGAGCTTTCACCGCGTCCAGAACGCGCTGGCTGTGAGCATGCGCCGAATCGACCGCGATTACGTCTACCTTGTTACGGACTAATGCCTGCGCGCGTTCTAAAAAATCGCCGCTGGAACCGACAGCGGCACCCACGCGCAGCCGACCTTGCCCGTCTTTAGCAGCATTCGGATATTTCAGCTTTTTCTGGATGTCCTTTACGGTAATCAGACCTTTCAGGACAAAGTTGTCATCCACAACCAGCAGTTTTTCGACGCGGTGCCGGTGCAGAATTGCCTCCGCGTCTTCAAGCGTCGTGCCGACCGGAACCGTGATGAGATTCTCTTTCGTCATCACATCCGAAATCGGCAGCTCATAGCGTGTCTCAAATCGCAGATCGCGGTTTGTCAGGATACCGACCAGCTTGCCGTTCTTGGTTACCGGGACGCCCGAGATGCGATAACGGCGCATCAATTCGAGAGCCTCCGAGATTTTTCGCTCCGGATCTATCGTGACCGGGTCCACGATCATCCCGCTTTCGCTGCGTTTTACCCGATCGACTTCTTCCGCCTGTTTCTCGATCGGCATATTGCGATGAATCATGCCGATCCCGCCTTGCTGGGCAAGCGCGATCGCCATGTGGGACTCCGTAACCGTGTCCATGGCCGCGCTTACGATCGGAACCGTTAGCTCAATCGTCGAAGTCAGCCGCGTCCGCGTGTCCGCTTCCGCCGGAACAACCTCGCTGTGCGCGGGCTGCAACAGGACATCGTCAAACGTAAGCCCTTCGGGAACCACCTCGGGAATCATCGTGGATAAATTTCATCGTAACAAGGGGTGGTGGGCAGCGACTTATCCACGTTGCCGACATTCGCGATCAGAGGATCGGCATCACTACCGCTTTGTAGATTTTTTGCTGGATTTCCTCTTCGTGGAGGCCGCATCCCTTTTTTTGGTCGCGCCTGCGGTTTTCTTGGATTTGCTTTTCTGCGCGGTTCCCGTTTTGGGTGCATGCAGATGCTGCGCAGCGGACTTCCGTGTACCCGGATGTTCGGCCTGCCATTGTTCAAGCTGCTGTTTTCGTTTGCCTCTAAAGTCTTTTTCAGATGCAGTCAGCTTCGATTCCGCCTTCGGACGGCAACTTCCTTGGGTATTCGGCCGCTTGCCTTTGACAGGTTCATATCCTGGCCAGCATCGGTTGCTACTTTTTTCCGCCATTCATCTCCTCCGCTGATTAAGACGAGTTTTTGCTCGGCTTTTTTCGCGGCTTCTCGCAGCAGGAAAGATTCGTTTTGCTCCCACCGAAAATCGCGCCGGAAAATTTTTCGACCACGATAATCCTACTTGTTACCATTTCGGTGTGGCCGGAACCGCTTCGATTTCACGCCCTGCCTCACGCGTACCGGCGAACACGGCGATTCCGAGGCACTCTGTTCTAGTCCGCATCACTCACTGGATTACGACGTTGTGCTTTTTCGCTCTGCTAATCACCGGGGTGGAAATCATCATTTCCCATCCGCGCTTCTATTGGGGCGAAACCGGGAACGTTCTGATGACGCCGCTGTTTACCTTTCCGATTCCTTCCTCTAGAGCATCTGTGCCGACGGGCTACGGGTATGTGCTGCCGGACCAAAACGGCTGGAGCCGGGCCCTTCATTTTCAATCCGCGTGGCTGGCCGTGTTTACCGGCCTACTTTATCTGGCATACGGCCTGCTGAGCGGCCATTTTCGGCGAAATCTACTGCCGCGCCGAGCTGATCTTTCCTGGCCGGCGCTCTCAAAGACTATCGGCAACCACCTACGCCTTGGACGACTCGGTGAGGCACAAACCTGGTCCTACAACGCGCTTCAACGGCTTTCGTATCTGCTGGTCATTCTTGTGCTGTTTCCTTTAGTCATCTGGACAGGCCTTGCCATGTCTCCCGGTGCCGTGTCGGCGTTTCCGGTTTTCGCCACTTCCTTAGGTGGCCAGCAATCCGCGCGCACGATTCACTTGTTTGTCTCCGTATTTCTCGTGCTGTTCGTTCTGGTACATGTCACGATGATTTGTATAGCCGGATTTACTCGCTGCATGCGCGGCATGATCACTGGGCGTGCCGGTCGGGATCGGTAGAATCGCATGACCAACATCTCTCGCCGGAAACTAATCACTACTGGCCTCGCACTAGGGGCCGGGGCATCGGGCCTCGCAGTCGCCGATCGCCTTGCCAGACGTTACGGACTCGTCGCACCCGATTCTCGTGGCTTGTTGGGGCCCGGTAAAGCGCTGACGTATGCCGCACAACGCCTGATCACCGGTCATTCACTAGCGCGCGAATTTCCGCGTAACCAGATCTCAAAAACGCCTTTTGCAAACGGCGACCTGCCCAGGGATGCAGCGTTTCAGCAGATGCAAGAACGGGGCTTTTCCGATTGGCGGCTGGCTGTCGACGGCCTGGTTAAAAATCCGGTGTCGTTCTCCGTTTCCGAACTGAAGAGCTTTCCTTCCCGCAGCCAAATCACGCACGTCGCGTGCGAAGAGGGATGGTCCTATATTGCCGAATGGATCGGAGTGCCGCTATCCCACGTCTTGAGCGTCGTAGAAACTCTCCCGCAAGCCAGGTATGTAGTCTACTTTTCGATGGATCGAGACTGGTGGGATAGCGTTGATATGAGCGATGCGCTTCATCCGCAGACGTTTATCACTTACGGCATGAATGACAGCGAGCTTCCCACATCCTTCGGTGGACCTCTTCGCCTGCGCGTTCCCCGCCAGCTTGGATACAAGAGCGTAAAGTACATCACGCGCCTGACGGTTACGGATAGCCTGAAAAGTTTTGGAAGAGGTATGGGCTCCCAATCAGCGCAGAGCACTTACTCTTGGTACGCGGGTATTTGATTCGTACGCGAATCGTGCTGCTTTCGATTGCTGCTACACAAGGTTGATCGTTCCGCGGCATTTCTCCGCGCCGCAGCGGCATGGAACCCGCTCAACCTTTTTATCGAAATGGTAATCGACCGTGAGTTCCTCGCCCGCTGCGATATCGCGCAGCGTCACATATATGATGTGGCCCTTCACAATGCGGGCAGTCAGGTTGGGTTCACAGCAGTGATTGATGTACTGCGCGCCTGACCCTCCTACAGCACCATCAAGCGTCCAGTAAGGGTCGAGGGTGAAGAGATAGATCATATCGCTCGCATCCGCTCTTCGCTTGGTTTCGCGCCTGTTGATCTTTTCGCCTGTGTATTCGATCACCTTCCTGCGCGCTGGAATACGTTCCGCCGCATACACGCCCCAGCGATGAATCTTCGAGTAGCCGAGCCGCAGCTTAAAGCATGCGTATCGTTCATCGATTTTCGGCCGGCCATTCGAACTGGACGCATGTCCATTCATAGATGCCGCAGTTCGAGCCATGCACGCCAGATTAGCTGATTATCTGGCTTTCGTCACGTCTTTTTCGAGGATTATTGAGTTTTTTGCTTGAGAACGGAGACAAGCTCCTCGACAGCCGCGGCACTCTTATTCAGGGCAGTCTGCTCTTCGGCATTAAGCGTGACTTCATAGATTTTTTCGACGCCTTTTGCCCCGAGTTTTACCGGCACTCCCACAAACAAATCGTGAATGCCGTATTCTCCCTGCAGGTAAACTGCGCACGGCAGAACCTTGCGCTTGTCCTTGAGAATCGATTCGACCATTTCCACTGCGGAGGCCGCGGGCGCGTAGTAAGCACTGCCCGTCTTCAGGTATTTGACGATCTCGATGCCGCCGTCACGCGTTCGCTGCACCAGGCGGTCGATGACCGCCTGATCAAGAAGCTGATCGATGGGGATGCCGCTCACATTAGTAAAGCGGACCAAAGGCACCATGGTGTCGCCGTGTCCGCCAAGGACCATCGCGCTGACATTTTCAAACGAGACGTTCAGCTCTTCCGCGATGAACGTCCGGAATCGCGCCGTGTCGAGCACACCCGCCATACCAATCACGCGCTCGCGCGGGAAGCCGGACACCTTAAGAGCGGTCCAGCACATTGCATCCAGCGGATTCGTAACCAGGATCAGAATGGCATTCGGCGACTGCTTGACCGCTTGTTCCGTAGCGCTTTTCACTACCTCATAGTTGGCAAGCAGCAGATCGTCCCGGCTCATGCCCGGCTTCCGCGGGAACCCTGCCGTAATCACAACGATGTCGGAATTAGCCGTTTCCTCGTAGCCATTCGTTCCGACAAGACTTACGTCGTACCCCTCCACAGGCGCGGACTCGAGCATATCCAGACTCTTGCCCTGCGGAACACCCTCGACCACATCTACCAGGACAACATCGGCCAGCTCTTTTGAGGCGATTTTCTGAGCTGTATTGGCGCCCACATTGCCTGCGCCGATGACGGTTACTTTTCTACGCATGGTTGTTTCGATTTGAAGTATAACAATCGAAACTTGCCTGCGGTCGAGCGTAGAAAGGGAGCGTTGAAGATCGGCAACTACACTAGAAGTGCTTCGACATGCGCCTGAGTCGCGCGTGCCAGCCCGCTCAAGTTATAGCCGCCTTCGAGAACTGAAATCAGGCGGTCGCCGCAAATTTCGGCGGCAAGATCCGCCATGCGCCGCGTAAGCAATGCGAAATCGGAATCCTGCAGTAGAAACTGCCCCAGCGGATCGCCCGCACGCGAATCGAAGCCCGCTGAGATCAAAATCAAATCGGGCCGGAAGCGGCGCGCTGCCGGGATCAGAATGTCCTCGACTGCAGCAATCACGGACTGCGCCGGCGTGAATGCCGGGAACGGGCAGTTGATCGTCGTATCTGCGCCTTCGCCCTGCCCACGCTCATCGGCTGCTCCGGTTCCGGGATACCACGGCGCCTGGTGGGTGCTGAAGAACAGAACCGACCCATCTTCGTAGAAGATGTCCTGCGTGCCGTTACCATGATGGACGTCCCAATCCACGATAACGACGCGCTCAGCTGCATAGGCACTTTGGGCGTAACGCGCCGCGAGAGCGACATTATTAAAGATGCAGAATCCCATACCGCGGCCCGCACTGGCATGATGGCCCGGAGGACGCACCACGCAGAATGCATTTGTGGCCCGCTTTTGAAATATTGCATCGACCGCCGCAATCGAACATCCAGCGGCGAGATACGCTGCTGTCAAAGAATGGCCGCCGAGGTCGGTATCGCCGGTGCTTAACTGCCGGCTGCCCTGCGCGGCTTCACGATTTACCAATTCGATATATGGCCTCGTGTGAACAAGCGAAAGTTGATCGTCCGAAACCGTTGCCGGCGCGACCAGCGAGAGTCGCGGCAGAACACCAGAGCGCCTGAGCCCATCGAGGATTGCGGCATATCGCGCCGGGCTCTCCGGATGCCCCGGACCGGGATCGTGGTCTTGCATGTGCACGTCGGTGACAAGCGCCGTACAGGACATGCAATCGGATTAATGAGTCGTCGCTTTGATAGAAACGAGTTGTTCTTGCGGATGAGGTTCGACGGTCAACGTCTGCTCTCCGCGAAAGAAGTCGAAATAGGAAATCTGGTGCACGCACGAAACAGTGCACAGCGGCGCGCAGGATTTCTCGGTTATGTATTCCCGCCGGATGTCGTGAATGGAGTAATCTTCCAGCGGCTTTGCAGGGAAGCCGCGTTGCTGCGAACAGTAATGAACAAGCCCTTCTTCGCAGATGTACAGGTATCGCGAGCCTGCGCGGCAGCGCCAATTCGCGGGCTGCCCATTCGCAATGCTGTTCTGAAAGTAGTTCAGCCGCGAGAAGTGCTTCTTCTCAAACTTAGCCATCTCGAGAAATACTTCACGTTCGCGCGGGGCGAGCGGACGTAGCTGGCCATCGCCGTCATGAATAATGCCGACAGTTGATGTGAACCCAAGCTCCATGGCACGCTTGCCGACCGTGAGCGCATCTTCCGGATTACGAATTCCGCCCCCCAGCACGGAATTGATATTCACGTGAAAATGGGCGTTTTCAGCTAAAATCTGGAGTTTTTTGTCCAGCACCTTCAGGCTTTTCTTCGAAACGTCATCCGGCATGATGTTATCGATGCTGATTTGCAGGTAATCGAGACCTGCATCGTTCAGACGCTGCACGCGCTCCGCAGTCAGCAGATAGCCGTTCGTAATCATGCCGGCCAGCGTGGCATTTCTTCGGATCGCCCGGATGATCTCGTCCAGATCCGGGTGCAGCAGCGGCTCGCCGCCGCTTAAGGTGATGACACCGGTGCGAAGAGCACCCAGAAGCTCAATCCGATGCACCACAGTTTCGAGCGGCACTGGTTTCGAGAAGTCGTCATACTCGTTGCAATAAGTGCAGGACAAATTACACCGGCGCGTCGGAATGATATGCGCCATGATCGGATGATCCGTATCCAGCGCGCCTTGGAGAACGAGTTTGGCCTCACGCAAATGTCTGGCGCGCGCCGCGCGGCGGCGCTTACGTAGAAAAACTGAGTCGGCCATGAAACGAGTTAGCTTCATTTAATCATAGCGTTGCAGCGAAAACACCGGTGCTTGAGCAAATAGGTTTGATTCTGCTGTGAGCTGCACTTTTCGGGGGTGAACGGAGGTCAATTCCCAGCCGACGGCCGGGTAAATAGTGCCGCAGCGGGCAAATCTTCGGGCTGAAACCGCAGAATGAAGGTCCGCATGGAATGCTCTACTCCGCTCATTCCGTTGTGCGACGCCTCCTCAAGAGCGCGCCGCGGTGTCCACCCATCGTGTTGGATGCGATAGCAGGCAATTACGGTTCCGGTTCGGTCCTTGCCGCGCCAGCAATGCACGAATACGCGGCCGTTGTCGTCCGGCACGAGCAACGATAGCACTCGCTTGATCTGTGCTGGGCTGGGGGCTGAAAGACGAGGCAAGGGCACATCGAGGTACTGCATTCCGAGGCTTTGAACAAGGCGGCGTTCCGCTTCCGTCCCCTCGCTGGGCTCGCGCAGATCAATCACGAGCGAAATCTTCGCCGTCGCCAGCTGCTGAAAACCTTCGGACGTCGGCTGACCGCCACGATACAAGTGATCATTCACTTGCGAAAAATTGCGGATGTGAATAGCAGGGCCATCCGCCGCGCGCGCCGAGACACCGCAGAAGAATGCGAATAAGACTGAGATGCCGATGTGGTTCGCCATTACGGCTTGTGCGGAGCCGGGGGATTCGAAGGAGTAGTCGGCGCCGCGCCCCCAACTTCACCGAACGTGATGGAACTCTGGGTCTTGAATTCAAACTTCTTGTAATTCGTGTACTTTACGACCACTTTGATTCTTTGCGAAGGTCCGTCTTTGAAAACCAGCGTGTCATCCGCGAACGTGTAAGTGGGAAACCAGTAGTGCCCGTCGATCTGCTCCCGGTATGTCGTGAACTTCGGAAACTGCTGGTCCTCGTTTCTGCCCAGGTACCCGGTGCCTTTCCCATATGTCTTCACAATCTGCATGTCCTGGTCGTCCACCCAGGCCTGCCCCTCAAAAAAGCGCTTTTTGCGGGTTTCTTTGTTGATCACTCCTGCCTTCGGCTTGATGGTGAAGACATAGCAGGAGATCTCGTCCACCTGTTCGCGCCCGACGTATTTCACGTCGTAGTCGTCGGCATCGGCGGTGGTAAAGACAAAGGGCATGACATTGCGCAAGTCCTGCTCGTCCTCACCTGTCATCAGGATGTGCTCGAGCGAAGTAGCGGGGGCGCGGACAACGTGCGAGGTGCGACGGTTGCGATCGTCGAAGCTCACATCTTCAACTACTTCGTAGGCGCCGCCCGGCGGATCCGTCTCGATGATCTTGCTTGATTGCCGATACGTGTAACTCTCGCGAGCAGCGGCAAACTCCGTCTCCTTCGCTGTGAATTTGTGAACGATGTTCTGGATATCAGCGGGGGTCGGATCAGGCTTTGTATCGATAGCGCTTACCGGCCCGGCCAAAGCGACCAAGACCATCAAACCTGGCAAAAGAGACGAGCGGGGGCAAATCATAATCACTGCTTATCGAAGGACACCTTTATTTTGGATGAATAGACGTGAGGCGCAGTTCCATTTTACTTGTCCTGCAACAACAATTTGGCGATCGTAGCCCGCTGCATGTTGCTGGTCCCCTCATAAATCCGCCCGATTTTTGCGTCGCGGTACAGCTTTTCGACCGGGTAATCCTTTATAAAGCCAACCCCGCCGAATACTTCCACCGCTGCCGACGCCACCTCCTCGGCTATGGTTGAACTGTAGTATTTCGCAATCGCGGCTTGTTCCACGAACGGCAGCCCGGCATCCCGCAAACGAGCTGCATTGTAAACGAGAAGACGGGCAGCTTCTACTTTGGTTGCCATTTCGGCTAGTTGGAACTGCACTCCCTGAAATTCGCCAATCGGCTTTCCAAACTGCTTTCGTTCGCGCGCGTACCGCAGGGCATGGTCCAGGGCCCCAGATGCTAGACCTAACATTTGTGCGCCGATGCCGATCCGGCCTTCGTTCAGGGTTTCGATCGCGATCTTGTACCCCTTGCCCACTTCACCCAAAATCTGCTCGCGCGGCACAAAGACGTCACTCAGCATCAGTTCACACGTGGACGACGCGCGGATGCCGAGCTTTTCTTCCTTCCTGCCGACCTGAAAACCGGGCGTGCTGCGCGGGACGAGGAAGCAGGTAATCCCTCGATATCCCGCCGACGGATCGACGGTAGCGAAGATGAGAAACAACTCCGCTTCGGCAGCATTGGTGATCCACAGCTTGTGCCCCGAAAGACGATAGCCATTGTCCTGTGGAACGGCACGAGTGGCGAGGGCAAACGCATCCGATCCGGCCTGAGCTTCCGAAAGCGCGTACGAACCGACTTGCCGCATGGCCAGCAGCGGGAGGAAACGACGCTTCTGTTCCAATGTTCCCCAGCGCCCGATCGCGTTGTTGACGAGCGTGTTTTGAACATCCACGACGACGGCTAGTGCAGGATCTACTTTGGCCAATTCCTCAATCACCAAAACGGATTGAAAAAATGTTCCGGCTTGTCCGCCAAACTCCTCCGGGATTTCAATTCCCATCAGGCCAAGTTCGAAAAGTTCGCGCAGCAGATCGGGGCGCAACTTCGACTCTTCATCCATGGAGCGCACCTGCGGCTGAACACGTTCACGCGCGAAGCGGCGGACCGACTCCTGGAAGAGCAGCTCGTCTTCATCCAGTTGCGTGAGGGGAGCGGCGAGGATCCTGTTAGCTGTTGGCATTGGCGCCAACTTCATTCTCGTTCAGAGCAGTTTTTCCCGCCTATAAAAAACATGTGGTTTCGTCGCAATTTCCGCCCTTTTTTATAGACGGGAAAAACCCCTCCCCGCCTACAGAATTCTCAGATGGAAACCGCCATCCACATGCAGCACTTGTCCGGTGGCATAGTCCAACAATCCATCGGCGATCGCACGAACGGCGCGCGCAACGTCTTCGGGTTCGCCCATCCTCCGCTGCGGTAGCAAGCCGCCGACGATGCGCTCTTCGTAGGTCTGCGCCACCTTAGAGATCATGTCGGTGCGGATTATGCCCGGCTCGATCTCAAAAACTCCGATGTCGTCTTCTGCCAACCTTGCTGCGAACAGCTTCACGGCCATGCTCACACCGGCCTTGCTGATGCAATAGTCGCCGCGATTCACTGACGCCGTGAAACTCGAAATCGAGCTGACAAATACGATACGTCCGGCGCCACGTGCCAGCATTCCGCGCGCGATACTCTGCGTCAGGAAATAAGGGCCGCGCAGATTGGTAGATATCAGCTCGTCGAAACTCTCCGGTGTGGCTTCGAGAATATCTTTTCGTTCGCGTGGCGCAATACCGGCATTGTTTACCAGCAGGTCGATCGTCGCAAACCGTTCAGCAAGCGCGCGGCACTCGGCGAGGCTACTCACATTGCACTGAACCATAGTGCAGCCGGTCGCCGCTGCTACCTCATCCGCGGCCGGACGATTGCTGTTATAGGTGGCGATCACTTCATGGGTCCGCGCCAGTTCGTACACAATGGCGCGCCCGATCCCGCGACTTCCGCCGGTCACCAGAGCAATCGGTTTGCTCAAGACCTTCCTTGCGCACCGGTCAGTATGCCGGGCCGCCAATATTGGATCAGCCGCCCTGCAACCTTCTTGCCCTGCTCGATCGCGTCCGCGTACATAGTCACCCGCTCCTCGCGCGAGTAGGTATACCCAAGTCTGTACAGCCGTTCGAGGGAAAGCCCGATTACGCGAGTGCCGGCGTAGGCGACAGCAGACTTTGCGATAAGTCCGCCGCCCAACGGAATTTTCCCAACCAGTTGCCGGGCAATGGCCCGCCAGCCGAACGCGCCGGCAATCACGCTGGCAATCTCCGACTTCTGTTCCCGATATCCCACTTCGCGGTCGCTTGCAGCCGCAATCAGAAATGCCATACGCAGTTGGTTTGCAGTCAGAAATGCGGTATCGCTTGCGAACTCAGCCACCGCCCACGGAAGTTCGAGGAAGCTCGGGATCACATCCGGCAGCGCCGTTGCCAGGGAGAATAGCGTATTCTCGTTTGAAGTTTTTCTGATTACGCTCTCAACGAATGGCTGGCGGAATGGCGGGAATGCGCGCGCCAGCGCCACTCCCAAATCCGGATGCGCCTTCAGAATCCGCCGGAGAAGGTCGTCCGTTCTGTCCCGCGGGAAGATAAAGCCGTGCGGCGGCGCGCTTACGGCGCTGTCATAGATAACCAGATCATAGGTGGCTTCGCCCGGCGCATAGCCTGGATGCAGATAGCTAAGCGATTCGCGCCGCCGTTCCGGACGTAAGTCTCCCAAAAGAAAACTTTGAATAAATGCGTACTGCTCCGGGTCGGCCGCGCAGATCGCGACCCGTAACGGCCTCTCCGCGAGTTGTCGGACATGTTCCGGATTCAGATTTGTAATGGCTTTTCTAATTCCCAGTAAACCCTGCATGCTCATACGTCCCTCCGTGCAATTGCGGCGCTTCTCCCTTTGGAAGGCGCAGGACAAATTTAAGTTTCGCGCTCAAGTCGGAATTTGTACGGGTGCGCTCCACCGTCAATCTCTGGTCAGAAGTATCTCAGAATACTCGCCGATGTCGAGTTGAAGGCGAGGGTGGGACCAGGCGCAAACCCGGTTTCGAGCCGTTTTCCTGTCACCTCGTGGTCAAAATTCTAAAACTTCTCTCCAGATCACTCATCATTACTAGGTCAAATGGCAGCATTACTATGCCAAATGCAAGTCATTGACCACCGGGGTCACCCGCAGGGGCTTTAAACCAACATTGGCGAGATACGTATGAGCGAACAACCAGTCACTTTCGACCGGGTAACGGTACAGCGATTCGTCCGTACCGTCAAGTACTTTTTGACATCGGAGGTGCGCTGGCGAGCGCGCGGCCTCTTCGCCTTACTCATCGCCTTCGCGCTCGCTGTCAACGGCCTGAACGTCGTAAACAGCTATGTCGGCCGCGACTTCATGACGGCGATTGCCGACCGCGATATGGCCACATTCATTCACAAATCTGTCCTCTATGTGGTTGTGCTTGCGGGATCGACAGTGATCGTCGTCCTGTACCGGTTCACCGAGGAGCGGCTCGGGCTGTTCTGGCGGGTATGGCTGACGCGGCGCATCATCAGCTTATATTTCGCCGATCGCACCTATCTTCACCTGAAGGAGTCGGCCACGGTTGACAACCCCGACCAGCGGATCGCCGACGACGTACGCACGTTCACCGCCACCACGCTGTCCTTCACCCTGATGTTCATGAACGGAGCACTCGCCGTGCTGTCGTTCTCGGGAGTGCTCTGGACGATCAGCCCTTTGCTGTTCGGTGTGGGCATCGCGTACGCCGGCCTCGGCACGCTGGCGACGATCTATCTTGGCCGGCCGCTGATCGGACTAAATTATCGGCAGTCCGACCGCGAGGCCGGCTTCCGTTCGGACCTGATCCATGTGCGCGAGAACGCCGAGTCGATCAGCCTCTTGCGGCGCGAAGGCCGGCTGACCGCCCGGCTTCTGAGGCGCATAGACGAGTTGGAGGAAAACTTTCGGCGGCTCATCTCGGTAAACCGCAACCTCGGCTTCTTCACGAACGGGTATAACTATCTGGTCGGGATCATCCCGACGCTGATCGTGGCGCCTTTGTTCATCCGCGGGCAGGTGGAATTCGGGGTCGTCACGCAATCGGCGATGGCGTTCGCCCAGTTGCTCGGTGCGTTCTCGCTCATTGTCAACCAGTTCCAGTCCATCTCGTCGTTCGCCGCTGTAGTCGCCCGGCTCAGCGCGCTGGTCGGGGCTGTCGAGAAAGGACCGCCGCCCGCCCGGACGACGGTCGCAGTGGCTGAGGACGAGGGGCGCCTCGCGTACGAGGGACTGACGCTGTTCTCGCTTGACGGTGACCGTGAGGTGCTTAAAAATCTCACTGTTTTCATACCGCGCGGGACGAGGGTAATGGTCGTCGGGCCGAACGACGCCGCACGGAGCGCCTTGTTCCGGGCGACCGCGGGCATCGCGCCCGCTGGCCTTGGGACGCTCGTGCGCCCGCCGCTGGACGCGATCTTCTTTCTACCCCAACGACCGTATCTGCCACCGGGGACACTCCGGCATCTCCTCGTACGCACCGACCAGGAGCAGCTCATCAGCGACGACCAGATCACGACTGC
>DATBDT010000097.1:0-184985 GCA_036269815.1 Bryobacteraceae bacterium
TTCACTGTGAGCCCGCTTTGCTTTTGCTCCGCAATCACTTGCTGCCAATCTTCCCGTCTACGTGCAGGTCCTTCGTTGCTCATCCATCCAATATCCAGCTTCTCGCACCATTCCGCCATTGGGGTTTACAAGCCGCTTACCTTTTGCCAAGTCCGACCGAACGAAAAACGCGCGCAGAATTCAGTCACAAACGCTAAAACAGTAAAGAACTCCCGCAGCGTTCCGCGCCCACGGACCTTGAAGCACCCACCGCTAAGTAACTAACCAACTAACTAGCACGAGCCGCATCCACAACCCGCAACATATCCGTACTCAGCAAATACCCCACCCCACGAACAGATCGAATCCGGATACCGCCGGACGTCTCAATTTTCCGCCGCAGGTTGCTGACGTGGACATCGATCGATCGCTCATACGGGCTGGATTCCCGCTGATACAGCGCAAGCGCCAATTCATCCCGCGTGACCGTTTTGAATGGCTCCGTCACCAGGCACTTCAGAATTGTCAGCTCACTGTGAGTCAGGTCAAGCAAATGTCCGTTCAGACACGCCTCATGCGCGCGCACGTTGATCGTAAGCGGCCCAAACTGAAGCCAGGACGGCCCGCTGCCGCGGCGGCGCGCCAGCAGTGACCGCGTGCGAACCAGCAGTTCACCGGCATGACACGGCTTCAGGATGAAATCGTCGGCGCCGGCCTCCATAGCTTCGAAGCAAGCCTCCGGCGTATCCGCAAGCGTCAGCAGGAGAGAACTGCTCTTCAGCCGCACTTCCGAAATCGACTTCGCGGAAAGACCGGAATCGAGGACAATAGCGTCGAATGTACCTTCGGGTAGTCTCTCCAGCGCCGCACCCAGATCATCTTCCCAATGAACTCGGAGCCGTCCTTGCGCGCTAAGTTCTGCAGCTGATCTGTCCGAAGTGCGTTGACCAATGAACAGAAGAAACGGCGTGTCCGAAGCGTTGGTAGTCATCTCTGTACTCATCTCTATGCTTCATTGAACCAGCTGTTGGTAAAGCCGCCGTTAGCATCGTCAGGAGGTTTGTAAAGACATCGTAAAGACTAGCGGAACAGCGGGTCGCACTGCGCTTGCTATCCTGATCGTCACGGCTTGCTAATGCATGCGCTTCCTCGATCCTTGCCGCGCATCTGTGTTGCCCTGGGCCTCTCGTCTCCTGATGAACTCGATCATGCTGCCGAAGTGGAGTGCAAAGACGGCAACTGCTTCCTCGAGTTCCGGCTCGACTATTTGAAAGATCCCGCTGCGGGTATCGAAGTTCTGCGGCGCTTCCTGAAGAAGCATCCGGACGCGACTATCCTCGCCACCTGCCGTCATGCGCAGCATCATGGTCACTTCAAAGGAACAGTCGATCAGCAGTTGGCGATCTTAAGCGAGGCAGCCGCCGCCGGTGCGGCCGTTGTCGATGTGGAGATTGAATCGGCGGAGTGCGCGAAAGCGGCCGTAGCGCAACTGCGGAAGCGCGCTACATTGCTCCTTTCGTTTCACGACTTCGAGCGAACTCCCGCGCTCGAGCAAGTGTTGCGGCGTCTCCAAAAGATCACGGCGGATATCTACAAGGTCGTGACCACCGCGGTCAAGCTGAGCGACAATGCGCGCTTAATTGAATTCGCGCGTGCCAAACATGATGTCCCGGTTATTGCGCTGGCCATGTCTGACATCGGAACCTCGACACGCATACTAGGCCCTTCGTTTGGCAGTCCCTTCACGTATGCAGCGCCCGGGCATGGGCACGAGACTGCGCCCGGCCAGGTGTCCGCGCGGCTGATGCGCTCCTTATACCACTGCGACAAGTTGACGAAGAAGTCGCGCGTATACGGCGTTGTCGCCGATCCGGTGGCCCATTCGAAGTCGCCCTTCCTGCATAACCGCGCTTTTCAGACCAAGCGTTTGGATGCTGTCTATCTGCCCTTTCGCGTTCCCGCAACCCAGCTCGCCGATTTTATGAAGCTGGCCGGCAGCCTTCCCGTGCACGGCTTTAGCGTCACCATTCCGCATAAACAGAAAATTCTGCGCTACCTGGACGTAGTGGAACCGCTGGCCAAGCGTATAGGCGCGGTGAACACGGTCTGGCGCAAAGCCGGTAAGTGGCGCGGCGCAAACACCGATACCGAAGGCGTGCTGAAGCCTCTCGCTAAGCAGCTTCGCCTGCCCCACGCATCCGTGTTGATTGTGGGATATGGCGGCGCGGCGCGGGCCGCCGCGATCGCCCTTGCCGACGCCGGGGCGAAGGTTACCATCACCGGTCGCAAGCTTGAAAGTGCGCAGGCTCTGGCCCGCGTTGTGAAAGCCGAGGCCGTCTCTCTCAATCAGGCCGAGCGGTCGTTCTACGATGCACTCGTTCATGCGACGCCCGTCGGCATGACGCCTAAGCCGGACGATGCGCTGTTTCGTAACACCGTACCCGCCGATGTCGTCCTCGACATGGTCTACAACCCGCACGAAACGGCGTTGCTAAAGCATGCAAAGGCAGAGGGCCGGACCGTCATTCACGGCATGGACATGCTGCTCGAGCAGGCCTTCTGCCAGTTCGAGATCTGGACCGGCGAAGCGGCTCCGCGAAGTGTAATGCAGGAAGCGCTGGAGCAACAAATGCTGGCGAACGGCCATTAGTTCGAAAATTGGTATCGTACGCTTGAGAAAAACCGTCAGCCTGTGTGAACGGTAGCGTTTGCGCTTTCCATTGCATCGAAAAAAAGACATGAAGACTTGCCCTCGACGCGTTCGCGTTAGATTTGTATCCGCTGTTTGCGGTGGCCTGCTCGTCGGAGCGCTCGCATGTATTTCGTTGGCCCGCGTTGGCGCGGCTGGGTTGGACAAACAAGCTGCGCTGCCCCGGCACGTTGATCCGAATATCGCGCCTATCGACCTGGATCGCGGGGCTTCCGGCTTGGCGCGCAGTTTGGCACAGCTCAACACGCGCGCCAGCATCTTGATGATCACCGCCCATCCGGACGATGAGGATGGCGGTCTCCTGGTTCAGCAGACACGCGGCCTCGGAGCGCGCGGCGCGCTCATGACGCTCACGCGAGGCGAAGGCGGTCAAAATGCCATGTCCGAAGATATGTACGACGCGCTCGGGCTCCTGCGTACACAGGAGCTGCTCGCCTCCGACCGCTACTACGGCATTGACCAATACTTCGGAAGTGTTATCGATTATGGCTTCTCGAAAACCCGCGAAGAAGCGCTCGAAAAATGGGGTCACGATCGGGTGCTTGGTGAAGTCGTCCGTGTAATCCGTCAGACCCGGCCGCTTGTTCTCGTCTCCGTCTTCGCCGGCGCGCCGACAGATGGTCATGGAAACCACCAGGTCTCCGGGCAGATGGCGCAGGAGGCGTTCGTCGCAGCGGGCGATCCGGCGCGCTTTCCGGAACAAATTCAGGAAGGCTTGCGGCCTTGGAATCCGCAGAAGGTCTACGCCCATGTCCCGTTTTTTCAACCGACCAAAGAAGGCATCTATGACTACGCCACCGATAAATATGTGCCGGTGCGTTTTTTCGACTACGTGCATCAGCAGTGGATTGAAGGCAAGCCGTCCACTGACTTGCGCATTGCGGAAGGCGATCTCTATGCTCCGGCCGGACTGACTTACTTGCAGATAGGCCGGACAGGACTCGCCTCTCAGAAGACCCAGAATCATGGCGGTATGACTCCGCCGCCTGCTGCGTACAACAGCGAATACCATCGTTACGGCGCGCGCGTCGCCACTGCTTCGCCGGAGCATTCCATCTACGATGGAATCGATTGTTCCGTGCAGGCTATTGCCGGGTTAGCCACCGGCGGCACCGCATTTCTTCGCGCTGGTTTGCAAGCCATCACCGATCGCGTGGAGGAGGCAACCGCTCTGTACAGAGTGGATCATGCGGCGGCAATCGCGCCGGTTCTGCTGACCGGCCTGAAAGCGACCCGTGCCTTGCTGAGCAATGTCGAGAAGAGTTCGCTTGAAGAGCCCGGCAAAAGCGACGTGGAATTCGAGCTGCGCGTCAAAGAAAGGCAGTTTGAACACGCCTTGTCGCTGGTGCTTGGCTTGTATTTTGATGCTGTGGTCGCTCCCGATCACCCGTCCGATGGTTCTCCCTTTGCTCAAACGCAGCCGACATTTACCGTGGCAATACCCGGTCAGGCCTTCAGCGTACAAACCCGCGTTGCGAATACCGGTTCCGAAGATCTCGGCATTGATAACGTCAGCATTTTCTCGCCCTTGGGTGAGGATTGGGGCATAGAAGCCGATTCACCGGCCGTCAAACAACTGGCGCAGAAGCAGGACGTCCAGACGCGGTTCAAGGTCAAGGTTCCGGCGGACGCCAAATTTACCCGGCCTTACTACTCGCGGCCTGACGAAGAACAACCGTACTACAACATCGATGATCCCCGCTGGCAGGCGCTCTCGACCGAGCCCTATCCTCTCGAAGCAAAGCTCCGGCTTCTTTATGACGGGGAACCGCTCGAAATGACGGCCGTGGTCCAGGCTTTGCATCGCGAAGAGTCTCCCGGCATACAAGCCGATCCGCTGATTGTGGAGCCGGCAATTTCCATTGTGGTCCAGCCCCGCGCGGGTGCAGCACCGTTGCACGCCCGTTCCTTCACTCTCACTTGTACGCTGCACAGCAACGTCAAAGGGCCCGCGCAAGGTGTTCTCCACTTGCGCCTTCCGGAGGGCTGGACCTCCAAACCGGCGGAATCTCCTTTCGTCACGCAGCGCGATGGCGACACGGAAAACGTAACTTTTGAGATCGTTCCAAAGAATATTCAGTTGAAGGCGTATGAAATAAAAGCCGTGGCGGACTATCAGGGCAAGAATTTCGAAGAAGGCTACCGTATGGTCGGGTACCCCGGATTGCGATCTTATCCCTACTATCAGCCTGCCGATTACCAGGCGGTGGGGATGGACGTTACGGTTGCTCCAGGGTTGCGAGCCGCCTTTGTTCCGGGCACCGGCGACGATGTCGCGCGAGCCATTCAGAGTTTGGGTGTCACCACGCAGATCCTCAGCGCTCAGGCTCTCCAGTCGGCAAATCTGGGAAGTTTCGATGTCATTATCCTCGGTGTCCGGGCTTACGCGATCCGTCCCGAATTGCGCGCCGCTAACGACAGGCTGCTGGAATACGTCAAAAATGGCGGCACGCTGATCGTGCAGTACAACCTGCAGAACTTCGACCGCGGGTACGGTCCATACCCCTTTGCCCTTGGCCCGAATCCGGCGAAGGTTGTCGATGAAGCATCCCCGGTTCAACTACTGGATCCCGCCAGCCCGCTATTCCGCTGGCCGAATGCCATTACGATGCAGGATTTTGCGGGGTGGCAGGAAGAGCGCGGCCATGGATTTCTGCAAACCTGGGACCCGCGATATCAGTCCCTGATCGAAACCCACGATCCGGATCAGCCGCCACAGAAGGGCGGCTTGTTGGTGGCGCATTATGGAAAAGGATTGTATATCTATGACGCGTTCGCCTTGTATCGTCAATTGCCGTCAGGCATTCCCGGCGCCTACCGGCTCCTCGCGAACCTGGTAAGCGCGGGAAAGAATCCGCAATGGAAGTGAAAAAGATGAAACGAGCACTAATTACTGTCGTCCTGACAGCCCTTGCCGGCTTAAGTGTTGCGAAGGCTGCTGCCGATTTCCCCGAGCCGAAAGTAGATGCGCAGCTGGCCGCGGCTTCCTCGAAAGAAACTCTCGTCGTGGCGGGCGGCTGTTTCTGGGGAGTCGAAGCCGTTTTTGATCGCGTGAAAGGCGTTACAAACGTCGTTTCCGGTTTTGCCGGGGGCGAAAAATCCACCGCGCACTATGAAAAAGTCAGCACCGGAACCACGGGCCATGCGGAATCGGTAAAGATCACCTACGATCCAAGCAAAGTGACGCTTGGCCAGCTTTTGATGGTCTACTTTTCGGTCGCGCACAATCCGACGGAGTTGAACCGGCAGGGCCCCGATGTCGGAACGCAGTACCGTTCAGCGATTTTTTATCAGAACGACGATCAAAAACGTATCGCCGAGGCTTACATTCAGCAGCTGAACGACGCGCATGTGTTCGCCGGCCCGATCGTCACCAAACTGACTCCCTTTAATGGCTTCTATGCCGCCGAGCCGTACCACCAGCACTATTTGGACTACAATCGCGACAACCCGTATATCATCTACAACGACCTACCGAAACTGGCCGCGCTCAAGAAGCAGTATCCACAGCTTTGCAAACGGTAGGAAAGGTTTTTACCGTTTGGGCCCTTTTAGGCCCCTTGTGCTTATCGTTGTAAGTAACTGATTCTAAAAGACAAACAGGCGAAAACCGGAAAGCGGCTTTCGCCGCCTTATAGACGGTAAAAACCCCAATCGGCTATGGCTTCTTTTCCGCTGTTTCGGCTGGTTTATCGGACGCTGCGGGTTGATCGATTTGAAGGATGCGAACGATGTTCGGAGCGCGGTCGTACTGGCTTAACGTTCTAACTCCGCTCTTGCCGTCTTTATATTCCGCAACCAGCTTGTAATCGGTCGTAAAGCTCAAATCGTCGAAGTAGTATTGGCCACCCGCCTTACTAAAAAACGTGAGGCTGACATGCGTATCCTCGTTTGTTAAGGTCACGAGCGCGTGGTCAAGCGGCTTGCCTGTTTCGTCCGTAACTTTTCCTTTTAGCGAGCGCGTCGTAGGAGCCTTTTTCCCTTTGGCTGGTCGGTCGTTGCCGAGAATCACGTTGCCGCGCGGATCCGCTTGCCCCTGCGTTTGCCCCGCCGATTGCGCTGGCATTGCCGCGCCGAACACCAAGAAAAAGGCAGAGACCGCGGCAAGCGGTTTCCAGGCCGGAGACAACATGATGAAAACGAACCTCTGAACGTGAGTCTATCGTAAGCAGTCGAGCACTTGCCGCGCGGCTCGGAACCCCGTGGCAATCGCGCCATGCACGGTCCCGCTATGCCCGCTGGTTTCAGTCGCCTCCCCCGCAAAGAACAGCGTGTCCTCCACTGGCGTGGCCAGTACCTCTCGCGCCGGTAAAGCTCCGGCCGGCGCATAACTGTACGCTCCGCGAGAGTATGGGTCCGCCTGCCAGTCGTGGAAATAGGCAGACGCGAATGACTCCTGAAGCAGTTCCGCACTCAGGCCCGTAATGCGTCCGAATTGCTTCAATGCGCGGGCGACGATTGCCGCCGTCGACTGGCCGGCCAGCAAGTCTGCTTTGGGGCCTGCACTCCAGCCGGTGACGATCGGCGCACGCACCGGCAGCGCGGTCCACCAGGTAGGAAAAATCGGTTCGCGCGAGAAGAGAAACCCCGCCTCGGCCAGATCTGACTTTTGCTCCAGCACGCGATCTCGAAATCGAAGAACCGTACGCACCACCGGGCCGAATCGCAATTTTCGCGCTGCTTCCAAAATCCCCGTCGCGTCAGGTTCGAACCGGATCGCGCCCTCGTCGCCGGCATTCGCCTGCAGCACGCCCAGCGGAACCGTGATGATCACCCGATGGGCCCGCAATCGGCTTTGTTTTCCCGTTAGCGTGGACCGGACGTCGATAGAAGCGATACCCTTCTGCCAGCGAATTCTGTCGGCCACCGAATGCAAGCGGATTCGTGAGCCGGCGTTCGAAACCCCCTGCATCAGATGCATGGGCACGCTGTCATAGCCGTTCGCGATACGAAACGAATGATCGCCGTCAATAGCGTCGGCAGCCTCCGCGTCTTGCGCGAGTGATGCGATTCCAATGACGTCAGCTCGGGCTGCGTTGAACCCCTGCACATAGGCCGTCGCCAGATCTTTTGCTTCCTGCGAATGAGACGTGCCGTCAAGAAACTGCGCGAAAGACATGTCCGGCTGCTCTTTGGCCGCTTGTTGCAAGTCCTTCATCACGTCCTCGATGCGCGGCCACGCGTCCTCGCGTGAACTCACCTGACCGTTTTCTACGTGGACCGCATGTTCCTCGCAATCGTAAGCGGCGAGAGACGCGGCGTTGACAATGTTCCATACTTCTGCCGGACGGCCGTGGATGAATTCGGCCCCTAATTCGATCGGCAGCGGACAAAAGGGATCCCGGGCAGTAAGAATTCGACCGCCGATCCGCTCGCGGGCCTCGATGCAGACCACGTTGAGCCCTGCTCGATCCAACGTGCGCAGCGCGGCAAGTCCGGCCACGCCAGCGCCGACAATCACTACATCCTCTACGTCAACGTCCATGTCCTTCTGTTAAACCACATGCGCCTTGCGTGTTGGGGAATTAGCTGCGATAGTCCAGCTTGCCGGCGAACCGCTCGTCATCGCCCTTTTCCCGGAACAACACCACAGCGGCGACTAGTACTTGGGCGGCGAAGAAGATCATTGTCAGCATGCCCTACTAAGGGCATCTCGTTTACCATTGAGGATCTTTCTATAAACGATTGATTTCAAAAGAAGCTGATCTGCCGGAATCCAATTCGGTTCAAATTTTGATTCGTTCCTGATTCCGTTTTGAAACGAAGCTCTGGCTTGTTCCGAAACGGCACTCGAACGCCCTGATGGGAACGCGCACAAACAGAAAAATTAGGAAAAGAAATGCCGGCCACATCTGAAGAAACAGGCGCTGCAACGAAGTACTCAAATACCAATTCAAATCTTGAGCGCTGGTCGCGTAGATGATGATGTAGCCCAGGAGCATCAACCCCAATACTGCAAGTCCACGGCGAGCGTCACGGCGCAGAGTCTTTGAAGTCTCGACTCCTGCCGTGTCCATGAACAGCAGCAGCCATAGCAGCGGTGGAATCGTCCAGCGATCCATCTTCCACGCAGTATTCCAGTACGCTCGCAGAATTGTCCAAACCCGTTTTGTCGTCAGGCCGACAGCCCATTGATGCCATTCCGAAGTCCAGGTCATTACATCGGAGTGCCAGGCGATGAGTCGTTTAAAAACGAAGACGCAGGCCAGCGGGATCACCAACCCGTAGACGAACGGCCTTGCGTCCAACAGTGCTCGCCTTCTCTCATTCGAACGCATCCACAAAATCATGCCCGTCAATACTAGACATGCCACAAAAAGGCCGCCTTCGTTCTTAACCCATGCCGCGGCTCCCGCGGACATACCGGCAAGGAACAGCAGACTGCGCTCGCCGGAGCGCCGGTAACACACCAGCAACACGAACGAAGCAGCGATGAAGAGACTTACCGTAGGATCTGCGTACTGCCACGTCGCAACGCTCGTATAGGTGGTGCCCAGCAGGAATATCGCAGCGATTGCGCCATGTGCCCAGCTTTTCAACACTGCGAGCGATGACGCGACTAGCAAAACAGGCGCGGCTCCAAATGCGAATTGCACCAGAATCGGCGCCGAAGGTGAATCATCTCCAGCTAAGCTCCACAAACGCGCGATCGTAATCGGCTGCAGCCCCGGGTAGTCCGGGTGCGAATAAGTCAGCAGCGGTAACACGGTCCGCCATGCCAGCGGAGCGCGGTAGAGCACCCGAGCGTGCATGTTCCAAATGGCCCAGGCGTCCCAGTTCCCGTCAGGAGTCTGCCGGCTGGCAATCGCAAAATTTACGGCGAAGAGTAGAAAGCAGATCACGGCCAGAGCGATAACCGCTCGCGTCCACGCCGATTCGGATGCGGCTGACGCGGCGATGAGCGGACCGCTGGTCCGAAAAACGTATTTGCGGCCGCGAAACCAGAAAAGCCACAACAGCAGGACCTCAAATGCGACAGCATAAAACGCGGGGAGCGCCGGCCAGATGCATAGCAAAAACCAGATCACAGATGAAAGCAATGCGCCGAAAGTCCAACCGAGCGCAATCCAAAGGAGTTTGACCGACGCTGAAGACAAATCAAACAGCGGCTTTATAAACGAAAGTCCGAGGGCCCAGGACAACAGCAAGGCGCCCACCTCGATCAGGACTCGCCCCATGCTCAGTCGGTACGCTTCAGCAGCGCCAGCCCGTTGGGATAGCTGCGAACGATCTGGAAATGTTCGCGTGCCAGGAATGCTGCTGTTTCGGCTGCATCATGAAGATGGGCGACCGCATATTCGGTTTTCGACGTTTGAGTGAGAATATTCGGTAGCAGCTCATACTGCATCAAGATAAACTCGGGACCGCTTCGTCCGTCACCTGGCGGCAAATCCGTGAAGAAGCCGGTCTGTTGCTGCTTCGAGAGATAACGTTGAAATGTTTTTGCTTCCTCACGCGACGGGTCGTCTGCGTGCGGATCTGACCGAAACCACTTCCAGATCACGGAGAACTGATGAACGTTGGCTGCCACCGGAAAAAACAATAAAACGCACAACACCACCATGTCGCGTGTGCGGCGTCGCGTGCGAGCCGAGCTTAGCAAGTAGGCAGAATAGCATCACGCCGGCGCGCGCAGGCGAGCCGGGATCAGATTACGAGTGAAAGACAGCACCCGCTTCGGTTGGGTATCTGTGATTGGTTTTACGCGAAGTGGCCGCTCCTGCAAAATCAGTTCATTCGCTTGCACAAGCGGCTCGCCATGGAACCAGCGTTGGAAAGGCGCGTCGAACAAAAGGTTGCAAATCGATGTCAGGCTCATTCCCTGGTGATGGGCCATCCAGCATTGGACAAGATCGTACTTGCGAGATCCGAATCGCCGCGCTGCATGGTTTGTGAAATCCGCGGATTCAAAGAAGCCAAACTCGGCCAGCCAGCCCCGGTTCGCCATCATTCGCAAGTTTCGGACTGCTTGCATCGGGTCGATTGGAAGCGCCAGGCAGCTGGAGTATGGCGAGACGACCAGCGATCCGGCCCTCGCCACGTTTAATGCCAGGCCGGGCACGCCAAACGCCGCGTATTGATAGTTCCCATCGGCATCGCGTTTGCTGTAAGCAGCTTCCGAGATGCCCCAAGGAATTCTGCGGCGTTCGCCATAGCGTTGGTGCACGCGCAGTGCGCCGCGAACGGCTTTGTCCAAAAGCGTATTCGGCTGCGAGTTCATCCAAATAGCGGGCATCAGGTATTCGAACATGGTGCCCGTCCAGGAAATAAGAACGTTCTCCCCCTCAGCAGCAGTGTGCTGCCTGCCGAGGCGAAACCAGACCTCTTGAGGTGCTTCGTTCTTCGCTACTGCCACAAACGTTGCGATGCGGGCTTCGGATGCCAGAAGGTCATAACAAGACTTCGCGAGCTCGTTCGCCGCCACATCGAGCCCGATCGAAAGCAGGTTACGGCGCTTGTCGGTCAGCGTGGCGAAACTCATGTCGTTCACAAAACGATCCGCCACCGCGGCAATCCCCCGCAAGCGCCGCGCAAGTGACTTCATCTGTTCGCGGCATTCGGGAAGCTCCCGGCGCAAGCGCTGCATCGCAGCCTGCACTTCGGGCGAAACACCGCGTTTCACCGCGGCCAACTCCAAACGCTTATCCAGCTCCTCGTAATACGCCTCGGCTGAGCCCGGTGTGAGTGTCATGTGCGGCAGCTCCAGCGTGAGCTCCGGCAGTCCACGTACCGCCGAATATTCCGGCAAATGCCATGGCAGAAAGCGGCGCACCTCCGCCTCCAGCGCCGCGAAACGATGATAAGCCGGCGAGTCTTTCTTCTCCGGTGCGCTTGCCAATAGGGCGGCTAACCAAACATCTGCCGAAGCCGCATCGCTCATCCGATCCCGCTTGGGTTGCGGTGCCGAATCTGCACGGCAAAAATCCAGTAGTCCCTCGGAGGCATTCTGCCGGACCACGGGCTGCCGTAGAAGTTCAAGACATCCTTGCTTAAGACTCCACAATGACGCCACGAGATTGCCGCTGTCCACGCTCGAAACGAACTGCGGTTCGAGCGGCTGGAGAGTGACAGTGTCGTACCAGTTCACGAAATGCCCCAGCTTGCGAGGCATCTTCGACATGGTGCTTAGCGTGCGATCAGTCAGTTCAGCGAATTCGGAAACTGTAAGATATCCAAACTCGAGCGCCGCCTGCCGCACGTTCAACAAAAATCCGATGTTGGTTGGCGAGATTCGTTCCGCAACCCGGTAAGGTTCTTGTTGCACATTATCGGGAATCAACCAGTGGTTGCGTTCGTTGCTGAAGTCTGAAAAGTACTTCCAGCTTTTCAGCGCCACGTCCCGGATAAAGCGGTGTTCGGAACTCGTCAGTCGATACCTTTCGTCCCGCGGCGAGCGATTGATCCAAATGGAGATTGCTTTCGAGAAACACCAGACCAGGATGAAAGGCAATGCCGCGGGCGCGGCTTGCGGACGCAAAAATAGCAATGCTCCTATACCGAGAGCAACCGCCGGCACCCAATCGAGATAGATGTCGACGGGAGTGCGTTTATTGATACCTAACTCAGCTTCAGTGGCGGTTTCCCATTCCAGAAGCCGGCTGTGCGTGACCGTACTGCGAACGACTGTGCGGACAATCGCGTCGAGCGCGACCAACGCCTGGTGCGCGAGAAACGCAATATTCAACAGAATGCTGATATGCGCGGTACCGAAATCGGATATCGATTCTTGTACTGCGCCGCGGTCTTTCTTTGTCAGTGCCCGAATAAGTGCAAAGAGGAGCCGGAAGTAAATGGGCAGAAACAAGAGCGCCAGCGTTACCAATGTCCAAAACACCGGTCCGCCCGGCAGCAGAAACCATCCGGCGATCAGGAGAAAGAAAGTGGCCGGCTCCATCACGCTCCGGCGCAAGTTGTCAACGATTTTCCAGCGGGAAACCAACGAAATCGGATTGGGGACCAAGACGCGCGACTCATCCGGAACCTTGTTGAAGATCCAGCGGACAATTTGCCAGTCGCCGCGAAGCCAACGATGCTTCCGGCGGTTGAAGGCGCTGTAGTGCGATGGATAGTCGTCGATTACTTCGATATCGGAGACCAGTCCGGCGCGGGCATACGCGCCTTCAATCAGATCGTGGCTCAGCAGAGCATTGCGCGGGAATCGATGCTCGAGGACTTTGCGAAGCGCATCCACCTCATAAATACCCTTGCCCGTGAAAATGCCTTCGCCGTACAGGTCCTGATACACGTCGGACACGGCCCTTGAATAAATGTCGAAGCCGGTCTGCCCCGAGTAGATAGTCGCGAGGCGCGACCGAACGGCGGAATGGACGCTGATGCCGACCCGCGGTTGTAAAATGCCGTATCCCTGCGTGACGATGTTCAACTCCGGATCAACCAGCGCGCGGTTTAAGGGATGGGCCAAAGCACCGATCATCCGGTTCGCGCTGCCTGGCGGCAATTGGGTATCGGAGTCGAGTGTCAGGACGTAGCGGATTCGAGGGAGAGCCGACATGTCGCCGGCCTTGACGGGAAACGGATCGTAAACGTTACGCAGCAGTTGATTCAAATCAAGCAGCTTGCCTCGTTTGCGTTCCCAGCCCATCCACGCTCCCTCGCGCGGGTTATAAATGCGGTGGCGGTGAAACAGATAAAAACCACCCCAAGGTTCACCGGAATACTTGCGATTCAACTCTTCAATCAACGAAATGACGAGATCGATCCGGGCATCCTTGTCACCGGCGGGTTCGGCGGTATCAGGTAGATCGGTCAGCAACGCGAAGAAGATATGGCGATCACGGTTTACGAGATAGCGCACTTCGAGATCGTCCACGAGCTCCCGTATTTGCTTCTCGTTCAGGAGAAGTGTCGGGATGGCGATCATGGTGGCGCAGTCGGCCGGAACGCCTTTCGAGAAATCCAGTTTGGGTAACGGCCGCGCGGTTAGAACAGCGGTGACCAGGTAGTTCATCACTTCAACGGCAGCCTGGGTCGCCGGAAGAATGAGGAGGAAGGCGCCAAAAAGGAGCCCCCAACCGCCTTGGGTACGAACGACGCTCATGATGAGCGCGACAACGGTGAGTAAGGTAACAAACTCAATACCGATGATGTAGATCTCATCGGGAAAACGGCGAAACATTCGCTGCACGCTTGCGCCAAAACCGGGTCGATAGCCGGTTGCGCGGAGCAGCCTTTCCGATCCTGTCTCATCGACCAGGTAGTATCCGACGTGGCGGAGACGATGGCGCAAGCTGTCGGATGCTTCACGGTCCACCGTGGCGCTTTCCCCCATGCTGACGGCCGTGCGAGCAAGTTCCGCTTCGCCAACATCTGAATGCCCCGCAATCTCTGCGACCGCCTTGCGATATTGTTCGCGGCTTTCAAACTCCATGCGCGGATATACTCCGGCCGGGTCAAGGCACAGGATGCGGTGGACGATCGATAGCTGCTCGATCGTTTCTTTCCAATCGATCTCGCCAATAAAACGCAGACTTCGCACCAAGCGCCCGACATTTTTGGGAGGGGCCTTCGCTCCGTCTGTGCGAAATGCGTTCAGCGCGTCAAAGCCGCGCAACGCCAAGCGTTCGAGCAGCACCAGCTTTAAAGCAGGAAGCATGGCGCCGAGTTCCGCGAGACGCAAAGGCTCGATCTCTTCAACCGACTGGATGAAGAAATAAAAGTTCGCCTGCGTCAAACGATCTTCGGCGGCATCAAGCAACGCCCGGCTCAAAACCACAGGCCGCGGAATGCAATCCTCCTGCTCGGTTTTTACTGCCGGAAGCTTGGATAAGATCCGAGTGCCGCTATCCAGATCCTGAATGTCGGTTCGAACGAGGCGCAAATTGTCGTATAGCCACTGCAAGTCGTCCGAAGGTGCATCAGTCTCCAACTGATACAGTTCGCGCTCAAGCCGATTCAGCCGCCGCGCGCTTTCGCGAAAAAGCTCTCGGGAGTGGGCACAGCGCCGGCGCGTATTTACCCATCCGCAGACCTTTGCTGCCTGTACCGCGTGAGTGCGCAGCGCAGCCTTTTCTGCCGGCGTGAGTTCTGCTTCCACCGACGGAGAAACCATTGTTGTAGCCGACACCGGTGTTTCGCCCATAGCTGGTTACCGGTAACTGGATGCCTGCAGCTCAAACATTTCGGCGTATCGTTCGCCCAATGCCATCAATTGCTCGTGATTGCCTTCTTCCGCGATTGCTCCGTCTTCGAGGACGATGATCCGCTTGGCCATGCGCACCGTCGAAAAGCGGTGTGAAATGAATAGTGCCATCTTCCCCTCTGTTAATTCATTGAATCGTTCGAATACTTCAAACTCAGCGCGCGCGTCGAGCGCCGCCGTCGGCTCATCCAATATCAGTACCTGGGCCTCCCGCAAATAGGCGCGAGCGAGTGCGATCTTCTGCCATTCTCCACCTGACAAATCGACTCCTCCCTCGAAGCGCCTACCAAGCATTTGCTCATAACCGTGCTGGAGTTTTGCAACAACTCCGTCCGCCAGGCTCTTTTCCGCGGCCGCGCGAATGCTGGCGTCGTCTTGCATCAATTCAACCCGGCCCACGCCGATGTTTTCCCTGGCGGTCATCTCGTAACGCATAAAATCCTGAAAAATGACGCCGATCTCGTTGCACAAATCGTCAATGTTATATTCGCGGAGATCGATGCCGTCCAGCAGGATCTGTCCATCCGTTGGATCGTACAACCGCGTAATCAGCTTCACAATGGTTGTCTTCCCCTGCCCGTTTTGCCCGATTAAAGCGATCCGTTCTCCACATTCGAGCGTGAAGTTCAGGTTGCGCAGGATCCAGCGTTGCGTGCCCGGGTAGCGGAACGAGACGTTCCGAAACTCAAAGCCCCGGCGGATCGGACGAGGTGCCGGCAAAGCGTTCGGTTTCGAGGTTACTTGCGGTTTCATCTGGAAGAAGGCAAGCAGGTCGGTCAGGAAGAGCGCCTGATCGGCAATGCTCGACAGCGACGAGAATACCTGGGAGATGTTTGTCTGCGCCGCCATGATGGAACTGGTGAGGAATACGAGCGTCCCCAAGCTGAGGTGACGTCCGGCGACCGTGTTATAGATCACCCAAACGTAAGCGCCATAGTAGCCGCAGGAACTCAGAATCGAGAGAAACGAGACCGCTATCAGGCGTTTGCGAGAGAGCGCCAGATTTTCATCCAGAATGGCGTTGGAAATAGCAGTGAAACGGCCGGTAAAAAACTGGCTCAATCCAAAAAGCTTCAGTTCTTTCGCTGCTTCTTTACTGCCGCCTACCTGCCGCAAGTAGTCGAGCTGTCTCTTAGCGGGAGTCTGTCTGAAGTTCTTGGCGTAACTGAGGAATGCGAAGTGGCTTTCGCCAAGAAAAGCAGGAATCACGCATATCACCAGCAGCAGCAGCAGCAGCGGTGAATAGAAAAGGAGAGCAGCGGAGTAAGTCATTGTGGTGATGACTTGTTGAAACAGCCGGCCGATCGACTGAATCATGCCCAGCCGATCGGTGGCCTGGACTCGGGCGCGTTCCAGTCTGTCGTAGAAAACTGGATTCTCATATGCTTGCAAATCCAATTGCGAAGCGTGATCCATAACCTGAATGCTGACGTGGCGCGTATATCGGTCGGCCAGCACGGCATCGTAGTAATCCATTACACGGCCCACCAGACCGCCGGTTACGGTGAGAGCAAACTCTAAGGCGACCAAAACCCACAGATGCTGGGAAAGCTGCTCCTGGTGGTGGACGATGTTGGTCACGTTGTCCACAATCGCGCCGGCGACCCAGCCGGCACTGACCGGAATGCAGGAAGCGATTATGCGCGCGACAAGGCCGGCGATCACGACGCCGGGTCCCGACTGCCACACGATTTTCAGGACCGGCGGCAGATTGCGAAGTGCCTGCAGACGCTCCCGCCAGGCTGCGAACGTAGATTGATCAGTCGAGTTTTCTGCCACGGGAACCGTACGCCGTCCTAACCGTTACGCGTCTGGAGACACTTCATCCTTATTCACTAAACGCCGGCAGAACGGAGCCTGGGTTCGGAGGCTCTTCGCCGCCTGAAACCCTTTGTATATCGCCTTTTGTAGACTCTTGAAGTGTCATAAGTGTTTCCAACCCCAGGAAACGACTGGTGTTCCGCGGCCGGCGTTTCTGTTGCGCTCAGTATAACCAGTGACCGCTAGACTCCTGAATAGAATGAGTTGTGTCTCACAACTGTACGCTTATTCCGGGAGATGGCATCGGCCCTGAGGTTAGCCAGGCCGCTGTTCGCGCCGTCGAAGCCACCGGCGTTGATATTCGCTGGCGGCGAGCGGAATTGAATGAAGCCATCATTCTGGAGTCCGGGAAGACACTCCCCAGCTATTTACTGGAGTCGCTGAACGAGACGCGGATTGGTCTGAAGGGGCCGGTGACAACGCCTGTCGCGGGCGGCTTTCAGAGCGTAAACGTTGCGCTGCGCAAAGCGCTCGATCTGTTTGCTAATGTTCGTCCGATCCGGACACTGCCGGGTGTGAAAACCCGGTTTCAGGATGTTGCGATCGATATGGTGATCTTTCGCGAGAATACGGAAGATCTCTACTCCGGGCTTGAGCACGAAATCGTCAAGGATGTCGTCACCAGCCTGAAGGTGATTACCCGAACTGCTTCCGAACGCATCGCGCGTTACGCCTTTGAATACGCGCGAACGAACGGACGGAAACAAGTGACGGCCATTCATAAAGCCAATATCATGAAACTGGCCGACGGTCTGTTCCTTCGCTGCTGCCGGGAGACGGCGGCAGCTTTTCCTGAAATTCAGTACAAGGAGTTGATCGTCGACAACGCGTCCATGCAGCTTGTGGTGCGTCCGGAAACGTTCGATGTTTTATTACTGCCGAACCTCTATGGCGACATTGTGTCCGACCTTGCGGCAGGACTGGTCGGCGGGCTGGGAATCGTGCCGGGAGCAAACATGGGCGAATCGCATGCCGTATTTGAGGCCGTCCATGGGAGCGCCCCGGATATCGCGGGACAGGGAAAAGCGAATCCGACGGCGTTGATGCTGTCATCGGTGATGATGTTGATTCACATGGGAGAAACGGCTGCGGCGCATAGGCTGCAAAGCGCCGTCGAGGCAGTATACCGGGCAGGGAAATTTCTAACTGGCGATGTCGGTGGAACTGCGTCCACCGAGGAGTTTACAGATGAAGTCGTGCGGGTATTAAAGGAGCTATGAGTTTCGCGTCAGTTTGCGCGTACTGATATCAATGCTATCATTGATATATGGCTAGCATCGTAATCAGGAAATTGGATGATTCCCTTAAATTGCAGCTTCGTGTCCTGGCGGCACAGCACGGGCGGTCTATGGAAGAAGAAGCGCGTGAAATCCTGAAAGCTGGACTCACTTCAGTGCCAGCGCCCAAGCTCAATATAGCAGAGGCGATTCGACGACACATCGACCCACTGGGAGGCGTGGAACTCTCGCTTCCGGCTCGTGATCCAGTACGCCAGCCGCCGACGCTGACGAAATGATTGTGCTGGACACCAATGTACTCTCCGAAGTTCTCCGGCCGTCCCCGTCGGATTTGGTTCTGAATTGGCTAGCTGCTCAGCAACCATCAGAGGTTTTTTTAACAGCTATTACGCAGGCGGAATTACTTTACGGAGTTGAACTGCTACCCGCAAGCAAGCGTCGCCTTCAATTGCATGCCGCCATCGAACAACTGCTACGAGATGAATTTCGAGCACGCATTCTCCCGTTTGATGAAGAGTCTGCGCGTGCGTTCCCCAAAATCGTGTCCGGCCGGGAAAAAATGGGCCGACGAATCTCACAATTCGACGCAATGATCGCGGCGATCTGCCAGGCGCGCCGGGCGGTTTTGGCGACCCGCAATGTTCGCGATTTCGAGCATTGCGAGGTCCAGGTAGTAAATCCTTGGGGTGAATAACTTCGTTATCGGGCACGCGATAACCTCAATTTTTTGGTATCGGTGCCGCGCTCAGGGCATTTGGATCACTTCGATTGCGTTCACTTCCGCATAGTTGCGCAGCGGAACGAACTCCAGAAGCAGAATGCCTTGCGCATTGGGCTCCAGGTTGTCAAACCGTTTTTCTATGCTTCGGTTCGCTCCCCCCGCCTCTTTTCCCACATGAAAGTTTTTGAGCAAGGTCTGGCGATTTGCGAACACGTCAAAATCCCGATACTCAAGTGAGTTTGTCTGGGCGGCGGGCGTTCCAAACCACTGTTCCGCGAAATGCAAAATCAGACGGTACTTGCCCGGAGCTAACGGAATCCTGTAACAGAAATTGCCATAGCGCTCGCCTTGATAGAGCGCTCGCTCCTTGGGATTCAGCAGCACGTTATCTCGTAAGACCTGGGTGCCTCCGATGACATACTCGTCTGCTGCCCACAACCGCCCGTCGGAATCCGTAACCGGATTTGCTTGAGCAACCATCCGAACCGGATGCACACGGCCAGGCTGACTCGGTAAGATTTCAAGCGCGCTTAGCATAGCCGGCGCCGGGCCGGAGGGATCGAATTGTAGGTGCAGCGCGCCGTCGCTGGCGGGCTTGACATCTTTCATCACTTGCTCATGCAGTCGGTTGGGAGCACCGGCCTGTGCAAGAGGATCAAACAAGGAAAACTGGACCTTGCCGTTGATGCTGATGCTGAAGGTCCGCGTTCCTTCACCACCCCCCACCGGATTACCGTGGCCATAGACCGTTTCTGCGAAGTACAAGTGGAGCTCATATGTTCCTTGCGGCAGCGGAATGTCGTACCGGAACCGGCCGAATCTGGTCGATCGAAGAAGATGCGGGTCCGGCTGGCCCTCTATAAATTCATCTGAAGAGATCGGCTTGACATAGCCGCCGTTAAAATACGCATCGGAGTTCCAAATATGGCCTTGCCGGTCTATATAGATAGGACCTCGGTAACCTGCCAGGATGCGCAGTTCTCCTCCTGCCGGGCGGACAACTCGATCGCTGCCGGCGGCGCTCCATGGCCCTGGGCCCGGTTGCTCCGTAGCCGTGACCGCATTGGCGGCTCTCGACTGGGGACGGTGATTTCGCAGGATTACGACGGCTGCAGCTGCGACCAGCAATAACGCGGAGACCAGAATGGACCAGAAGCGAACCGTGTGAACCCTGCTTTTCGGCGCCGGAGGCGCCTGCTTTAGCTCAGGTAGCTCTACTACCTGCAGCACCGGCGCATCAGGCTTTCCGGCGCCATTGTGTCCGTTTTTGGCTTCTGTAGCTTGCTCGCGGGTGATGAAATGCGGGCGATACTGCCCGTTCGGAATGGCCACATGGAGGGCGTGATTGGCGCCGGCCCCGCGGTAGAACTCTTCCAGCCGCTTACGTAAACGATGGGCTTCCACCCGGACAATAGAATCCTTTTTGGGATCGAAATCCGACCCGCGATCTAGTGCCTCCAGGGCAATACTGTATTCCTTGATCTGGTCCGCCCGGCCCTCAAAGTGCCGATCGCAGATGTAGCGGAAGAAGCGCCCAAGGCGAGGAGCTTTATCAAAGACTCCGGATTGAAAGACAAGCTCTACCTCAATCCGTTCCTGCTCAGAGGGCGTCGTAGCATCCATAAACAAATTTACGGACGTGCGCGGTATGGAAAACGGCTACTCGAAGCCACTTGGTTCGACATAAATCTAAAGTTGTATTCCCCGCTCTACCTATCGGACGGGAAAACACCGTCGTTACACGTGGACAGGAAATAGTGTAACACGACTGATTAAGAAAGGCTTACGCGTGTAACAAACAGGTAGCCATCTGGTAACTCGTGCGTGGTTGTGGAGGGGAGAGGGGCTACCGTATAGTTCCACTATAGTAAAGCCCGCAGTCACGACCGGTGTGGCGGTGCGTGCTTTTTTGTTGAAAAGGGGTTCCATGTTGAAAAGACTGAATAAGGTTTTATTCGGGCTCGCGCTGGTGGCTCTTGTGTCTTCTTCGCTTTGGGCACAAGCACTATTTGCGACATTAACTGGCGTAGTCACCGATCCTAGTGGAGCGGTGGTGGCCAATATCAAAGTCGCACTTCGCAATGTCGCATCGGGCGACAACCGCGATACTGTGACCGATTCACAAGGTTTTTACACATTCGCTTCGGTTCCGGTGGGAACCTATGACGTCACCATTGAGGCCCCCGGGTTCCAAACCTTCAAGGCAACCAACGTGGCATTAGGTGGGGGCGAAAGGATAAACGTCAACGCACCATTACAGGTTGGTAGTACCAATCAAGTGGTTGAGGTTGTCGGTTCCGCAGACATTGTCACCCCGCCGGATTCTGGCGAAAAGTCGTCCGTCCTCACCACCGAACAGCTGCAAAATTACGTCCAAACCGGTAGCAACGCTGCTGAGTTTTTGAAGATCATGCCGGGGTTCGGAAATAACAACGGCGCAAATAATAAAGCCAACTACAGCGGCCAGGTCATCGGTATTAATGCGAACGGCGACGGCGGAAGTCAGAGCCCGCTAAACAATTCGTTTTCCTATAACGGTCTGCCCGGAAATACCCTGGACATCGTCGCGGATGGCGCACACGTCTCCGATCCTGGCTGCAACTGCGATACGCCGGTAAATCCGAACTCGGACTTCCTGCAGGAATTTCGCGTCTTGACCTCGAACTTCAATGCCGAAGAACAGAAGGGCCCGATGGTCATTACCACGATCACGAAGTCGGGTGGATCTCAGTTTCATGGCTCGGCGTTTTTCTCGGCTCGCGACTATGCCCTGAACTCGAACGACGCCTTCAATAACGCCACCGGTGTCAAGCAGCCGCAAGACAAGTTCTACTATCCGGGCGGCGCTATCGGCGGCCCGGTGCTGATTCCTTGGACTCACTTCAACCACAATCACGACAAGCTTTTCTTCTTTACAGGCTATGAGTACTTCTATCAAACCCTAGACACCGGCGCCTTGACGGCTACCGTCCCGTCTGCGGCCATGCGCACCGGAAATTTCTGCAATGCTCCGAGCGAAGAAGGCATTCTCTACAACGGCAAGCCGGCTCAGATACCGACTTTGCCCGGTGGTGGTTGCCAGATGCCGACCAGCCTGATCGATCCGAACATGCAAGCGCTCATGAACCTGTACCCGCTGCCGAACGAGCAAGGCACTGGCTTCAATTACGCGCAGGCGGAGGTATTCAACCAGAACAACTGGCAGTGGACGAATCGCGTCGATTACAACGTAAGCGATAACACCAAGGTTTTTGTGCGCTACAACGTCCAGCGCGAAAACCAGCCCTTCCCGGTTGGTCTCTGGTGGCGCCAGACAGATCAAGTCCCTTATCCGACTTCGGTCGAGGGCAAAAATCGTTCTGATTCTATTACGGGAACGATCACCCACGTTTTCAGTCCCACAATGACCAACGAAACGGTATTTGCTTATACCTTTGTTGGTTTCCCGAATGTGTTTGCCGACCCAAGCAAGGTAAATCCAAGCGGGGTCGGTTTTAACGAGAAGCTTCTCATCCAGAACAAGTCCACGGCCTTCCAGATTCCATCATTTGGCGGCAATGGCGGCTCCGGCGAAGCGGCACTGATCTTCAACCCGGGTGGCTTCGAAGCTGGCGGCGCGACGGCAGGTCTTTACGCAAATAAATACATGCCCAGCGTCAGCGACACGTTCACGAAACTCATTGGCACGCATACGATCAAGCTCGGATTCTTCTACGAATGGATTCGGAACGCCCAACCTGCCAACAACAATACCAACGGTTACATGCAGTTCTCCTCCGATAAGGGAGCCAGTCCCTTCACCACCGGCAATGCATACGCGGACATGCTGGAAGGCAACCTCGCGAATTTCGGGCAGGCTAACTTCAATCGAATAAACGACATCGCGTATAACACCTACGAGGGATTTGTTCAAGATTCATGGAAGATTAGTCCGCGCCTGTCAATGGATTACGGGCTACGCATGACGCACTTCGATCCGTGGGAGGATCGTGAAGGCTTCGGATATTCGATCTTCATTCCGAGCCAATATCAGGGATCCGCGTGTGCGAGCGCACCTAGCTTCTGCGGCTTTCAATGGCATTCGCGCGACAACTCGGTACCGCTGGGTGGCTTTCCCGCGCGGACCTTATTCTGGCAGCCCCGCGTGGGCATGGCGTTCGATGCGTTCGGCAACGGCCGAACAGTTGTGCGCGGAGGTTGGGGCCGTTTCTACTATCACTCCGGTCAGTTCACGGCCGGGCTGGATACCTCGGCGGGATCGGCTAGCATTACTGTTTCTCCGAACAGCTTGAACGGGAATACCGCGCCGTTATATGTCAGCCAATTAGGATCAATCGGCTTCAGTGGCCTTCCCGGTACGCCCGGCTTTGTTGATTCTTCAGATAACAAGCAGCCGTACACCGACAGCTATAGCATCACCATCTCGCAAAAGACGTTCTGGCATAGTCTGCTCGAGGTTGGTTACGTTGGCAATGACAGCCACGACCTGCAAAATACGGGCGGCTACGGAAGCAACATCAATCTTGTGCCGATCGGTGCGATGTTTAAGCCTGATCCGGTTACCGGAAAAATCGCCACTAATCCGTATAACGCCACGGCCAACGATTACCGGCCGTATTTGGGCTACAGCGATCTGAACGCGGCGACTAACAATCTGTACTCTAACTACAATGCATTTCAGGCAACTTGGGCTCACCAGAGCGCTCGAACCACCATCCAGTTGAATTACACATACGGCAAATCGCTTGGAATCGTAGGCACCGGCGGCAGCGGGGCGACGCTAGGTGGGGTGGCCGCTTCGCAGAATCCGTTCGACCTCCGCGCGAATTACGGCGCATTGGCGGGCGACCGCAGGAACTTATTCAACGCCGCTTACTCCTTCAACCTGGGCAACATCGTCCACGGCAACAAATTTGCGGCAGGTGCCGTGAATGGCTGGCAGATCTCGGGGACGACACAGTTGCAGAGCGGGGCGAACCTGACCGGCGCTACCAGCAACTTTAGCGGCGGCTATAACAATTTGAACGGGGCAATTATTCCTGGCTCAATCAGCGCGGCTAACCCCGACGGTATTCAGATCTCCAATCAGTCGATCATGGGGACCAACGCTCTGCAGTTGAATCCTTATCTCACATGCAATCCCACGAGTAATCTTGGTTCGCATCAATGGATCAACGGCAATTGCTTCAACTTCACCACGCAGCCTGGATTTGCTGGCCCCACGATGCTTCCTGCTATCTATGGACCGGCCTTCTTCAACTCGGATCTGGGACTCTTTAAAAACTTCCAGATCAAAGAGTCAATGAAGCTGCAGTTCCGGGTTGAGGCGCAGAACTTTTTAAATCATCCACTGTGGTCGATGAGTCAGGGCAATGCCCTCAATCTCAACTTCGTGCAGCAAGCGAGCGGTTCGCTGGCTCAGACCAATCCTAATTTCGGTATTGCTCAATACAAGACCGGGCAACGCATTGTGCAACTGGTCGCGAAGTTCTACTTCTAATTCGATTTACCAAAAACAGAGAGGGCCCGGGAAATATTCCCGGGCCCTTTGTGTCTCATTTGCAATCGTTTTATATACTTAGGTATCCGCTGATGTACCGCGTTTTAGCAGTCATTCTCTGCGCCGTCTGCTGTGTTGCCCAATCCCCTCAAGAGCTTCTAAAACAAGCCGTTACTGCGCAGCAATCGGGGCGTCTGGACGACGCCATTCAGATCTACCAGGGACTGCTGGCGAAGTATCCGAACATTGCTCTCTTGCGGTCGAATTTGGGTGCGGCGCTTGCTTCCAAAGGCCGCTACGCGGAAGCAATCACGGAATATAACCGCGCTCTGAAAACGGATCCGAACCCGGAGGTAAGGCTGAACCTGGCGCTGGCCTATTACAAAGCGGGGGATCTCGATAACGCGATCGCGGCGCTGAAGCAAGTTCACGCCGAACGTCCTTCCAATCTGCAGGCTATTACCCTTCTGGCCGACTGCTATCTGAAATTAGGTCAGAACAAGCAAGTCGTCGCGCTGCTCACTCCGGTTGAACAGCAGTATCCGAATGAAGCCTCGTTCACGTACCTGCTCGGCACTGCGCTGGTCCGGGATGGTCAAACGGCTAAAGGTCAGGTGATCATAGACAAGATTCTGCGGCAGGGCGATTCGGCAGAAGCGCGGCTTCTGATGGGCACAACGAAATACATGATTGCGGATTTCTCCGGCGCGCGGGATGACTTCCAAAAAGCGGTCGAATTGAAGCCGGACCTCCCTGACGTCTTCGCCTACTACGGGCTGGCATTGATGACGACAGGTGATCAAGCCAATGCGAAAATCGCATTCGAGCGCGAACTCAAGAGCAATCCCAATAATTTCGAGGCGAACCTGAATCTAGGCGCGTTGCTGCGCCACGATGAAGATTACGATCAGGCGTTGAAGTATTTGCATCACGCACTGATAGTGCGGCCCGCCGATCCCGGTGTCCGCTATCAGATCGCTTCCATCGAGCTGTCGCAAGGGAAGATACAAGACGCCGAGCGGGATTTGGAAAAGCTTGTTCGGGATTCGCCCGATTTCCTGGAAGCGCACGTTACGCTAGCGACGGTTTACTTCAGGGAGAAGCGCAAAGAGGATGGCGACCGGGAGCGGGCGATTTTCGCCAAACTAAATGCGGAGCGGCAGGCCAAAAACGAGATTGCCGCAAAGCCGGCGCAATGAATATACGCCGGTTTGCGATTGTCCAGTTTGCTGTTCTCAGCGCACTTGCTCAGAGTCCCACCCCCGATTTCACGGCCCTCGCGCAGCACGCAGTTCAGTTGCAGCAATCCGGCAACTATCAGGCGGCGGCTGAGTCGTATCGTGAACTCCTGAAGTTGGATCCCAGCCAGGTAGCGACGCACGTAAACCTGGCGATCGTGCTGGTTAATCTGGGCCGGTTCGAGGAAGCGATTGCAGAATATAAGGCTGCCGACAAGCTTCTTCCCGGCGATCCGCGTATCGCGCTGAATCTTGCGCTGGCATATGAAAAAAGCGGCCAGATCGAAGAAGCGCACCGGCGTTTGGAAACGCTTCACGGCGCCTATCCGCATGAGACGCAATCTACCTTGTTACTCGCCGATTGCAATTTGCAACTCGGCAATGACGGGCGCGTCGTCGAATTATTGAAACCGATCGCCGATCAAAATGCCGACAACCTGGCACTCGCGTACATGCTGGGTATGGCATTGTTGCGTGAGCACAATATCGCGGAAGGCCAGGTTTACCTGGATCGAATCCTGAAGCACGGCGACACGGCCGAAGCACGATTTCTTCTGGGGACGCGCATGTTCGAATCGGGCGACTATCCGGCTGCTGCAAAACAGTTTGCCAGTGCCGCAGCGCTCAATCCGAAGTTGCCTAGTCTTCAGTCGTTCTATGGGCAATCGCTCCTGCTGACAGGCGATCCGGATGGCGCCTCCGCCGCGTTTCGTCTGGCGCTGGAAACGAATCCATCCGACTTCAGCGCGAATCTCCGCCTCGCGCAAATTCTGAGTGCCCGGCGACGTTACGCCGAAGCGTTCGACTTTGCCAAACGAGCGCAATCTCTCGACACGCAGAACGGCGAAGCTAATCTGGTTCTCGCGCAAGCGCTGGCCGGTGTGGGCCGATTCTCAGAGGCGCGAACTTACGCCGAAAGTGCGGCGGCTGAGCAGCCGAAATCGGCGGAGGCGCAGCACACGTTGGCCGACGTTTATGCCGGCCTGGACGAACCGGCACCCGCCGAAAGGGCCCTGGCAAAAGCGCGTCAGCTCGATCTGACTGCGCAAGCGACAAGCCCGGGTCCCAAACCGGGCGATGTTGCGCCGGACTTTGTCTTGCCCCGATCCGGAGGCGCCGGCACGGTTTCCCTGCATGAGTTTCGGGGCAGAAGTCCGGTGGTCCTGATTTTCGGCAGCTACACCTGTGCCAATTTTCGAGTGTCCGCGGATGCCCTGAAATCGCTTCAGCAGCGCTATGGCGCACAGGTGCCGTTCCTCCTCGTTTATATCCGCGAAGCCCACTCGACGGCGGATTGGCAGACCGCTCGCAACGAACGCGAAGATATTTCTCTTGCGCCCGCTGCAAACATGGAAGAGAAACAGGATCACGCCGCCACGTGCAGCCGCAAATTGCATCTGCCGTTTCCGGCGGTGGTCGATGGCATGGACAATACGGTGGAATCTGCTTACAATGCCTGGCCGAGCCGGGCTTTTGTCGTGAGTGCGGACGGCCGTATCGCATACAGCACTCGCCTGACGGAGCTCGATTTTCATCCCTCGGAGCTGGAGGCCGTTCTGCAAAGGCTAGTATCCCTGCAGGGAAAATCATGAAGAAGTTTACGCGGCGAGAGATTTTGTGGCTTGCGGCTGCCGCGCCGTTCGCCTCGGCATCTGAGGCACCCCCGCTGTTTGAAGAAATTCCAGCTTCCTCGAGCGGGATTGAATGGGTTCATGACAATGCCATCTCCGACAATCGCTACCTTCCGGAAACGATGGGTCCGGGATGTGCGTTTCTCGATTACGACAACGATGGCTGGATGGATATCTACTTCGTCAATAGCGGCCCATGTGACTTCTGGAAGCCGGCAAAGCCAATTCGAAACGCGCTTTATAAGAACAATCGGGACGGTACGTTCACCGATGTGACCGAGAAGGCGGGCGTTTCGGGTGGTACGTTCGGGATGGGCGTTGCGGTTGGCGATTTCGACAACGATGGCTGGCCGGACATGGTGGTGACGGCGTACGGCAAGTGCATTCTGTATCGCAATAATCACGACGGAACGTTCAGTGACGTGACGCAAAAATCCGGTATTACAGCGCCCGAGTGGACCACCAGCGCGGTCTGGTTCGACTACGACAATGACGGCCGGCTCGATCTGTTCCTGTGCAGCTTTGTCGACTATTCTGCCGGGCATAAGTTTGAATGTGGCGACAATCGGATCGGTAAGCATTACTACTGCATCCCGCGTGTGTTTAAAGGCACGGCGAGCTTCCTTTATCACAACAATGGCGACGGCACGTTCACAGATGTCACCAAAGGCACCGATATTGCGAAATCGTTAGGCAAAGGGTTGGGCGTCGTAGCCACCGACATTAACAACGACGGCCGCATAGATCTGTTTGTCGCAAACGATACCGTTCAGAACTATCTCTATGTCAATCGTGGTCCCGGCCCGAATGGAACATGGAAGTGGGAAGAGGCGGCGCTTCAAGCCGAAGTGGCTTTTAGTGAGAACGGCCAGCCGCGCTCCGGTATGGGAGTGGACTCCGCCGATCTCAACAATGACGGGTATGAGGATCTTTTCGTCGCGAATGTCGACCAGGAGATGTTCTCGGTTTACCTGAACAACAAAGACGAAAGCTTCCGCGATGCCGCTCATCTGGAGGGAGTTGCGCAATCTACACGTCTGTTGAGCGGCTGGGGACTGAAGTACTTCGATTACGACAATGACGGCGCAGTCGATTTATTGCTCGCTAATGGTCATCCGGACGACATGATCGATCACTATTCGATGCAGGTGCACTATCGCGAACCGCTGTTGTTGTTTCACATGGGCGAGGACGGAAAGCTGCACGATGTGAGCGACACGGCAGGCCCGGCGTTCAAGAAATCTTTTCCAGCACGCGGTCTGGCGATCGGTGATTACAACAACGATGGCGCAATTGACGTCTTAGTTGCCAACAACGGCGGCGTCCCGGTGCTGCTTAAGAACACCGCGGCGAATGGAAACAATTGGCTCGGAATCAAATTGGAAGGCGTAACGTGCAATCGCGACGCTATTGGTGCTCGCATCGTGTGGAACGCCGGTGGGAAAGTCCGGCATCGGCTGAAGAACGGCGGGGGGAGTTATCTTTCCTCTCACGATCCGCGCGAGGTTCTCGGTATCGGGCGCGCAGCGAAGATCGAGAGTCTTGAGATTCACTGGCCGGCGCCCAGCAAACGGGTGGAAGTCATCAAAGACGTCGCGACCAATCGCTATGTGCGAATTGTCGAAGGCAAGGGTATTGTCAGTTAGCCCACCACGACCGATACGACTCCTCATCAATCGGAACTCTATATAATCGAGCCGTACCAATTTCTTCTGGAAAAGGAATTCTCATGCGTCCTATTCATGCTGCCGCTCTGACGGCGGGTCTTGTTTTCTTTCTCGCCGGGCCAATGAAAACTCAGGCGCAGGGCGAAACGTCGCACGCAATTGAGGGCGGAGGAGTGTTTGCCCCCGGCTGGACAGGGCAGGTTGACCCCAACGAAGCCGCAAAGGGGATGACTGCAAAGGATGCCAAGCTGACGAAAGAGGGCGACAGCTTTCATATCGCCACCGGACCGGCGATCACTTACTGGAATCCGGCCAACAAAGCGTCGGGAAATTACACGGTCAGCGCCACGTTCACGGAGCCGCAATATATGAACCGGAACGATCATCCTCATCCTTACGGAATCGCAATTGCCGGCAACGATATAGGAACGCCGCAACAAAGCGAACTGTACTGTGCCGCCTATGGCAGCGGTACGTTCATCGTCCGGGGATTCGGTCCGCAACCATTTCAAGTGAACGGAAGACGCGGCGAACCGAACGATGCTGTGCACAAGGCGGTCGGACAGGGCCAGCCGGTCACACAGGAGATTGCACTTTCCGTCAAAGGCGATAAGATTGAATGCGCCATCAACGGAACAGTGGTCGGCAGTTATGATAAAGCGTCGTTAATCGCGCCCGGCAAGCTGAAATCGAGTGATGGAATCTACGGAATCCGTTCTTCTCACAACACGGAGATCACTGTTACCGGCTTCAAGATTACGAAAAATTAAACCGGTTCTGCCAACAACATGGAAGAAGAGGCCCAACTCGCGTTAGAAAGGCGAGTTAGGCCTTATGTAGGAGGCACACTAGCGTTATCGACGCGCAAACCGAGCCGCCGACCTTTGACTTAAATAAACATCTCCTCGTCCGCAGTCGCGTGATCCACAGTTGGCCGGCCGCCGCGTCCCAAATAGGTAAGTGTTGTGCGCAGACCGGTCAGCACACCATGGATTTCCCGTATCGGCCGCAAAACAGTTCGTTGAACAATTGAAACGGTCTCCTGCGTACGTCCCAGCGTGTCGTCCAAGACCATTTCGGCTCGTTCAATCTGAACTTTTGCGCGCGTCGTCGCATCGTTCAGTAATTCGTCTATCTTCGCCACCTGTTGCCTGGTGATTTGCAGGATAGAACCGGTGGTCTCACCGATTTGCACGACATGCTTTTCGATGTTCTCGACGGTACGACGCGTAGATGCGGTGATCGCCATCACGTCCGGCCAGATCTGAAGGATCTGTGCTTGTAACTTCCGAATGACGATAAACATCGCCAGCAGTGTTGCGAACTGTAACAACAGCGCAATACTGGCGACTGCTACAAAGACAATTAAGACGATGAGTAAGTTTTGGTCCACGGCTTTTAGGGGCAGCTAGACACCTTTGCTGACTGTTAGCTCAAAGTGTTTCTGCCCCGCTTCCACTATTTGTTAAAGTGTTTCCGTTCCGCTTCCGCCGGCTGTCCCGCCCTGCACAGCCGCGGCGCTTTTCAAATCAGTGACTGCATCCCGATACGCTTGTTTCCCCGCTTCGACTGCAGCCGTAAGATTCTCCTTTTGGCGCTGTACCGTCGTACGGCCTTTTTCTAAAGCATCTGTCGCCGATTCCCGCAGCGTATCTGCTTGCTGGCGAACGTAATCCTTGCCCTCCTGCGCTCGCGCCTTCACGTAGTCCGCGCTCTCGTTCGCTTTCTCGGCGAGTATCTGCCGCGTTTCTTCTCCGGAACGCGGAGCCCACAGGACACCGGCGGCTACACCGACGCCAAGGCCCAGCAAAAAGTAACCGATACCGCTTCTTTCCTCCATAACTCCTCCTAATTGAGCTTGATCAGTGGCGGGGACGGCACGACGTTTCTACCATTTATAAACTTTTCCCTCCCGCGCTCGTCTCCATTGCAAGTTTACATCCTGTAGAGCATGCTAAAGTAGCAAACGTTTCGTGGCATGGCTCTGCGCGCACAGGGACGAAAGCCCAGCCGCAAATTGAACCAGGGTGAACTCTGGGATTTTGCCCTGCGCAGTCTTGGCCAGCGTGAGCATTCCGTTTCCGAACTCCGCCAGAAGCTGTGTCGCCGTGCGGAATCGGTTTCGGATGTAAACGCAACCGTCGCCCGACTGGTCGAATCCGGACTGATCGATGACCGCCGCTTTGCGGAAATGTACGCGTCCACACGGCTAGCCGAACAGGGGTTTGGGCGGCAACGTGTCGTTCACGATCTACGCGGCAAGCAAGTTCCCGAGTCCCTCGCCAAAGAGGCTGTTGCGCGAGCATACTCAGATACGGACGAGGCTTCTCTGATTGAGGCGTTTCTTGCGCGAAAGTATCGGGGTAAGGACCTGAGAGCGTTTCTCAGCGAACAAAAGAATCTGGCAAGCGCCTATCGGCGTCTTCGTTTGGCTGGTTTCGGTACATCGGCGATACTTGCGGCCCTAAAACGTCATTCCGCCGCGGCCGAGGATCTGCCGGAACCGGAAGACGATTCCGCAGATGCGCTGTGAAACTTCGAGCCGATAAACATCAGCCGGCATACGATTCCAAATAGCCGCAGTTGCGACACCGGAATGTACGAACCGGTAGCGCACGCGATCAGAGAGTTTCAAGCCGACCCATAAGCTTTTCTCCGGATCTCCTTTCACCCATTCGGCCGCTTTGTAGCTCCCATGGAGAGCATCCAAAATAAATCCGGGTTCGAGACCACCGCCGCACTTTGAACAGCTCGATTCGATGGGCGTGGGCATTGATATCACCTCCGGAAATAAATAATGGCGCACGGGTTTTCAAGCGAGGTCATATACGGATGGAAGCGCGCGCGGCTCGCAGCGACAATCGCAGCGATTCAATATCATCCTCATTGTTGTAGAAGTGGGGCGAAACGCGCAGGCGCCCATGGCGTGCGGAGATGACGATGTGGTTCTGCTTCAAGAAGCGTGCGGTTTCGCCCGAATCGAGATTCGGTACGCGGGCAGTAACGATTTGTGAGTTGTCCGCGTTCACTTGCGCGCCGAAGTCTCTCAACATGGCACGTGTCTTCGAGGCGAGTTCTAACACGCGAGCTTCAATCAAGTGCGGGCCGATTTCGAGCAGAAGCGACACTACCGCACGCATGGCGTACAGCGACGGAAAGCAAAGCATCCCGCCTTCATATTTCTCGGCTGAATCGGCAAATACCGGATCGGCATGGTTCAACTGGTTTACCTGGCGCCAGCCGAAATCGCTGCGCCAACCCACTACGGAGGGCTTCAGATGGCGGCGCAACTCCGGATCGACGTAAATAAAACCTGCTCCGTTTGGCGAAAGCATCCATTTGTAGGCGTCAACGCAAAACATGGCTGGACGTATTTGTCCTACATCGAACTGCAAGGCTCCCAGGCTTTGCGTGCCATCGAGATAAAGCAAGATTCGGCGCTCGCGCAAGTACGAAGCGATTTCTTCGAGGGGAGGACGGAAGCCGGTGGCGTAATTGATTGTGCTCAGCAGGACAAGGCGTGTTCGCTCAGTGATAGAGGAGTAAAATTCGGGCCAGGGAACGGCACGGAAGAGCACGCCGAATCGGCTCGCCAGCGGTCCCTGATAGAGCTGATTCGGAAAGTCGTCGGACAAAGTAAGGACTTCATCGCCGGAGTTCCAGGTAATTCCATTCATCAGGTAAGACAGCCCGATGGAAGCGCTCGGCACGAAGGCAATGTCTGAGCGTTCGCAGTGAATCAACTGTGCGCAGGCGTCGCGAAGAGCATCGATGTCATCGAACCAGGACATGAACTGCGAGCTTGCAGTCTGATCACGATGGGTCAAGTGCTCGATCATGGCCGCAGACGCGCAAACAGGAATCTGCCCGAAGGACGCCGTGTCCAGATACGTCCAGCCCTCCGGGAACCCGCCGGCCGCGGTGTCAGCCGCGCCCTTTGGGCTTTTCAGGGAAGGGAATTGTTGGCGGAGCTGCGACCAATCGGGCATTGGACTCTTTCTTCAGGGTCACCACCCCGTTCTTCAGGGTTACCACCCCGCGATTATAGTCCGCTGACCCTCCGTATTGGCTCGACCAAGCGTCTCGCCGCACTCTGTGGGTGATCTTTACGGTAGCCGTCGAGCGACGAGGCAAGCGACTGTAACGATAACTCAGAAAAGTCGGCTGTGTTCGGGCTTTCGAACATCGGCGCCAGTTCGGCAAAGGTCTTCATCAGAACCGGATCTCGCCAGCCATTGGCCGTTTCCTGCTGCATGATGCTAATCGCTGCTGCTGGGGAAAACGCTTCCTTGTAAGGTCGCCGTGTCGTCAATGCGTCATAGATATCGGCGAGTTGAATGATGCGAGCCAGCAACGGTATGTCTTCGCCCTTCAATTTATCTGGATATCCGCCGCCATCCCACCGCTCATGGTGGTGCCGGATAATGGGAAGCACAGGTTGGAGTGAACGGACCTTTCGGCAAATTCGCTCGCCCCGTTCGGTGTGGCTTTTCATGATTGCCCACTCTTCGGGAGTTAGCGGACCGGGCTTAAATAGCACGCTGTCAGGAATCGCCACTTTCCCGACATCATGCAGAAATCCGCCGCGCTTTAACGCGAGAATTTCGTGATGTTCCAATCCCAACGCCACGCCCATAGCTGCGGCCATTAAGGCGAGCCGCCCACAATGCTGCCCAAGCGCCGGATCTCGTTCCTCCACCGATTGGGCAAGAGTAAACAGCACCGCTTCCGTTTCGTCTAACGCTTCTACTGCGGCTTTCCGGCGCAGGCACGACTGGACTGCGGCACGAAATGCCTTCGGATGCATTGCGTGCGGCAAAACCGCGTCAGCCCCGGCCTCAACTGCGTCCACTTCCTCATCTATGTGACCCCGCCGGCCGTTCAGAAGGATCGGCAGCAACGACGTTCGGGGTGCGTTACGGACCGCCCGGCAAAGTTCTGCCGCCCCTTGGTCCGGAACCAGAAGGTCCGCAATCAAGAGGTCCGCATGGTTATTAGCGAGATATGCCATGGCCTGTGCCGTTTCACTGGCTTCCACAAATTGATGCCCCAACCCTCTCAACATCGCTGTCACCACGCGGCGCCGGCTGGCGCTCGGATCGACTACCAAGATTTTAGAGCCGGCAACAACGGGAAGAACATCTGCATGGGTCCACGGAGCCGAATTCAAGCCCCACCCCAGTGAATCTACTGGCGTGTGGCCTAGGGCCATTATTTTCTCGGCTCCAAGTTGCACTATCGACTATGTGGGTTCAGACTTTAAAGAATCTGCGAGAAAATCACCCGTTCGGCCCAAGGTAGTACTATTGCGCACAGACAGTTCCCTCAGAGTTCTCCTGAGCAAGTGTCGCGGGCGGACGCTTCGGCCGGCTAAACTTCCGGCGCGGCGGGACGCTATACATCACGGAACGACGTTTGTCGTTTGGCCGTGTGCACGTTTTAGCATAAAGTCAGCTGCTGGAGGCTGTTTGTGAGCGTTTCTTGGCCGTCGCGGTATCAGTCCGACAGGCGATCATTTCTAAAGCAACTTGGATATGCGGGGTTCGCATCTCTGCCTCTAGCCCAGAGGTTCGCATCCGGCTCCTCCCAATCCGCGGCTACGGAAATTCCCGCTAAAAATCGCGCGCCTCTGGCCGCAAGCGCATTCTATCCGCTTCCGCTTGGATCCGTCCTACCCCGCGGCTGGCTGCGTCACCAACTCGAGATACAGGCCAACAGCCTTGGCGGCCACCTGGATGAAACGTGGCCTGACGTTGGCCCGAACAGCGGCTGGTTGGGAGGTTCGGGCGAGTCGTGGGAACGCGGCCCATACTTCCTGGACGGCCTGGTCCCGCTTGCCTATCTATTGAACGACGCTCGGCTGAAGGCCAAAGCCCAAAAGTACATTGATTGGACCCTCAACAATCAAGCCCCTAACGGGATGATTGGCCCGCGTTCGAATGACGACTGGTGGCCTCGTTTTGTCATGTTGAAGGTCTTAACCCAATATCAGGAGGCCACGGGCGATCCCCGCGTAATTCCACTTCTCCAACGCTATGCCGCTTATCAACTTACCCAATTGCCGAAGCGTCCGTTACGCGATTGGGGTAAATTTCGCTGGCAGGATGAAGCACTCAGCATCATCTGGCTGTACAACCGTACCGGCGATAAGACATTGCTCGATGTGTTGAACCTACTCCATCAGCAAGGGCACGATTGGGTTGCACAATTTAACGATTTCAAGTACACGGAACGGATCACCGCTGATTATTTAAAGCTGGGCGCCGGCAATGGCTTGAAAGATCTGTCGCTTTCAACCCACGGCGTTAACAATGGTCAGGCGATCAAAACCGGTGCGGTTTGGTCGCTGGTGTCGCATGCCGATGTGGATCGCCAGGCCGTCTCGCGGATGATCGCGACACTCGATAAGTACCACGGACTGCCCAACGGAATGTTCTCCTGCGACGAGCACTTAGCCGGCCGCAATCCTTCGCAAGGCTCCGAACTGTGCACTGTGGTCGAATACATGTTTTCACTCGAGCAATCGCTCGCCATTCTGGGCGACGCCGCCTTCGGCGATCGGCTGGAGAAGCTGGCGTTCAATGCATTGCCGGGCGCGATGACGGACGACATGTGGGCTCATCAATACAATCAGGAGCCAAATCAGGTCGAATGCAGCTTACATAACAAGCCGTGGACGACTGATGGGCCGGAATCGAATTTGTACGGACTCGAACCCAACTTCGGCTGCTGCACTGCCAATTTTCATCAAGGCTGGCCCAAGTTCGCGGCGAGCCTATACATGCTATCGGAAGATGACGGCTTGGTAGCCGCTGCGTATGCTCCATGCGAAGTAGCAACCATTATTCGTGGCACGCCCGTGCATGTCGTGCAGGAGACTGGTTATCCGTTCCGGGGCAAGGTGGAAATCCGGCTCTCACCCTCGTCCGCCGTGAAGTTCCCTCTTAAGCTGCGTATTCCCGCGTGGGCCACGGGCACAACAGTTCAAGTAAACGGGCAGCGCGAACCTGATCCGGGCCCCGGAAGTTTCGCTCAAATCGAACGCACCTGGAAACCAGGAGACCGCGTCACGATTGACTTCACACTGCAGCCTCGTACATCGCGCTGGTTCAACAACTCGGTTGCCGTGGAGCGCGGACCATTGGTATTTTCCTATGGCATCGGCCAGGGCTGGCTGAAACTGCGAGACCGTGGGCTGACTGCCGATTGGCAAGTGTATCCGACAACGCAATGGAACTACGCGCTTGCACTCGACCCCGCATCTTCCTCGGGCGGCATTACAGTCTCGGAGAAAGAAATCACTGATCGGCCCTTCAGTGCAGAGCACGCTTCCGTGACCCTCGAAGTAAAGGCGCGCAAGCTGCCGAAATGGCAAGCTGTCGATGGCGTTGCTGATCCCGTCCCGCAAAGCCCAGTAACCAGCGACCAACCAGACGAAACGATCAAACTAATACCCTATGCTTCTGCGAAACTTCGCATCACCGCATTCCCGGAACTCAAGTCCTGACCTGAGCCGGCGCCTTTGTGCGCGTTCGACGCTGCTGTTGACCGCGTTCGCGGCGTTCGCTTGTGCCCAGAACGCAAATGTTCTACGGCCTCCCGCATCGCCGCTCATCGCATACGATCCGTATTTCAGCGTCTGGTCCATGTCCGACAACTTGACGGATCAGAATACAAAACACTGGACTGGGACCGAGCAGCCCCTGGCAGGTCTCATCATGATCGACGGCGTCCCGTACCGGTATATGGGCGCACGGCCGCGGCATGGCATTCCCGCCATGCACCAGGCTTCATTGTCGGTCGGACCCACCCGCACGACTTATCAGTTTGAGCAGTCGCCAATCCGCCTGACCCTCACATTCTTTACACCGTCGTTTCCGCAGGATCTCGATTTACTTTCGAGGCCTGTTACGTATCTCACCTGGAACCTCGAAGCCACAGACGGGAAGACGCACAAAGTATCGGTCTATCTTGATGCCGATCCTCTTCTGGCGGTCAACTCCGGCGATCAGCCAGTTGTCTGGACGCGGGCGCGCGCCGGGTCTCTAACGATCCTCAGCGTGGGTTCGCGCGATCAACGCGTGTTGCATCGTGCGGGTGACAACCTGCGCATTGATTGGGGCTACTTTCATATCGCCGCGCCGGATAGCGAACCGGCGCTCTTTGCGAATGCCGCGGACGCGCTGCAGGATTTCGTCAAAACGGGAACGCTGCCAAATTCTGACGATCTGGAGATGCCCATGCCGGCGTCCCGCAACGCCGCGCATTTGGCAGTCGTCTTTCCGGTGACCGTCGGCCCTGCTTCAGCAACCGTTGAGCGTCACGTGTTGCTCTCCTACACAGAAGAGTTCGCCATCGAGTATTTGAATCGGCAGTTACGGCCGTACTGGCAGCGGAACGGCGCGACTCCGCAGGACATGCTGAACATCGCCGAGTCGCAATACCCAAAGCTCGAAGAACGCGGCAAACAATTCGATGCGGAATTGATGCACGATCTGGAAAGCGTCGGCGGCGCTTCCTACGCGCAACTCGGAGCGCTGGCATACCGCCAGGCCTTGGCAGCGCATGGATTTGCCGCCGATGTCGACGGCACCCCTATGCTGTTTCCCAAAGAGAATTTTAGTAACGGCTGTATCGCGACCGTGGATGTGCTGTATCCTTCCGCTCCGTTTTTCTTATTTTTCAGTCCGGCTTTGCTGGAGGCACAGCTGAAGCCGGTTCTCGAGTACTCTGCGCTGCCGCGCTGGAAGTGGCCGTTTGCGCCGCACGATCTCGGCACTTATCCATTGGCAAACGGACAAGTCTATGGAGGGGGCGAGCGCACTGAAGAAGACCAGATGCCGGTGGAAGAAAGCGGCAATATGTTGATCCTGCTCGCTGCTTTGGGACAGGCACAAGGCAATTGGCATTTGTCGCAACAGTATTGGGCGGAGTTGTCCAAATGGGCGGAGTACCTTCGCGCAAAAGGTTTGGATCCGGAAAACCAACTCAGCACTGACGATTTTGCGGGGCATCTGGCCCACAATGCAAATCTCTCAATCAAAGCCATAGAAGGATTGGCTTCGTATTCGCGGATCGCGCACGCGCTCGGCAAGGAGGACATCGCAGACGATTATGCGAACGCCGCCAGGAAGATGGCAAAGCAATGGGAGCAGATGGCCATTGACGGCGATCATTACAAGTTGGCCTTCGACAAGGCCGGCACCTGGAGTCAGAAATACAACCTGGTTTGGGATCAATTACTAAAGCTGGATTTGTTCTCGCCGCGCGTGCGGCAAACCGAGTTATCGTTCTATCTTCAGCATTTGAATCAATACGGACTGCCGTTGGACAATCGCGCCGACTATACAAAGCTCGATTGGCAACTATGGACCGCAACGCTGACGGAGAAAGCTGCGGAGTTCCAAGATTTCATGGCGCCGATCGTAAAATGGATGAACGAAACTCCGTCGCGTGTTCCGCTGACAGATTGGTACGACACGAAGACCGGAAAGCAGGTTGGCTTCCAGGCCCGTTCTGTTGTCGGCGGCGTTTACATCAAAGCCTTGGCCGATGGGCAACTGACATCGAAGTGGCGCGCCAAAAGCGTGCGCTGAGTGGCTCAACAGTTGCACCCGTATTCACAACGTTTACCTTGGTCTTCTTCTCCTAACAGGCTTTCCCAATGTCTTGCGGAAAAACGAGCAGCGGGAAACACTTTTCTCGATCTGACAATTTCGAATCCCACACAAGCGCTGGCGGACTACCCGCACACCGAAATCGCGGCGGCGTACGCATCGATCGACAACTTCAATTACCATCCGCAACCATTCGGCGATCTGCCTGCCCAGGAGGCGGTCGTTTCCTACTATGCAGAAAAGGGCGTTGCCGTCGCGGAAAACCAAATCGCCTTAACTGCGAGCACGAGCGAAGCGTACTCGCTGCTATTCAAGCTTCTGTGCGATCCGGGAGACGAAATCCTGACTCCGATTCCCTCGTATCCTTTGTTCGAACATCTGGCAGCCTTGGAATCGGTACGAACGGTGCCATATCATCTCCACTATGCCGGGGACTGGTATGTCGATCTTCACGATCTCCAAAACGCCATTACGCCGCGGACTCGCGCGATTGTGGTCGTGAATCCGAGCAACCCGGCCGGCTGCTATTCAAAGGAGCACGAGGCAATGGCGCTCTTGAATATAGCCGCGCAGCATCGGATGCCCGTGATCGTCGATGAGGTTTTCTTCGACTATCCAATCCCGCAAGGCCGCAGTCTTCCTCCGAGTTATTGCCGATACCATCAGACACTCATCTTCGTGCTGAATGGCCTGTCAAAACTTGCCGGCATGCCGCAGATGAAACTCGGATGGATTGTTCTCAATGGTCCGCAGAAGGAACAAGCCGGAGCGCGCCGGCGGTTGGAGCTGATTCTCGATACCTACCTCTCCGTTGCAACCCCAATACAAAAGGCAGCACGTCCGCTGTTCCAGATCGGAAGCAACATCCATGCTCAGTTGCACGAGCGAATCATCAGCAATCTGCGGACCACAGCAGCAATACTGCGAGGCAGTCCGCTCACTTGTCTGAACGTCGAGGGCGGATGGTCTGCAGTTCTGCAACTGCCCGATGTTTTAGCCGAGGAGGAGTGGGTGCTTCGCTTGCTGAATGAATCCTCTGTCGTAGTGCAGCCAGGATACTTTTTCGATATGCCCGCGGACCCCTGCATCGTGATTTCCTTGATCACGCCGCCGGAAATTTTTGAGCATGGTATCACCGAAATTCTGTCCTTTGTTTCGAAAGTGCTGAAATAGCGTTTACTCGAGCGTAAAGGTCTTTCGCACTTCTCGCGATTTTCTGGCAATCAGGTCCGTGAGCGTCAAGACAACGACGTACGCCCCGCGTGTACTCGACGATTTTGTAAGAATATTGATTCGGCATGGCAAAATTTGAGCGGGGTAAAAGCTCGAATCTTCCAGCTGAGCTGCCTTCGGCGCGCTTAAGAACGGCTCGCCATCGGGGCCCAGAACCAGCACACCATACTCAATGCGATAGCGATTACCCGCGGCGAGTGCGAAGTTTGTTGCGTCGAAAGAAATGTAGATCGTGTCTCCCGGACGATACGCCGCAACGGCCAACGCTGTAGACCCGTCTTCCTGCCGCAAAAAAGCGAAGTGTTGAATGTCCACATTTTCAGTCTCTTGGACGTGCGGACCGCCAACTTGAAAGGGAACGTCGATCGATGCAGTTTTGCCCGATAAAAGATCTTTGACAGAAACATGAACCCGGTATTCGCCGCCGGCGATAAAAGATGGAATCAGAAAAGACGCGCGGCGTTTTGGAATCCAATTCTTGTCTTCCGGGTGTAATGGTTCTTTGATTTCCCCCGATTCCGATTTCGCCAGCGGAATGCCCTTTGCGTCCGTCATCGTAACTTCGAAAGCAAGGGCGATCTGGGCGGTCCCGGCTTCCTCGTTTACTTTCTTTTCAAATCCGGCGACTTGAAAAGAGAAATAGACGAAATCCCCAGCAAAAAACTGGTAGTTTGTTGAGACAAACGGCGCATCTTCCGATGACTCAACGCCGGCGTTCAAAATTGCCAATGCGCGGTCTTCCGCGCGAGCTACGGCCAGCCAGGAACAAATGAGCCACAATAAGATCGGCGCCCGGAATAATGAATATTGCCGTCCGGTTGGCCTGTCGCATTTCATGTTACGAAAACAGCGTAGCAATCGGCGGGAGTTCTGGTGATTCAAACTCCGTCTTCCCTTATTATCAGCCGCTACACCGATTTTGACCGCGCACAATGGAAGTCGTTACGGGCCAACACTCCATTGTTGTTGAATGAACACGAGTTGGCGTCTCTGCGCGGCATCAATGAGCAGGTGTCATTAGGTGAGGTCGAGGACATCTATGTGCCGCTGTCCCGGTTCCTCAATCTTCATGTTGCAGCAATTCGTCACTTGACCGACGCGCGCCGGGAGTTTCTAGGCGACTCCACGAAAAAGACATTGCCCTACGTGATCGGCATCGCGGGCAGCGTAGCCGTCGGAAAAAGCACTTTCGCGCGCGTGCTTCGCGCGTGCCTCGCGCGTTGGCCAGAGCATCAGCGCGTTGACCTGATTACCACCGACGGATTTCTGCATCCGAACCGCGTTCTTGAAGAACGCGGACTGATGAATCGCAAAGGATTTCCGGAAAGTTATGACCAGCGCCGCCTTCTCAGATTTCTTTCTGACGTGAAAGCGGGAATTCCGAATGTTCCCGCGCCCGTGTATTCGCATTTGCAGTACGACATCGTTCCAGCAGCCGAGCAGATTGTGGACCAACCTGACATTCTGATTCTGGAAGGCTTGAACGTGCTGCAGTCGCCTGGCGCGGGCCGCGATAATTCACGCATGTTTGTTTCCGACTTTTTCGATTTCTCCATTTATCTGGATGCGGAGGAGTCGATGATCGAACAGTGGTACATCGATCGATTTCTGACACTCCGCGAAACTGTCTTTCGCCAACCCAACTCGTATTTTCATCGCTTCGCACAGCTAACCAAAAAAGAAGCCGTTGAAACATCGCGTGCAATTTGGCGGCAGATCAATCTTGTGAATTTAAACGAAAATATCTTGCCAACACGTGAACGAGCTCATGTGATATTCGATAAAGGCTCCGATCACATGATGCAGCGAGTGCGATTGCGGACTGTTTAAATTTTGAATTGATTGGTGGACCTGAAGGGATTCGAACCCTTGACCTCTTCCATGCCATGGAAGCGCGCTCCCAACTGCGCCACAGGCCCACGAGAAGTGATTTACGTCCTGAGAATAACACAACGTCGAAACCCTGTCCGACGCTCGAACAGTACCATCTGTTCGAAATGAAAAAAAGCTTATGAGGCTATTGACTAAGTGCGCGATCAAAGTGAAAATCAAACGGTCGGCAACATCATCCCTTGACCGGTTGTTCGATCCCGGTTCGACCGAAAGCGACCGCATGGCGCAGTATCTTCTACACGAGCTATCAAATTCTCAAAAGCCTGTTACGGCAGATACGTCTTCCGTCCAAGATCCAGGAGTCTCTTCGTTGCATGAGGCCGTCCATGAACTTCGGCAGCCGTTGAGCGTTATTGAAACTCTTGCTTACTACCTGGAACTCACCTCTGAAGATGAATCGGCGTGCGCTCATTTGCGCCAGATCCAAGCAATGGTGGAACGAGTCCATTGCATTTTGGCCCAGGTTCCCTCGCTGGCCCGTCAGCCAAGCAGCGCTTGGTAAACAATAAATCCTAAACCTTCGGAACGGACGAGCAGGCTGAAACAAAGCTACTGCCCGTTCGTTTTCGAACCTTCCAAAATCGACACGCGTTTCTGCAAGTCAGCAAGTTCATCACGGGTTCTCGGCAATCTTGAAATGTGCGCGAGGTTCTTCAGGTGTTGCCGCAATGGTCGTGCCGGTATACCCCAAACCGGTTCACCGGCGGCAACTCTCTGATTGGTAAGCACTCCGCTCTTGCCACCGATCACAGCCTTCGCATCGATCTTTGCCTTTTCTCCAATGCCGGCCTGACCCCCGATCACCGCATAATCGCCGACCGTAACGCTGCCGGAAAATCCTGCCTGTGCGGCTACCACAACGTGCTTGCCGAGTACGCAGTTGTGCGCCACATGTACCAAATTGTCCAGTTTCGTTCCTGCACCGATTCGGGTGACTCCGAGCGCGGCACGATCGATGCAGCAATTCGCTCCGATCTCGACATCGTCCCCGATCTCAACTGTTCCGATCTGTGGAAACTTCACATAGTGATCGCCCGTAAACGTGAAGCCAAACCCATCAGCGCCGAGCACACATCCCGAGTGCACAATGCAGCGCCGCCCGATACGAACGTTGTCATAGATCGTCACGTTGGCATGCAACTTTGATCCTTCGCCTACTAACACGTTCGCGCCGATGTGACAGCCCGCCGCGATCGAGCAGCCCGCGGCGATGATCGTTCCCCCTGCGATGGTGGTGTACGCCGCGATGTCGCAATCGGCGGCAACCGACGCCGACTCCGCGATGAGGGCGGTTGGATGGATCGAAGCGGAAGGCGGTACTTGAAGGTATAGAACTTCGATTACTTTTACAAATGCTTCGCGCGGACGCGCCACGCGAACCACCGCGCCGCGTGCGCTCTTGTCGAAATCCATCGGCACCAGCAGACACCCCGCCCCGGATTCTGCGGCTGATTGAAAATTCTTCGAACTTTCGACGAAAGCAACATCCTTTTCTTCCGCTTGCTCCAGCGTATTCGCACCGAAAATTATCCCGTCAGAAATCCCGTCTATCGTTCCGTCGCATAACTCTGCAATCTTCCGGATGGTCAAAGCCGCCATGCTTCATAGGTAACATTGAGTGTTCACTTTCACGAAGCGAAAACTATTCAGCCAAAATCGAAACAATGCCTGTCGATCCCTCCGCCTGTGTCGCTCGCACCGCCCTAATACACCCGGATGCCGTAATTGGCGCGGGAACACGAATCAGCGACTATTGCGTCGTGGATGCGGATGTTGTGATCGGATGCAATTGTTTGCTCGAGCCGTACGTTTATGTAAAACGGTGGACGACTATCGGGAATAATAACGAAATATCCGCCGGTACGGCCTTAGGTACCGACCCGTTGGACAAAGCGTTCACGGGCGAGCGCAGCTACCTTATCGTCGGCAGCAATAACAAGATTCGCGAACACTACACCATTTCGCGCGGCACCAAGCCGGAATCCGAAACCCGGATCGGCGATGGCAACTACATCATGACCTCGGGTCACATTGCCCATAACTGCAGGCTTGGAAACAATATCGTCGTTGCCAGCGGCACATTGCTCGCCGGCTATGTTGAAGTCGACGACCAGGCTTTCATCTCCGGCAATGTTGCGGTGCAGCAGTTCTCGAAAATCGGCCGTCTCGCGATGGTGTCCGGCCTGGCTCGGGTGAACAGCGACCTGCCGCCCTTTTTCCTCTATGCCGGCTTCAATGTAGTGGCCATTGGCGTAAATGTTGTCGGTTTGCGCCGCGCCGGCTTCTCCAGTGCCCAAAGACAAACGCTTAAAGCTGCTTATAAACTCCTCTACCGCAGCGGATTGAATTTGGGAGAAGCAACAGACCGTATCCAAAAGGAACTGCCCGGCCCGGAGACCCAGCAGCTGATTGATTTCATTGCGAGGAGCAAACGCGGAATAGCCCGTGAAACCCCAGGCTTTGAAGTCGACTCCGAAACGGAACACCCAGAACCGTGAAGCGTCCTCAATCTGTTGTCGTAGCGCAGGGCCGATTTAATTCCCGTTGGCGCGAGCAATCTGCAGATGTCCAAGCGAACTTGTATACGCCGCAACACCTTTATACAAACTCTCCGCAATTTTCTGTCGCTGGTCCGTACGCCGCATCAGCTTTTCGTCGTGCGGATTGGAAACGAACCCGACCTCGGACAGGATTGACGGCATTGTGGCGCCGATCAGTACCACAAACGGCGCTTTACGAACGCCCCGGTTCTTCGAAAGGCTGTTCATCTTTACCGACATGCCCCATAGCGACGTTTGCACCGCCTGCGCAAATTCGCGCGACTCTTCCAGCTTCGTCTGCAGCACCGCTTTATGCAACAGATCGTTCAAATCGGAAATCGAACTGGACGCCATCGCATTCTCACGCGTCGCCAGGTCCAATCCAGCCTGATCGGAAGTGAAGTTGAAATAGTATGTTTCAACACCCGTCGCCCGCGGTTCGGTCGATGAATTCGCGTGAATCGAAATGAACAGGTCGGCCTTTTGATCGTTCGCGATTTGTGTCCGCTGTTCTAAAGGAACAAATACGTCTGCGGATCGCGTGTAGACAACCTCGGCGCCGAGTTGCTTTGTAATCAACGCGCCAAGCCGAAGCGCAACATCCAGCACTAAATCCTTCTCCAGCATGCCGTCCGGGCCAATGGTTCCCGTATCGTGTCCGCCGTGTCCCGGATCAATCACGATTTTCGCCATTTTTAGGCCGAAGACGCGCACCAGGGAACGGTCTGTCGACGCCCCCGGCTTCGGAGGAACAACCACGCCGTCGTACTTCGCCGAAGGGGCCGCGCCTGTTGAGCCGTTTACCGGCGCCGAAGTCACGGAGGCTCCGCTCGGCACCGATCCCGGGGGCGCCGTCTTTAGATCCAGTGCTTTCGTGTTCGGCGCTGTGCCCTCTGGATTCACGGATGGAAGCCTTGTCGGCGTTAACGTTGCTTGTTGCAGTGTCGACGGTGGAACAGGAGCCGGTATATCTTTCGTCAGCGGTCTGGAAACGACCGCTCCCTGCGATGTTGTGTCCGGCGTCATCGCCGGCCCGCTGGCGGGAGCACGTATCACAGCCGGCGGCGTAACGCCATTGCGAGCCGCTGGTGTGGGCTCGCCCACCGCGACTTCATCTAACTTTTGAGCTCCGCTGATGCTTCGCGTGACCAGCACGCCCGGGGGCATCGAATTTCTCGGCCGAATTTCGATCATCAGCCGGTCCGGATTCACCAGTTGGGAGTAAATAATATCGGCAGGCGCTTCCAGATCGAATACGATTCGCGTTGTACCGCTGTTTAAGGGCGCGATTCGAATCTGTTTTACCCGGTGATCGTTTACTTCCAGCGTTTCGAAGCCATGATGGGCCGAGGATGGTGGCCGCAGCCCGCTGAAATCGAAGAAGGCGCGAGCCGGGTTGTCGATCTGATCGCGCGACAGCCTGTATCCGCCCTCCGTCTGGACGGCAATACGTGTTACGTCGCCGAATGACCAGAATCGAATGGCCTGAACCCGGGAAACCGCAGGGGCTTGACCGTAATACAAGGGTGCGGCCACAAGCAGCGATCCAACCGTCAGTACATGAACCGTTCGGCGGGGGAGGCGACACATTCCGTTGACGCGCCAGGCTCTTTTCATGACTGTAAAGTTCCGGGTTTCCCAAAAACATCCAACAAAAAGCGCCCGACTTGTTTTTTGATTATACCGGTAAACGGACATCCGGCGGATGCTACTATTTGGGCATGACGCGCGCAAATCGTGGTATGGCCGCTTTGCGTGAGAGTCGCAATCTCGTTGCCGGCTTCGTCCTCGTCGGCGGGCAAAGTTCCCGCATGGGCCGCGACAAAGCGTTTCTTCCTTCCACTTCGGGTCCGCTGGTTGCAGAAATTGCCGGCAGCCTGGCAGCGGTGACGGAGAATGTTGCTCTGGTCGGCCGGCCTGATTTGTTTCGCTCCCTGCTCCATTACGACTGCCTGGACGACGTATGCCCAGGGTTTGGACCGCTGTCGGGCATCCACACTGCATTGAAGAGCCGCCGCGGTGAATATAATCTCATCCTGGCCTGCGATATGCCGGGAGCTGATCGGACACTGCTGATGTCGTTGCTGCAATGTGCGGCGGCGCGCGCCGTGCGCTGCGTCGTTCCGGTCGATGCGGCTGGAAAAAAGCATCCCCTGTGCGCTGTCTACCACAGTACCGCGCTTGAGGCCGTTGAAGATGCCATCCGCCTCTCTCGCCCGCGTCTGATGGATCTCTTGAGCGACCTGGACGCCTTTCCCTTTGAATGCGAGATGACGATTCCCAACTGCAACACGCCGGCTGAATGGGCCGCTTATCAATCCGCCAAGTAGATGGTTGCCGACGAGTTCCCTCACTACCTGGAGTTCCGCAACGTCAACAAAAGCTTTGACCATCCGGTTCTTAAGGATGTTAGTTTTTTCGTAGACTCCGGCAAAACGCTCGCCATTATAGGGCGCAGCGGAGTCGGGAAATCCGTTTCGCTTCAGCACATTATGGGCTTTCTGAAGCCTGACAGCGGCCGTGTTATCGTGGCCCACACCGACGTGACGGAGTTCACGGAGGTTGAGTTGCGGCAAATTCGAAAGCGGGTCACGATGGTCTTTCAGTCAGGCGCGCTGTTTGACTCGCTCACAGTAGGCGAAAACATTCTGTTCTCGCTCGAAACCCGAGAAGACTACGATGAGCAGAATCGTGAAGACGTCGTTGATGGGCTCTTGAAGATGGTCGATCTTCTCCACGTCAAAGATCTCTACCCTTCCGACCTGTCAACCGGCTATAAGCGAGCCATTGCCATTGCCAGGGCGCTTGCCGCCCAGCCGGAATGCATTCTCTACGACGAGCCCACCACCATGGTGGACCCGATCATGTCGGATGACATCGGGAATCTGATGCTGCGCCTGAAACGGCAGCTCGGTCTAACCTCCGTTGTGGTGACGCATGATTTGGATCTGATGCGAAAAGTAGCGGATTCCGTTGTCTTCCTGCACAAGGGCAAAGCGATCTATTTCGGCCCCGTCGCGGATCTGGGAAAGAGTTCCGACCCTCACGTCCAGCTGTTCCTGGCAATGGATCGCGTCGAAATCGTGGGAGCGATAGAAGAAACCTAGTCGGCCGGGCCTCTTAGACCCACCACGTTACTTAATGCCAGCAGCAACAATCCCCGGCAGCGTTCCATCATACGGAGCAACTCCGTCGGCATGCACACGAGTGCCGTCAAACCGAAAGCTCTTCAGTGATAGCTTGCCGTTATCGTCCCGCAAGATGAGGCTGAATCTCCGATCCAGCATGCCGGGGTCGGCCGCCTCCACCTGTACGGGAAAGTAACCTTCTACATCACGCTGCCGGTAAGACGTTTCATAGCGATGCCGCCTGCGATTCCACAGGAACACTCGCCACCCGTCGAAATCGTAACTCTCTTGCTCTTTCATTGTGGTCCACAACCAGTTGTTCTTCTTGCCTTTCTCTTCATCGTTCACTGTGCCTAAAGAAAAGTAGGACGTGATCCGATGCCCCTCGGCGTATTGCGCAACTTCGTCCGGTATGGACATGACGAGATTTCGGGTCAGGACCCAACCGACCTTGTGATCCTTCGTGCGAACAAGCGTCCAGTCCTCCATGACCACAGGCTTCGCCGGAGTTTGAGGCTGGTTTTTCGCATCTTCGTTATCGTCGTCCGTCTCGATCGCCTGCGTTGGTGCCTTAGGCGGCGGAACTTTAGGAAACGGGAACGTACTCTTCGTCTCTTTATTCTTACGGTCCGATTTTCTGATCGGCTGTAGCCGCTGAAGGTTGAATGCCGGCAGCTTCAGCGGACCCGATAATTTCGGCTGCAACTTGTGAGCTAAGACCTCCACCGATCCGCCGTCGGGAATCTTCGCAAACGCTGGAGACTGGCGATTCGGATCAATGTGAACATTCAGCGGTTCGTAAACTCCGGAAGCGCCCTCGGACGGCAGCCGCAGCGCCGCCTCCGAATCGTGCTGCAGCTGTGCCCACTTATCCGCCGTTAAAAGCTGGGTCGCATCCACCCAGCCTTCAACGCCTTTCAGCGTCCGAACTTTGACGAAGCGCCGCCTGACATCCACTACGCTTACCTGTTCCCCGTGCTGCAATACCGCAACACTTGAATTTTTTTTCGAGATCTCCGGGCGCAAGTTAAGAGTTGCCGGAGCGACGTATGCCTTAGTCGTTGTATCGCTGGTGAAACGATTACATCCGCTTTGGAGAACACACGCGAACAGGAAAGTAAAATAAACCGATAGATTCGAGCGGCCAAGACGATGCATCACGCTTCGAGAGGCAGTCTGCGATAAATCAGCGTGTGAGACGAGCCAACTCCTTCAGGATGCAACGATCCATAACAATCGGAATCCCGGCAGCCTCCGCTTTTGCAACAGCCTCTTTGCTGATGACACCTTCCTGAAGCCAGATGCAGCGAATCTTTCGTCCTTTCAATTCGTCCACAATTGCGGGAACGAATTCAGACCGGCGGAAAACATCGACCACATCGATCGGGTCCGGCACGTCGCCGAGGGTCGGGTACGCACGCTCCCCCAGAACTTCGGTCTCTTTCGGATTCACCGGAATGATTCGATACCCTTGGCGCTGCAGGAACCGGGATACGCCATAGCTCGCGCGCATCGGATTGTTAGAAAGCCCGACCACCGCGACCGTCTTCATCACACGAAACAGCTCGGTGATTTGCTCGTCACTCATGGGGCGCATCCATGGCGAGAACTTTTCGAAATCGCGCGACTTCAGCGTTCGTCAGCGTACGATATGCGCCGGGCTTCAAATCGCGGATTTCCAGAAAACCGATCTTGGTGCGCTTTAACTTCTCGACCAGCAATCCGAAATGTTTGAACATGATTCGAATCTGGTTTTGGCGGCCCTCCACCAGCCTGACCTCGTACCACGGATTGACGCCCTTTCGCAGCAGACGTAAGCCCGCCGGCGCCGTCCGCCTGCCATGCATCGGGATTCCGGTGCGGAACTGCTCTTCCTGATCCGAGGTCAAGCCGCCGTTAGCCTTCACCAGATACGTCTTGGTCACGTGGCTCGCCGGCGACGTCAACTTATTTGCAAAATCGCCGTCGTTTGTCAGCAAAAGCAAACCTTCGCTGGCATAATCCAGCCGTCCCACCGGATAAATACGTTCCCGCATGCCTTTGAAGAAAGACATAACAGTTTCCCGCCCCTGCGGATCGCGTACCGTCGTGACGACGTTCTTTGGTTTGTTGAACGCGATATAGACATGGTGCTTGGGGGCGCTTAGTACCTGTCCATCCACCTTGACTCGATCAACGGAAAGATCAGCCTTGCTACCGAGTTCGGTCACGGTCTCGCCATTTACCGAAACGCGGCCCGCTACGATCATCTCCTCGGCTTTGCGCCGGCTGGCGATGCCCGCGTGCGCCAGAATTTTCTGTAGACGCTCTTCAGGCATCGGCGCCAGGTTCTTCCGGGGCGGCTGGTGGTGCGTCGGCCGTCTCTTCCGATTCCGATATGGCCAGCCTGCTCAGTTCTTCAAACTCCTTGAGCGTCGGCAGCTCCGCAAGTGAGCTCAAACCAAACTGAATCAGAAATTCGCGCGTCGTCTTATACAGGATCGGCTTCCCAAGAACATCTTTGCGGCCGGCAGTAGCAATCAGCTTACGGTCAAGCAGAGTTTTTAAAACGCTCAGTCCTTGAACGCCGCGAATCTCCAAGATTTCCGGCCCGGTAATCGGCTGCTTATATGCGATAACGGCAAGAGTCTCCAAAGCCGCACGCGATAACTTCGTTGGCGGTTGCAGATTTTTAACGAAAGCCCGGATTGCCTCGTGGTACTCCGGTTTGGTGGCCATCTTGAAGCCGCCCGCGAGCTCCCGAATTGCAATCCCTCGCTCGGGCGATGCGTACTCGGCAACCAGCCGGGTCAATGTCGCTTTCACCATATCCAATGGCGCGCCAATAGCAGATGCTATCTGCTCTGCACTCAACGGCTCATCTGTAATGTAGATGATCGCCTCGAGAATGGCCTTAAATTCAGCGCCGCTGTCCGACGGGGCTGAGGGCTCGGTAAAAACTTCCGCAACCAAAATCTCTTCATCGGGTGTTTCTGCTAACTCTTCCATACAACGTGCTACTCAGCGATATTCCTCTTCCCAGGACAACCCCGCAGCGGACAGTTCCATCGCACCCGCAGTTTCAAAAGCCATACCACGGCGTAATCCGATTTCTCCGAATGCCTCTCCTTGCACCAGTTCGGCGGCCTGGCCCTTTACAAGCTCGAGGATTGCCAGAAACAGGCAAATGATGGCGCGGCGGCTGCGCTGCTCTTCGAACAAACGTGTCGCGGAAATCGACCTGTCTTGCCGAAGGCGCCCGATCTGCTCCCGCAGGTACGCGATCATCTCCGGAACCGTCACATCTTCTTTACTGACCTCAAACAGCGGCCTTGTTTTAACCCGCTCTAACACTTCCTGGAACGCTTTTACCAGGTCGAAGAGCGTGATCGCTAGCGCCGGTCCTTCATCCGCGTTCACAAACTCGTCGATCTGCGGATTGGACCATGTTGCCTCTTCAATCAGCCGCTTTTGCTGCAGCATTTCGGCCGCGTTTTTGAAGCGTTCGTGCTCGATAAGCTGGTCAACCAGTTCTCTGCGCGGATCTTCTTCCGGTGCGATCTTGTCCAACTCCGGATCACGCGGCAATAGCATTCGGCTCTTGATATGGATCAGCGTCGCCGCCATGAAAACGAAGTCGGAGCTTAGTTCTATATCCAGTTCGGTGGCGCGCTGCATGTACTCCAGGTACTGTGCAGTAATCTTCGCCAGTGGTATGTCGTAAATGTTGATCTGCTGTTTACGAATCAGATCCAGAAGCAGATCTAGCGGCCCTTCGTACTGCTCTAAATGAAAATTCAAGGGCGAAGACACTAGATTCACCTTAGCAAAATACCGTTCTTCTGCCCTGTTTACAGCGATTTCGCGAAACAAAGAGCGTTCGCAAAGCGCCTTTATACGTAGGGCGTTTGGCCTAGGTTTGGAGAGCAAAACAATGAATAAAAAATTAACATTAGCTTTCGCAGGATTACTGGTATTCGGTTCGAGCGCTGCGTTAGCGCAGCCGCAGCATGACCGGGGAGAACATCATGATGACTCGCACGCTGCGGCGCAGCACGGCGCACCGCATGAAGCGCCTCAAGGTCACGTGGGTGGCGGTTACGTACCGGAACACGGTCCGCAACCCCAGCATGAAGCACGCCCGGAACCGCATCAGCAAGTGCGCGCGGAACCGCATCAGGAGGCGCGCACAGCGCCCGCACACGACTATCGCGATGTGCCGGAACATCCGAATGCGCCGCATGTACACGACGACGGGCGATGGGTCGGCCACGAAAATCGCGAGGCGTACCGTCTGGACCGTCCCTGGGAACACGGACATTTCCCCGGTCATTTCGGTCCAAACTACGTCTATCGGCTCGGCGGTGGCGGGCCTTCCCGATTCTGGTTTAACGGTGCCTACTTCGCAGTCGCACCGCCGGATCTTGGCTACGTCTCCGACTGGAACTGGGCTTCTGATGACATTGTTCTTTATGAGGACCCGGACGATCCCGGATACTATCTGGCTTACAATCCCAGGCTCGGAACGTACGTGCACGTCCTTTATCTAGGCTGAATCCAGTGGGCGGGCGTCTGAGCCGCGCCCTTTGCGCTTCTGACGGAAATTAAATCACCACCACTGTGCAGATTGACGAACGATTGCACCCGCTGAAACGTCGGGCGCGCGGATGGAATCTCTTGTTCCAATCGAACAGAGCCAATCTCCGCGCTCCCGGCGTTCTTGCGGCACGAAGCAGTCCGGCTCGTGCCCGCGAATGAAGCCGCTCAGCAGCACACGGGCGTCCGGTTTGGCAATGCGCTTCAGTTCCGGCGCTAGCGTGTCGATGACTCGAGCGCTAATATTCACGAGCAAGAGGTCGGCAAACCCGGCGCGGATTGCGTCCGCAGATCCGGCAAATGCCGAGACGTCGAAGTCGCGAATAGCGGAGCCGACGGCTAGCTCATCGATGTCGCACCCTACGACCGTTTTAGCGCCAAGCATCATCGCAGCGGCCGAGAGAATACCCGATCCGCAGCCAACGTCCATGACCGCTTCCCCTCCGGTTATGGCTTCTTCCAGATACTCGAGAGCCAGTTGAGTTGTCTCATGGCGGCCCGTGCCGAACGCCGCCGGCGAGTCCACGGTCAACCGCAGCCTGCCCTCGGGAGGAGGATCAGTAACCCACGAAGGCGCAATGAAGAACTTGCCACCCACCAGCAGAGGCGTCCAGTCCTCCTGCGAAATGTTGTACGAACCCGTCTCCGTTTCTTCCCGAAGCTCCACGACATACGATAAGGAGGAAGTGTCCACCGCATCATCAAAAAACGCCCGAAGGCAACCGCCTTCCTCGACGATCCCGATTGTCCCCAACTCCCACAGTTGCGCCGTTAGCAGCTCGACATCGTGCTGCTCGGGATGGAGTAAGACAGAATGCACGCCTCCAGTGTAGACATCGCACCGTTTCTCGAAGACTCCTCCGGTTACAAAGGAGCCGCTGAGCGTGTTCTGGTTCCGCAAACCACGGCCGAGGTTCAAGATATCGTGCGGCAGTGCGTTCAACGACGCATACCGCTAACCATTGCAGGTGCGGGCACCGGGCTGACCGGTGCGCGCGTTCCTCAAAGCGGATGGGTGCTGTCGCTCAGCCGCTTCCGCAAACTGGAAATTCAGTCTGGACGCGCGGTCTGCGGAGCGGCGGTTAGCTTAGCTGAGCTGCAGGAGGCCGCTGTCGGAACCCGGCAGTTCTTGGGCCCGAATCCAACCGAGACGTCAGCGTCCGTAGGCGGAGTGATCGCCACCAATGCCGGCGGCGCGCGCAGTTTTCATTACGGGGCGGCACGCCGGCATGTGCTTGCTGTTGAAGCCGTGTTCATGGACGGCCGAGCCGTGCGCCTCGAACGTTCGGACCTGGTCGATTTTCCTGTGGCTCCGGTTCGCATTCCCAGAACGACAAAGAACGCCGCCGGTTATTATCTACAGCCGGACCTTGCGTGGGTCGATTTGTTGGCCGGCAGTGAAGGAACGCTGGCAATCGTAACCCAAGTCGAACTTCGGCTGCTGCCGGAGCCGCCGGCCATCTTGAGCGGCGTGGTCTTTTTCCCGACGGATGAGCATGCGTTAGAGGCCGTCGATGTGTGGCGTCCACTGCCGGAACTGCGCCTGCTCGAATACATGGACAAGCCTGCGCTCCGGATGCTGCAGCCGCACTATCCCGAGGTCCCGAACGAAGCCGCCGCAGCGTTGTTGATCGAACAGAATCTTTCGTCTGAAAACGACAGCCAGGTGGATGCCTGGGTCGACCGCATGGATCAGCAAGGCGCCCTCGCGGAGGTCTCCTGGTTTGGCTTAACCGCCGCCGACCGGGAACGCTTTCGCAAATTCCGGCATGTGCTACCGATGCTGCTGGTCGAACAAGTGCGGCGCAACGGATACCCCAAGTATGGAACCGACTTCGCAGTGCCGATAAACGCTCATCGCGAACTGCACACGTTCTATCGCCGCCGCTGTGAAGAAGAAATGCCCGGAGAGTATACGATCTTCGGCCACATCGGCGACGCCAATAACCACGTGAACCTGCTGCCCGCCACGCCCGAGCAGGGCCGCCGCGTCGAAGGGCTGCTGTATGAGTTTGCGAAACGCGTAGTCTCGCTCGGCGGAACCGTAGCGGCCGAGCACGGGATAGGAAAAACCAAAACCGATCTCTTCGAGCTGATGTACTCCGCCGAAGACATTGAATCGATGAAACAGGTGAAGCGTCGCCTCGACCCCAATTGGCTGCTGGGCCAAGGCACTATCTTCGCCCGCGCGTAGTTGTTCCTTGCGGGTTTGGCGAACCAATCCAACTCAGTTTGCCTATAGCCAATATTAGTTACGCTCGCGGCGGGGGAGGCGGCGAGTCGTGTTGGAAAATCCGGTGCAAAAATTGTTTCCAGCGCCATTTGCGTTCCTGGCATTCGGGCGCCGGAGCAAATCCGAGTGACGCATCCTTCCTTTGGACGGCCAGCGATTCCAGCTCCGACCCGGGGGCCTGCACATTCACTGTCAGGAATGTCGCACAGCTGTCTGTGGAAGCAACTTTCCAGGAGCCGCCGGTCTTAGTTCCCCAGTCATTCATGAAACGCTGGAAGTCATAATTGGGGCAAGGTGAATCGCTCGTGCAGCCCCACTCCTGATATGCCGCTTTGTAATCGTGTGCGTTGACTTCAGCGAGGAACCGCTTCACCTTGCGCCGCTCCGGGAAGTTATGGAAGAAGAGATATGCGATTGCCACCGCAATTAATAACGCCAAGACGCCGAGCAGAACGCCTTTGATGGTACGACTACGGCGCGCGTCATCAATGCCGTAGGTCTGCAAGTAGCTTCCCATACAAGTCTCTCCGCCTATAAGACGTTACCAGCACTCAAAAAAGAGCCGGTTTTCAAGCCGCGAATGAAAAAATTGCTGTGGCTTACGCGCTCGAAGGGCGCCGGCGGCCGTCTTGCAAGTACTTGCTACTATTTTGGCGGATAAGCTTTGTCATACCCAGTCGTCGCCTCCGCCGTTATGTCCAGCGCGGGTTTGAAGTAAAGCGTATTGCTGATGTCAATCACCACATCGACTCCGTGCGCTTCGGCGATCTTACGAACAATCTCAGTCATTTGACGTCCAGCGCGGCCTAAAATATCCTGACGTTCCGAATTCAAGTCCGCTTGCAGGTCTTCATTCAGCCGCTGCAATTGGCGCTGTTTTTGTGTACCGGTGGCACGTAGCTGGGATTCCTTATCAGGAGTAAGCTGCGAGCCAGAGTTCAACTGGGTCTGGATGGACTGAAGATCCTGCTGCAGAGCTTGAATCTGATTCTCGGTGGGCCGATATTTTGTTTCAAGTGCGGCCTGCACCTTTTTCAACTCAGCGGTATCCGCAACTGCCTTCTGCGCGTTTAATACGGCAACCTTTACCGGCTGGAACGGCGCTGCGGTTTGTGCGCTGACGATTCCAACGCTCGACAATACAAGGAGCATGGCACTCCATTTGTTAACAAACATGCTTTTTACTAGACTCCCTCTCAATCGGCAACGAAATTTTAATTTATCTACCCAATGTTATCCAACTGAAGCTATTCAATCAGCCTGCCACCCGGCCCGACACGCAGCGTCCGATGCCGCCATCGTACGCGGTTTCCCATATACGACGCCGACCACACACAAAATGCGTACAAGTCCCAGACTGGTGCAAGCCAAAAAAGTCGCCGGGCGTTCCGGTTTGCGAGTGCGGTGGCGCTCTGCCAGGCAGAGGCCAAGCGGATAAAGACCAGCAGTGCCGCCGCGACCCAGGCGTGGGCACAAACTGCTATCAGGAGCCAAACCCCGGCGTGCGTAATGGGCAAACCAAGATAACCGGGACCCTTTGATGTCCGGATAGTCCGTCCCCAACGAAGTTGATGATTCCAAACACCGGACCATGTACCTTCGTCGAGCGAGGTCTCCACCACGCACTCCGATAACACGGTGCGCTTACCTAGCGTAGCGATCTGCCGGGCTAGCTGGTAGTCATCGGCCAGGTAGTCGGCGATTGATTGAAAACCTCCTGCAGCCTGCAGATCCTCCGCGCGAAAAGCCAGCGTTGCTCCGAGTGCGAAATCGCGGACGCCAATCATTTGGGCGACGAACACGCTGGGCATGAAGTCGGTAGCGATCCCCAACGCCTCCCAATTGGTGGCCGGCGAATTTGCCCATGCGCGATAAGCGCAAGTAACAACACCGATGCTTGTATCGGAAAGCGGGGCCGTCACTTCGGCGAGGTAATTTTGGTGGACGCGAATGTCGGCATCATTGACCACCCAGATGGGGTAGCGTGCCTGCCGTGCCAATGCAATCAAAATTCCCACTTTGGCGTTGGCGGCTGCCGCAGACTCCACCACCAGGCGGATGTCTGTCGCAGGAAATTGCGCCTGCAGGCGCTGGATCTCGCAAACTGCCGGATCTTCCGGATCACTTACGCCAAACAAAACTTCGAATGACGGATAATTCTGCCGGATCTGTGATAGAAATGCCTCGGAAGTATTCGGATCTAGTCCGCGTACCGGCTTCAAAACGGAGACCGGCGGCTGAAACGAAGACGCTACAAACCTTCGACGCCTACGGGTTTGGAAGTGAAGTGCCGCCGCCAACGCCATCGCCTGATACAGAACCGACGGCACAAACAGAAGAGAATAAACTCCCACGCCAGACGCTATCGTGCGAGCAGGAGAACGCCTGCGAGTACGAGCATGGCGCCGCCCGCGCGCCTGATGCCGACTGCCTCTTTCAGGATGAACTTCGCCAGTAACGTCTCGCAAACGAACGTTGCAGCGGATGCCGGCACGGCAAAGCTGAGATCCGCTCGTTGCAACAGAGCCATAAAGGCGAAGAACGAAACCGCCATAAAGGCGATAGCCAGAATCAGGAATTTGCGCTGGGCTATGGTTCTGAGTAGGCGTCCCAAGCCGCGGGCAGTGACTTCCTGGCCGCCGCTACGCTTCATCTCGTAGCTTTGCAGCACATCCCCAAGCACCGTCGACACTACGATGACGGCGAGCAAAAACCATCTCATAAAGGAAAAGCAGGGCGCATCAATCGCCCGATACCGAGGCTCCCGTCGTCAGGGCAGGCTCACGTTTCTGATCTCTCTGCTCCTTGACGAAAAGCTTACGCTTGGAACGCAAGGCGAGGTACTCGCGAGCCTCTTTGTACAAGCGTTTGCGCTCCGAACTATCGAACATGGCCTTCCGGACGAGGCGGAAAACGACCTTCGGACGAAAGTAAAATTCGCCGTAGAAGCGTTCGACCCAATCCACCAACTCACCCCGGTCAAGGCCCGGATATTGATAGTTCGGCAGCTGATGGCCGCCTTCGTCGGTCATCACCTCGTCGATTGTGATCAAGCCATTCTTCTTTACGTGATCATAGAATTCAGTGCCCGGAAATGGATGGCCGAGCGATACCTGAATGGTTTCAACATCAAGTTCTTTGGCAAAGTCGATGCTCTTGCGGATGGTTTCCCGGGTTTCACCGGGAAGCCCGACGATGAAGTCGCCATGTACGGTCAGGCCGAGCTTTTTGCAATTGGCGGTGAAGCGCCGCGCCATATCGATCGTGGCGCCCTTCTTAATGTTCTTCAGGATCTGTTGATCACCCGATTCATAACCGACAATCAGCAGGCGGCACCCTGCTTCCTTCATTGCTTTCAGCGTGTCGTAGTCAGTGGTGACCCGCGACGTGCAGCTCCAGGTGAAATTGAGCGTCTTCAATTTGGCGCAAAGCTCGATCGTTCGCGCCTTCTGGTAGTTGAACGTATCGTCGTCGAAGAAGATTTCTTTGAGACCGGGGAAGTTCTCCAGAGTCCAGCGGCACTCGTTCACGATGTCATCGGAAGAACGCAATCTCCAACGATGTCCGGAGTGTGTTTGCGGCCATAAACAGAAGGTACACTGGGCCGGGCAACCGCGCGTCGTATAGAAGGAAACGTACGGATTCAACAGGAACGGGACGTTGTAGCGGCGGAAATCGAGGTCGCGTTTGTAAACCTTGGTGACCCACGGGAGCGAATCGAGATTCTCGATGGGCGGGGCTTCGGGATTGTTCTGGAAGCCTCCATCCTTGCGGAATACTACGCTCGGAATTTCCTCCAGGGGCTTCCCAAGCGCGTAGTCGCGAATGGCGAAGTCAAATTCCTTTTTCACTACAAAGTCGATCGCCTTCGAAGCGCGCAATGACCGTTCGGGCTCGATGGTCACAGGAGGGCCAACAAACGAAACTTTCAGTTTGGGGTTGTTGTCCTTCATCATCTCGGCGATCTTGACATCGACGTTAAAGCCCGGGGTGGATGTAAAGAGCACCAGCAGTTCGTAATCAGAAGCCAGCTTGACGGTCTGATCGATTGAGACTTTATGCGGCGGTGCATCCAGCACTTTGCTATCCGGAATCATGCCCGCTGGATAGCAGAGCCAGACCGGATACCAATAGGATTCAATTTCACGAGCCGCCGGCCATCGCGAACCAGCTCCACCGTCGAACCCCTCAAAAGAAGGAGGGTTTAAAAAAAGCGTTCTCATGGGCTCCCTTACGCGTAAATTTTAGGCTACCGGCTCCTATGCTGCCGTTCAATCAAAGAACACGATAACCCCATTATTTTCAATTGGGCGGCGAAAAACGAAGCTGAACGACCGCGCAAACGTCGGGCGCATTCAGCGCTCCGCATTTACACCGGTTAGGGCAGCGGCGGACCTGGATTCGTCCGTCTCATCTGCACCATGCTGCTGGAAATCCGAATAATCGATGCTTAACTCCACTGTACCAACCAGCCGCACATCTATGGTGCTGCTGAGATGTTGCGGAACCGGGACGCCGCCTTGGGTGATGAAATCACGCTCAAATTCGACCTTTTTGAAGAAAATGCTCGGATTTTTGACCAGACGTCCCTTTTCCACCACGGGGAAGTAGGTTTTAGAGTCGAGCCAAAGCTGGCCTTTGAACAACCCGACTCTCTTCTTATGTGGTGTGAGCTGGAGAACATAGACCTGCCGGTTATCGTTCAGCGTCTTCAATCCTTTGTATTTGAACTTATAGTTCGCGGGTGTTATGGCTAAGCTGGTATCGCCTTGGCCCTGCTGCTCGGCCTGCAAATAGCGGGCGATGACATCCTTCTTTACCGTATTGTCGCCTTGAAATCCGAGCTGCTTATAAGTGATCTGGCCGAGCTTGGAAATGATGCGTAACGCGCGCAGGTGTCCGTGTTCCTTCAGACTGGGCACCGCCGCCTGGATATCGACTTTCATCGACGTGGCACGCAGAGCCGTTTCGTTTTTCTGTGTGGCATCCAGGTATTTTTGGACAATAAAGCTGGAGTTTACATCCGGCTTGGTGTCATCGTCGGCGGAATTACGTACCGGGCTAGAAACGGCGGCCACAGAACTGAGAAGAAGTAACGCAATGGACAGTAGCGTTGATTTCAAGCAAAGTTCTCGGATGCGACGCCTAGTGAAATACCGCAAAAGCGGCGCCTCCGCTCCCATGGCGGCCGAACCAGACATGCGCCAGTCTAGCAAACAAGGCTTTCCGAACGTCGAACTCTGCAGCAACTTTCTCATCTCAGCTAGTCAGTCGCGAGCTGAATTTGCTGATGCAAACTAAGCCCCACCGTCGCCTTAGTTGTTAGATGAAGGGCGTACGGCTGCTAGTTGCAGTTTCGAAAGCCAATTTTCATGAAACGAAATCGTGGCAAACAAGCGTGCTTAGAAGTGCTTTTGTTTTGATCGCTAAAGAGCCGTGGGGCAAAATGCTGATTTGCGGGTCATTCGGCTCCGATCAACGCTTTCAGGCGCTGGCGCGCTTGGCCGTGACCTCACGTCCTGGTCCGCGGCCCCCGTCTACTTTGAATTTGATCGTGTCCGCCGAAACCGTTCCGTTGTAGTGCAGCGTGATCGAGTTGCCGTTGAATTCACGAACCACATCGAACGAGATGTTGTCGCCAGAAATTTTTCCATTCGTGATCGGCGCGTCACCCAGGCGGCCGTTAACAGTTCCGGTCACTTTGTCTCCATCGGTTTTCAGGTTGAAGGTGGTCGTGAAGGTTTGACCTTCCCGTCCTTGCATCTCTGCCGTCCATTTGCCGTTCACATCGGCGGCGAAAGCAGCTACCGCCAACAGTGCGGCAAGTAATGCTAAACGTATTTTCATGTTTTGACGCTCCGGGGTTTTGGGTAAAACGAAGAGATTTCACCGATATGGGCGAATCGGCGCAATTTAAGGTTACGGTGCCGTTGTTGTCTTAAGTTGTTGTCCTGATCTAATACACTCTACCCAGTTGGAAGAACCATTTGCTGTGGCCGCCCTCGCCGACACTGCCACCCACCAGAACCGGCCCGAGAAACGTCTGCATCACGATTCCGACCACCCCGTCATTTGGAAGCCTAATTGTACTCAATGCGTCGTATGGCTTCGCGAGCTCGTAGTGGGCGTCGAGGTAAAAGCTGTTTCCGATGGGCCCGGGCAGAGTTCCCAGCCGGCGTAGGTATCCGGCACGGAAGTAGAAGTACTGATTGGTGAGAAATTGGTTGATTCCATAAGCAGCGAGCCGGGTCGGGCCGCCGAGCGCGAACGGAGGCAGGCCTGTTTGGTCATGTCCGAAAGTAGTTCCACCAGCTGCAATGAAATACAGCGAAGCCGGACGAGTGATCGGGCGGAACCCTTCGAATGTTAATTCACCGCTCGGAAATCCGGTGTGGGCGCCAGGATTTGCATCGGTCCAGCCGCCGTTTACGAGCAGCGCAATTCCTTTTCTTGGAATGACGGGGTCGTTCAAGCGATCCACTGCGTAACGTACCTGCGTTCTGCCAGTGCGTCCCTCCAATGAGCCAAATAGGGGATTTCCAATCCAGCGAGTTGCTTTTTCGTAACCCGCCTCGTAGCCAAATCGCAACTCACTAAATCGATCCAAACTGTAGCCGAGATCAGCGCCACCATCGAATTGATTCACTTTGTACTCGGAAACAAAGGTATCGCCGATATACAGGTTCAAGGAAGACCGGCTTACATCGATATAGGGCGCTACAAACCAATTTGTGGTGGGGTTCAGAGGATGAAAGTACTCGGTTGTGAGTGAATACTTGCTTCCGATCGTGAAGTCGAGACGCACCTCCGATCGATAGCTGCCGACATCAGAAAACGTCAGCCTTGAACCGAACGAAAATTGCACGTTATCGGGATCTGCTCCATCGACAGCAACGCCGGGTTTCACCCATGGTGGAGCATAATCCTTCTCTTCGACCGAGATTAACAGTCCAGGCTTGCCGTCGCGCTGGGTAAGGCCGTAGCTCATGCTGTTAAATCGACCGCGGCCGATTTGCTGGGTCAAAATATTTTCGAGATCTGCGGAGTTGAGCGGCTGGCCGACAAACGGAGCCAATTCCTCCTGAATTTCTTTCGCCAAAATGTCGCTCGTCCCCTCCACTGCAAAAAATTGTGGGACGGGAACGACGGTCTTTAAGCGAGCCTGGCGGCGCTTCACATACTCATTCCATTCGTCGTCTTTGAGCGCAAAGCGGCTGAGGACATTGGCGTGGGACTGCGCTGCTTCATATCCCTTGATGATGATGTCATGAGTTTTCGAGAAGTCCATCGTCGTGTAGCCGGCGAGATCAACGGTCAGTAGAATGTCCGCCCGTTCCATACCGCGTAATTCGTTGGCGTTGATCATGACGTCGGATGATCCCATCGCGACTTGGAAGAAGGAGCTGACGTTCTGCGGAACGACGGGGCCGGTGGTCAAATGGACACCAATGACGATGTCCGCCCCCATGCCCTTAACCACATCGGTGGGCAAATTGTTGAGCAGTCCGCCGTCAGCGAGAATTTGACCTTCTTCCTTCACCGGCGAGAAGATACCCGGAAGAGACATGGTGGCGCGAAGAGCGTTTGCCAATGAGCCGTTCTGAAAGACAATGGACTTTCCGGAGATGAGGTCGGTGCCAACGCAGCGGAAAGGAATCGGAAGATCATCGAAGCTTTGAGTATCCGAATAGGGCAACACGTAGCGATCTATGAGCATTCTGACCGGCTGGCCGGAGCTTAAGCCACCCGGCAGTTCCAGCCCATTGCGCAACCCCAATTCCAGTCTGTTTGGATAAGCGCGCAGATCTTCTTTGCGGCGGAATGCCAAATCCCGGTATGGTGTAGGACCTGCTAGCAGGTAACCCCAATCAAGCTGTTCCACCATACCGCGGAGCTCAGCCGGACTCTGACCGGTTGCGTACAGCCCGCCAATCAGGCCGCCCATACTGGTGCCCGCCACCTCATCAACGGCGATGTGATGTTCTTCGAGCCATTGAAGGACGCCGATGTGAGCGAGACCTTTGGCTCCGCCCCCTTGCAAAGCGACCCCGATTTTGGGGCGACCCGTTGGTTGCTGAGAGCGGAGCGAGGTGGATGAGAGAAGCAGGCAAAGAACAATGCAGAAGATTTTCATGACCCTTGAACTCAACCTGATGCCAGGGAGTGTCAAGGGTATCACGAAAATGCGCTCACACGTCCACGGGCGCCGCACCATCAGCGTTAACTTAAGAAGAAATTGCTTTCCAGATTCGGCGTTGCTAAAGCGTTCAGGATCAGGGCGGATCTATTTTTAAGTGATGCCGGGCCGGACGTCAATGTCAACGTAACCGAATTCTCGTCCAAGTGGATTCCAGGATGAGCGGCGTTTTTCGGCACTAATCCATATGAGGCAGGAAAGGCCGGCTCGGTTAACGACAGCGCGTTATACGGACGGTCGTGGGTAGCGGTACGACTTCGAGCAAGTAGTGACGGCACCAGCTGTTAAGGTAACCACTACAACCGCACAGGCCCAAGGGTTTCGTCGAGAAAACTGCTAATGATGGGAACCGCTATTTCGGGGGTAGGCATATGCGAGCCTTCGAATTGAGAGCGTTTTTTGGGCGCTTGTAGCAATCCGAAGAATGCCCGGACCGAAGTTTCTGGGCACCAGTCGTCATAGCGGCCATTCAACACCAGCTTAGGGGCTCGGATGTGAGGCGCGAAATGAAACGGATTGATATCCTCGGGCAAGTGGGACAACGCCGTGGAAAGCCCACCACTGGCGACCAGAATCACTGACGAGTACCGTGGATTGATAGCTGCGTTAACAACGCCGACCGAGTAGGTACTATCGTTCCAGAATGCGATCTTCTGCCTATCGATGTCGGAACGGGTCTTCGAGATAATCTAATCCGCGCTGCATGTCGCCGATCCAGCTAATCAAGCCATCCCGGTATTCGGGAGACCAAAATTCGGCATTTGCGAGTGTCTTAGCGTACTTCCCGGTGTGTCTGCCATTAAACCCATCCAGAACCTCGACGAAGACCGCACGACCGGCCCGCAGGTAGGGTGCAAGCCTTGCGCCCGTGGATTCGATGTCCTCGGTCACTGGAAGCCCAAACCATAAACCGCCACCGCCAAGATAGTGAATCACCTGGTATGGAGAGACGGCAGCTCTCGGCAAATACAGGAATGCGTTCGTTCGTTGGCCGTCCCGGCCGTCGAAGGAAATTTTTTCGCGGCGCCATGAAGCCGATTCCTTCACGCTCAGAATTGCCGCATTCAGAGGCGTGCGTTTGCAAGTGTAACGAGCCGCTGAAGTTTTGAATGCCCGATCGGTCGACACAGGGTAGTGAAAGGCCTCTCGATCCGGCAAAAAGGGCATCCGGGCTTCATCGTTTGGTGTTGAGCTAGAAATCAGAGCACAGCGGCATCCAAGTGTCTCACTGCTGGAAAGAGCGGGGTGCGCCCGATAATTCAAAAAACCATAAGGTGGATCGTTTGAAGCGCCGCCTGCTACTGCGTAGCCGTCACCATAACGGTTCTGAATCCATTCCGCAGCATTACCCGCCGAGTTGTAGACACCGAAATGGCTCATTCCAAATTCGAAGGAGTTCACGGGAGCGAGCCCCGCCGAATCGACGTTCGCTCTCTTGGCGAGGTCTTTGGGATCGACCAGCCCCCAAGGAAACGTAACTCCGAAAGGAGTCCAATCGGGAGGTTTGGCGGCCTTCTCCCACTCGAATAAAGTCGGCAGGTCCTTCCCGCGGAAGCGGCAATACGCGCGCGCCTCGTGCCAGGTGATCCCCGTAACTGGATACATTTCTTTTCCGGCGGGGAATGTTCCTCCGATCCAGCCGCGAGGTCCGGGCAAGCCGGTACTATCTCTAAGTTGCTTTGCGATGCGGAGTTGGACATCATCAAACGCTAGGTCCCAGAACCGGCGGTTGCGATAGCCGCCGGCGTCGATGAACGCCTTGAATTCGCTGTTGCTCGCCTCGAACTTGTCGATGAGATAGTCGGCGAGTTGCACACTTGCTTCTGTCGGCCGGGCGGTGTTGCGGAGCCGGTACTCCCCGCCGGGAATGGCCACCATATCGGGAGGAAGCTTCGATACTTCTCGTAATACCTGTTGAATCCGGATTTCCCCAGGTTCGGAAGTGAGTGGAGGAACTGCTGCGCCTTTCAGATCTCGCAGTTCCTGCTGCGTCCCGAGCTCAAGAGATTTCTGGCTTACGATGGCTAGAGTGCGTTGGAGAGCGCTGGATACAGTCCGCTCAAACCCCGCATAGCCGGCCTTCTTGAGAGATAGAATGTACTCGGCACGCGCGATCCGCAGGCGATAAATTGGAGTGACACCGATCCGTTCCGCCCGTCCGGAACCAAGACGGCGTAAATAGACCTCGGCACCAGCGGGTTTGGTGAAAACGGACAGATCGTCGGAAAACTCGCGCGTCAAACTGCTCACCCTGACTTCCGAAGGGTAGCGAGCGATCACCTGTGTCGCCAATTCATACGCTTCGGGGTACCTTCCCGCCGCCGTTAAATGCTCGACGCGAGAGGCGGAGCCGTCCGCCCATTTTCGGTCGGCGCGCTGTTTCAAAAGCAATCCCAGACCAGCAATTACAAGAAGGTTTAACGCCACAATGGATGCAACTTTTTTCCGGATTCTCCAGTTCTGGGAATTGTGCCACTTGGGAATGCCCTGAGTGGCAAGGCTGCCAAAATTGCCAATCGGGATATCAACTGGAACGTCAAGTAGGTAGCCGCGGCCGGGGATCGTACGGACAATCTTCTGCCCGGTGTCTGCCAAGGCCTTGCGCACGTCCATGATGCAATGCGTCAACGAATCGTCGTTGACGACGGTAGCATCCGGCCATAGTGCTGCGATCAGCTCGGATTTGGGCACGAGACGCCCTACGTTCTCTGCAAGATATTTAAGCGCTTCAAACGATTTGGGCCGCAGTTTCACCTCTTCCGCGCCGCGCCGCAAGACGCCACGGGTGAGGTCGAGTGTGTGCCCGGCAAATAAATACTTCTGCGCGCCCTCTCTCGAGAGCCGCTGCTGAGTGCGCGCGCTCACTGGTTTGTACTTCCGGTTGTTTACTCTATCACTCTCGGGAAAGGTCATGTTTCATTTCGATTTCGTACCTTTTTCGTGCCTTTTTCATGGATTTCAGAGGCTCTCGAGCGTATGTTACCGGCTGAAGGTAAAACAAACCCGACCTCCGGATCTTAGCCGAAGACGCAAGAACCGGACTTAATGAGGAGTTAAAACATGGCAATAAACAAGGCTTTCGTCCGCGTTTTCCGGACTCGATTCATCACATTGCTTGCGCTGCATCTTATGGGTGTATGCGCGCTGGTCGCATCCGGCTCTGCTAGCGACGGCCACGGATTCAATGAACACTGGGTTGCGACCTGGTCTACGACTCTGACCCAGTCCGAAGTCATACCCGGATTGTCAAATGCCGGTTTCAACAATCAGACTCTGCGCCAAATTGTGCACGCAAGCATTGGAGGACGGCGCGTTCGTGTCCGTCTATCTGCGTTCGGGGCAAGTGGCTTATTGGTCGGCTCGGCCCACATTGCACTCTCTGCTGGAGGTGCTTCTGTGGTTTCGGGCTCGGATCGAGTCCTGACGTTTGGGCGGAATCCATCCATAACGATCCCGTCCGGCGCTCCGGTGCTCAGTGATCCGGTGGATTTAACCGTCCCGGAAGCCGCAGATTTGGCAATAACGCTCTTTCTACCCGGGATGACCGGGCCTGCAACGTGGCACTTTGATGCGCGCCAGACTTCTTATATCTCTCCGTCGGGGAATTTCGCCACAAGCAGCGCGATGCCGCTCGATGCTCTGACACCCACAACCACCTCCTGGTTCTGGATTGCGGGCGTTGACGTGCTTGCGTCCCGCGAATCAGATGCCATTGCTGCATTAGGCGAGTCCGTTACGGACGGTGCCCAATCTACTGTCGATGCTAATCACCGCTGGCCCGACTATCTTGCCCGCCGACTCATGAATCGGTGGGACGGTCCCGGCCTAAGTGTGCTGAACGAGGGATTGGACGGTAATAGGCTGTTGCACGACGAACTCGGGCCGAACGGTCTATCCCGCTTTGACCGCGACGTTCTCAGCCAGCCTGGCTTAGCTTATGTAATCGTCCTGGCCGCGGCCAACGATATAGGTACCGGATGGCCGGGTGGAATCTACCCTGATCAGGAAGTTAGCGCTGAGCAAATTGTTCAAGCTTTTCGTCAACTCATCGCGCGTGCGCATACAGCGGGGTTGAAAATTTTCGGAGGGACAATCATGCCGACTAAAGGGTTTTTGATCCCGGGGACGCAATTCCCGGTGTACTCACCTGGTAATGAGGCGAAGCGGCAACAGGTCAATTATTGGATTCGAACGTCTTACGAGTTCGATGGCGTTATCGACTTCGACCGCGTGCTCCGCGATCCCAATGATCCAGCCCGTCTCCTGCCGCATTACGACAGCGGCGATCACGCGCATCCAACCGATCAGGGTTACGAAGCAATGGCGGACGCCATCGATTTAAAGTTGTTCAGGAAGGAAGAACGACATTAGGCGGCTTTCTGCATTTAAGGTCGGAGACACTCATGTACACGAACTGGCGCAACTTAGCGCCAGTTCGTGTTCTGATTTAGCTTGACTCATGGGAGCGAATCTCAACATCTCCTTGTGCGCTCCACAGACGAGCAGGGATAAGCCAGTAAGGTTAGGGCGCGAAATAGCCGGAGACGTCCAGAATCAGATATGCCGGGTTAGATGCGAATGCGCTGATCATGCCCTGGGTGGCCGGCACGATAGCCAGGTTCGAAGTTGTGGCTGCATCGAAGGCATTGAGCGTGGAGGCGAGCGGCCGCGGAGCGCCGGCTTCCCAAAGGGTGAGGTATCCGAAGCCGCCCGTCGGCTGAACCGTGGCGTTCAGCACCAAGGCTTGCGCGTTGGAGGGGATACCGCAGGCAGAATCGAAAACGGGACTGATCATGCCGCTGACGGCCGGACTACCGGGCGGTTCCGCATTGTTAAAGGCGCGGCACGGAGTCAAATTGTACAGTCCAAGCCCTCCGGATGCAGCGGGAGCGAAATACCCGTCGATGTCGGCGAGTACGTCAGCTGCATCAGAGACCATGACGGAGATGTCTCCTCCATTCGCGGCCGCGGGCACGATAGCAGCGTTTGCAGTCGTAGTGCCGGTGGTTGCATTCAGGGTGGAAACACCGGACCACGCCTGGTCGCTCGGCCACGTGGCCAGGAAATTCAGCGTAGTGCCATGGGGGATTGCGGTGATGTTCAGTGAATACGCCTGCGCCGTCGAAGGAATGCCGCACGTACTCTGAAGAACCGGGATCGTGCGCGTTTCATTTGCGGCAAAGCTGGGGCCGCCGAGGGCTCCGGCTGCGTTTCGCGTATCAAAGACGCGGCAAGGCGGGAGCGGGAAGAACTGAAGGCCCGTATTGAGTTCGGGGGCGAGAAAGTATCCATTGATATCGAGGATGATGTCGGCGTCGTCGGTCGAAAAAACGCTCACTCCACCTGCGATACCGGCGGAAACGATGACGGCATTTGCCTTGGTGCGACCATCCCAGGAATTCAAAGTCGAAACTCCAGGTTGCGATTCACCGGTTGGCCAAACAGTAAGATAGCCGAGGTATCCATGTCCCCGGCTGGACTGAAAGTGAGTGACTGCTGTTACATTGAGCGAATAAGCCGAAGCAGTCAGTGGAATATCGCATTGTCCGACCGGAATGGGAAAGATGCGAGTGTCACCACCGACCAGACTCGGGGCGCCGAAGAGGAGTCCGTAAGTTCCGGAGGCATTTCGAGTGTCGGCGACCCGGCACGGGGTGATCGGGACGAACCAATGAGCGTTAGAAGTCTGGCTCCAGGCGGGGGAGGCCGCTAAGAGCATTAGAAAGGCGAGTGTGCTCTGTTTCATGGCGATTCCTCAGTAAACGGCGCACAACAGACTCGCCCCAGCCGGAGTTTAAGTAGCGTTTGCGCGTCTAGGGAGCCGCCGGGGCGGCTTGTGCGCTCTCCAGCAGCATGGACTCGAAATAATATGGATAAGTTACAGAGTTCGCGGGCGCGGTTGCGCTACGCGCCCCGGGGCTTTACGCTGTCCAACTGCGAAAACTTTGGCGAGCGAAGATCAGACTAAGGTGCGAAGTAGCCGGAGACGTCAAGAATCAAATATCCCGGATTAGATGCGTAGGCGCTGATCATGCCCTGGGTGGCCGGCACGATAGCCAAGTTCGAAGTTGTGGCTCCATCGAAAGCATTGAGGGTGGATGCGAGCGGCCTTGGAGAACCGGCTTGCCACAGCGTCAGAAACCCGAAGCTATTCGGCGCCTGAACGGTGGCGTTCAACACCAACGCTTGTGCGGTAGCGGGAATAGCGCAGGCAGCCTCCAGAGTGGGACTAATCATGCCTGTAAAGGGTGGGGTGTTGGGAGGTTCCGCGTTGTTAAAGGCTCGGCACGGAGTCAAATTGTACAGTCCAAGCCCTCCGGATGCAGCAGGCGCGAAGTAGCCATCGATGTCAGCGAACACGTCGGCTGCGTCGGAGACCAGGACGGAGATGTCTCCATTCGCGGCTGCGGGCACGATCGCCGCGTTTGCCGTCGTAGTGCCGGTGGTCGCATTCAAAGTGGACACGCCAGACCAGGATTTGTCGCTTGGCCACGTTGCCAGGAAATTCAGTGTGGTGCCATGGGGAATTGCGCTCATGTTCAGCGAATAGGCCTGGGCGTTGGAGGGGATGCTGCAATTACTCTGAAGAACCGGGATATCACGGGTTTCGTTTGCGGCGAAGGTGGGACCGCCGAGAGGTCCGGTTGGGTTTCTCGTATCAAAGACGCGGCAGGGGGGTAGCGGGAAAAACTGAAGGCCAGTACTAGCTGCGGCGGGCAGAAAGTATCCATTGATATCGAGGATGACGTCCGCGTCGTCAGTTGAAAAAACACTTACTCCACCTTCCGTGCCAGCGGGAAGAATTACCGCATTGGCCTTGGTGCGACCATCCCAGGAATTCAAGGTAGACACGTCAGGCTGCGATTCACCGGTCGGCCAGACAGTTAGATACCCGAGATATCCATGCCCTTTGCTGGACTGATAATGGGTAACGGCGGTCACATTGAGGGAATAAGCCGAGGCAATCACTGGAATACCGCATCCTCCCGCCGGAATGGTTAAAACGCGAGTGCCACCAGCAACAAGACTGGGCGCGCCAAGAAATGGCCCGTACGTTCCGGACGTATTTCGAGTATCGGCGACGCGGCACGGGGTGATCGGAAAAAACAAAAGAGCATTGGAAGCCGGCGGGATCGGCGTTACGACGGCGGGAACCCTATACGTAACGGAGATTGCACCCACATTTGTAGATCCACTACCGGAGGCGGTGAACTGAATTTGAGCCGTGTAGATGGAATTGGGAACATCCTGTGCGCTGGGAGTCGGCGACACGATCACCGTACAAGAACCGTTGCTCACAACGGTTGAGCAATCGGGCAATTCGGCTTCAGCCAGCCAGTCGACCGGTATGCCCGGAGCGTATTTAATCGTCGCTCCGCTCAGGTTTCCGGAGGCGAGATTCTGAATAAGCAGCTGCTGCGGCCCTCCCGAGATGTCCGCAATGTTTGGTGCTGCCGTGACTTGGCCGCCAGGAAATGAAGTCAAAGAAGCAGAGGCCGACACCAATGGCAAGTTTGGTGCGGAGGCCGTAATCAGAGCGAAGAACGTTCCACCAGTCGGAAGATTAATCAGACATACCGAAATATTGGACGGCCCGTTTGCCGTTGTGACGATTTGTATTTGTTGGGAGATGGTCGCAGGATCGCAGGTGCCATCGGTAGAGAACCACAGAAAGTCCAATGCAGTCAATGTCACAGGGAGACCTGTGGGGTTGGTTTGGAGCGTTCCTGTAGAGAGCGGCCCGATCGATGGTTTCGGACTAACGAAAGGGGTGCCCGGCGGAGAAAGCGAAGTCAAATTCAGCGTTATTTGGCTCCAGGCGGGGGAGGCGGCCAAGAGGATCAGGGTTACGAGTATGCTTCGTCTCATGACGAGTTCCGGCACGGTGGATTCCAATTATAGGGAGAAGTTACAGCGTTTGCAATTTGAAGTTACTCGGCATCAGAACTGAAGTCCTAGCAGGAAGTGAATTGGCCGCTGGCCCTCACGGACTTGCGGCAACGTCGTCAGGGTGACGACCACCTTCCGGGCAAATTGCCTGCGAAGTCAGCCGATGATGCGAATTTCGCCGATGCCGCCTTCGACTTTCAGCCGAACATTTACTTTCGCCTTATCGTAGAGGTCGTTTTCATAGTGATCCTCGCGCTTTGTAAGGCCCGTGATATCGATACTTCCAATGCCCCCGTGCGCATCCGCCCTCAGTCCAATACCTTGCGGCAGATGTATCGTTGCCTGGCCGACGCCACCTGAAATATGCACATCATAGTCGCGCGTCGGGTTTCCGCGAAGATCCAAATCGACCTGACCCGCGCCCATGTGAACTTCCAGGTTTCGCAGTTTTACATCGCCGATCGCCATATTTGCCTGTCCGGCGCCGCAATTCAAAGACAGGTCGAGTACTGCCTCGTCTGAAAGCTTGAGATCCCACAAATTGCGAGAATTTCCACCCCAGCCGCCGTGCCCGGCCTGGCGGACGGTAACGACGGTGTGGGAACCCATGGTTTTCGTTTCGACCAGCGGCTTGTACGCACTGGTGTATTCAAACTTTCCTTCGATGAGCTGATCGGACCCGCCATGCAGGTTTAACTCGCCGGCCCCCAGATCCAATTCGACATTGGCATGGTCGGCAGTTCCCCGAGCAATGTTTATCGTGTCGGTGCGCACCGGGCCAGTATCGGGGGGATGATAATCGCAACCGGCGAGCCAGAAGGCGGGAACAATGGCCAAATAGAAAAACTTCACGAACATGATTACGCGCGTATCAGCGAAATTGTTCACGCGCCAGATTTATGGCGCCGCTTCAACCGCAAACTCCGCCAGCTTATCGCGGAGAGACTGGGGCGCGTCCGCCACTACTTCGCAGTACTCGTCTTTGTAAACCTTCGATATTACTGCGGCGCGGTCATGCAACAGGTGAAGCGCGCGTCCTTCACCCAAGGGCAGTCTGAACATCTGGCGCGCCACCGGATCCTGCTGCAGTTCCTGGTCGATGACCGCCAGGAGGCCATCGATACCCACACCCGTTTGCGCCGAGACAAGAACGGCTGCGGTAGCACTCTGCCGGGCTGTTTCACCCAAAATGCGATGCGTCAAGGTAGGAAGGTCCAACAGTTTGTCGGGCTCGGACAGCCGGTCGGACTTATTCAAGACAAGGATCTGCCTGGTACCTTCGGCGCCGATTTCGGCCAGCACGCGAAGGACGTGCTCCGTCTGTTCCGAAGCGACCGGGGACGACACATCCACAACGTGCAGCAGCAAGGCCGCCGCCGTCACCTCTTCTAACGTGGCACGGAAGGCATCGACCAAGGTGGTCGGAAGATCACGGATGAAGCCGACGGTATCGCTCAACAATACTCGCCGCTGGGATGGCAATCGGATTTGGCGCACGATGGGGTCCAAGGTTGCAAACATCCGCTCGTCGGCGAGGACATCGGCACTCGTTAGCCGGTTGAACAACGTCGATTTTCCCGCATTGGTGTAGCCGACGAGACTGATTGTCGATAATGGAACGGCTTGGCGTTGGGAGCGCTGCACTCCGCGGGTTGCGCGGACGCGTTCAATCTCCGACTTCAATTTGGAGATGCGCTTCCCGATCAGCCGCCGGTCGGTTTCGAGCTGCGTTTCCCCGGGGCCGCGCGTTCCGATACCGCCGCCTAGCCGGGACATTTGAACGCCGCGACCAGCCAACCGGGGAAGCAAGTAATTCAACTGCGCCAATTCGACTTGCAACTGCCCCTCGGCGGTGCGCGCCCGGCGAGCAAAGATGTCGAGGATGAGCTGTGTTCGATCGACTACCTTGGCCGGCAAAAGCCGCTCCAAGTTACGCAGCTGGGTGGGGGAGAGTTCGTGATTGAAAATGACGGTATCGATCTCGTCCGCAACCGCCCGTTGTCGAATCTCTTCAACCTTTCCGGAGCCGACCAATGTTGCCGGATCCAGGGAAGGGCGGCCCTGCAAAGCACGTCCCAAGACGTCGGCGCCGGCGCTTTCAGCAAGCACCGCCAACTCGTCCAGCGACTCTTCCGGATCACTCTCGAACGGAGCGCCGGTCGAGTCGGAACGCCGTCGGCCAGTCAGTTCCACGCCGACGATCAGCGTTTTTTCACGCGGGGTTTGAGCGTTCACCTAATGGTTATGTTCGTTTTGATCTGATAACGGCAAAGGGGCGCCGGGCGTGGTTGTCGCGGATCCGGCATGCCCTGACCCTGAATGCAACGGTTTCGACACGACAACAGTGGAGATGGCGTGTTTAAAAATTAACTGCTCCTGGTTATTTGTCTCGAGCACCACCGAGTACTTGTCAAAACTCTTGATCCGTCCCGACAGCTTTACTCCACTCATCAAATAAATCGTGAGAAAGGTCTTGTCCTTTCTCGCGTTGTTGAGGAAAACCTCCTGAATATTCTGCGCAAGCTTTTCCATTTATTTCCCTTTGTTCTTTTTGCAGCGCCATTCGTTCCGTTCTTCCGCCCCAACCCTGCGTGCGACTCTCGCAGCACCGGGAGGTAGTCTTCGCGACTGGGGTCATCCCCAGCCTTTCTATACTATCTGGACGACAATAGGGCTTCGTCGTTACGCTGCGTTTTCCGCGTTTTGGAGCCTCTATAGTTAAGTTGGGAGCCGATGCTCGTCGATATTGTTTTGATCGCGGCTGGATTTATCTTCCTGGTATTGATCATGGCTTTGGTTCTGAATCCGCCGGAAGCTTGGCTCAAGAAATTTTTCAATCGTAAGTGGTAACTCGCCGCGCCCATTTGGCCGCGTTATCCTCTGAGGAGAATGTCTCGTTTGCGGAATGCGCAGGCCGCCTTTTACGTAACCGAACCAAACCGGCGCGAAGCTAAGCGCGCGGCCTGAGGCTTATTCGGCAAATGGCCACCACGGACGCCGGCATTCGTTCGAACGAAGAGATTTTTGGCCGCCGAATTTCGCTGCTGAGTTGTTCCATCGGGGCTGCGCTGGCGGTCACCAAGATCGTTGTTGGAATGAAGGCGGCGTCTAATGCCGTTGTGTCCGACGGTCTCGAAACGTCTGGCGATGTCTTGAGTTCATTAATTGTCTACATCGGACTCTTGCTCGCCGGCAAACCACCCGACGCGGAACATCCGTACGGCCACGGACGCTACGAAACATTGGCTGGACTCGCGGTGGGCGGAATTATCCTCTTGACCGGCGCGGGTATTCTCTGGCACGGCTTCAACGTCACCGGATTGAAGGAGCCGCTGCGGAGTTTTGCTTTATATCCGTTGGTGGCGGCCGCCGGCGCCAAGATAGCGCTGGCCGCGATTAAGCTTCGCGTCGGCAAAAAGATAGAAAGCAGCGGGTTGCAAGCCGATGCCTGGCATGACATGACTGACCTCCTGTCGACGGTGGTGGCGTTTTGCGCGGTAACTCTGACGCTGATCGATCCGATTCGTTTTGGATTTGCGGACCGGTTGGGATCAATCGTCATCTCTGTCATCGTCATTTTTCTGGCCATCCAGGTCGTCCACCGCACGGTCGATTCACTGCTGGACACAATGCCGGAAGACGCCAGAATGGCTGAGATTCGCGCCGTCGCGTTAAGTGTGCCTGGCACGCTAGGCATTGAGAAGTGCTTTGCCCGGCGAACCGGACTCAAATATCACGTCGATTTACATCTCGAAGTAGATCCGCAAATGACGGTCGAGGCCTCGCACGACATCGCAACTCAGGTCAAAATTGCCGTCAAAGACCGCCTGGCCTGGGTGGCTGATGTATTGATTCATGTCGAGCCCGCTAGTTTGGGCGAAGCCGATCGAACAACTGCCGCTGGTTCGATAACTGGTTCGATAAGGCGAAGTCCTAGTCGATAAATGGACAACAAAGATATCGCCCGGCTGCTGCAGGAAACTGCCGATTTGATGGAAGTAGCGGGGGAAGACGGCTTTCGGATTCGCAGTTACCGCAATGCCGCGGCGGCCATCGCGAGTCATCCTGAACGCGTCTCCGCGATTATCGACGATCCGAATCGCAGCGTAACCGACATCCCCGGCATTGGTAAGGGACTTGCCGCAGTGCTCGAGGAAATTATCCGGCGTGGTTCATTCGGCCGCCGCGACGAGATGCTGGCGCGCTATCCGGCGACAGCCCTGGAGTTGCTGAAGATCCAAGGCCTCGGTCCCAAAAGTATCGCGCTGCTGTATGAGCATCACAATGTGCGGACGGTGGACGATCTGGAGAGGATCTGCCGCGAACAGAAATTACGCGACCTCCCGCGCATGGGAGCGAAGCTCGAGGAGAAAGTTCTTCGCTCGATTGAGGCATATCGCAAGTCCTCCGGCCGCTTTCTGGTTAGCTTTGCGCAGCGGGTTGTGGATGAGCTGACGGCAGAGATCAAGAGTTTTCCCGGGATCGATCAAGTTCAGGCAGCTGGAAGTCTTAGGCGGGGCCGCGAAACGGTTGGCGACGTTGACATTCTGGTTACCGGAGATAATGCCGTGCGCTCACTCGCGCACGTGGCTGATCATCCGAAAACAATGGAGGTATTAGGAAAGGGCGTGAACAAAGCCAGCGTCAGTTTCGGCCTGGAAAATCTGCAGGTGGACGTTCGGGCAGTTCCTTCGGAAAGCTTTGGCGCGGCAATGCAGTACTTCACCGGCAGCAAGGAGCACAATGTTGTTCTGCGAACGAATGCCATCAAGCAAGGGCTCACGTTAAACGAGTACGGGTTATTTGGGCTTTCCGATAATCAGCTTGTCGCCGGACGAACCGAGGAAGAGATTTACTCACGGCTCGGTTACGCCTGGATTCCACCTGAGTTACGCGAAAACTCGGGCGAGTTCGAAGTGGCGCAGACGAATAGTGTGCCCAGGTTAGTAGAGTTATCCGACATGCGGGGCGATCTTCACATGCACACGACAGCGACCGACGGCCGGGCGACATTACGCGAAATGGCGGAAGCGGCCGCTGCGCTCGGTTATGAATACATTGCGATTACCGATCATTCGAAAGCGCTGGCGATGGCAAACGGGCTGGATGAGCAGCGCGTTGTGGACTTTGCGGCGGAGGTTCGTCAACTCAATCGAGACGGTTTACCACTGCGTGTTTTCTCGGGCCTGGAATGTGACATCCTCCGCGACGGAGCAATGGATATTGCGGAAGATGCTTTGGCGGAGCTTGACCTGGTCATCGGCAGCATTCATAGTTTGTTCGATCTGGAGGGCGCCGAAATGACCGATCGATTCCTGCGCGCGTTGGAGTCGCCATCGCTGCGTATTCTTGGTCATGGAACCGGCCGCCGATTGCTGCAGCGGGATTCCTACAATTTTGATTTTGATCGTGTCGCCACAAAGGCTGCCGAACGCAAAGTCTGGTTTGAAGTAAATGCCAGCCCGGAACGGCTGGACCTTCCGGCGCATCGGATACGCCGGGCACTCCAAAAAGGCTGCAGGTTTGTTGTTTCGACCGATGCTCACCGGCCGCAGCATATGCTGAATATGCGTTTCGGAGTCTTGACAGCTCGCCGCGGCTGGCTTACCGCAGAGGATATTTTAAATACCCGCCACTTGCCGGAATTTGAAACTGCTCTAAAGAATCGTTGAGGAGGTCACGCGTAAGAGTGCGCGATAAAGCCTTCGAGGTACTGTTTCGCAGCGCGCAAATCTGCTTCCTGCTTAGATCCGGAGATTTCGCGCTCAATGGTGATTGGTCCCGCGTAAGACAAGGCATGCAGTTTCGCGATTACCTCCGGAAACCGAACACGGCCGCTGCCGATTGGCACTTCTTTTCCCAAACCATATGGGTCCGTCGGATATAGCCCATCCTTCGCATGTAGCCCGCGTACTCTGGGTCCCAAGACATCTAACGCCCCAACCGGTTCCCCCTTACCGTAGAGAATCAGATTGGCGACGTCCAGATTGACTGCTATGTTATCCGCTCCGGCGTCTGTCATGGCGCGTAGCAAGGTGATAGGCGACTCCTGACCGGTCTCACAGAGAAAAGTCTGGCCGTTGTTGTGGCAATACCCCGCGACGTCTTTGATCGCAGCGACTACGTCGCCGTATAATTCGTCGTTTGGATTCTCCGGGATGAATCCGCAATGCGTATGAACGGCCTTCACACCGCAACCGTGTGCGAGGTCGGAAGCCTGCTTGAGCGCGTTCATACGGGCTGTGCGGGTCTCGCGGGGGACAATGCCGATAGTCAGCGGCCCGTCTCGGAGGTTCCAAACCATGCGGCCTTCTCCCAACGTCATAAGAGCCGTGATCTCCACGTTGTGGCGGGCGATTGCGTCCCGGATCGCTCCGGCCGCTGTGACGGGAGTCATTCCAACCATTAATTGGCAGGCAGAAAACCCGAGCCGCTTAACCTTGCCGAGGGCCTCGTCAGGAGTGCCTGAGCCGATCGAGACGACGACGCCAAGCGTTGGCCTCGAGGACGATGCCTTCAATGCTGCTGCTGCAAGTGCTGATGAATAAAGGAATCCGCGCCGCGTATCCATGTCAGGCAAATTGCTTCCGTCAGGCAAATTGCTTCAGATCGAAATCTAACTTCGAGGATTCGCCGCTGGCTAGCATTTCATCCCAGGTGATAACGCGTTTTTGTCTGGCGGCCATACGCGCGAGGATGGCGCTGCGAGCGGTCTCCACTCCGAGTGCGATTTGATTATGGAAGTTGCCGGAAGTGATGCTGTTGATAAAGCTTTTATCCTTTTCTGCGTCCGCTTCGGCGAGGTTATCCGAGAAAGCGCCGCTGGCCGAAAAACCCGCGGATTGCTTGGCGGAAGAGCCGGAACCTTGCCATTCCCAGGCGTTTGCACCCGTAATGTGCAGAGAACCGGAATAGGGGGATTCAGAGGAGCCCTCCGATCCAAGGACGCGCTCGGAGACGTCGAAGTCTTTTGTGTGCCCGTATTGCTTCGAGTTCATTGTTACGTGAACGCCATCCGGGTAGGTGTAACTGACCTGGTAGTTGTCGAAGTTGTTTCCGAAGTGCTGGAGCACGCTGCGGCCACCAGTAGCATAGGCCGAAATGGGATGGCTTCCCAGAATCCAGTTGTTGATATCAATCACATGGATGTTTTGCTCGACGACAATGTCGCCGGAAAGCGTTAAATCCCAGTTCCAGTTACGCAACCGCAGTTCATCCTTTGACATGGAAGAGGGCCGGTCGGGGTAATCGATGGCAGGCGCATAATAGTGGCTGTCCAAGCTCACAATCTTGCCGATAGCGCCGGCTTGAACGCGCTTTACTAACTCAACAAACGGGGGAGCGCAGCGAATCTGAAAACCAACATCGACGCTTACTTTGCCGTTCGCCTGCTTAGCAATTTCCAGAGCGCGCTTTGTTTGGTTAACATCGACTCCACAAGGTTTTTCGCAGTACGCATGTTTGCCCCCGGCGACAGCCGCTGCAAGATGCTCTATGTGGAAATAAGGCGGCGTCGAGATCTGGATGGCGTCGACATCTTTCGAGTTTGCAAGCTCCTGGTACGCGTGCAGGCGGCTGAACATCAAATGAGAGTCAGGCCCTGGATAGCCGAGTGAACTGGCCAGAGCGTCGAAGGTCACTTTGGCCTTATCCAATTGATCCTGGAAGATATCGGCGAGGGCCACAATCCGCGCACCGGCGTTCTTCGCCATCGAGGTCGCTACGGTTGTGCCACGGCCGCCGCATCCCAAGAGGCCCAGGCGGACAGCGGAATTCGCCGGATAACCTCGCACCGACTGCGGCTTCAGAATCAGCAAGCCGACACCGGCACCAGCCATATTGAGGAAATTTCTTCTTGGAAGGGATTCGTTTGCAGCCATTTTCGTCTGAAGAGAAGTATAACGTTGGAAGATGCGCCAGAAACGATTGCTCCCGTTATCGCGAGCTGACGCTGGATTGGACAATCTCTAATGTTACTGGCGCGAATCGTCGAAACTTCGCGGGCCATGACGGCCACTTCGAAGCGTTTGGCAAAAATAGACCTTCTTTCGGCACTGCTGGGCCAGCTTGATCCGGAAGAAGTCGAAGTTGTTGTTGCCTGGCTTTCAGGCACAACTCGCCAAGGCCGCATCGGTGTGGGTTACGCAATTATTCGCGAAGCGGTGACTGTCCCGGCAACCGAATCGTCCCTGGAGATTCTCCCGGTCGATCATACGTTTTCCGACATTGCCTCGGTGCGTGGCGCTGGAGCGGCGCAGCAACGTCACCAGTTATTACGCGGACTCTTTGAACGTGCCACTGAGCCGGAGCAGCAATTTCTGATTGGCGTGATAGGCGGAGAGCTGCGGCAAGGCGCGCTCGAAGGAATCATGATCGAGTCACTGGCGAAGGCGTCACGAATTGGTGTCGACCGTATCCGCCGCGCCGCCATGATGGCCGGGAGCATCGTCAGCATTGCCCGTCCCGTCCTGGAACGCGGCGAGGCAGCGCTGTCCGCTTTCGATGTCCGGCTATTTCGGCCTGTCCAGCCGATGCTCGCGCAATCGGCGGAAGACGTTTCCGAAGCGTTAGAGGAACTGGGCGACGCCGCGCTCGAATATAAGTTCGACGGTGCGCGTGTCCAGGCGCATAAGTCCGGCGAGGACGTAAGCATCTATTCGCGCGCCATGAATGATGTGAGCCCGGCGATTCCTGAAGTCGTACAGGTAGTTCGCGCTCTGCCTGCACATGACTTGATTCTGGATGGCGAAGTGTTGAGTCTGGATGCGCAAGGGCGACCGCAGCCGTTTCAAGTTTCGATGCGCCGCTTTGGCCGTAAGGTGAACGTTCATCAATTGGTCAGCGAATTGCCGATGACGCCGTTTTGGTTCGACGTGCTCTACCTGAATGGAAAGCCTGTCCTCGATCATGCCCAATCCGAACGCTTCGAGGAACTGCGACGGCTGACGCCCGAGAATCACCTGGTCCCCAATCTCCGCACGTCGCGCCCGGAGCAGGCGGAGCAATTTGTTCGCAGCGCTCTGGAAAGGGGACACGAAGGCATCATGGCGAAGGCGCCCAACGCGCCGTATGCCGCAGGGGCTCGCGGACAAAGCTGGTTAAAGGTAAAGCAGGCGAGGACTCTGGATCTGGTGATTCTTGCGGCCGAGTGGGGCAGCGGACGGCGTAAGGGATTCCTGAGCAACTTGCACCTGGGAGCACGAGATACCGAGAAGGGCGGTTTCGCCATGCTTGGGAAAACGTTCAAGGGGTTGACCGATGCCTTGCTTACCTGGCAGACACAGGAGTTCCTGAAAATCGAGATTGCGCGTGACGCTTACACCGTCTATCTGGAGCCCAGGATCGTAGCGGAAGTTGCCTTCAACGAAATCCAGGTGAGTCCGCGTTATCCGAGCGGTCTTGCGCTGCGTTTTGCGCGGGTGAAGCGATATCGCGCAGACAAGAGCGCCGAAGAGGCAGACACCTTTCAGATGGTTCAAAGAATGGCGTCTGCCACTTAGAAGCGAGCTGCATTCGTAGATCACTCAAGACGCGCCGCCCAGCAAACCGAATAATAAACTTCAGACGGGGAACAATGTTGTAACAGCTGTCTTCTTTGCGGTCCCATTAAGTGCCAAGAGCCGATTCTTTTTCTCATAGCGCGCATTCGCCAGATCTTTGGCGGAAGCTAATGAGAGTCGAACTCACCCACGGACGCGTCGAAGGCGCCGCACACCGGTTTTGAAGACCGGGCCCCGCACCAGCAGAGTCTAGCTTCCGATAAAAATTGTATCGTTATGGGCCCCGATAACCAGATGAACGTTTAACTGCCTACGTCTGGGCTGCGTACTCCAACACCTTCTGTATCGCATTCGCCGTATCCTCTAAGTCTTTGCGGTCGAGAGTAGGATGCACTTGGCACATTACCGCGGTGGCAAAGAGTTCTTGCGCAACGGGCAGGGGCCGGTCAGGCCGGCCCACTAGGTCGAAGGCTTTTTCGCGGAAGATTTCGCCGCAGTGTCCGCTGGTTATGGGAATTCCTTCGGCATTGATCGCTGCAACCACGCGATCGCGCGTCCACCCGGGTTTCAGGGCTTCCGGTCTCAGAAAAAAATAGTATTTGTAATAAGAATGATAGATGCCTGCCGGTGGTAGAGTTGTTCGCACGCCGGGACAACTGACGAGGCGCGAATTCAGATATTCGGCGTTTTCGCGTCGACGTATCACCTGCTGATCCAGGTTGCGAAGGATCACGCGCCCGATAGCCGCCTGCATCTCCGTCATTCGCCAATTTGTGCCGAAACTCTCGTGAACCCAGCGGAAGCCGTCGGAATACGGCCGCGCAAACATCGCTTCGTACGATTTGCCGTGATCGCGATAACTCCAGGCCCGGCTCCAATACCCTTCGCTGTCGACGAGCAGCATGCCGCCTTCGCCCCCGGTGGTGAGAATCTTGTCCTGACAAAACGAAAATGCTGAAGCGTCGCCGAACGAGCCAACCGGGCGGTTGCGAAAAAAAGCTCCGTGCGCTTGTGCGCAATCCTCGATAACCTTCAGGCCATGCCGATCCGCCAGGGCGAGAATGCTGTCCATTTCGCATGGCCAGCCCGCAAGGTGAACAACAATGACAGCTCGGGTTCTTGGTGTTATCGCCGCACGGATTGTGGCTGCCGTGATGACTTGCGATTCAATATCCACATCAGCCATGACCGGCTTTGCACCCGCCGTGGCGACCGCGCTGGCGGAAGCGATAAAAGTACGGCAAGGAACGATGACCTCATCTCCTTCTCCAATGCCAAGCGCGCGTACTGCGAGTTCCAGTGCTACAGTGCCGTTGGCCACCGCAAGCGCAAACCTGCGGCCGCAATAAGCGGCATATTCGCGCTCAAACTGCTTTCCTTCTTCGCCTGTCCAGTAATTTACATTCCCGCTTCGGAGCACTGCTGCGACGGCCGACAATTCGTCTTCGCCAAACCGCGGCCATTCCGGGAGCGGACACGTCCGTATTGCCTGCCCCCCGTCAATAGCCAGCCCTGTCCGCGCTTGTGAGTGAAGCATTCCGGGGCGAGCCATTATTGAGCGAAAGCAAAATCAGCGCCGGCGTTCATCTGACCTGCGGGCGCCGGAAAGTGCTTTAGATATTCGCGGAACCATTCCACTGTGATGCGCAGACCCTCCGCGAGCCCCACTTTTGGCTCCCAATCGAGCAGCGTACGCGCGCGTGTAGTATCCGCGAACATTCGCCAGATTTCCGTTGGCCGATAGGGAAGTGCGCCGATTTCGATATTCGATGTGCCGCCTGTAATTTCCGCGATCTTGAAAACCAGATCTCGAATCGCGGTTTCTTGTCCGGACGCGATATTAATCACGCCGGGTAAAGGGTTGTCGTACTGCGAGGCAGCGACAATTCCGTCGACAAGGTTGGACACGAAGTTAAATTCCCGCGTCTGCTCGCCTTTTGTCGTGCGAATTGGTTTGTTCTGCAGGCAGTTCACGATCAGTTCTGGAATGATTGCCTTTGAACTCTGATAAGGCCCGAATACGTTAAATCCACGGACGATTACGACAGGAAGCGAGTTGTCCAGCCGCTGGTACAGACTGCAATATTGCTCACCTGCATACTTTGTTACGGCGTATGGCGAAATCGGTTCAGGGCGCATGGATTCCTCAAACGGAACAGCGGTCTGATGTCCGTAGACCTCCGATGTTGAGAGATAAACAAACTTTCCAGCGTAGCCCGAAAGCGTATCGAGGAGATTAGCCGTGCCCTTAGCATTTACGTCGAAGCATTCTTCGACCTGGACAAAACTCTCACCGACATGATTGTAGGCCGCAAGGTGATAAACGACGTCCGGCGCAAACTCTCTCGCCTGTTGGAGCGCTCCGCGATTCCGCAAGTCCGCCTCAATAATCGTGAGTTGGTCCCAACACCCGCGCAGCCGTTCGCAGCGCATGACATTACCGTAGCGAACCATCACGGCGACGTCGGATCCTTCCAATAACAATCGATGGACCAGATGCGATCCGATAAAGCCAGAGCCCCCAGTGACGAGAACTCGTTTGCCAGCAAGATTCATTCGATGCTTTTCCTGTGATTAGGTTCAGAAGGTGTTGTGTACTGCGGAAAATCGGCATCCAGAACCGTAAAGAATTCGGTTATTTCGGATTCGGCAACCTGCCGGTCCTTGTGGGTGTTCACGGTCAAATGGCGCCCCTCATGACGAAATGCATATAAATCACCACTTGTCTTCAGTTCGTGAAGAAACTCGGGAATGTTGGAGTTCGGCCGCAATCGATCGAGCACGCGGGACTCAAAAAGAAAAAACCCGATATTAATCCAATACGGCAACTGTGGCTTTTCTCGAAAACACCTGACTTTGCGATCTTCGCCCACATCCACAATTCCAAAGGGGACCTGTAATGGATACACGGTCATTGTGGCTGGGGCATTGAATTCTTCGTGCAGCGAACACAAACCGTCAACGTCTATGTTGGCCAACGTATCGCCATAGCACACCAGCATGCGGCCGGTCGTATGCCGCCTCGCATCTAGAATGCGATCAGTCATGCTGGCGTCGCCAGAGTTGATACAGATAATTTCGCTCTGCGTCGGCAGGTTTCTAGCGAATTCTTCCACTAACTCTGACTTATAGCCAACGCATAGAACAAACCGCTGAATGCCGTTAGACTCGAGATAGCGAATAAGATGTTCCAGCAGTGGACGGCCCCCGATAGGGATCAGCGGCTTAGGGAGCGACTCAGTAAGAGGTCGCATCCGTTCGCCTTTACCGCCGCATAATACGACAGCGGTCAGACCTTGCATGCCGCTCCTTCGACCATCCACGATTTCAATTTCCGACCGTAAAACTCGCTGAACGATTGCGGTGTTTCCCGTTCGATCGTCTGGCGGGCGGCAGCCCCCATACGACGCAAAACAGCGGGATGTTCGGCCAAATACAATAGGCGTTCGCGGATCGCATCTGGGTCGCGCGCCGGCACCACGTACCCGTTCTCACCATCGCGTATCAACTGCGCCGAGCCGGTAGAAGAAGTGACGATGACTGGGAGGCCACTTGCCATTGCTTCCATGACTACGTATGCGTATCCGTCGGCGAGAGACGGGTGTACAACAACATAAGACCCGCCATATACGGATTTATAATTCTGCCTGACGGAGATTGGGTTCATGCGAATCCGCGGATCGCTTTCCATCTGCTCGCGCATATATCTGGCTACGGGCCGATGTCCTGGCGCGCTCCACAAGACCAATTCAGCATCTGGCACTGGCAGATTCCGAAACGCTTGAACCAAATAATGAAAACCCTTCGTTGGAGTGAGAAGGCCTATGTAACTGACGCGAAATTGCTCAGATCGGAAATCGGCAACGGGAAAAGGCGCGACCGCTAAAGGCGGTTTGGCAACAAAGACCTTGTTCTCACCTATGCCGCGTTGTACGAATGTATTCTTCGCGTGTTCCGACATCACCCGTATGCTATCGGCCAGTTGATACTCCGCATTAGCCACGTAGCGGGAGCGCCGGCTCAGTTCCGCCGCCATCCCGAAAAACGCATACTCCACCTGCTGATGAGCCCAAAAATCATCTACGTGGGTTGTGATCGAGTCGAGAACGGCGAACGCACCTTGTGCTTTGGCCCGCTTCAGACTCTCGAGGCATTGCCCGGTCGTCCCTTGAAAGATATCTGCTTGTGGCAATTTCGCAGCTACCAATCGATCAAAATGCGCGTTTGATAGTTGAACCTGGAAACCGGCCCACCTTCTTAAAAACGGAGTCTCGCCAATTGCCTTCGCAATTGCTGATTCCGGTACAACAGTTGTACGAAGCCCGGGAATGCTATCGCGGCAGAAAACGGTTGTATCGAGATTGTCGCCGATCGCATCCGCCATCTGAGAAAGATTGGTTCCTTGGCCGCCAATCTGGGGAGTCGCGTTCGCCGATAGGACCGCACTGTGATGACGCATCAACGAACTCCAGATTCCGCAGTCATGCGCGACGTGCGCCTGGTTTGTGCCGCAGACGTGGTGATCTGTGCGTTGGATTCACAAATTCGTAAATGTTCCGCGTGAATCATCGCTTCGATTCGGGTCGCCGATTTCGAAATCATTTCGTTAATCATTGCGAGTGCGAAACATCGCCGCAGATACTTATCGCGTCCTTTGCAACTTTTGTTCCGTGTCTTACCTGATTGTTTACCCAAAGGCGGATCGTAACAGTTGAACGCCATCACACGGGGGCAGGGTGATATTGATTCCGCCGGAGACGTACCGGCGAATTGAAGTACCGAGGCCAATTTAAGAGGTCCGCGCCTGCAACCCCGCCGTTTTCAGCTTTTAGCGGCGACTTCTTTGGGGCAGACAAACTCACAATGACTAGGCTGCAAAAACAACGGACAAAAACATGACTACCGCAACGTTTCTAGCGTTGATCTTCTGACACATCACATTCCTTAAGATAAACGAAGAAAAACGTAAGAGCTAGTTACAAAACGTGTACCTGGGTACAGAGTCCCGGAGTGCCGAATTAATCAACTGCGATCCGAGCGTGAAATGTGTCACATCAACCAAATCTCGCGCCTGTTCTGATCCGCTGATATGTAAATTTATCAACGATTTACAGCTGAAATCAAATCCGACATACCAGAAAAACTACGTAGGATTATTACGAAGTTGGTTCTGGTACCGAAGTTTTTGCTGGATCTGAGGTTGGGGCCGCCGCGTCTTGCGTCAGCGAAAAAAGTTCCGTGCTTAAGGCAAACCGAAGCTGTGCAACACCCTCGCCGGTAACGGCTGAGAGGGTCTGAAAAGGCAGTCGCCGCGATGCCGCCTTCGTTCGAACAGCTTCAATTCGCGACAAATCTTGACAAGCATCTACTTTGCTGGCAACCACGATCATCGGCTTAGCGATCATGGACTGATTGAAGCTTGCTAGCTCTTCCAGAATCACGTCGAAGTCGTGTGCCGGATCGCGACCGCTGAAATCGGAAACGTCGACAAGGTGAACCAACACTTTGGTGCGCTCAACGTGGCGGAGAAACTGAATGCCGAGACCATGTCCTTCGTGCGCTCCCTCGATAAGGCCGGGGATGTCGGCCAAAACAAAGGTGCGGTCGCCCGCTTCCACTACGCCAAGGTTGGGTTCGAGCGTAGTGAACGGATAATTCGCAATTTTCGGCCTGGCGGCAGACAAACGAGCGATCAGCGTCGATTTTCCAGCGTTCGGAAATCCCACCAGCCCCACATCTGCCAGTAGCTTGAGTTCAAAACGTAAACGAAAGGCTTCGCCAGGCGTACCGTCTTCGTGCTCAGTCGGAGCCTGATGCGTCGCCGTGGCAAAGCGAGCATTACCTCGTCCGCCGCGTCCACCCGTCGCAACCATGAACCGTTGGCCGGTCTCGGCAAGATCGCAAATCTGTTCGCCGGTTTCGGCATTGTAGACAACTGTACCCACCGGAACCGGCAACTCAATCGACCGGCCGTCGCGACCAGTGCGATTACTTCCTTCGCCGTGGCGGCCGCGTTCGGCGGAATGCTCCGGATTATAACGGAAATGCAGGAGAGTATTGTGGTGCGGGCTCGCGACCAGGATGACGTCTCCTCCCCGCCCGCCATCGCCGCCACTCGGTCCGCCACGCGGCACAAACTTTTCACGCCGGAAAGCGAGGCATCCGTTTCCACCATCACCGGCTTTAACCGAAATCACTACGTCATCAATGAACACGACTAAAACCTTCGGTGTGAAGTACGAACTTAGTTGGAGGGACAGGGCGCATGTCGCGCCGAATAAAACTAGTTAGTTTGAGAGGAGAGGATGTTAACGAACTTGCCGAGCCGGCCTCGGTCGCGAAACTCGACGATTCCGGGGACGGTGGCGAACAACGTATCATCTTTGCCGAGCCCGACATTCTTGCCAGGCTTGTACCGCGTGCCGCGCTGCCGGACAATAATTGAGCCCCCGGTCACGGTTTGACCGGAGAAGACCTTGATCCCAAGTCGCTGCGCGTTGGAATCGCGACCGTTTTTCGAACTGCCTAAACCTTTTTTGTGTGCCATTTAGGAAACAATCTCCTCGACGCGCACCTGCGTATAATTCTGCCGGTGTCCAATTGTGCGCTTGTACTGCTTTTTACGTTTGAATTTGAAAACGATGATTTTATTGCCGCGACCGTGAGCGGAGATCTTGCCCCGCACTCGCGCTGACTTTAGAGCGTCTCCCAACAGGAGCTCGTTCGCTTCGTTTGAAAGAGCCAAAACGCGATCAAATTCAACGTCTGCGCCAACATCTCCGGAAATCGTGTCTACTTCGATAGTTTGCCCGGGCGCCACACGATACTGCTTTCCACCCGTTTCAATGACAGCGTACATGACTAGATGACCTTGGTAAAACCTTTGTAGGTTGGATAACGGTCCCAGCGAAGCCGCCCCAATCGCGGGAAGATACTTCGTGTGCGCACACGGACACACCTCAAGTGGAACACGATCCGAACCCTCCTATCATACTCCATCGCGGCACAAACTGTGGCTGCGACGTGGCGGAACTACGGATGGAGCGGCATTAAGCGCATTAACGAAACCCACAATTTAACCTTGACTGATCTATTAAACTAGATCACTATATGAATACTAGAATCGGGCGCATGGGCGAAATGAACTTCTCAATCCGGCTGGACCTCAAAAGCGGGATCCCTGTATACCGGCAAATCATGGACCAGGTAATGGCTGGGATTGCGGCAGGATCATTGCGCCCGGGAACTCAACTTCCGACTGTCCGTCAGCTGGCTGTGGACTTGTCTGTGAATCCGAACACCGTTATCCGCGCTTACCGGGAACTTGAAATTCGCGGAGTGTTGGACACGCAGCAAGGTTCAGGGACGTTTATAAGCCCGCAAGAGATGAAAACGGACGATGCCGAGCGCCAACGCGCTTTGGGCCAGTTGGTCACGGAATTCATGGCGCGGGCAGGCGCGGCCGGTTTCACTGTGGATGAACTTGCACGAGAGTTAAGGGAAAGATATTCGGGTTCATCCGGCAATAAGGAGAAAAGTGTATGAGAAGTAATCGTTCGCAAGTGAATGTTAGTCCGGTTGCGGTGGTGCCTGCTTTAGCGTGCTTTGCGGTGGGCGCACTTGGTTCTGCGCTGGTGAATCGCACTTACCCTTTAGTTTTCGGCGCGCTGCTCGGCCTGGTTTGCCTGCTGTCTATAAAGGTGGCTGATCAATGGCAGAAAGTGGCTGTGCTCCGGCTGGGGCGATATATCGGTCTGCGCGGACCCGGCCTCTTTTTTATCGTTCCGATCATCGACTCGTTGAGTAGTTATGTCGATCAGCGGGTCAGGGTCGCGAATGTGACCGCTGAATCGACATTGACGCGGGACACAGTGCCGGTCAATGTGGATGCAATTGTGTTCTGGCTTGTGTGGAACGCCGAAAAAGCCATCCTGGAAGTGGAAGACTTTGTACAGGCCATCAACATGAGTGCGCAAACGGCGCTCCGCGAGTCGATTGGCCGCCATGAGTTGGGGCAGATGATCACGGAGCGCGAAATGATGGGAAAGGAACTGCAGCGCATCTTGGACGAAAAGACAAACCCGTGGGGTGTGACGGTCCAATCAGTCGAGATTCGTGATGTGCGTATCCCGCAGGGACTTGAGGACGCGATGTCGCGGCGTGCCCAAGCTGAACGCGAACGGCAGGCGCGCAATATCCTCGGACAGGCCGAAGCTGAAATCGCAGCGAGTTTCTCGTTAGCGGCAGCTACTTATCACGACAATCCGGTCGCGCTACATTTGCGCGCCATGAACATGCTGTACGAGGCAATCAAAGAGCGAGGATCGATGGTGATTGTGCCGTCCTCGGCAGTCGAGACGATGGGACTCGGCGGAATGCTGGCGACAGCTTCTCTGGGTGGCGCAGGGAACACGATTCAACGATAGACGCCGCCTGTGAGTTTGGACAAAGAGCGGCGTACACGTTGCGTTGGCAACGCGTACGCCGACAGGTCAGAATATAAACTTCAAAGCAAGCTGTAAGATTCGAGCGTTATGCGCGCCGCCTGGACGAAGGAAGTTATTGTTCGGAAGACAACTCGGATCTCCTGCTGAGAAATTTGTTCCCCCGAAGCAGGTGGTTGAGTTATTTCCCGTACTGTTGTTTCCTCCCAGCGGAAGCCACTGCGTGTGATTGAAAATGTTGAACGCCTCGGCGCGAAACTCGAATGCCCGAGCTTCGGTGATAGCGAAATGTTTGAATAACCCCATATCGAAGTTAGTCCGGTTGGGATTGTTCAGAACGTTACGCTGAGCCGTTCCGAAAGTAAGTCCCTGGGGCGCGGTGAATGCCGCTGGATTATACAGGAGTGGGCCAAAAGTCCCGGGCTGATTGCTTTGCGCCTTCGAAACGGAGGAATACGGATCGCCCACTAGGTCAAGATAGGCGCCCGATCCCAAGCTATTTCCAACACCAGGCCCAAACAGGCCGTCGGTTACGCTGAACGGAGTTCCCGTTTGAAAGGTTACAAGTCCGGACAACTGCCATCCACCAAGTAACGTGTGGAGTAAGCCGGTTTTGGTGAAAACGGGAAGATCGTAAACATAGCCGATATTCAACAGCTGCCGTTGATCAAAGTCGGAGCTTGCTCGATTCAAACGATAGTCGTACGAGTTCACAAAGTTACCACTGGCATAATCGGAAGCTTCGTCGAGAGAATGGCTCCAGGTATAGGCAAGATCGAGGCTTAAACGGCCTAGGTGACGCCGCAACGCAACCTGCAGTCCGTTGTAGCTCGAGTTCCCGACATACTGGATCTGTGTGACGCTGCCGTACCCGAGATAAGGCCGATAAGGATTGGGATCCGCGCCACAAGCAACGGCAAATTGAATTCCCGCCTGCCCGGTAGGAGCCGCGCCGTTTACAGTGCCATTAGTGCAATCGGCTTGCGTCATTGCCTGACCCGGAAGGTAGGGATTTTGAGCTTGGCTAATCGGGTAAAGCTGGTTCAAATTGCTCTGCAATCCGAGGTGCGTGCCTTTACTTCCGACATACGCAACGGTGAGAACCGTAGCTCGGGTAAGTTCATGCTGCACGCTGAAATTCCATTGCTGCACGTACGGCCAAACGGCCGATGTCGGAATCGATTTGGGCTGAAGCGGGAATAAGAGTCCGCCGCCGATAGACGTATAGCCGGGGATGTTGTACTGAGTTGCCGTCTGAACCAGGGGAGGGGAACCCTCCAGGCCTTCGGTATTCCCTTCGTTCCCGTTCGTATGCTCGAAGAAGATGCCGTACCCGCCGCGCACGGAAGTTTTGCCGTTTCCGAAAACGTCATAGGCGAAACCGATACGGGGAGCGGGATTGAAAAGATGACCTGTCATGCAGCCGCGCGGAACTCCGTTTTTGCCGCACTGAACCAAGCCATCGTATGGGTTGCCACTCCCGGGGATGAGAGCTCCAGCCTGTCCGGTGATACTGCCGTCACTATCCACCAGCGGTGCACTACTTGCGTTATAAGCTGCTGGATCGAAGTTATACGCCTGGTAGAATTTCTCGCGATACGTCCCGAAGAAGCTCAGTCGTAGGCCCAAATTAAGCGTCAAGCGGGAGGAGATGTGCCAGTCATCCTGAAAGTAAGGTTCGAAAATCTTATATCGATTGTAATACTTGATTTTTGAGTTTGTTTGCTGATACGACGCAATGTCACCAACTAACAAGTCGGCGAAAGCATTTCCGGTACTGACAGGAGACGTGTTATCGAAATTGAGGATGCCTTGAATATACGGACTATTCTCTTCGTTCTTTTGAGCTGCGACGAAATAGAACCCGAAATACATATTGTGTCCACCCACTATTTTTGTGAGTTGGTCCTTGTACGTATAGGTCGGATTCGAATTATTCCAAGGGAAGTAACCCGTATCGAGCTGGAAACCGCCTGTATTGTAATTGATGCCGCCGCCGACCGTAACTGCCGGTAGCAAGCCACCAAATCCGTTGTTATACAAGCCGCTCATCGTCATGCTGGAAGGCCGTTGTGCTGGACCCGTGGCATTCAGGAAAATGTGATCGGTGGTGTAACTAAAAGTAAATTCGTTCAGTAACGACGGCGATATAGTTGCCGTCAGATTCGTGACCAGGCTAACGGTTGGTCCGACGAAGCTCGTTCCAACTGTTGGAAAAGAGGCCCCATTTCCCCAAAGAGGGACCGCGTCAACGGTATTCCAGGAGTCGTGAATGAAATGGCCGAACAAACGCAGATTGTCATTGAAGTTGTGATCGATACGGATCAGTTCTTCGCGCCAGTTGGTCGGTTGCGCAGGCGCGGACTGGAAGTAGGAACTGGTGCCGCTGCCAACATTCGGTTGAGGCAATAACTTCAGGATGGCTTGTGCGTTCGGATCGATAGGAAGGATATTGTTTGGATAATATGCACCGGTTGTACGATTCACCGGGCAATCTGGAAACCCTCCTTTATCAACGGCGGAACCTGCCGCAGGACAGACATCAGAAAAATTCCCCTGCTGCTGTTGTGCAGACGGCACTTGTTGATTAAAGGTCTGGCCCGGAACTACTTCTTTGCGCCATTCCTGCGACCAGAAGAAAAACGTCTTGTCTTTGTTGCGATTGTAAACATGAGGTATGTAGGCGGGGCCGCCAATCGTGTATCCAAAATCGTTTTTCTTGTATTCCGGCACGCTCGATTGAAAGAAGTTTCGCGCATTGAAAGCGTCGTTTCTTACGAATTCAAAAGCATCGCCATGAAAGTCCTTCGTTCCTGATTTGATACTTGTTTCGATTGTTCCGGAGCCGTTTCTTCCATACTGGGCGCCGTAATTCGAAGTGAGCACTTTAACTTCGGCAATGGCATCGGCATTCGGGTAGACATTCAGCGTCTGATTACTGCCGTTGTCCATGTTGTCGCCGCCGTCAAGTTCCCAATTGTTATCTTCCGTGCGGCCGCCGTTGATGCTCATGCTGACATTTCCGTTGATGCCAACGGTGCCTTCGTCCTGGCCGCTCTGATTGCTGACACCCGGCACAAGAGTAACCAGTTGTGTAAAGGCACGCCCGTTTAGGACAATCTGGCTAATTTCTTTTTGAGTCACCACGCCGGATATCTCGGCCGACTGCGTTTCGACCTGCGCTACGCCGGAACCTTGTACCGTTATTTCATTTGTGACTGCGCCGACTTCCAAAGTGGCGTCAACGCGAGCCTTTTGTGCTACTGCTAAAACCACTTCACGGGCTTCGAACCTTTTGAACCCCGTTTGCGTGATGGTGATGTTATAGTTGCCGGCGATCAGACCGGCAACCAGGTAGTCGCCCTGGGCATTCGTTTTTGCCTGGAAAGACGCACCTTTATCCAAGCTCGTGATTTCCACCGACGCCCCGACTACCGTTGCGCCGGTGCTATCCCGCACTGTTCCCGTGATGGATCCGCTGTTCTGGCAAAGGCCGAGACCAGCAAACGTTATCAATATGGCAATGCAAATGCAGACTTTCGCAAGCACTTGTCCTCCCTTTTCTTGCGTTCGAAGCAGAAGAAACGCAAACCAAAACAAGATCTGCGTTATTTTAATTCGAATTCAGAGGCGCTGACAACCCGGATCGAAGTACGGTCCGACCCAATTTTCAACGCGAAAGGTCGAGCCCCGAATTGTTACGGGCACCGAACGAAAGGGCGCGCCGGCTGAGAGGCTGTAGACTGCTTACCGATGCGTAGTTTTCTTATCTTGCTTTTTGTTGTTTTCGCAGGACCAGCTGCGCTTTCACAAAACGGAAACTCGGAAGATGCGATCCGGCAAGCCTATGAGACGGGCGACAAGGCCTTGCGCGCAGGCAACCTCGCTCAGGCCCAAACATCTTTCGAATCAGTGCTTCGGATGCTACCCGAAGATGTGGGAGCGCGAATCAATCTCGGCGTTGTGTTCATGCGAGAGAAGAAATGGACGCAAGCGCTTCTTTATCTGAAAGAGGCAGAGAAACGCGCCCCGAATGTCACTGGTATCCGGCTGAACATCGGACTTGCCGAATATCATCAGGGCGATTATGCGGCCGCGATTCCACCATTCGAATCCGTGCTCCGCGAAGAGCCGGCTTCGATCCAAGCGCGGCACCTTCTAGGTTTGTCGTATTTGTTCGAGGAGCGCTATCGGGAGGCCGCCACCACGTTGGAGCCTTTATGGCCCAGTTCGAATAGCAATTTGACTTACCTGTACAGCTTAGCCGTAGCGGCAGGCAACGCGGGCTTGCGGGACCTCGAAGAACGATCTCTGGCCAGGCTTCTGGAGGTGGGAAAAGACTCGCCGCTAGTGCATTTGCTGAAAGGGAAAGCGTACTTGGCGCGCGAAGATTTCAGTGGCGCCATTGAAGAGTTCCAGATTGCCGCCCAAGCAGAGTCGCGGCTGCCGCTCCTGCACTACAACCTCGGCGTGGCTTACCGCCGCGAAGGGCATCTGGATAAAGCCCGCGAAGAATTTCTCATCGATTCGGGAATAGAACCAGGCGTAGCATTCGATTACGATCAGTTGGGGGAAATTGCCTATCGCAACCAACAAACCAAAGCGGCTGAATCTTATTTCCGGCAGGCAGTGCGGCTCGATCCGAGGCTCGGAACATCGTGGTTTGGTTTGGCGAAAATTTATAAGCAGGAAAAGCGCTTTCCCGAAGCGCTGGATGCGCTCGCTCGCGCCGGGGCGATTGACCCTAATAGCGCGAGCGTGCACTATCTCCGCGCACAAGTTTTGACAGAACTTGGGCGTAGCGAAGAAGCAGAGAACGAGTTGTCCATTGTCCGTCGCCTCAAGGCAGCGGGCCTGGACAAATTGGAAAAGGAAGTCAACGGTCCGAGTTATCACGACCCGGAGTTCGCCGACCATCGGAGCGAGTGAGCACGATGCTTGCCGTCGCCTCAGTGTTAAGCTGCGGTCGCTGAGATATTCGCAAACAATCACGATGAAACGAAGAACATGACACGACGAGAATGTGTTACGAAAACGGCCTTGGCCGCTCTGGGCGCCTGCATTCCTATGGCAGCGAAGCAAGGGCCGAACAAAGGCAAACGAGAGCGGATTGCATGTAATTCCTGGCCGTTTCGAGCCTATTTCGATACTCCTGAACTGCGCGAGTTCCGCGATGCAAAGTATCCTTTACTGAACCAGTGGGAGTTCCCGCAGTTCTTGGCGGATCAGTTCGGGATTCACAATGTGGAGTTCCTTCCGCAGCATTTCGCCGATACAGAGCCCGCCACGATCAGCAAAGTAAAAGACGGTCTCGCAAAGGCGAAATCAAGCTGTTGCAACTTGATGGGAGTCGATCTGCCGGGTGGTGTATTTGCTCCTGACGCGGACGTCAGTGTTCTGGTTCGCGAAACGGAGCGCTGGCTGCAAGTGATGGATGTCCTCGAATGCCCGACGATTACTATTGCGTTGAACGGGAAAGAACAGCCCGATCCCCATGTGGCTGCCAAGAATCTCGGGCCTGTCGTAGAAGCCGCGCGGAAACGGGGCAAGAAGGTTCTGTTCCACAACGACGACATGAAGCGGGAATCGGCCGAAATTCTAAGTGCCCTCATCCTGCAACTCGGGCGCGATCGGACAGGGACATGTCCAGATTTTGGGAATTTCGCCACCAAATCGGCGGCATACGCCCTGCAGCAACTGCGAATGCTCGCGCCGTACGCGTCGAACATCTGTCACGCAAAAGATGGAATCGCAGACAAGGGAATTCTTTATCGGGATGATTTCCCGGCATCCATGCAAGTGATGAAGGCCAGCGGCTTCCACGGCATTTATTCGCTTGAATTTGAGGGTCTCGGCGCACCGCTTGACGGCGTGCGGCGGTTGTTGGAACAGACGGAAGAGTATATGGATTAGGATGGGCCTAAAGGAAAACATGGCGAACAAGGGCAAAGTAAAGGTTGGCATTATCGGATCGAAGTTTGAGGCCGACATCCATGCAGTTTCTTTTCAACTGATGCCGGAGGAGGCGGAGGTGGTCGCAGTGGCATCTCCTACGCCGGGCAATGCGGAGAGCCTTGCGAAGAAGTATTCAATACCACGTGTCTTCCTCGATTACCGCGAAATGCTGAAAGAGCCTGATATCGAGATGGTGACCATCACAGCACCCAATCGGATGCACGCGCAGATGACCATCGACATCGCCAAAGCGGGCAAGCATGTCGTTTGCGAGAAACCGCTTTGCGTCACACTGGCCGAAGCTGACGAAATGATCGACACCTGCAAGCGCCAGGGCGTCATGCTCGGCTATGCAGAAGAACTTTTTTTCACGCCGAAATACGTCAAGGCCAAAGAAATGGCGGATCAGGGCGGGTTCGGAAAGATTCACCTGGTAAAGCAGAGCGAGAAGCACTTTGGCCCGCACAGTCCGTGGTTCTGGGATATGGAGCAGGCGGGCGGCGGCGCCCTAATGGATCTAGGCTGTCATGGAATTGCTTTTTGCTATTGGTTTTTAGGCAGACAGAAGATAAAAAGTGTCTACGCGCAGCTTGGCACTTACGTACACGCCGATAAAACGAAAGGCGATGATGAGGCGATCTGCATTCTGGAATTCGAAAATGGCGCGCTTGGGATGGTGGAATGCAGCTGGGGAAAACGCGGCGGCATGTTCGATAAAACCGAAATCTTCGGCGAGGGTGGAGTGACGTATGCGGATCTTCACATGGGTAACGCGCTACCGACCTATAGTGAGTACGGCTTTGGCTATGCCGTAGAGAAAGCTCCCACTACAGTGGGCTGGAGCTATCCGGTTTTCGAAGAGCATTGGAACTATGGCATTCCTCAGGAAATGCGGCATTTTGCCCGTGTCGTGCGTGGCAAAGAGACTCTTCAAGCGAGTGGAGAAGACGGTCGTGTGGTGATGCAGGCGCTTTATGCCGGATATGCGTCAGCGGGCGCGGGTTGCAAGATTGCGATGCCCTTTACGCCGACGACTTCCAAGCCAATCGATGAGTGGCTTAAGAAAAGAAAGAGCTGAGCGCCCTTCAAGTCGCATCGAAGCCGACGAACTGCTCAAGAAGAACGTTGCCTTTATAGTCCATGTCTTCGTGAATTCCGATCGAAGAGGTGTAGTAGACGAAGGCGGTGGTTTCCTTTAATTGACCCCAAAACTTTTCGGCGTCGGTACTGGGATGTTGTTCATTGACAGCCATGCTTTTTAAGACATTGATTTGCTGATCCGGTTTGGCATCCAGGAAGGACGTTCGATTCATGTGCTGGCTGACAGAGTTTACCAATGCCAGACCCTTCGTCCAGGTTGACTTTTCATCCGGATCGCTACTGCGAGCCACGAAACCATCTATGTAAGTTGCGACACCGGCGGCGCGCGCTCCGGGCGAATGCTTGTCGGTGGGAATAATGATTTCCGTAAGAGTATCGAGCAGTTGAAAATCGGGTTTGCTGAAGAATAAGGGCGCATCTGGCTCGCCTGCAGACAACTGCAACGTGGCGGAGCCGACGGCGATGGCCCCAAAGCTCTTGAAGAGATCGCGGCGATTCAAATCGGTATTCATTTAAATCTCTCCTTTTTGGAGCCGGTCTGCCAGATAGTCGCAAGAACGCCAGCACAACGCCATGATTGTCCAAGTCGGATTCTGCGCGGAGGCATTCACGAATGCGCTACCGTCCACCACAAACAGATTTTTAACATCATGAGATTGTTCGAATTGGTTGAGTACCGACGTCTTGGGATCGTTGCCCATCCGAGACGTCCCGAGTTCGTGGATGGACCAACCCTCTGTTAGAGGGTCCTTACTGGCGGACGTGATTTCAAAACCGGCTGCCTTGAACATCTCGCGGCCTGTATCGTACATATCCTGAGCCATCTTGTGTTCGTTGTCACCGAAATGGTAATCAAATTTGAGAACGGGAACACCCCAGGCGTCTTTTAGATTTGGATCGATGCTGACTGAATTCTCGTAGCGTGGCAGGACTTCACCGAAAGCTCCGAAGCTGAATACGGCGCCGGCGTAATCGCGCACTCTTTTTTTGTACTCGTCTCCGAACCCGGGCTCATCGAATGCTGTGCCGGGAACCATGGTGGTGCCGCTGCCCCCCTCGAAGCCATATCCTCGGATAAAATTTGGCTGTTTTTCACTTACGTTTCGGAATCGCGGAATGTAGAACCCACCGGGTCTCCCGTCATCAATCGTTCGAGGTTTGCCGACCATCTCTTTCCAGAACCCATTGACGCTCGGCCCCATGAGGTGCTCGCAGAAATGATGACCAACCAGTCCGCTTGAATTCCCGATACCGTTCGGATACTTTTCGGATTTCGAGAGCAGGAGCAACCGTGTGGATTCCAGCGTGGATGCGGCGAGAATCACGACCTTAGCTTTTGCTTTATAGCTTTGCCGCGAATCGCTATCCAGAAAATTGACGCCATCCGCTTTCCCGGTTTTTTTATCGAGGCTCACTTCGTACACCGTGGAATTCGGACGCATGGTCAAGTTGCCGGTGTCCATGGCCGGACGAATAAGCCCGGTAGGAGAATCAAATGCGGCATGGATATCGCAGCCGCCGGTGTGCCGGTCACACGCGCCACGGCCGTAGCAGCGACTGCGGTATTTATTGTGCTTCAGCCCGTCAGTCGTGACGCCCGCGCGATACGGAGTCAGTGTCCGGCCCATGCCTTTTAGGGTGTTTCGCATGTGCAACTCAGCCGCCGTGAGTTTAATCGGGCGCTGGTAAATGCCATCGGGCATCTGCGGAAGTGCCTCCGGATGACCGGAGATGCCCAGATATTTATCTACCCGGTCGTAATAAGGTGAGAGATCCGCATAGGAAATGGGCCAATCCATTCCGAAGCCGTCACGGCTGGCGGCCTTAAAGTCGTAATCGGATAAACGAAGGGCTAACCGTCCCCAAATAGTGGTTTTTCCGCCGACAACACGGGCGCGGACCCAGGCGTACTTGGTACCTGAATACGGATTTTGCTTTTCATCGACCACTAGTGTCTTCGAATAGTCGGAACCGCCCCAGGCCTGGATGTAGGAAGTTACTTTTTTGTACGGGGAGTTTTGCGCGTAAGGCGGATTTCGAATGGTGTATTCGTTCAGAGACAGAGCGTGGTAGTCAGGCGGCATCTTGCCGCGATTCGGATTATCGTAAGGCCACTCCATGGAATGCAGGACTTTACTGGTGTCCTGATACTTCCCGGCTTCGAGAAGCAGCACCTTCAAGCCGTGACCCGTAAGGACGTGAGCGGCCATGCCGCCCCCTGCACCCGACCCAACGATGACTGCGTCGTAGGTGGTGTTCAGGTCGACATCAGTGTTGTTGGTCAGAGGTATTTGTACAAGCATGATTGAACTCGCTGTTTGAATTGTATGAGAAAACGTTTTTGGGGGCCAATGCAGCAGTGTGGGACTATTTGTGACAGCGTTACATAGTGCCCCAAACCATAACCGGCCGCAGCACATCAGAACTGAAACGAGGCATGAGTCTTTTCCCGGCCCTTGCCTCGAACATGTTGAACATGGTGGGTGTCGGACCGTTTCTAACGATCCCCCTTATGCTTGCGGCGATGGCGGGGCCTCAGGCACTTCTTGGTTGGATCTTTGGCGCGCTCATTTCGCTTAGCGACGGCCTCGTGTGGGCGGAACTCGGCGCGGCGATGCCGGACAGCGGCGGCTCATACGACTATTTACAACAGGCTTTTGGTCCAAGGTCTTTGGGGAAACTCATGGGCTTCCTGTTCCTTTGGCAAGTCATGCTGGTGGGCCCGCTCACCGCGGCATCAGGTGGCGTCGGCTTTGCGGATTACGCGCGGTATTTAGTCCCTCAGATGTCAAAAGGGCAGGAGACTGCCGTGGCGATGGCGGTTTGTATTGTTGCCACATTTCTTCTGTATCGGGACATCCGCGCCATCGGCAAAATCTCCATCGTTCTGTGGGCAGCACTTGTCCTCGCCGTCGGCATCATCATTTGGGGCGGAGCGACGCATTTCAGCGCAGAACGAGCATTCCAATTTCCGGCTGGCGCATTTCGCTTGTCAACGCAATTTTTTCTCGGTTTAGGTGCGGCGACGTTGATTAGCACGTATGATTTCAGCGGCTATTTCAACGTGTGTCTGATCGGGGGGGAAATTCAGAAACCGGAATCCACAATACCGCGCGTTGTCTTGCTGTCGATTATCATTCTCGCTGTTGTTTACCTCGCCATGAGCTTCTCGATCATCGGCGTCATACCTTGGCGTGACGCGATGAATTCGACGACTGTCATTTCAGACTTCACTGCTCGTCTTTATGGATGGACTGCGGCTAGACTTATGACGGCTCTGATTCTTGTAATAGCGTTTGCGTCGGTGTTTTGCGTGCTGCTCGGATACACGCGGGTTCCGTATGCGGCCGCTGTGCAAGGGCAGTTCTTTTCGAGCTTTGCCCGCGTCCATCCACAACGCGGATTTCCGTCGTTCTCTGTGGTAGCAATGGGCCTTGTGTCGGCGGCGTGCTGCTTACTCAGCTTGAATGCGCTCATACGGTCGCTTATTGTGATTCAAATCATCACGCAATTTGGCGCGCAATGTATCGGTCTGATGCTGATCCGAAGACGGCGGCCGGACATTGCGAGGCCATTTCAAATGCCTCTTTACCCGTTACCGGTTCTATGCGCTCTTGCCGGGTGGGTCTTTGTTCTCGGTTGCAGCGGACTGACTTACATACTGACGGGTGTCGGCGTGACCTTTCTCGGCGCCTTCGTTTACCTCTGGCGCGCACGCCGGCTGAGGGAATGGCCGTTCGGAACTGCCTGAGCTTTGGCCATCGGTGATACGATTCGTTTTCAGACTATATGGACCACCTATCGTTGGATGAGCATTAAGTGAGCACGCCTCTTCTTGAGAACATATTGGCGCAGCCAAGTGCGCTTCAGATCGTCGCTGATTACCAGTTGGGGCCCGGCTTAGCTACTCTTCGGAGATGTGCAGAGCTTTTGAAGGCAGCAAAGCGCATCGTTCTGACCGGCATGGGTGCTTCGTTGTTTGCATGTGGGCCAATGCGCTACGTGCTTGCGGGGCGGGGGATCGACATATCCGTTGTTGAGACGGCTGAACTGCTTCACTTTCTGGATGCACTCGCCGCCCAAGGCACTGTGCTGGTTCTAGTTTCGCGTTCCGGCGAAAGTATCGAAACCGTCAAGCTTCTCGAGCGTGTTCGTTGCAAGACGATCGGGGTTACGAACGTACCGAATACAACATTGGCGGATCGTACTTCCGAACACATCCTGCTGAATAGTCCATCCGATCAGCTGGTTGCAGTGCAAACTTATATAGCGTCCGTGGTGACACTTCTTTTCCTCGCGGCAGCATATCTCGACGATCTGGATTCGGTGAAAGCCGACCTGGATGCGACGATTCATCTGCTTCCTGCCTGGATAGACGGCACCATTTCGGCTAGCAAAACGTGGCAATCCTTCATCAATCTGACCTCTTCTCTTTACATCCTCGGCCGCGGTCCCGGTCTGCCATCAGTCGACGAAGGAGTATTGCTGATGCACGAGGTTGCAAAGACTCCCGCGGTCGGAATGTCGGTCGCACAGTTCCGGCACGGCTTTGTAGAAGCAGCGGACAAGAACATTCGGGCCGTCATCATCGGCACCCAGCCCGCGACCCGGCAGCTTGATCAACAGTTTGCGGAGGATCTTCATCGAATGGGTGCGGCAGTGTGCTGGATTGGGCAGCCGCTTGCCTCGCCGGGCGTTATGACGCTTGGCCATTGGCAAGAAAACGTGCCGGCACGATTTGCATCAGTGTTCGAGGTAATTCCGCTTCAGCTTTTGGCATACCGCGCCGCTGAATCACGGGGCATCATTCCGGGAACATTCCGATGGGCTTCCACTGTCACGGGTTCTGAAGCCGGCTTCCCCGGCTTAGGCGCTTCTCATCTGTAGACGGCAACAGGTCATGGCGAATCAATCTCCTGACAGACGACAGATCTTGGCGATGCTGGCTAAAGTCGCGACGCTTAGCCAATTCCCTGGCTTCAGCCGATGGGTGTGTGCGACTGAGAATACGTCGGCGGTATCGACGCGGCCGTCAACGTATAAACCATCGTTCTTTACGCCGGCGGAATACGAAATTGTAGATAAGGTCAGTGACTTGATACTCCCGGCGGACGATAGTCCGGGTGCGCACGACGCGGGAGTAGCCGAGTTTATCGATTTCATGGTGGCGCACGACGACGAACTGCAATATCCGTTCCGTACGGGACTTGCCTGGTTGAACGCATTTGCCTTCGAGAAGGAAGGAAAGAATTTTTCACAGCTTTCTTTGGAACAGCACGAAGCGTTGCTGCGGAAGCTGGCTTTTCGTTCTCAGCAAGCGCCCACCGAGGTACCGGGCCAGGAATTTTTTGCTTTGATTCGCAAATATACGGTGCTGGGCTATTACACCAGCCGGATCGGCCTGGAAGCGCTCGATTACCCCGGTTTGCGGCTCTATTCCGCATCGCCCGAATGCCCGCACCGTGACGACCCGGAGCATAAACATCTCCCGGCGCCGAGAGTTTGAATGCCGAAACAGATATATGACGTTGTTGTGATTGGGACCGGCGCTGGAGGCGGCATGGCCATTCATGCGTTATGCCAGGCGGGCGCAAAAGTATGTGCGTTGAACGGCGGCCGGCGGCTGGACCCGCATAAGGATTTCCGCAACCACAAACAGCCGTACGACCTGCCCTTTCGCGGCCTGGGAGATCCGAAGAAGCGCAAAGACTACATCGGGTACATGGACAACGAGTACACCGAAGGTATCTGGGAGCACGACATTGCTTTCACAACGGCTCCGGGAACAGTGTGGACCTGGCGGCGCTGCTTCGCCGTGGGAGGCAAAACAAATTTTTGGGGACGATCGTCGGCTCGGTTTTCCGATATTGACTTTAAAGCGGCCAGCCGCGATGGTTACGATGTGGACTGGCCGATCACGTACGAAGAGATTGCGCCGTACTACACGCGTGTGGAGCGGATGATCGGTGTCGCAAGCACAGTGCAGAATCGACCCAGTAACCCGGATGGCGAATATCTGCCGCCAATGAACTTTCGCTGCATGGATTGCATTCTGGAAAGTGGCGCAAAGAAAATCGGTATTCCTTACTTGCCCGATCGAATCGCGCAGTTGACGCGATCTCATGCTGGTCACCCGGCCTGCCACTACTGCGGCAACTGCACCGACGGCTGTGACACCGGTTCGTTTTTTTCTACGCCATGGTTTTTTCTTCCTGCTGCCGAGAAATCGGGCAATCTGGAAATCCGAACAAACGCGCTTGCAAAAAACATTCTTACCGATGAGAACGGACATGCTGCCGGCGTTGCGTATGTTGACAGGAACACGAAGCAGGAAATTGAGGTTTATGGGCGTGCTGTGGTCGTCGCGGCCTCGTGCGTCGAATCTGCCAGGATTTTGTTGAATTCGAAGTCTCGTCATTGGCCGGATGGAATTGCCAATTCCAGCGGGCAGGTTGGCCGTAATCTGTGCGATCACCTGTACGGCACGACGGCGCGCGGCTATCTGCCGCAGTTGCTGGGGCAGCCGAGTTTTCCGGATAACGTTTCCGCAAGCACGGTAGCCTGGTTGCCGCGCTGGCAGAATCTCGAAAATCCGAAGCAGGAAAAATTCATTCGTGGTTACTCCGTATACCCTGATGGCGGCTGCGCGGGTTTTCCTTATTACGCCGGCCAACTGGAAGGATTCGGCCGCGATTTCAAACGCGAAATCAAACGGCGCTATCCTACTCCGGTTAGTTTTTATATCCAGGCTCCGACACAGCGCAGTGATTCCAACTACGTTTCGATCGACCCGGCCGTGAAGGATATCTATGGTATTCCGGCAGCCCGTATCAGCTTCGCTTGGGACGAGAACACATTGCTGATGTGGGAACACGGTAAGCAAGCGTGCGAGGACCTTCTGCGAGCCAGTGGCGCGGAGTATTTAGGCGCGGGAGAAATTGATATTCCGGGAACCAGTCTGCACGAAACCGGTACTTGCCGTATGGGCAACGATCCGAAACGGTTTGTGACGAACCATTTCGGGCAGACCCATGACGTGCCGAATCTTTACATATGCGATGCGAGCGTTTTCCCTAATTGCACCGACAAAACCACCACGATTTCCATCCTTGCGTTCGCGCTTCGAACTACGGAGTATTTGATCGAGAATCGGAAAACGTAACTCACCAGGTAAAGTTCGGCAAGATCAGGTTATCGATTCGCGCTCGACTTTCAATCGCGCTACTTCGCTATGGAGTTTCTGGTTTTCCTGTTCCAACGCCTGCATTCGTTTTTCGTATGGCGTTAGCACAATCATGATTTGCTCTTTCGTGAACCGTGGAGTGATATGTTGCTGGCAATTCCAGTCGCTTGCTTCCACGTGGATCACAAACACACGCTGTATAACCGCGGCATACTCCGGGTCACGAACTTTATCGAGCCACTCGTCCGCCTCAGCGCCTTCGAAGATCTTAACGTGTCCTAGGATTTTGAGCCGCGCCTTACGAGGATAGTCGACAAGTATCAGCGCCACTCTGTCATCTGTCATCAAATTGCCTGTACTGATGAACTGCTTGTTTCCGCCGAAGTCGGCGAACGCAACTGTTTGCTCGTCGATTACTTTCAGAAAGCCTTTGGATCCCCCGCGGTGTTGTATGTATGGCCAGCCGGTCACTCCCACAGTTGCCATATAGAAGCTGTCGCGTTCGGCTAAAAATAGTTCTTCGTCGGGTCCGATACGCACAGGTGTAAAGCCGGATTCTTCTCTTTTTGCATATTGGGGCCGGCTGCCATATCGCTCCTGCAGCGCCTGTACGACCGGCGTGAACACCAGCGAGCCGAAAGTGTATGCCATGTGTTGCCTCGAATAAGGATTAGCACGTACCTGGACGGTCGCGAATGCAGAAGCGCACTAAACCGGCATAACTGTTATCGGTCGATGATCCCGAGGTTCAAAACAAACGGAATTTCGAAGCGGGCGTCCAAAACCGTCAAAAGCAATTTCGACAACGTCCTCGCCTCGCAACACGATACCTTCGCCAAAGCTGAAGGCATCAGCTCCATAGAAATGGACGTGAACATCTCCCGGCCGCCGGTGTTCCGGGAACTTAAAGTGATGGTGTTCAATATTCGCCAGTGAATGGCACATGTTTTTCTGCCCGGTGGCAAGTTGGGATGACCAGATTACACGTCCATCGCGTTCAATCTTGACCTGCCCGCGAATGTCCTCGAAGACTGGATCGACCCAGAGTTCCGGTCCAAGAGCACACTCGCGCAGTTTCGAGGCCGCAAGATAGAGATAATTACGCTTCTCGAATTGATGATCGGCAAATTCGTTTCCAATGCTCATTCCCACTCGCCTTGGTTGCCCACTCCCATCAACCAGGTAAAGTCCTGCAATTTCCGGTTCCTCGCCTGCGTCCTCCGCGAAACCGGGTACCCTCAGGGCGTCGCCACAGGCGCGAACGATATCGCCCGTTCCCTTATAGAACCATTCGGGTGGGATTCCGATTGCACCCGGATCTGGTCTTCCGTTTTCCACTCCCCATCTGTACATTCGGCTGCTGTCGTTCTCCGGCACGGTGTTGGCATGCATCGTTCGCCGTTTTTCTGCGCTCGCGGTATGTGTCAATCCCGTGCCGCTAACCAAACACTTTGACGGCGCTTGCGGATGGTCGATGGGCGGAAGGAGGCGCCACTCGGATTTCCCGATGTAGACTTCGTCATAATCCACGGCGACCTCCCTCTCGGCCGCCTGGGTTGAAACGAACGATGCCAGGCTACATTGCGCTTCTATCGCAGACATCGCCAGATCGTAAACGCAGGAGAAGCGGTCCAGCGGCCTGAGTCTGGAACCATCGACGAGAGCGACCCGTCGCGTCCCGGCTGTGTTGGCTAACTGTACAAGGCGCATGATGCAAGTATGCGATTATCAAGCCCAGAATGGTTCAGCGCGTGATTGGAGCTACCGCCAGTATTGTTCTTCTGGCGCTCTATTCTGCCGCGGCGCTCAGCCGGGCCGAACGAGGTAGCAACGCGGTCACCTACACGGACATCACGCCATCCAGCGGTATTTCCTTCAAGAACAATAACTCGGCTACTCCGGAAAAGTACTTGATCGAGACGATGACGGGCGGTGTCGCGATTCTCGATTATGACAACGACGGATGGCCAGACATCTTTCTGGTAAACGGCGCCAGGATTCATCCAGGTCAGCGTGAAGATGAACCTCCGGATAAGACTGCTCCACAATTCTGGAACCGGCTGTATCGCAACAACCAAAACGGCACATTCACTGATGTGACGGAACAGGCCGGCGTGCGTGGCCATAGATTCGGAATGGGCGCTGCGGTTGGAGACTTCGATAATGACGGTTTTGAAGACCTTCTTGTTACGAACTACGGAAGCGTGATTCTATATCACAACAACGGCAATGGAACCTTCACCGATATTACGCAGCGTGCAGGTTTACGCACCGAAGGATGGATGTCGAGCGCCGGATTTTTCGACTACGACAACGATGGCAGACTGGATCTGTTCATTTGCCGATACGTGGACTGGAACTTTTCTAAGAATGTGGTCTGCGGGTCGCGAGCGGAAGGCGGCCGATCGTATTGCCACCCGGATAACTTCAAACCGGTATCGAATTACCTCTTTCATAACAACGGCGACGGAACATTCACAGACGTCAGTGATAAAGCGCATATCGCTGCCAGCCCCGGCAAGGGCTTGGGTGTAGCCTTCGCCGATTTCAACAATCGCGGACGCCTGGATGTCGTTGTCGCAAACGATTCCTTCCAACAGTTCCTCTTTCTAAACAACGGTGACGGCACATTCAAAGAAAATGGCTGGGCGGCTGGTGTGGGTTTTACCGATGACGGGAAAGTATTTGCGGGAATGGGAACGGACGCTGCGGATGTAGACGAGGACGGCAGGCCTGACATCGTGACCACGGCCCTCTCAAACGAGACATACGCATACTTCCACAACAATGGTGACGGCACTTTTAGCTACGATACGGGAATATCACGATTGGGCGAGTTTACCCGTCTTTTGGGCGGTTGGGGCATGCGCATTTTCGACTATGACAACGATGGCCACAAAGATGTTTTGTTTGTGAACAGTCATGTTCTGGATAACGTTCAAAAGATGCAGCCGCACCTCGAATATTTGCAGCCGATGCTTCTGTTGCGACAGGTAGACCGAAAATTCGTGAATGTTTCGGCGGAATCGGGACAAGTCTTCACAGAAAAATGGGCAGGCCGAGGTGCGGCGTTCGGCGATCTCGACAATGATGGTGACATCGACGCGGTAGTCGTTACATGTGGGGGGCCGGCCTACGTTCTACGCAACGATGGCGGAAATCAAAACGGCTGGATCGGTATCAATCTGCGTGGTACTCGAAGCAATCGCGACGGTATCGGGGCGAAGGTAAAGCTGACGTCCGAATCCGGGAAAGTTCAATATGGAATGGCGACTACCACCGCAAGTTACCAGTCTGCGCAGGACAGGCGGCTATTTTTTGGCATCGGCCGCGAGGCCGCCATTCGTAGTATTGAGATCGCATGGCCAAGCGGGACAAAACAGGTGATCCAAAATCCGCAGATACGGAAAATCCTAACGATTACTGAGAAGTAAGTGACTTGCGTATCGCAATAACCTTCGGGGCCATATCTTCCCGGCTCTTCGCTTCTCGGAAGCGTAGCATCTCCTGTTGGGCTTCCTCCGAGCGGCCTGAGGACTTCAATATCAAGGCAAGCCGGTAGTGCGGTTGTGAGAGTGCTGGATCCAGTGCGATCGCCCGGCGAAGAAGTATTTCCGCTTTGTCAATCTGCCCTTGCGCGGCCAATAACTCACCTAGAGTCGCGAGTTCATGAGCTTCAGGACACTTCTCGATGCCTTGTTCCAGCACAGGAATGGCTTCGGCTGGCTTCCCTTGTTTTTTCAGAAAATTAGCCAGGCTGAGGTAAGCCCATGAGTACGGTTTATGTTGTGCATCGCTCTCCAGGATCGCTTTACGGTACAGTTGGACAGCTGTGTCGCTGAAATTGAGAGCCTCGGCACAAAGACCCAGATACGTCATCGCCTGATAATCAGCCGGATTCAATTCAAGAGCCTGCCGTAGCCAAGCCGCGGATTCATTCGGCATGTCCGCATCGTAAAATAATCGGCCAAGGCAGTACTTTGATTTCTGGTCTTGGGGATTCAGCTCAACGGCTTTAACCCAGGCGTGATAAGCTCCCTCGTAATCGTGAAGTTCCAGGTCGGTCAGGCCGATCCCTCGATATCCATCCGCGAACATCGGATCGATCTGAATCGCGCGTTGAAAAGATTCTTTGGCCTCTGCGAACTTGTGATCGGCAAATTGCTTCGATCCGATAGTGTAGCTTGCCTGAGCAGTTTCGGATGCAGCCTGCGGTTGCGCAGCTTTCGCCAAAAGAAGAGCTGTTGAGGCTATGAGGAAGGCCCGCCCGATGTGGCGGGCGGGCCCTGTGGGATTGCCCCTACACTGACTAAACACCTGCAATCAGATTAGCTGAGGCTTAGAAATTCAACCGCATCGTGAACTGAATAATTCGCTGAGCGTCTATCGTATTGTTGACTTGTCCGAAGGTCGAATCGTATGGGTTCGCGTCAGGAACGCTGAAAATATGTCGGTTGAAGCCATTCAAAAATTCAGCCTTCAATTGGATTGTCGCGCGCTCATAGATCGGGAAATTGCGCAGCACGCTGAAGTCTTCGTTGTAATAGTTAGGCGAGCGCGCGTCACCGTTATTACGCGGATAATCACCAAAGGAATAGGGGCCGCCCCTGCCTTGCTGAACCGTGACATTGCTACCCGCTGCGACTAATTCAGTGTTTGGATCCGCGAACGCACACCCTGGTTGTCCAAGATACGTGCAGACCGGATTGAAGAAGTTCTGAGTAAAAGGATTGAAGCTATTGCTGCGTGCGTCAGGCGCTAGCGGCGGCGCCGAGGCGCGATTAAAACGGATACAGTTCTGCCACCCGGGAATTCCATTCGCGCAACCGAACGAAATCGGTACGCCCTTCTGATATCGCAATACGGTGCCGATTTCCCAATTTCCGAGGATTGCTCCCGCGATGCCGTGATTCAGCATCGTTTTGCCTCTCCCAAAAGGCAGCTGATACAAAATGGCCGTCGTGAACATATACGGCACATCCTGACTGCTGAGTGCTTTTTCCTCTTGCAGATTGGCGGGATTTTGCACTTGTTCGATACCGCCGTTAATCCCCGGCAAGATGCTGTCCGCGTCCGTAAGCGTCTTCGACCAAGTAAATGATGCCTGCATACTCAGCCCGGCGCTGAGCCTGCGTTCCAGTGAGGCCTGCAGCGAGTTGTAGGTTGACTGTCCGATATTTTGAAGAACATCCATGTAGATGAAGTCGTACTGTGGGTAAGGCCGAAGGGCCCGCCAAACAGGTGCACCGGTTCCCCAATCGTTGAAGAAGGTCGGGTAAGGCGCGCCGACGCCAAGCGTATTCGCTGTTACGGGCTGATTCAACGTTGTCCCTAACGCCAGATTGCCAACAGGTATGTTGTTCCAGTTCATGAGGGCGGAGCGCAGGTTTTGCGCGCGTTGACCAACCCAACCGACAGTGGCCACCATGTCTTTTGAGACCTGCCCTTGTACCTGGAAACTCCAGCTCTGAATGATTCCCGGCTGGCCGAAGCGGGGCTGAATCCAATTCGGATTTCCTTTGTTTACGACAGACGGGTCTAGGAACGGAGGCGGGGCAAACGGAGGGAAGCCATTGTCCCAGTTAAACGCGGGGTCAAGGCCATTCGGGCTGTTGAAGGTTGGGGTACCGGAGTAGCCTTGAACCTGATTTCCGCCAAAGTCTGTGTATTGAAGAGGGGAGTACAAAATTCCATAGCCGCCGCGGATAACAAAGCGCCCGCCGTTCGGGTTGAATGCAAACCCAAGCCGAGGCGCCCAATCGTGATATTTGGTATCCGCCCATCTCGCATTGCAGTGGCAAGTGTTTCCGAACACCATCCCGCCTAAAATGCCGCCGGCAGCTGGATTGGGCACAGCGGGACTAAAGTTCGACGTATCGTTGTAGGACTCTCGCCGGGGCACGTCAACACTCCAGCGAAGCCCGAGATTCAGGGTGAAGTGAGGAGTAGCCTTCCAATCGTCTTGCACGAAGCCTGCGTAGTATTGGGAAATCCACCGGGGAGTATGACCGGGTACGAACGCATTGCTGTTATCAATTGCACCAAGAATGAAGCTGGCAATTGAATTACCACTGGGACCCGACAGAGCCTGGTCCGCAGCTGTTTGTGCACGCGCAAAATTATACGTGCCGGAGTCATTATTTCCCCCCAACCGGCTGAAATTCTGATTCCGGAAATCGAAGCCAAACGTTATGCTGTGCCTGCCCTTCATCCAGCTGAGTGAGTCATTCAAACGTTCGCCGTTGTCAACCTCGTTATCGTTGTTGCTTGCGCTCAGTTGCGGGACACCTTCACCCATATTCACGATCGGGAAATTAGTCCCAGTAATACCGGTGATGCCGAACTGGGCATTCCAATTCGTGCCATTGATTCCTTGAAGCGCGCCGTCGGAATAGTTTTGGCTGTTGGTGCGGTTATAGCCAAGTGACAGGTGATTCAACATCGTTGGCGAAAGGATGTAATCCCATCCGGCGCGTCCGTAGTGTGTGACGAAGTTCTGTTCCCAGCCGTTCGAAGCCAGCGGAGGCGGCAGGTTGTAGTTTCCTCCGACGAACCGCGCATTGTCACGCGTGTCGTACATCCCGAAGATCTTGCTTTTGTCAGAGATAGAGTGGTCGACTCGAATCGTGTACGTAGTGTTGTTCAGGGTGGTGGTGCTGTTCAGAACGTAATTCTGGCCATTGGGGAGGGCGGCGTTGGTGGCAGGCAACGTAGCGAGGAAATTTTGCGTCACGCGCGAAATCCGGCTGCCTGGAATCACATTGTTGGGAAATGGAGTGCGGCAAGGGACGCCGGTAGGACCGATGGTAGTGGTGTTCGGATCAAAAATCTGCCCCTGATAGATTGGCTGCCCGGTACATGGATTAGTGCCCAATACGACGCCGGTATTCAAGATTCCCGAAAAGTCGCCACCGCGCTCGGCGGTTGTTGGCAGGATGCTGGTTGCAGTTCCGCCAATGTGTTGGTTGTATTGTTCCCAGTTAAAGAAGAAAAAGCTCTTGTTCCGTCCGCTGTAGAGCTTTGGTATCAGAACAGGGCCACCGAGGTTGACGCCATAGTCATTCTTCTTGTCCGGAGCTCGCTGGTATTGATCGCGGCAGGCGGTATCGCCCGGAGCACACTGTGCCGCAAATCCATTGTTAAACCAGGAGTTCGCGTTCAAATCCTCATTCTGCAGGATGTCGTACGCGGTTCCGTGGAATTGATTCGTGCCGGACTTCGTTGTGAAGGTCTCAACAGCGCCGGTGGTGCGCCCGTAAATGGCAGGCATTGACGACGTAATAACTTTGAACTCGGAGATGGCTTCTACGGAGGGTGCAGCTTCATCGAACGAAGAGCCGTTTTCAGACCTGAGAATGCTGGTCCCGTCCAGAAGAACGTCTGATCCGAAGCTCTGTCCACCGCCGATCTTGGAGATGAAGATTCCATTGTTACTGTTAGCTGTGCCCGGACCCACCGTTCCAGGCGCGAGAAAAACGAATGCTTCCGGGGAGCGCATTGCTCCTACGCCGCCAAGAGCCAGCGGAAGTTCGACCACCTGAGTGGAACTTATGACAGTTCCGACATCCGAACTTTCCGTCTCTATTCTGGTACTCTCCGCTTCTACAGTGATTGTTTGTTCTGCGGTTCCTACGCTAAGCGTTATTTTGACGGCCGTCGTCGTGCTGATCTGGACGTTAACGCCCGGCTGCGTCTGTGTGGAAAAACCAGGGTGCGCTACCGTCACATCGTAAAGACCGATGGGAACAGACGGAAATCGGAAACCTCCGTCCGGCCCGGTCGTCGTCGTCAGACTGAAAGTTGTCGCCTGGGCTTTTGCTGAAACCTGCGCGCCCTCGATGGCAGCACCAGAAGGATCGTAGACCGTTCCGGCGAGAATGCCGTTGTTCGTTTGCGCTTGCGCTACGAAAGAAAAAGCGGCTACAAATACACAAGCGGCGAATCGTTGCCGCATGAAGCGTGTGCTCACAAACCCTCCACCACGGTTGATTGTGCAACTAACCCCGCGGGCGGAACCCCGTGGCCAAAATTATATCTTGTTAGTAAGCGCTTAAAGACGTTTTGTTATCGAGTAATACTACGTGAATTGCGATCAGCGAGAATCTCATATCGTGAGAAAAAGTGGGCTGGGCTTGGTTTCGGCGACTTCCATAACACTTCTGCTCCGGGCAACATGTTTGCTTTTTTCCTGTAAGGCCACTCCGGTCGTGCAGGAGAATATCAATGCTATCCAGAAACAAGCAATTGTACTTATTCAGAGCGGACGCTTTAACGACGCTTCGAACTTACTGCTGCAAACCGTTGGGCGATATCCGAATGAGGTGACTTTCTGGAATCTCCTCGGTATTGCGGAAACGGAAGCGGGTGAGCTCGCGCCCGCAAAAAGAGCGTTTGAACGCGGACTGGAACTGGCGCCGCAATCTGCCGATCTAAACGAAAATTTGGGGCTTCTCTTCTTTCGTAACGCGGAATACGTCAAAGCGAAGATTTACCTTTCAATTGCGGTAAAGCTGGGAAGCGACAAACCGGGCGTACGCTTCAGCCTCGCCGCCTCCAACCTTCGGACAGGCGACCCGGCGAAAGCGCTCCAAGAACTGAAGTCGCTGGAGGCGGAACTCAGTGGCAGTAGTGACTACTGGGAGGAGCGAGGCCGGGCGGAACTGTTGAGCGATGCCCCTAGCGCGCAAACCAGCTTTGATCGGGCGCTCGCGCTCGCCCCCGATAATGTTGCCGCGTTAAATGATGCCGCCACTGCGGCGGAAAAGCAAGGAGTTGATGAAAAGGCGTTGGCTTATCTGATCCGCGCCCGAACCCTGGCGCCAAACGACCCGGTAACGCTGACGCACTTTGGTGCAGTGTGTATCCGGCGCGATTTAGGATTGGATGCGCAGGATGCATTAAGTCGGGCCTATCAGCTTCAGCCTTCGAACAATGCGGCCCTATATCTACTCGCGCGGGCAAAGATTTCTTTGCAGAATTGGCAGCAGGCATATGATCTTTTTGAACAACTCTCTCACCGGGCTTCGCAGTTTGCGCCGGCGTACTATGCCATGGGCTGGCTCGACATCAGATTAAATCGATTGGAAGATGCTCGCGTGCAGTTGAAACATGCTTTGGCGCTTGACCCTTCTCTCGGCGGGGCAGCATATGAGCTTGCCCAGCTTGAATTTGATGATGGACAATTGGATTCTGCTGAGAAGCTCTTGCGGACAGCGCTTGCTGTCCACGCCGGCGATGCAAAAGCCAACGTGCTGTTGGGCGACATCCTGATGCGCAAGGGCAAACTCGACGAGGCGGAAACGCTCCTGACCGCGGCCGTTGAACACGACCCTTCGCTCGCCGCCGCACATTACAAGTTATCTATTTTGTTTCTTCGAAAACATGAACCAGAACAGGCGGAGAAGGAGAAGAGCATCGCCTCCAATCTGACCAACGCGGCAATGCAGGCGAGCAAAACCCAACTAAAGCTCGTTTTGCCGGAAACGGAAAGCGTCCATTGATTATGAAAACTGGATCGTTTGCTGTAGGACTCCTATGTGCTGCTGGACTGCTCGCGTATCGCGGGCCGCAGACCGGTACGCGCCCGGCAACTGACACTGTCTCCATAAAAATAAATGCTGCGAAGCGAGCCGATTTCACCATCCCTCGGACCATATTCGGCAGTTTTCTGGAGCCAATCGGAAACTCCACTTACAACGGCTTGTGGGCCGAAATCTTACAAAATCCCAGTTTCGAATCAGGGCTTTGGAGTGCAGCGAACGTTTCACGCATGCTTCGGGAACAACCTTCGTTGTCCCGAGCTTCGCAGCTGGCATTGCCGCTGCCGTGGGAACCGCTCGATCCTCGCGAAGGGAACCGTTATGAACCTCGACGAGGAGATGCCGCGAACTCTTTCGAATCCCTCGAGATTATAGGTGTGCCGGACAAACAGACGGGAATTAAGCAGCGCATCTATCTGCCTGTTCATCGAGAGCTTCACTATCGAGGCAGTCTATACGTTAAGCACCTCAGTGGAGCGGCGGCATTGGACATTTCCATACGGAGAGCTGACGCTGCAGACCAGGTTTTCAGCAGTGCCAAGATTGCTGCTGATGCTAACGATTGGCGGAAGTATACGTTTGAGCTCGAGCTTCCGCCGGGGCGGATCCAGCCCCTGGAACCGGCCGATTTCGTGATCACCGTCGAGGGGGACGAGCGAGTGCTGCTGGACGAGGCAAGTCTATTGCCGGCCGATGCCAAGAACGATCTTGATTCGGACATGATTGCGATGGCCAAAGAGATGAATACACCTCTCGTGAGGTTCGGTGGAAACTTCACTTCCGGATACCATTGGCGCGACGGAATCGGTCCAATCGACAAACGCGTAAGCATGCGAAACATTGCCTGGGGTATTCCCGAATACAACACTTTGGGCACGGATGAATTTCTGCGCTTTTGTGAACTAATCGGTGCTGAGCCGCAGATCGCTCTTAACCTAGGGAGCGGTACCCCAACCGAAGCCGCAGATTGGGTTCGCTATGTAAATCAGCATTGGACGAAGCACGCCGGAAACTTGTGGGAACTCGGAAACGAACTGTGGGGAGACTGGAACCTGGGTTATCCGACGCTCGAAGAACTACCGGGTCGCACGGCTGAGTTTAGCAAGGCCGTGCGCGCCGTTGATCCCGAAGCTCGCTTGATTGCGACCGGACAGGATCCTGATGTTTACCAGAAGTGGAATGCTGCTCAACTGACAAATGCTCCCGGGACCTTCGATTTTCTCTCAACGCACTTTGTGGTTACAACGGACCGCATGACGAATCGAACAGCGACGCCTGATGAGATCGCTGCGGCAACATTTGCGCTGCCGGTAGGATTGGGACGTAAGCTGCGGGACATCCAGCAGCAGATAAACGAAAGCGCCAATTTCCGCAATAAGGCACATATCGCATTTACCGAGTGGCTTTTTGTCTGCTGTAACGGCAACACTCCAAATGCGCCAAGGTGGGACAACATGGCCGGTGCAATCGCAACCGGCGGCTTTCTCAATATGCTGATGCGAAACGCCGACATTGTACCCATTTCGGATATGACCGGGATTATCGAGTTTGCCGGTATCTGGAAGAAACGTGGGCGTGTATTTGCCACCCCCGCGTACTATGCCTTTCGGATGTTCTCCACGGCGGACGCCGATTTAGGCGTGGATGTCGAGAACAACGCGGGCCATTATGATGTGCACGGTGGCGTAACCCGCTTGCCCGACATCACCGATGTTCCGTATCTGGACACGGTCGCGGTGATGAACAAAGCGAAAGACCGCCTTACGCTCTTCTGTGTAAATCGTCATTTAACACAGGACATGCCCGCGACCGTTGCGATAAGCGGACTTGCAGCGCATGGGACCGCCCGGATTCAAACACTGTTTGCGGAGAGCCGGTATGAAATGAACGACGAAGTGGAGCCGGAACATATCGTCCCGCAGACATCCAACTCGACCGTGAATAATGGGCAATTGAAGTACACGTTCCGGCACGAGAGCATCACGAGAATCGATTTCATTGCGGCGCCGTGACGGGCGGTCCTTCGGTTTTGGGTTGATCGACGGCTGAATATTTTTGTTCCAGAGATTCCTGCGGCTGGTTCCGTTTCTTTAGCCGAGTCAGCTGTCGCAGAAGTTCGGGGAGTTCCTCAGTCTGGCCGCTCTTTCGCAACGCGAGAACCAGGTGATACAGCGCAGTTTCATCGCTCGGATTCGCGCGATAGGCTGCCCTGCTCTGTGCAATCGCTTCATCCGTTTTTCCTTGCGCTAAATAGATCGCGGCAAGTGCGTCTCGTGCGAGAGTGAGCGTCGGGTCAAGTTCGACCGCCCTGAGAAGAGCATTCACCGCCTGCTCGGATTCGTCACTCGTCGTACCGGCGCCTTTTTTGCGCAGAGTCTCACCGAGCAGATAATACAGAAATGCATCATTGGGGTGCTGCCGGATCCGCTCACGCACAATTCGTTCGGCTTCGGGCAGATCATTGCGTTGCAGCTCTGCCAACCCGCGAGCTTCGGAACCTAAATCGACATTCGGATCCAGCGCCTCCGCAGTATTGAAATCAGCCAGCCCTTTCTCGAATTGCGCCAATTCGCTGTACAGAATGCCTCTCGCCAGATAGAGCGATGCAGCCTTCGGATTTCGTTGCAACCCCGCGTTGACGATATCGATCCCCTGTTGAAAGTCGCGCTGTGCCTGATAGATGTAAGCCAGATCGGCGTAATATTCCGGTACATCGGGCTTGGTTGAGATTGCTCGCCGCAGTGCGCCGATCGCATGTTCCGTGTCAGAGATCGCCTCGTATGCTTCGCCTAATAATGCAAAAGCGTCCGCATCAGGACCTCGCGCAAGCAACGATTCCAAAATCTTAATGGCAGTGGTATAACGTCCATTCAAAAACTGCACCACGGCGAGTTCGTACAGCGCCCTACGATTTTCGGGCTCCAACTCGCTTAGCCGCTGAAAAACAGGCAGGGCTTCCTGAATTCGTTTTTGTTGTACCAGACAGGAACCGAATTCTTTCAACGCGCCGGACGATTGTGGCGGCGAGAGCTGGCTTGCCGCGTACTCATCGCGGGCCGCCTCGCAGTCCCCATTTTTGAAGGAAATTTCCGCAAGCATCGCATGACTTGTTCGATCTTCTGGCCGCTGCTTCAAAATTTTTTTGAGCAGCGGCACAGCCTTGTCGGGCGCAACTTCATACTCGAGCTGTGCTGCTCCCTCGAGCGCGGGAAGATAATCCGGTGAAAGTTGAAGCGCATGCCGAAACGATTCTAGTGCGTGATCTTTCTGATTCAGACGAACCAGAGTGATGCCGTCCAGGGTCCACAGGCGCGGATCGCGTGGTCTTTCCCGCAGTGCATGCTCGATAAGTACTTTGGCGTCGTCGTATTTTCCTGCCTGCAAATCCAAAGCGATTTGATGTCCGATATCTGTCGGCTGTTGAGAAAAGCAAAGCTTTTGACTGAAGCAAACGATCGCACAAGTGAGTAGGGCGGCTGATCTTGCGCGGGACATCGGGTCATGTATAACACGGCCCTAATGTCTGGAACGGGTCTCGAGATTCAGACTACGCTGGAGAGTAAGGTTTGCGACTGTCGAAAAATTGACGTGCTGAACTCGCCCGGCTAGACAGGCTGTTTGGCGGAACCGGCATTCCCGTCAAACGTTGAGCTCCGCCGTGAGCGTCACTTACCGAAATCCCAACTCAGACCAGAGGTGGTTCCATAATCGCTGGCGGCAAAGGTGGGAGGCGGGTTCGTGTCCCAGTTCCCATAAAATGTCAAATTCCAGGATACTTTGCCGAATATTTTGACAAAGTAAGATGCATTGGTGCTGAACCGAAAACGGCCAGGGTCAGACAACGCAGGAAAAAGTGCCGCATTGATATCTAACTCCGTTTTACTGAATCGAAACAGATTTACCTGCAGTCCTAAGAGGCCAGAAGCGACATTCTGCACCGGCTCCGCAACGTCCTTTTCGTGATAGTTCGTGCTCTGCCAGGCAAGGCCACCCGTTACGGCAATCCGCGAATGGCTATCTTGCTTCAGAATCCGGCCGATGCTTGCGCCCAGAGATGTTTGCACCCTAATTCCTTGAACCGAGCTTTGCAGGAAGTCTGCAAGGCCTGCGTAGAAGTATTTTTCCCAAGGCAAGAGATGATAGGCATCAATGGTCAGCGAATTGCGCGTGGAGGTCGTTGCCCCGCTGTTTGCCGCCAGATTTGAACTCACATTCATCTCTGTTGCCCAACGTTCCTGCTGGTACCGAGTCTGAAAAGCGGCGTTGTATTGGGTCGCGTTATTGCCTTTGGAGTATGTGCTTCCGGAGCTAATGCTGCCGCTCCACCGCTGAAAAGAATTTTCTGATGTCTGGCGAACTTCAACTACTTGCAGGAGGTCGATTGGTACGGCCTTAGCCGCCGGCGACGTATCCACAATCTCAAGCGTTGGCGGCTGACCGTCAGCCTTTTTGGGCGCTGTCTTGATTGTTCCCGTGAATACTGACCCATCTTGTCTCTTTACAATGAACAATTGATTGCTCTGGATCTGAGCTACCTTTTTCCAGTCAACCGATGCATCACCATCCAAATAATCAACACCGACGTACAGTACTCCTCCTTGCAGCTGCTTAATCTTGCAGGTTAAGTGGTCGCCGTTCGTCATGATGATCACGTCCGTCGATTCTCGGGCATTGAGAGGCCACGAGAAGAAGGTAATGGACGCGAGAATGAGCGCTTGACGAATCATGTTCGATTTCTTGCTCAGCTGGACAGCAGGGCATTTGTCGCAACCCGCGATTCACTGCGGCCAGTACGACCGTGGAAACGGCCCTATTGCCGGCGGACCAACACACTTCAGGACCAATGCGCAACCGATACCGCCCAATGGATACGTGAAAAAAGATGCTGCACGTGGGTGTGCGTCGCAAATTTTCTCGCAGGGAAACGACTGATTCCGCAGCGAAGCGGCTGAAATTTTAGATTGTGCGCTTTATCGCGTTGCGAGCATAGCTTTCATTGTTGGGCAGCTTCACCGCAACACCGCTTCATGTTGCGGTCGAATATCCGCCGTCACGGAAGCTCAACGGCCCAGGCAACGATCTTCCACCCCGCTCCTTCTTTGGTCCACAACAACAGGAGAGCGGGCGATTCTTCTTCACCATAGTTCAATCGGCTGGCCGTCAAGTAATAAGCTCCATAGGTTGCATCAGCGGGATTCAATTCCGGAGCAGCTTCGGGCAGCTGACGATTTTGGCACAGAAAGCTATTCGCAATCTGATCTGGCACCCCCATCATTGCGAAGGCCTGGGAATTCTCCTGTCGGACCGGGCGCAGCAGATCATCGAGCGGCTGCACACTCGACATCATGCCAGAGAGATTCGCGCTTGATGGCATTTTCGCCAGCGTCTGTTCCAGTCCAGCTTGGATTCTGGCTATGGAGGTCAGCTTCTTCTCATCCTGGGACGGTGCCGCGAGACATTCGTACGACAACTTGGACGCGAAGGCAGAAGCCTGCGCAACATTCCGTCTTATGATCCAGTCCTGATAAAACTCGGTGATGCTCGTTAAGGCGCCGGGATCACCCGCGATCTCCTGCGGTTCTTCCGCTGAGGGTATAACCTGGACGGCAGCGTTGCTTGGTACGATGTCGCCATCGCCGCTATCTTCGACGCGGATGGCAATGATTTTCCAATAGCCGCTTTCCTGAGCCCAAAGCAGCGACATCACTTTGTTCCGGCTGTCTCCCCCTTTTCCGCGAAAAGCGGTGGCAAAATACTTGTCTTTCGACGGTTTAGCGGAATCGTCGTCCGGTTTGGCAACACATTCCTCATCCGGCGCCATATCCGCGGGCACGCTCATCAGCCGGAATTCCGAGGCATACGCGTTCTTCGCCGGTTTCAATGTTTGCGACCATTTGTCGGCAGGCTCGAACACGTCGGCAACGGAATTAACGCTGCCAGTGCTGTCGCTAAACTTCTGCATGGCCATCATTGTGCGCACCCGAATCGTCCCTGGCAGCGCGGATTGCCCGCTCTTCTGCGCTAACACATCCAAACACGGATAGCTGCGTCGCGCAAAATAAGCAACAGACTGATTCGGTTGTTTGGCCACCACCCAGCGTTGCAGGAAATCATGCGCGCTTCGATCCACGCCCTGGTCGGCTTTTACCCCGGGACTTAAAGGAATGTCCCCGAGGCGCTCGGTGGCGCCCTCCTCAGTCGGCTTCCCACCAGTTCCGAGCAGTCCAAAGACGTTGCGCCACCAGCCATTGAGACCCGACCAGCGGCTATCGTGACGATCGAGGTTATTGCCGGCACGAACGTCCGAGTTGGCAGCCGACAAGTGTCCATTGACTAGCGCCTTCGGGAAACCCGAAGAGCGGTAGTCGATATCGATATCTGACAGTTTATGATCGCGCGAAACCGAAATCTGTATCGAGGGCGGTCCCTTCTTGAGGCGGTAACTGATGGGGAAGCCCTTGTGATATGTGGCGTTGTCGCGATCACGAAAGAACTCCTGGCTGCGACTCAGGAGGTCAACCGCATTGGGTTTCAAATACATATATAGCCGGAATTGGTGATCGCCGCTTGCACCGGCTTCCTCTCCCATCACCTGGTCGACGGCCTCTACCAAATCAATGGCCCGGCCGAGACTGTTGCCCTGGGCGTCAGTCATTGTTGCGTTCAGCAGCGCATGCGTCACGGCATCGAAGGTAGTGCGTACGGATAATCGAGCATTGTCGTAGGCCTGTTCGGAAACAAGCTTGCTTCCGGTGGTGGCGTTGTAATGTCTAATGAGGTCGTCGACCAGCCGTTTTTGCTCAGGACGTAACGCGGAATAGGATTCGCCAAGCTCCCTGCTTCCGCCGGTTGACTCCTCGGTGGTGGCTGTCATCGCCATAGACACTGAGGTGACATTGGCAACCGCCTTTTCAGCGCCGTCCGCGGATCCCACCCACAGCGCTAGTACAGAGAAAATCAGAATCGAAAGCAGCGCGGCTGCACGCCGCCAGACGGGCAACGAACTTGCTGCACCTTCGGACGGCGTGGCTAAGACCGCGTCCGTTTTGTGCCATCTCGTCAACAGCGCATAAGCCGCCGTACGCGGCACCAAATAAAAGAGGAACTTCGCGGACAAGGCCGCGGCAGGCGAGTCTGTCGTGCGCGTGCCCCTCCAGATAAACGTGAGACACGCTCTCCTCGACGTTCGGAGGGCCGTTCGCGAAATCAGCACTGAAGGAAGTCCTCCGCGTCTGATGATGAATCTTTGTGCTATCAGGCGCATAAATATAAAGCCGCATACGCTTGGAAAATTGTGGTTGAGCTGGTCCGTATGCGCTCAGGTTATGAAGGACAATTTTACGCTGCATTTCCCGTGAGCCCTACACGACGATGTCTAATCCATCGCGACCACCGCGAATTGTGAGCCGGTTGCTTCTTGCCCGGATTCGAAGATCACTTGACCTTCCGAAACAAGTATTCCTACGGGTAAATGGAAGCCATAACATCACTGCATCAATCTAGTCCGCTCTTATTCGTTGATTCGCGGAATAAATAGAACTTCATATTTTTTATATACTCTCTCGTACGAATAATGTACACTATCCAGTATTCGAGATCCAGATTCTGGAAGAAGCTTTTTGGCCCCTCTCCGAGAGGCTTCTTGGCGTGCCCGTGTCTCAGGGCCGCCGAGGCAGTTCTAGTTGTTCTTTGACAACGTTGTATTCAAGTTTGCTGGGGAGTCTGGAACGGAGCATCGTCCATGAAGACGCCTGTTTCTGTTCCACACGGCTCATTCGGCTAAATCTCTCTGAGAAGCGCAAAAAGGCGCAGGTCGCGCCACGAGTCGGTGGAGGAATCCACTGATCTCCACGCGGCGCGACTGATACCGCGACCATTTTGCCTGTGGTGCTCAGAAGAGGCGTGGTCGTGATGACCACTGCCACCAGCACAAATCACGTTTGCGCAAACCGGCGGAATAACGCCGGGAAAGGCGACCCGTTGGACCTCGAAGGGGGTCCCTCGGAATGCCTATTAGACAGCTCGCGTTCACTTCTCATGTCGTGAGACGACTGCCGTTGCTGTTGAGGTACCACAAACAGTTGATGAAAAGCTTTCTAGAAACGAGGTCTTTTATTGATGATTTTACAGCACCGAACCCTGTTACGGTTCGCCGCAATGGCCTGTGCCGGCTTAGGAATAGCGGCCCAAACGCATGCACTCGTGATGCCGATTGAAGTGATGAGTACGTCCGCAAGTGCTCAATCGGTCCAAGTTACCGTTCCTTCTGGCGCAAACGTAAGCGGCGCCAGCTTGTGGCTGAAAATCCACGGGCTCGAATACCAAACTCAGGCGAGCATTAAAGTAAACGGTTCAGCCTGGATTGCGCTAAACAATTCAAACGTCCATTTTCAAGGCGCCGGAGGTAACAACGGCGGAATCGGCGGCGGCTTTAACACTTTAACGATGCTTGTGCCGCTCCCTGCCGGCTCCGTGCATACGGGCGGCAACACTGTCTCCTTTCAGTTCAATGGCACCGATGGCGACTCCAGCGGATTCCGCGTTCTGGGTTTCAACTTTCAGTCGACCGGCGGAAGCCAATTAATCCCGGCAAGTTCGTTTACTCAAGACGATCCGTCCACCTGGGCTGCGCCATCTACTGCCGCCTCCAACATCAGCGCAGGCAAAACGTTATACCAAACAGCAACTCTTACTCAGCCTGTGCCGGGCGCGTCCCCCAAAACATTGAAAGCTCATTGTGGCGATTGTCATACCCAGGATGGGCGCGATTTGAAGTACTTCAACTACTCGAATCACAGCATCTCCGTTCGCGCTCAGTTTCATGGTTTGAACTCCACGCAGGCGAATCAACTCGTAAGCTACATTCGCTCCCTTTCAACGCCGGCACCGGCGCAAGCCAGGCCGTGGAATCCTCCCTATCAACCCGGTCCCGGATTGGATTCACAACCTATTACCAACTGGGCTGCCGGCGCTGGCCTGAACGCGGTGCTGAGCAGCGATAGCCAAATGGAACCATACCTTGCACCCGGTGGCAGTACCGCGGGCTGGGCAGCAAATCAAACTTTGAACCAGCGCGACCTCCCCATTGCGATCCAGCTGCCGGATTGGAACCACTGGCTGCCCCGAATCCATCCCATGGATTCCATGGGCTCTACTTTCACCTCCAGTCCCTACGCAACGAAATATCCCGCTCTACGGAAACAACTCGTGGCCAACGATGAAACCGCTTATAAGAATGCACTGTACGCCTTCGACGAGTGGTCGGCCGCGCAAGACAACTTGATGGTTCCGCTCGAGCAATCAAAGGGCAGCAATTGGAGTGCAAACGACCGGAGAGTCGTATATTCGAATTCCTTGTGGATGATGGTAAAACTCTGGGAGATCAATCAAGAGTTTGGCCTGGAAGATATGGCGCAAGTTCCGTTTGGCAGCAAGGCCGAATCGCCAAGGGCGTGGTACACCTCGCGAGCGTTTACGACCTCACCGAACATGACACACATTCCCTATGGCGCCGGCCTCGGGAATGGATCACAGGTGACTCAAACTTACCTGTCCCTCATCTGGTACCATCTGCAGCTGATTTTGAATCCTGGTAACGGGCAAGAATTTGACCATACGCCGATTGACTTCTCATACGTTTTCGGGTTCATGAAAGACCTGAATAACTTAAGCAATCAACCCACGATCATGATGCAGCTGGAGTGGCTGATTAAAGGTTTGCAGGAGGAAACAGCGAACGGTGCTTCTCCCGCTCAAGCAAACAATGGTTGGCAATGGCAGTCCTCCGACCCGGACGATCTCGTAGAGCACGATTGGGGCGGACTCTGGAATGCGACCAGTCCATCGGACCGGGCCGTTCTGACAGGCGATTACTTACGGGCGTGGCTGGCTCAAGCGTCCAAGTATAGTCCTCAACAGTACTATGCCGGTGGTTGGGCAAGCACGAGCGACAATCTACCCTCGATGATTTCGACGATCACGTTCGGTGGCGCGATGTGGCAGATGTTGCCGCGGCTGCGGTACTACGGCATAGATTCCACGATCATCAGCCAATACTATACATTTGTCGCGGCGATTTGGCCACATGCGAATTGGAGCGCCAACAAAACAGCCACTTGTTGGGCTAACGGCCCAGGAGCCCAGTGTTCAACCGATTAGGTTTAACTGAACAATCATGAAAACTGGCGGCGTTCGGTTATCCGGACGCCGCTTCCTGTTTGCCGGGCGCATAAGTCCATTTTGTATCGGCAGCCATCATTACCGTCCAGGGGCTGCACAGCGATAGACTGACAGCAGTGATGCTATGACCGCCACCCCGAATTTCATCCCGAGCACTGAAGAACTGGGCAAAGTTGCACGCGACCTGAGCTTCCATCCAGCGACTACGGAGCACCCCGCAGCGCTCACGCCTGAGCAGATTTCAGCTTTTAATCGCGACGGCTATCTGGCAGGCATTCGGATCTTCGATGAAGACGAGATCACCGGCATTCGGCGTTACTTTGATGAACTGCTGGCCAGGACGTTGGCCGCAGGCGGTGACAGCTACTCGATCAGTACCGCGCATCTGCGCTATGGACGTGTCTACGACATCCTGACGCATCCGCCCCTTGTGGCCCGCATTAAAGACCTGATTGGAGAGAACGTGATCGCCTGGGGCTCGCATTTCTTTTGCAAAATGCCTGGTGACGGCAAGCGGGTCTCCTGGCATCAGGACGCCAGCTATTGGCCGTTGACACCATCCATGGCCGTTACAGCGTGGCTGGCGATAGACGATGCCATTATCGAAAACGCATGTATGCGCTACATTCCCGGTTCGCACCACATGGGCCACCTGACGTACACACTGAATGAAAACGACGAAGGGAATGTTTTGAATCAAACCGTAGCGGGCGCCGAAACTTTTGGAGAGCCGGTAAACGTGGAGTTGAAGGCCGGAGAAATTTCGATTCACAGCGATCTGCTGTTGCATGGTTCCGAAGCAAATCAATCGAGCAAACGACGCTGCGGCCTGACTCTGCGATTTTGCCCCGCAGTCGTCAGAGCGAGCCTGGGCTGGAACGAAAAAGGTGTCGTGGTGAGCGGTCACGACGAATCTGGTCACTGGGCCAATCCGCCGCGACCTCTAACGGACTGAAGCATTACCCTTTCGCTTTTCGATCGATTCTGTCGGGTCGGCGTAACCCTTTCAGCAATCCATACACGTAATGGCCCAGTTTTCGAAGCCATTCAGAGATTTCTCGCGTTCTAGACTCAATCTAAATGTATGCAAAGCTCAAGTGATCGGGCCGAAGCGGAAGAGGAGGCGCCCGAATCGTCCAGCAAGTTGCTCTGGCTTCGCCGCGCATACACATGCACATGCGGTCGCGCCGTCTTTTTCGCTGATGATCGCTGTTTAAACTGCAATACACCGCTGGGCTACGAAGCGCAGTGCGGAATAGTTTCCGCCCTTGCGCCTGCACCAAAGGAAGGGCTGTGGACGTTGACCTCGGGAGACGATTCACAGTCGAGCCAAGCATTGTACAGGCGCTGCTCTAACCTGACCAGCGCTTCGGCCTGCAACTGGCTTTTGTCGGCTGAAGACGATCAGTCGCAGTGCGTCTCATGCCGGCTGACCAGGACAATTCCGCACTTAGGGAAAACCGAAAACCAGCTTTATTGGCAGCGCCTGGAGGATGCAAAACGGCGCGTCTTGTCGGCATTGATCAGTTTTGGCTTTCCAATCAAGTCGCGAATAGAAGATCCCGAGCAAGGGCTGACGTTCGATTTTTTGGAGTCGCCGCCTGGAGGCCCCCGAGTGCTGACCGGACACTCTAGCGGGATCATTACAGTAAATGTCGAAGAGGCAGACGATGTGAAGCGCGAGCAAGCGCGCACGTCGCTGAATGAACCGTATCGAACTCTCGTTGGGCATTTGCGTCATGAGATTGGGCACTATTACTGGAATCAAATCATCGATGGAACGCCTTGGCTAGAGGAGTTCAGGGCCGTGTTCGGCGACGACCGGGCGGACTATCAGGCAGCGCTGCGGAGGAATTACCGGGAAGGTCCGCCGGCGGACTGGAGATCGCATTTTGTGAGCGCTTATGCGAGTGTTCACCCTTGGGAGGACTGGGCGGAAACATGGGCTCACTATCTGCACATAGTTGACACTCTGGGAACGGCGCTGAGCTTTGGCCTCAAACCCGAAAGAATTTCACTCCCGTTCGAGCGTTTTGGAGCGGAAGCTCTCTATTATCCCGAGTCGCCCGGCTCCGAACGCTTCGTGTCCTTCCTGAACACGTGGCTTAAGACCACTGCCGTGATGAATGAACTGTGCCGCAGCATGGGACAACCTGACTTCTACCCGTTTGTTCTTTCGCGCGACGCGGTGAAGAAGCTGCATTTCGTTCATGTAGTCGCGCTCGAAGCGAGCGCGGCGCCGCCGCTGCGTCCGTGATGTCTGATAAGGATCGCCCGTGAGACGTACCGGGGCGGCCACACCGGCATTTGTAACAATACAAAAGCATCGTCAACCGACAGAGCGAACAAACCAACGGGCAAGAAATATCGCAGCAGGTGTCGATTTGTCCCACCGCGCTTCGACTTCTGATGTAGGTAGACAATCCAACTATTCAAGAGAGAAAAGGAGACTGAAATATGGCAACGAAGCCAACTTTCGAACAAGCTCAGCTGCACCTCCAGGTTTACGAACAGCGCCGCGAAGAGCGCTTGCGCAAAGCGAGGGAGTGGTTTTTCCAGAACTATTGGCCCTCAAGCTTTGAGGATTCGATGAAGATCGCCGCTCCCGGAACCGAGGGCGGAACTTATTTCATGATGGTAATCAGTTACTGGGAGCAGGCGTGCGCCCTGCTGGATTATGAGCTGCTACATGAGGACCTCTTCTTCGAAACTAGTGGCGAATTCTTTGGCGTCTTCGAGCGCGTTCGGCCCGGACTGCAGCAGGGCCGGGACATGTGGAAGAACTCATATTTTCTGGCCCATATGGAAAACGCCGCCAAACGATTCGAAGCGTGGTCGGAGAAACGGTCGCCGGGTCAGATCGCCACGATGCGTGGGTTCATGAGCCAAATGGGCAGGCAGCGCAGCGAAGCCACATCGGCGTAGACGCTGGCTTTTTGCCAGATCATCGGACCCATCCTTCGTGAGTTGCGGAGGATGGGGCGTCTATCGATCCTCGATGGAGAAGGTTAGCATCCGCGGTGCTTCGAAGCGCAGTTTGCGGAAAGTGTTCCGCCGGTAAGGGACAATGGACGTTTGAAGACGTCCAGTGTCCAGATTTTTGGAGTAAAGAAATCTGCCGCCACTCGCGCCGCAGAGCGCTTCTTTAAGGAGCGCCGTGTGTCAATTCACTTCGTAGACCTGAAGCAAAAACCGATGTCTCCGGGAGAGATCCGGAGGTTCGTCGAGCGCTTCGGTCTCCGCGGTTTAGTCGACACCGAAGGGAAGGCCGCGCTCGATGCCGGATTGAAGTATCTAAAGCTCTCCGACTCAGAACTGCTGTCCCGCATTGAGCGAGATCCGCAATTGCTGCGGCTCCCACTCATTCGCACCGGAAACAATCTAAGCGCCGGTCTGGATGAGGAATCGTGGAAAGCGATGCTTGCGGACTAATCTGTTCGCAAGGAAAAACGGGGGAGTAGGCTGGAACATGATCCGGTCGGGCCCGACTAGGCGGTCACCGGCTTTACGCCAAAATCAGCCGCCCATCAGAGAGAACAGGTTCGTCTGCGGCATCTTCGCCTGCGCCGCGATTGCGGCCTGCAATGTTGTGCTGTATTGCTGCATCTCGATAATCGCGGAGGTTGCATCGGCATCCTGCCGGTTTGACAAATCCTTCTGATACGAAACGTTTAAGTTGGACGTATTCGTTAAAGCCGTGGAAACTTTCGTTTCGACATTGCCGTAAAAGCTTTGCTGCTGGCTGAGGTAGGACGTGGCGGACTGCACGATGTTAACCGACGCTTGCAGGCCAGGCGTGTCGTTAGTGTTCAAAGCGGTGATAACGGACTGGAGCGCGTCAAATACATTTTGTCCGGAAATCGGATTGTCCAGCGCATCGCGCGAGTCGAAGATCTGGTTGGCGCTCAAACCAATTGCAAACGTCCCGCCGGATGCATCCTGAACCTGCCTGGTGGCCGTAGCTATCTGCAGGCGCGTGAGCATGCTGGTGGTCGGATCGAATTGATAGCTCGGGTTCTGGTCGCTGTCACCGCCGAAAATGTAAGACCCATCGACACTCGTATTGCTGATGGAAACCATCTGCTGCAACAGGGAGGTCACTTGCGTGGCAAGCTGCTGCCGCGTTTGGGCGGTGGAGTCCAACCCCAGGCCTTGCGAAGCGAGCGTCGCAACCTGGTCCATGATGGTGCTGGCGGTGGACAAATTCTGGTCCGCCGTTTGCACTTGGCTTTGTACGGAGGTCAGATTCTTTTGAATCTGCTGATTCTGCTGAATATTTGCGTGGAGCTGCAAAATCGCACTTACCTGATCCGGAGCGTCCGAAGCGGACGTAACGGCCAGTCCCGAAGAGAGTTCGCTCTCCACCTTGTTTAACGCCGTTTGCAGGGCATCCACGTTGTTGACGAACAGTTGATTGTAGGGTGTAAGAGCGGAAATCATATCGCTTAGCGGCTTCTTCCTAGACGACCGACGAAGGCGTGATCAGATTCAAGGCCGTCTGTGTCATATCGTCGATAACAGACACAATTTTCGCCGCCGCCTCATAGCCTTGTTGAAATTGCATGATTTGTGCCGCCTCCTGGTTCAGATCGACGCCGGACGTTTTCGAACGCATCGATTCTGCCTGGGTGAGAGAGTCCCGCGAAGTGGTCGCGGTCGTTGTTGCGGCCGAGATCTGCGCGCCGACCGAGGCGGCAATGCTACCGAAGAATCCGGTATACGTCTGGCCATTCACCTGATCCGCCGCGTTCTGCGAGTTCGATAGATTCGCTAACGCTAGCGCCGTGCCATTCGCCGTGGTTCCATCGCTCGCCGCGAGCGTTTGCGTGGTAATTGCCGGATTCACCTGCAGGCTTGCGGCAACATTCGTCGCGTTCGTGTTGTCGTAGGTGAAAAGCGCTGTTCCATTGACGACCGGCGGCCCGGTCGAGACGACGCTAGACGTCAGTATCGTGTTCACCCGGTCGGCAAAAGCCTGCGCGAGCTGGTTCAGAGAACCGGTTTGATTGCCATCTCCTTGAATCGCCGGTAAGGTCTGGTTGCGAACGCTCAACAGACCGGCGACCGAGCCTCCGGTAATCTCGGGCGTGATGTCATTCCCATTCGAGTCCTGAACGTGCGCCGTCGGCGGTCCGCCGGGATTGGCCGGAGGAGGAGGCTGCGGCACGTAGACCGAAACAGTCAGCGTGCGGGCAGTGGTTCCATCGACAAGCGGTGTCTGTCCGTTCCCGAGCATCACGTTGATGGTGCCGCTCGTCCCACTAATCGTGGTGACGTTGACATATTGAGACAGCGCTTGAATGGTGCTGTATATAGCGGCGTTCAGGCCGGGATCGTTAGTGTCACCGGCAAGGATCTGTTCATTGTAGCCGCTCAGCCGCGCCGCCAGCTGATTCACCTGATTGATGTTGGCCGTTAGTGAGGTATCAGTGGCCTGGCCTACCTGAGAAACCTGTTGGGCGGTTTGCTGAAAGGCGGCCGCGACGGTCTGTGCAGCCGTCAGAACACCCTGCTGCGTGCTGCCGCTCGTGGGAGTCGTGGCCCAGCTCGAAAACGCGCTATACAGGCTGGTAAGCGCGCTGGGCACGCCGCTTGTCCCGGAGATATCAAAGTTGTTTTGGAGCCCGGTAAGAGACTCGACCTGCTGCTGCGACAGGCCGAGGCTGGACGAGTATCCTTGCACGCTTGTTTCGGCCATTTGATCGCGCGAATCCTGGGGAATGCCAGCCGTGACTCCTCCCACTTCGCCCAATCCTTGTTCGTCTGGGAGCGACAGAAACATCGGCGTTTGTCTGGCGTAGCCCGGCGTCGAGGAGTTATTGACGTTGTTCTGAGAGACTGCTAACGCGTTCTGAAAGGTGGAAAGAGCGTTAGCAGCGGAATTGAGAGCAGAAAACAGAGACATGACATCCCTCCTACAAATGAGCGAGCGTGCGCCGTCCGGGCCGCTCCGGACTTAAAAGACCGTTGCGTTGATAACCGGCGGCATGCTGCAAACTATTCAGGCCGTTGAAAAATTTGGCGGCGCTGTCTAAAAGATTTCGCATCCTGGCCATTTCCAGGCGCAGATTTAGTAGAAAGGTGCGCAAGCGCGGATCGCACTTTTGGCCGGATTCTATCGAGTCTTTGGCCGATGTGACAAAAGAAGCGAGCGATTCCAACCTCGCGTTGGCGGCGGCAATGTTGGCCGCGCTCGGATTTAACAACAACTTTCTAATTTCCTGGGGTTCCGGGAATTCCACGATCCCCTCCTAGCGGGCGGATGGCTGAATTGCTTCCGAGACAATGGCGCCGCTGATCTGCGCCGCATTCACCTGCAACGTGTTTGTCTTGACGGCCTGCGCAATTTGGCTGAGACGCGCGGAGCGAGCGCTGTCGGAGCTGGAACTATTTTGCAGGCGAGACGCGAGATTCGAGAGCTGCAGGATATCGGACGGGGAGGAACCGCCTGTTTGCTTCGCGGATCCCGCATTCTCGGAACTGCCGACCGGCCCGCTATGACTGGTCTGCGGCGACAATCGCTCGGTAAATCCCTGATCGTTAATCTTCATTTGAATCCCTTTATCGGCCTTGCAATATCACGAGATAAGTGCAGGCCTTAGTTCTCTATAGGTTGTGAGGGTATAGCTCTCCCCGTCTACAGAAAAGTTTTCTCTACATATAGTCTCGACATCCCCTAAAGATTCTTTAGAAAAAAGTCGAAAAGATTTCGTCCTTCCGGACACAGTATTTACACGGCCTGCTGACGAGCGGCCAATCCGGACTTTATTCAACGCGCACAGATGCCCGATCAGAACACTCAAACACCGATGTATGTCTCAGATGGTGAAGCGCAGGCGAGGATCGCGAACCCCGCTGCAGTAGAGCCCTGGCGACGATCTCTGGTTGGCGAAAGTGAGCCGCTCGAGCAAGTCAGCCATGTTATCCGGCTGGTAGCAGCGCGGCGCTGCACGGTATTGATCGATGGAGAAACGGGTACCGGTAAAGAAATGGCGGCGCGTGCCATCCACACCGCAAGCGATCGCTCCCGCAAGCCGATGGTTTGCATCAACTGCGGGGCAATTCCCGAAAACCTAATGGAAGCGGAACTGTTCGGACACGTAAAAGGTGCGTTTACGGGCGCCGTAAACCACCGCGTTGGAAGATTTGAGCAGGCGAATGGCGGGACCTTATTTCTGGATGAAATCGGCGACCTGCCGGTGGATTTGCAGGCGAAGCTGTTGCGTGCCCTGCAGGAACGCGAGATCCAGAGGCTCGGCAGCAGCGACACCATAAAGGTAAACGTGCGCGTCATCGCCGCGACGAATGCGGATTTGCTTACGCGTGTTCGTCAGGGTCTGTTCCGGGAAGACTTGTATTACCGCCTGAACGTGGTCCCCATCCACATGCCGGCACTGCGCGACCGGCGCTCCGATGTCGAACTTCTGGCCCGGCACTTTGTGCAAAAGATCTGCCAGGCGGAAGGACTGCCGGATAAAGAAATCTCCGGCGAAGCCATAAAGTTGCTCATCGCGTATGAATGGCCGGGCAATGTGCGCCAGCTCGAAAACGTGGTCGAGCATGCCGTCATCATGAGCGGCGAGCAGACAACCCTACACTCCACTGACTTCTCTTTGCCCACGGCCGCAAGTGCCGATGCGCCGGGTCGTGCCCCAGCCTTTACCGCTTACACCGGGGACAGCCGTGTTCCGGATGAAGGGCTCGACTTCACCGAAGCGCTCCGGCAGTTTGAACGCGCGCTTTTGCAGCAGGCTCTGAGCAAGGCCCAAGGCAACAAAACACTGGCGGCCGATATGCTTCGTCTGCCGCGCACAACATTACTCCATAAGCTTCGTGTTCTCGAAGCAGTCGCCGGTTAATTGCGCAACCTGATCAGCATCCGAAAAGTTCGCGCCGGTGTTAATCCGGACACCGAATTTAGCCGATAAGACCTTAGCATGTTTGCGATTATCGGGATTGTTATTGTAATCGGCGCCATCTTGGGCGGGTACCTGATGGAAAAAGGGCCGCTGCTGGTTCTGTTGCAGCCCTCTGAGCTCTTGATCATCGGCGGCGCGGCCATCGGCACTCTGCTCATCGCCAACCCTCTAGGTACCGTGATCAGCCTACTGAAAGGTATGGCCGGCCTCATCTCCGGCAGCAAATACACGCAAGCTTACTATCTGGAAGGCTTGAAAATGCTGAACGATCTGTTCATGTTTGCAAGAAAAGCCGGTCTGCCTAAATTGGAGGGCGACATTGATGATCCGGAGAAGAGCGCCGTCTTCACCAAATATCCGAAATTTCTCGCCGACCATCATGCCGTGGCGTTCGTATGCGACACGCTCCGCATGTTCATCAGTGCGGGTGTCGACCCGTTCGATCTCGATCAAATGATGGATCTCGACCTGGAGGTGCATCATCACGAAGCCGGCGAACCCACAGCAGCGTTGACCTCAATGGCGGATTCTCTCCCGGGTCTCGGCATCGTGGCCGCGGTGTTGGGAATTGTGATCACGATGGGCGCTCTCGGTGGACCGCCGGAGGAGATTGGACACAAGGTGGCGTCCTCTCTGGTTGGCACTTTTCTTGGCATCTTGCTGTGCTACGGGTTTGTCGGTCCGATTGCGGCTAACCTGACAAAGGTCAGTGAGGCGCAATCCCGGTACTATCAATTCCTGCGTGTGGGCATCCTTGCGTTTATGAAGGGGTCGTCTCCGATCACAGCGGTAGAATTTGCCCGCCGATCGATCCCATCGCATCTCCGTCCAAGCTTCAAGGAGATGGAAGGCGCGTGCCGCGGTGAGAAGGGAGCAGCAACTGCTCCAGCGGCGGCAGCATAAAATTCATGTCGGAACCTCGCCGGCCGATCATCATCAAGAAGAAAGTTGTTCACGCCGGACATCACGGCGGCGCGTGGAAGGTCGCTTATGCCGACTTCGTAACGGCGATGATGGCTCTTTTTATCGTATTGTGGCTGCTTTCCTCCAGCGTGAAGGTGCAGAAAGCGGTTAGCGGATACTTTCGCGATCCATTGGGCAAGGGAAAGAATGTCGGAACCAGCATGGAAGGAACCGGCCGCGATTTAGCAACCGTAAAAGACGATATGAGCGGTCTGAAAGAGAAGCTGAAATCCGTCATCAAACTGATACCGCACTTCGAAGAAATGAAAGGCAATGTCGAGTTGACGATTACGGAAGAGGGCCTGAGGATCGAAATGATTGAAAACGCCCAAGGCATGTTCTTCGAATCCGGAAAGCCGCAACCGTCTGCCGTAGGGAAAGAATTGCTGGCCGCCCTGGCAAAAGAATTGGGGCATTTGCCGAATCGGCTGCTGATAGAAGGACACTCGGATGCGACTCCGTACGAGCAAGCCTCCGACTATTCCAATTGGGAGTTGTCCGCGGATCGCGCCAATGCGGCGCGGCGCCTGATGCAGACGACTGGCCTGGGGGCCAACCAGGTTGCGCAGGTCCGGGGGTATGCCGACCAGGATTTGAGAAACGCGAAGAGTCCGGCCGACCCGTCGAACCGGCGCGTCACCGTGATCGTTCGCTATATGGATGCGCCAAAACAATTAAAGCTTGGCAGCGTGCAGGATGCCGTGAAAGAGAGCCAGCAGCATCCCGTTCCAAATCCGGCGGGATTCCCGATCGCGTCGGCGCAGGCACAAGCCAAATCCAAGTAACCTGTTTGCCTGGCCGCTTCCTCTATCATGTAGATTCGAGGAGAATTGGTATCAGAGCGTTGCTTTCGATGCTCCGGCTCGCAATCACATGAAAGTTTCCGTCATTATTCCGGCCGCGGGTTTCGGCACGCGCATGGGTCGAAGTACGCCCGAACGGGAAGGCACCAGCAGAAAGCAGTTCATGCTCCTGAACGGATCGCCGATCCTGATTCACACGATCCGAAAATTCGTTAGCTCGCCGCTGGTAACGGACATCGTCGTTGCATTGCGGGAAGACGACCGGGCCTGGGCGGAAGAGTTGTTCGCAGCACAGCAATTCAGCAAACAGGTGCGGACCGTAGGCGGCGGAGAAACCAGGCAACAATCGGTAGAAAACGCGCTGGCCGCGATTGCCGATGATACCGACCTCGTTGCGATTCATGATGCCGTCCGGCCCTTTGTCGAACGGGAAGTCATCGAACGAGTGATTTCAGAAGCAGCGGAATCTGGTGCGGCGATTGTCGGCATTGTGCCCGTCGATACGGTAAAACAAGTGCACCGGAATAAGGTGCGGGCAACCCTGCCGCGCGAGCGGCTGATCCTGACGCAAACTCCGCAGGTCTTCCGGCTGGGCCTGCTTCGGCAGGCATTTGAGAAAGCGAGACAAGATCTTTTCATTGGAACCGATGAGTCGTCGTTAGTGGAACGGCTGGAGCAAGGCGAAGTTTCGGTTGTTCTTGGTACCGATCGAAACATCAAAATCACCAAGCCGAGCGATATGGAACTCGCGCGGCTTTATCTAACGCTCGAAACCGCGGGATTGCGCCTGGCGTGACCACGACGGCTAACTCGCGTCCTCCGTTCCGTGTAGGACAAGGTTGGGATTCGCATCGAATCGAGAAGGGCAAGCGCCTGATTCTTGGTGGCGTGCATGTGCCGTGTGAGTTCGGCCTGTCGGGACACTCCGATGCCGACGTGCTCTATCACTCCGTTACCGACGCGATTTTGGGAGCACTGAGCCTTGGCGACATCGGAATGCATTTCCCCGATCATGCGCCCGAATGGAAGGATGCGAACAGCCATCAATTTTTGCAGCATGCGGTTGCCTTAGCCGCCGAGGGCGGATATCGCGTTGCAAACGTCGACTCGACCATCGTTCTGGAGCGGCCGAAGTTGAAAGACTATCGTGCTCCGATTTGTGCAAGTCTGGCTTCTGCCCTAGGCACCGGCATCGAAGCGGTCAGTGTCAAGTTCAAAACCGCCGAAGGCGTGGGACCCGCGGGAGAAGGACTGTCGTGCGAAGCGCAGGCTGTTGTCCTTCTTATCCGCGACGGCTTTTCTTAACCCGTTTGAACGATTGCCCCTGGCCCAACTCTTATGCTAAAAACGGAACGCATGAAACCATCCGAAGCCCTTGCCGCGCACCGCGATGAGTTGCGGCAGCTCGTCAGCCGCTACAGCGTCATGTATCCGCGCGTGTACGGTTCGGTGCTCACGGGAAAGGACGATGAAGAGAGCGACCTTGATCTCTTGGTGGAAGCCACGGAAAAGACGACGCTATTCACCCTCCTAGGTTTGGAGCAGGAGGCGCAACAATTGCTTGGTGTACAAGTATCGGTTCTGACCCCCAAAGACTTGCCCACGAAGTTCCGCGATAAGGTTCTGCAAATGGCGCAGCCTCTATGAAACATCCCGAACGTATTGAGGATTATTTGCAGCACATTGTGGAAGCCATCGACCGCATTACGAGCTACGTTCAAGGGATTGAGAACGCGGCGTCGCTGGAACGCGACCATAAGACCCAAGCCGCCGTCATCCGTTACATCGAGACCATCGGCGAAGCTGCAAACAGGATTCACAAACAGGAGCCGCAGTTTATTTCCGCCCATTCGTCCTTGCCGTGGCACGAAATGCGAGGCATGCGCAACAGAATGATCCACAATTACTTTGACGTAAACGTCGATGTGCTTTGGGGCACCGCGAAAGAAGACCTGCCCAAGCTGAAGCCGCAGATTGAGCGCTTGCTGACCGACGTGAAACGCGAGGCCGGCCGCGAACAATGAACAAACCGGTACGCGGAAGGCGGTTAAAGGAGCAGACGCAAACCCAGACCTCGGCAAACTGGCGTCTTAGCCCCCGCGTTATTCGTAATGCAACGCTCTTGCAATATTTATTCGTAATGCCCGGCGTGCCGGTAACAAAGCTGCGATCGACAGGATCGTCAACAACGCTGCGATAGCCCCGGCATAGCCGATCGGATCAAGATTGCTGACACCATAAAGGGCGCGTCGAAGTATTTGCGATGTAGCAATTGCAAAAGCTGTGCCCATCGTAAGTCCAACCAGCACAGGCCAAATGAATTGGCCGAGAATTGTCGCTAACACTTCGCCACGGCCTGCGCCCACTGCAACGCGAATAGCAATTTCCTTCGTTTTCTGCAACACCGTAAAGCTCACAATGCCGATCACGCCAATGCCGGCCAGTGCGACAGCTATTAAGCCGATCAACGTGACGATCCCGGCAATGCGTTCAATAATCAATACATTTTCCCGGTAGAGCGTTTTAATTCGACGAATCTCGGGAAACAACTTCGGATCGAGACCTTCGCTGATTGATTTCGCGGCCATTGGGAAGCTTTCGGATGTCCCCGCAATTCGAACCATGACCACTAATCCAGGCATCTGGTCATTCGTGGCCGCCCAATATTGTTCCATCGCGTCGTCATCGCTAAGCGCATTCACGTGGGCATCACCCACCACTCCAACTACTGTGTCCTTCGTCTTTCCGTCTCCAATCAGATTGCCCAATGGGCTTTGACCGCCCCACTGCCTACGCGCGAATGACTGGCTCACGATGACGGCGTTCTTTTCTCCGGGATAAAATGTTCGGCCAAGCAGCACCGGAATCTGCATTGTTTGAAAGAAACCCGGGGTCACCCAGTTCGGATACAGCATGACGCTGTGTCCGTTGATCTCGCGCCCCTCTCGGGAAACAGCATGTCCCAACGGCGGCAGCATAACCAGAGAGACCGAGCGAACATTGGGCATCGCCAGCAGCCGCGCTTGGAAGTGCTCGAGATAAGCTTTTGCCGTCGCAGCGTTGTATCCATGCTGGGCAAGTTGGGAATCGATCGAGATTAATTGTTCATAGCCGAATCCGGGATTCGTATAGAGTGCCCGATGAGTAGCGCGGACCAGCAGCGCCGAGACGATCAGCAGTACGCAACTGGCTGCCAACTGCGCTGTGACGAGAATTTGCCGCGCGATCGTTTTGTGCTGGCGCTGCCGCGCAATCTGAAGTGCGGGCGTTAGGCCGAAGAAGATTACGGAGCCAAAAGTCAAGCCTGCGGTGAACAGCACCACGCGCCAGTCCGGAAGCGCCGTTAACCACTTTGGAGCATCCGTCTGGTTCAGCGTAATTCGCAAGACCACATAGCTGAGCGTCAGTCCGGCGAGCGCGCCAAAGCCAGCAAGAAGAAGACTCTCCGTGCATAACTGACGGAAGATGCGCGCAGCGTTGGCGCCAATCGCCAGCCGAATTCCAATCTCGCGTTCTCTTTGCACGGCGCGCCCTAGCAGCAACGCTCCTAAATTGCCACAGGCAACCGCCAGAATAAGCAGCACCAGTATCCCCACCATCATCGCCACCTGGTACATCTCCGGTTGCATCACCTGCAAATGACCACCCGGCGAACTTTGAATGAATTCGTTGTCCCAAACAGCGGTGGGATGCTGACGCCTTAGTTCGTTTGTCAGCAGGCGCAACTCGTGCTCTGCCGCTTTCGCCGTTACGCCTGGCCCGAGCCTGCCCCACATACGAACGCTTGAATCATTAAAATCGGTCAGCACGTGGCTGCCATCGACAAAATAAGGCTGCTGCGCGATGGGCAACCAGATATCGGGGTGCTGTCCGCCCAACGTGGCAATTTCATAGGGTGCCACGCCGGCAACGGCAACCGGTTTCTTATTCAAACGGATTATGCGCCCGATTATCGCCGGGTCGGCAGCAAAACGCCGCTGCCACAAGCCGTAGCTGATAACAACAACCGGCGGAGCCGTACGACTTTCATCGATTGCGGGATCGAGCATACGGCCATAGGCCGCGACGGTGCCTAATTGAGAGAAATAATTTGCGGTTACGAATGACGCGCTGGTACGCTCTACGTCGTCATTGATCTGCATAGGCGGAACTCCCAGCACCGCCATTGCGGCCGTTAGTGTTCTGGCATGATCACGATAAAACACAAACGATGGATAGGCCATCTCGCTGGTGTACGCGTTGGGCGATCGCCGTTCCAGCCGCACCAGAGTCGTTGGGTCTCGCACTGGCAGGGGTTTTAGCGCCATCATATTGAACAGATCGAAGGCTGATACGTTGACCCCGATGCCGATCGCCAGAACAAACATTGCCAGGAGAGTGAAGCCCGGCGAGCGGCCAATTGTGCGAAAGCCGTAACGCAAATCCTGCCCAAGCCGGTCAATCCAGGTCCAACCCCACGCCTCGCGCGCTTGCTCGCTTAAACGCAGTACGCTCCCGAAGTTATTGTGTCCTGCGCGAGCTAACATGTCGCGGTGAAACTCCATATCGGTCGCCAGGTCCTCGTCCCAGCGGCGCCGGTTCAACCGGTATTGAATGCGGCGGAAGAATTCCTTCATACACATTCTCCGGTTAACGTTCACGCAGTGCGCAGAACATCTTGGATCGCCTGTGATATCCGCTCATACCCACTACGCTCCTGCTTTAATTGCTTGCGTCCATCTGGCGTGAGTTGGTAAGAGCGAACTCTCCGGCCGGTTTCCGATGTGCCCCACTCGGACTTTACCCATCCCTTCAGCAGCATCTTTTGCAGTGTCGGATACAACAGACCCTCTTCTACCGCCAGCACTTCGCTTGAAAGGACGTGAATGCGTTGCGCGATGGCGTATCCATGCAATGATCCGGAATGCAGCACATGCAAAATCAGCATGGGCAAAGTTCCTGGAGGCATGCCAGACCTAGGCGTCATATCCATAGGCATAATGATGCGACTCCTAGAAGTGAATGTCAAGTGTATTTCGGCCCGTCACTCAAGCGGCTTTCTACCCCAGCCTCTCGAAGACAGGCCACGATGTCGTGGGAAATCTTGCCTGAACGGCCATTTTCCCGGTATCTTGAAGTGCATGGAAGTACACTTCACGCCCGAGACGGAAAAGAAGCTTAAAGACCTCGCGGCGGAAAACGGGCGCGCAACGCGGACGAGCTTGTGCAGGATGTCATCGAGTCTTATTTCGATGAGCTTGGCGATCTGCGCGACATGCTCAACAGCCGCTACGACGACCTGAAAAGCGGCAGGGTCAAGCCTATCTCCGGCGATGAAGTTGAAGCTTACTTCCGTGACAAAAGCGCCGCCGCACGACGTCCGCCGTCCGGTTCATGAGCGGATAGAACTTTCACCCGGAAGCCCGCGCCGATCTAAACGACATTTGGGAGTACATCCGCGCGGATAATCTCGATGCTGCTGATCGGGTGATCGCGGAAATTCTTTCAGCCATTCGCGGCCTCGTTTCCTTCCCCGCTCAAGGCCATAGACGCAGCGACCTCACTACGCGGCCCCTTCGCTTCATTCGCGTGCGCAATTACCTCATTGCGTACGCGCCCGACCAAAAGCCATTGTGGGTTGTTGCTGTGATTCATGGCCGTCGTAACCCACGCGTGATGGCAGCAATTCTCAGAGGCAGAGAATAACGACCACCGCGTCGGCTATTGCATAGAAGGTTGACTTTCGGAACGCAAATTCTTGTGCCTACCTTTACTTTGCCGCGACGCCGGAATACTCGGCATACGATCCGGCAAAATCCTCAACCCCGTCAGCAGTGAAGTGCCAGATTCGCGTTGCAACTTCATCCACCAGATCTTCGTCATGAGTCACCAGAAACACCGTTCCTTCGAATTTCTGTAGCGCGATGTTCAGAGCATTAATCGACTCGAGATCCAGGTGGTTGGTAGGCTCGTCGAAAACCAGAACGTTCGGTTTCTGCAACATCAGTTTGCAGAACATCAGACGCGTGGCCTCTCCGCCGGACAGAGCGTCGGTGGACTTTAATCCCTCTTCGCCGCTAAACAACATCTGGCCAAGCAAACCGCGAATCTCCTCGCGAGACGCCTGCGGGTCCCAGTTATGCAGCCAATCGGACACGGTCATTCCATTCTGGATGCCGGACCGGTGATCCTGTGCAAAATATCCGATCTGCGCCTCGTGTCCCCAGGTAACGACGCCGGAGTCGAGCCCCACGTCTTTGTCGTCCACTCCCGGACCGTTCGCAAGTAAAGCTTTCAGCAGCGTCGTCTTGCCCGCGCCGTTACGACCCATCAGTGCGACTTTTTCGCCGCGCTGCACGGAAGCGGAGAAGTTTTGAATCACCTTCAGGGCGCCGTATCCTCTGGAAACCGCCTTACACTCCAGCAAGTGCCGTCCTGATGGGCGCTTCATCTCAAAACGAATGAAAGGACGTTGAATATTGGAGCGGGCAAGTTCCGTAGTCTGCAGACGCTCAACCTCTTTCTTGCGGGAGGTGACCTGACTGGCTCGCGTACCGGCGGCGAAGCGCGCGATAAATTCGTTCAACTGCGCGATCTTCTTTTCCCGCTGGGCATTTTCCGATTCAATGCGCGTCCGGATCTGCGTTTTCTGCAGCACCATATCGTCGTAGCCGCCCGGATACGTGATGATGGTTTGGTAATCGATATCCGCAGTGTGGGTGCACACGCTATTCAGGAAGTGGCGATCGTGCGAGATCGCTACCAGTGCGCCGTTATACCGTACCAGAAATTCCTGCAGCCAGTGAATAGATTCCAAATCGAGGTAGTTCGTCGGCTCGTCCAGCAGCAAAGCATCGGGATTTCCGAACAATGCCTGCGCCAGCAGGACGCGGACCTTTTGCCCGCCCTGAAGCTCGCTCATCTGACGATTATGCAGAGGCTCCGGGATGTCCAGGCCGTCCAACAGGACAGCCGCATCGCTCTCCGCCGTGTAGCCATCCTCCTCCGCGACGGTGCCTTCCAACTCACCCAGCCGCATCCCGTCTTCGTCCGTCAGGTCGGATTTGGAATAGAGGGCTTCGCGCTCTTCCAGAGCTTTCCAGAGCGGCATGTTGCCCATGATCACCGTGTCAATCACACGATACTGATCGAATGCGAACTGGTCCTGCCGGAGAATTCCAAACTTCTTGGGACGGACGATAGTCCCTTTTTGTGGCTCGAGTTCGCCGGACAGCAGTTTCATGAAGGTTGATTTGCCGGCGCCGTTCGGACCGGTCAGGCCGTAGCGCCGGCCCCCCAGGAACGTGGTCGAGACATCTTCGAACAAAATTTTGGCGCCGTAGCGCATACTGACGTTGCTAGCTGAAATCATGGAAGAAAAGCAGGAGGGAACTTCTATTTTAGCGCGTTCGAGACGAATTTCGAAGAGTACGGCCCGGTATTCCTGGCCGGTGAGCCTCTTCGTCAGGCCGTTCGAACGCGTTTCAGCGTGGGCGGGACATCGTTTTGAGGCAGGTTCGGCTTCTGCGCGTCTGCGTAAACTCGCGTGAATTCAGCGCCAAAGAAGAAAATCTGCGCCGAATAGTAAGCCCAAACCACAAACGCCACCAACGACCCTGCGGCCCCGTAAGTGGACCCTACTGCAGCGATGCTCAAGTAAAGAGAGAGCAACAATTTCCCAAGAGAAAAGAAAAGCGCCGTAGCAATAGCGCCTATCGTTACGTCTCGCCAGCTGATACGCCGGTTGGGGATGAATTTAAAGATAAACGCAAACAGCAGCGACAACGAGATCAAGGTTATAGCGAAATTTGCGAGTTCGCCGAAGATTGCCGCGGGCAGCGGTATTATGCCCGCTGTAAATTTCTCAAGAATCCCGAGAACGGTGCTTAAGAGCAACGACGCGAACAGGAATACTGCCGACAATCCGATCATGAGGAATGCGAAAAGCCGGTCCTTTATCATCGCTTTCAGGCTGAAGGTTTCGGACACGGCAGAGTCCCAGATGAGGTTTAGTGAACTGCGCAACTCATAAAAAACGCCCGATGCTCCAAAGAACAGGCTGATGAAAGCCACAATCGTGGCCAAAACGCCGGCAGCCGGATGCCGGGCGCCATTAATAAGTTGCAGAGCAGCTTCCGAACCGCTGTTGCCGAAAAACTGGCGAGCTGCGCGCAGCACCTGAGTTTCGTCGCCCGGCTTGCGGAACACAACGCCGCACAGCGCGACCAACAGAACGATAGAAGGCGCCAGCGAAAGAAGCGAGTAGAAGGCCAGGGCTGCGCCCAGGCGCGGCGCATTGTGGTCATTCCACCGGTTGAACGTAAGCTTGAGCAACCCAGGCAGGCGTTTAAAGGTCACAATGCTCGTCTAGTAGATAGCAAACGCGAACGAGATGACACATAGTGAAACAACCATTGTTGAAGCTGCGTCCACCAGTTTACCGGGGGCAACTTTCTGGTGCCGCGCCATCAGTAAAAGGTACGACGACGTTACGCATTCTTTTTAGCGGCAAGCAATTCCATGAAAAACCTCTTAAGCAAGCCTCGGTGTCGCCCTCTTATTGTCGCTGGTTTGCTGCTGTTTGCTGCATCGTATCCGGCATTCCCTCAGACGCCTCTTGCCGGCAAAATTGTTAGCACCGTTTCCTATCAACCAGCTTCTCAACCAATCGATCCGCGCGATCTGACCGCCATGCAGTTGGTTGAGGTCGGCAAGCCGCTCGATCCGGAACAGGTCGGAACAACCATCGATCACCTTTTTTCGAGTGGGCTCTACGACGACATCCAGGTGGATGCCGAACCGAGCGGAAGTGGCGTTGCCGTGCGCTTCATTACCGTCGCGCGCCGGTTTGTCGGTCACATAGATATTCAGGGACACATCTCCAGCCCGCCAAACCGGGGTGTGCTGCTCAGCGAAACGCAACTGTATCTCGGAACGCCGTACGATCCGGACGACGTAGAAACAGCCAAACAAAATCTCGGTCAACTGCTTCGGGATAACGGCTTGTTCAGCGGGGATGTCGGACGAGCCACGCTTACCGATCCGGCAACAAACCAGGTCACGATTTCTTTTCTGGTAAATTCCGGAAAGAGAGCGCGCTATCAGACCCCCACCATCCACGGCGATCCCAAATTGCCGGTTTCCACAATCATCCGCGCAACTGGCTGGCGCATTCCTTTAATTCACCGCTGGCGATATATATCCCAACAGCTGACCGACAAGGGTACCGATGGAATCCAGAAGAAGTACTTGAAGCAAAATCGCTACACCGCATCTGTAGACCTGGAGTCGATGGACTTCGACCCGAAGACAAACCGCGCGACGCCTACTCTGAACATCAATGCTGGTCCCAAAATAAACATCAAAGCCATCGAAGCCAAGCTTTCAACCGGGAAGCTTCGCACTCTCGTTCCGATTTTTCAGGAAGGGTCGGTTGACAACGATCTTCTGGCAGAGGGCGCCCACAACATTCAAAATTACTTCCAGTCGAGAGGTTACCCGGACGTAGAAGTTACCTACAAGCAGGAACCGGAGCAAAACGGCCAGGAAACCATCAACTACTACATTGCGCTCGGGGTTCGCCGCAGGTTGGTTCATATCGATATAAAAGGAGGCTCCTACTTCAAGCCCGAGACTCTGCGGGAACGAATGTTTCTGCAGACAAATTCATTGTTGTTGCGCTATGGAAGATACAGCGAGACCTTCAGGCACTCGGACGAGAACGCGATTGAAAATCTTTATGCCGCTACTGGCTTTCGCGATGTCCAGGTGAAATCATCTGTTCAAACGAACTATAAAAATAAACCCAACGACCTGGCAGTTACTTTCGAAATAAATCAAGGCGCACTGTGGAGTGTCGGAAAGCTGCAGATCTTGGGCGCGCGGCTGGATTTGTCTGAAATACGCAATCAGTTTTATTCGATCGAAGGACAGCCATTCGCCGATGTAAACGTAGCTTCCGATCGGAATCGTATCCTCGAGTTCTACAACGATCATGGTTTTCTACGGGCGCAGTTCCGGTACAAAGTTGAACCGGGGGCTGAGCCGCATACGGTCAACCTGACCTACACCATAACCGAAGGGCCGCAGGAATTTGTCCGAGGTGTCATCCTCTCCGGATTGAATCGCACCAAGCCGAAATTAGCAGAGCGCTATGTGAATCTGGAGGATGGCCAGCCGGTCTCGATGTCCTCTATCAACGAAATTTCCCGGAAGCTGACTGACCTGGGCATCTTCTCCACCGTGAATGCGGCTTTGCAGAATCCGAATGGCGCGAACCGCTACAAATATGTTCTTTATGACTTTGATGAGGCGGCGCGATACAGCTTCAATGTAGGTCTCGGGCTCCAAATCGGCCAGTTCGGGCACACGACTGACAATCTATCGCACGCGGGCGGAGCAAAGGGAGTTTCTCCCATAATATCCTTCAACGTTAATCGGCTGAACTTTCTCGGGGTCGGCCAAACTTTATCACTACAAACAAGATATTCCACCTTAGAGCAGCGGGAATCCTTGAGTTACATCGTGCCGCGGTTGTTCGGCTCGGAAAGGGTCAATGTCGTCGTTTCCGCTCTGTACGACACGACGCAGGACGTCCAGACGTTTTCGTCGCGGCGTCAACAGGCCTCCGTGCAGACATCGCAGCGGTTAAACAAAGCGTCAACCATCGCTGAACGGTTCGACTATCGCCGGGTGAGCACCGATAACATCGTGATCCCGTCGCTTCTCGTCCCGCTCTACTCTCAGCCGGTCAGAATCGGCATGTTTTCCGCCAGCTATATCCGCGACCACCGCGACAACTCCGCGGACGCACACCGTGGATCCTGGAATACCCTCGATGCCGGAATTGCCGGCAAATTCTTCGGCTCCCAGCGTTCTTTCGTACGAGTACTGGCTAGGAATGCTACATATTATCCGCTCGGTAGATTCGTACTCGCCCGGCAAACGCAAATAGGCGCCATCCTTCCGTTCGATGTTCCGCAAGGCCTGACGAGCTATGAGGCTATACCGCTGCCGGAACGATTTTTTGGTGGCGGCAGTGTTTCGATGCGGGGCTTTGGCGACAATCAGGCGGGACCTCGCGATATTGGTGCTCCGGGTGCCCCCGCTACCGGCTTTCCGATCGGTGGCAACGCCTTGTTTTTTAATAATGTCGAGCTGCGTTTCCCTTTGCTCGGCCCCAATATTACCGGCGTGTTTTTTGAAGACATGGGAAATATCTACACCACGTTCAGTGATATATCCTTCGCGTATCACCAGCCGCCGCCAGCCGAGCAGAATTTTAACTATGCCGTTCAGGCTGCTGGTTTTGGAATTCGTTATAAGACGCCGCTCGGACCCATCCGCGTCGATCTTTCCTATGCGTTGAACCCGCCGCGCTACGAGGGGTTCAGCACCAGCACGACGACACAGGATTTGCTGAACTGTGGAACCCTCAACACAACTCCAGCATGCACGCCAGGACCGCAGCGGCTTAGCCACTTTAATTTCTTTTTTTCGATCGGCCAGGCATTCTGATGTTGCCGAAACTCGGCATGGTGGCGCTCTGTTGGGTCTCGCTTCTGAACGCGGTAATTATCGATCGGATTGCCATCGTTACTGGCAATTCAATCATTAAGGACAGCGACATTGACCGCGACGTTCGGGTCACTGAATTTCTAAATGCTCAGCCGCTTTCGTTTTCCGAAGCGGCCCGCCGCGCCGCCGCCAACCGGCTGATCGATCAGTACTTCATCAAAACAGAAATTCGGGCAGGAGGCTATCCAACCGCTCCCGCCGCCGATGCCGACCGCCAGCTGACGGAATTGGAACGCCGTCGTTTCCACTCGCGCACCGTATTTGACAATGCACTGGAAAAATACGGCTTAACCGAGCCGGTTTTGCAAACTCAATTTCGATGGCAGCTCACCGTTCTTACTTTCATCGATCAACGCTTCCGGTCCGCAGCCGTCGTAACCGAGGACGAGATCCAGTCGTACTTCAAGCAGCACGAGGCAGAACTACACCAACGTTTTCCGGGTAAAAAATCAGTCGAGGATCTCCGCGGGGACATTACCGATCTGATCGAGGGCGAAAAAACGAATCAGTTATTTTTTCAATGGCTTGATGAACAACGGAAACAAGCCAAAATCATATATCACGAGCCGGATCTGAAATGAGCAAGCGGAAAAAGGTTGTTATTGGCATTGTCCTGTCCCTGGTCGGACTGCTCCTCATCGCGATTATAGGCAGTCTCATTGTTGTCCAAACAGCGTGGTTCAGTAATTTTGTCCGGCAAAAAATTATTGCTTCCGTTGAGGAGTCAACCGGCGGAACGGTAGACATACGCTCGTTTAGGTTTGACCCCTGGCATCTCACCGTAAAAATAGAGGGTTTCGTCCTGCACGGGACAGAACCGAAAACCGCCAAACCTTTAGCTCGAATTGCTCTGCTCGAAATTCATCTCAAACTATTCTCGGGCATCGCTCATTCCATTGATTTGGCGTACGCCGGTGTACAAGCGCCCGAGGTAAACGTCATCACGTTTCCTGACGGATCAACCAATTTCCCCACGCCAAAGGTAAAGAGCTCGAGCAATGGAAATGCGCTCCAAACTGTCGTCGATCTGAAGATCGGCGAGTTCAAGGTACAGAACGGATCACTTGACTGGACAGGCAAACAGGCCGCGTTCAGCGGACACGGCCAAAATCTATCCGCGCTGTTGAACTACCGGCCGGCCACGCCTGGTTACTCCGGCAAATTGTCTATACAACCGTTGATCTTTTCCGCCGCCGATGGCGTGCCGCTTAGGATCAACGTGGACCTGCCGATCGCGATCGATGCGAATTCGATTGCCGTAAGCGGCGGCCGGCTGCAGACCGATCAATCTCAGGTCGCGCTGAACGCGTCCATGCGAGATATAAACACGCCGGTGATCGATGCAAACTTGAACGCAAAGCTTTCCACTCCGGAACTCCAGAAAGCTCTCAACCTCCCTTTGAAAATACCTGCCAATAGTTCGGCAAACCAGTTGACCGCGGACCTGCAGGCCCATTTCGATCAAAAGACCGGAATAGGGGAGGTGCAGACTGCCCGGCTTGTATTCGGCGACACAAACTTTCAGGCGAGCGGACGATTTCGCGATCCGAACAATCGCAACGAAGCGCTGCACTTCAAGGCGAACTTCGCGCTAGACCAACTGACCGGCTTGCTTGCGGATTCCACCGTACGGGCAAACGGCACGCTCATTGCCAGCGGCGATGTGAAGCTGGACGCGCAAGATAATTATCAGGTTGATGGCGCGTTGAGCGGGCGCGATCTCTCGGTGAAGAGCGCCGATACTTCCGTTAAGAACGTATCCGTTTATGTGCCCGTCCATGCGGATCCTTCGCTGATCAATATTGATGGCCTGAAGGCGCAGGCGTTGGGTGGATCGCTTACCGGCAGAGTCTCCCTAGCTCAGATGAAGAGTCTCAGTGTGGATGGGACCCTGCGTGGGTTTTCCATTGGTGCGTTGACCAGTTTTCTGGCTGGAAACCGTGTCAACTATGACGGAACTCTGAACGGCTCGGTCAACGCGAGTGGCGATGTGACACAGGCCAACAGCATCAGAGCCAATGCCAACATCGCGATTGCGCCGGGGAACCATGGAATTCCGGTCCGTGGAGATATCCGGGCCAGTTATTCGGCCGCCGCGAACAACGTTGATATTGCAAAGTCGTATATCGGCTTTCCCAGCTCTCGAATAGATCTCTCCGGTTCCTTGAATCGGCAAATTCAGATCGGCCTTGTCTCCAGAAATCTGCGCGATTTCCAGCCGCTTCTTGCGCTCGGAAGTAAGGAAGGCGCATCCGAATTGCCGATTGCCTTGCGGGCAAACGGGCTTGCAAAGGTGGACGCGACGATAGCCGGCAATTTGAAGAATCCAAAAATTTCCGCTCGTGTCGCGGTAGATGCGTTTAACCTGGAGCAGCGCGCATTTGATTCGGCGGGATTGGATATTGCCGCCTCACCATCGGGTGCCAGCATCCAAAACGGAACTCTAACTCGCGGAGCGCTGCGGACCTCATTTGACGCCTCAATTGGGCTAAGAAAATGGAGTCCGGTACCGCGATCGCCACTCCAGGCCAATTTGATCCTGCGAAATGGATCGTTATCCGATTTGCTCAGCATGGCCGGCCAATCCGACATACCCGCAACTGGCGACGCCACTGCGGACGTTCATATCAATGGAACTTACGGCGATCCGCTTGGATCGGCGGTGGTTCAGATTACTGACGGAAGCGTATATCAGCAGCCATTCAGCCGTCTCGGCGCGCAGATTCAATTACAAGATCAGTTGATCTCTATTTCCCGTCTGGAGATGGTGACGGACGCAGGGACAGTTGACGTGAGTGCCAACTATCGCCATCCGAAGGACAGCTTTTTAGTGGGCGATGCCGACATCCACGTACGGACGACACCCGTGGACCTCGACAAACTGAAACGAGTGCAGGAGCTTACTCAGGGATTAGACGGCACGCTTCGGCTCACAGCTGACGCTGCCGCGTCGATTCGCATCGTCAATGGAAAATCGTCGGTGAACGTGTCCAACGTCAATGCCGATATGAACGCGGACCGCCTTAAACTTCGCAAACAGGACGCAGGAGATTTGGCGCTGACTGCGCGCACCTCGAATGGGCGCACAACCTACCAGTTCACTTCGAACTTCGGCGGCTCGAAGATCGCCTTAAACGGGCAAACCGCTTTGACGAACGACTATCCGACAACAATCACGGCGTCGATTCAAAACCTGTCACTGCACAAATCGCTGGAAATCGCCGGCGACCCGCTTACTCCCGTAGCGGGCATCCTGTCGGCGGACGCGCACGTGAGCGGGACACTTCAATCACCGCAAGCGGACGCAACGTTCACGCTGGTTAACACGGAGGCTTATCAGGAAAAAATCAATCGCGTAGCCGGGACGGTTCGTTACACAAATCAGCTTGTCGACATTCCGTCCATTGAAGTGGACGCGCCCGCCGGAAGAGTGACGCTGGCCGGATCGTTCGTTCATCCGGCGAATGTTTTCTCCAGCGGAACCGTGAACTTAGCCGTGAAGACGCCGCGCGTCGATCTGGCCAAAGTTGAGCATATCCACCAACAGCAGCCAACCCTCGGTGGGTTGGCTAGGCTGAATCTCGATTTTTCGGGCAGCCTCGCGCAGGGCCAATCGGTCCCATTTCTTCTGAAACGGTTGAACGCAGACATCGCGGCGAACGGACTGGAGATGAATCACAGAAATGTCGGAACTGTGGGCCTGAATGCAACCACGTCAGGGTCAACCGTAAATTTCCGCTTCGATTCCGATCTTGCCGACAGCCGCATCCGCGCCGAGGGAGCATCGCAACTCACAGGCAAGTATCCGACGCGCGCGACTCTGTCTTTCCGGAACGTAGATTATGCGAACATCGAGCCACTTCTTGCCCAGGATCCCACTGTCCAGCCAACCTTTGACGCCACCGTCGAAGGTGACGCTACGCTAAATGGCCCGCTGTTGGACGAAGATGCGCTGACAGCGCGGTTGGAGTTGACCAAGCTGGTGGCCCGTACCATTCCAGCGCCGCGTGCGACCGGCGGACCTACCCGACGCGCCGTCTCGATAGAGAATAAGGGGCCGGTTGTGGTTTCCTTGAAGCGGTCTGTCCTGACCGTCCAAAACTTCTCGCTTGCCGGCGAGGGGACAAACGTCTCTGCCTCCGGATCGGTAAACATAAAGGACCAATCTGGCGCGATGGACCTCGCATTAGCCGCCAACTTGGATTTAAGCGCTCTGCAATCAGTTGATCCTGATTTTTACTCGAATGGGGCGATCAGCGTCAACGCAGCGGTACGAGGGAATTTGGCGAAGCCTGCTCTTAGCGGGCGTATCGAACTAAAAAACGCAAACATCAATTACGCCGAATTCCCGAACGGATTGTCGAATGGAAACGGCCTCATTCTGCTGACGGGAACCGGCGCCAACATACAAAGTTTGACCGGCGAAACCGGAGGCGGCAAGATTGCCGTCACCGGATCCGCGTCCTATTCGGGCAGCCGGATCATTTACAACTTGAAAGCGGCAGCGAATAAGGTACGTTTCCGTTATTCCGGCCTGAGCATCACATCGAATTCGGCGATTACCCTCACTGGCAACACGAATCGCTCGCTACTCGCCGGTAATGTAACCGTCACCAGAATTGCTTACAATTCGTCGAGCGACGTCGGTTCTCTGCTCTCCAGCTTTGCCGCGACTCCCGTTTCTACTCCCACCGCGCCCAACCCGATTCTTTCTGGCATGCGGCTGAACGTCCGGATTTTGACCGCGCCTGACCTCCGCGTTGTTACCACGTATGCCGAGCGGCTTTCCGTCCAGGCCAACTTAGCGGTACGGGGAACGGCAACCATTCCGGGCATGGTGGGGCAGGTTACCGTCACCGATGGGCAGTTGGTATTCTTCGGAAATACCTACACCGTCACCACGGGCACGATCGGATTTTATAATCCGAGTGCGATTCAACCGGTTCTCAACATTTCGCTTGAGACATTAGCGCAAGGCGTGGACGTTACGCTCACGGTCAGCGGGACGATGAGCAATCTGCAGCTGGCCTACACCTCGGATCCACCGCTGACATTTGAGCAGATCGTTCAATTGCTGGCGACCAATACAACACCCAACGATCCGAACATTGTCGCGAATCAACCGCCTGCGCCGCAGCAATCGTTTACTCAAATGGGCGAGTCTGCGATTCTGGGCCAGGCGATCGCGAATCCGCTCGCTAGCCGGGTACAGCGAGTATTTGGCCTGAGTCAATTCAAAATTGACCCAACCGTCGCGGGTGCCAACGGACCAACGGCGCGTGTCACACTGCAGCAGAAGATCGCAAATAATATCACTTTTACCTACATTACTGACGTCACAGAGACGAATTCCGAAATTATTCGGGTGCAGTGGGATCTGACACCAAAAGTTTCCGCTGTAGGCTTGCGTGAATTCAATGGCAACGTTAGTGTCGAATTCTTTTACAACTTCAAGGTGCGATAAAGATTCCAGTACGCGTTTTGCGTACCGCAACCAGCGATACGCAAAACGCAGCGGGCCCATTTGTGCGGAAGACCGTGAAGACCTTGACTTAACGCTACTGACTACGAAACAATAGACCTTCCGAACAGTCATGTCGGGTCTTTTTACCGCGCTCACTTGAGCGCCACGTCTCGTCCATTTTGCATGTACGCCCTCCGCGATGAGGTAGCCGCACCGGCGAGCGGCAAAGGCACCTCGTCCTGCCCTCCGAGCTAGTAACTCGAATCATCACCGGTTCTAACTTTCAGGGGATCGCAAGAATGCAGAAATGGTTCAACCGCCTGTTGCTGGCGGTGAGTATATCCGCGGCACTATGTGTTTTCGCATCGCGTGTTGATGCACAGACCAGCTCTTTGCAGGGCTTGGTGACGGATCCGCAAGGAGCCGCTATACCCGAAACTGCAATCATGCTGAAGAACATCGATAACGAATCCCAGCGTTCGGTCGTGACAGACGTTCAGGGACATTATCTCTTTGCCCAGGTCCCGCCGGGACACTATTCGCTGACGGCGCAGCGAACTGGTTTCGCCGTTACCACGCGAACCGGCATCCTGTTGCAGGTAAATACGCCCACATCGCTGAACGTGCAATTGGATCTGGGTAAAACGACGGGCGAAGTGACGGTAACCGCCGATGTCACGTCCATCAACACCACCGACGCCTCAACCGGAAACGCTTTCACCGAGCATCAAATTCGCCAGCTTCCTTTAGAGACGCGCAATGTCGTCGAACTCCTCAGCTTGCAACCGGGAGTGACGCCGACCGGCGAAGTGCTCGGATCTAGGCGCGATCAAAACAATATTGTCCTGGACGGCGTGGATGTCAACGACAACCAGGATTCGGGAATCTCGGCGAGTAAGGGCAACGGACAAGGTTCGAACGCCAATGGAGTCAATTCCGTCTCCGGGTTTAATTCGGTGTTGCCGATTCCGCTCGACTCTGTGCAGGAATTTAGAGTAACTGTCGCCGGGCAGGGCGCCGATGAGGGCAGGTCGTCGGGCGGACAGGTGGTCCTGGTTACGAAGAGCGGTACCAACAACCTGCATGGTTCGGCGTATGAGTTCAATCGCAATACTTTATTCGCTGCCGATACCTTCTTTAACAATCGTGCAGGCATCCCTCGCCAGACGCTGAATCGCAATCAATTCGGCGCATCTTTGGGAGGCCCGATCAAAAAGGACCGGATCTTCTACTTCATGAACTATGAGCGCCGCATCGATGCCAGCGCATTGGCGGTCGAGCGCGCCGTTCCCAGTGAAAACCTGAAGCAAGGTTTGCTAACGCTGCCGCTAGCGGACGGTTCGGTAACGACGCTGAACGCTGCGGACCTGAAAGCGGTTGATCCACTTCACATCGGCCTGAACCCCGGATACCGCAGCATGCTCCAACAGTATCCGGTTGGGAATGACCCCGCGTACGGCGCCGATGGCGGATATAACTTCTCCGGTTACCGGTTTAACGCGCCCGACACCTTAGACAATCGCGCCTATGTCGCCAAAATGGACTTTGTTCTGGATAGTGCCGCCAAGCACACATTATCCATTCGAGGTACGCTTTCGAACTCAAACCAGGACATCGAGACGGCCTTGGCGCAGTTTCCCGGTCAGCAAGGCTCCGAGCTGCTGAACAACAGCAAGGGCCTGTCAGCGGTGTATACCGCGGTGTTGAAGCCGAATCTCATAAACAAGTTTTCTTTCGGGTTGACGCGTCAGGGCCTGGAATCATCCGGAACGGTCGGCGAAGCCTTAACGCTCGACAATGTGGATCCGCTTCAAAACTACAATGCCAGGGCGTACGGCAGAATCCTTCCGGTCTGGAATTACGTCGATGACGTCGAATGGACCAAGGGCAACCACTCTATCCAGACCGGCTTCAACTTCCGTGTGATGACCAACGACAGGTTCACGTACGCCAACTCATATGCAGGGTATGGTTACAGCACCAACGTAGCTGTGGGACTCGGCGAAGATATCCAGAATGATTTGGCCGGCTATGTCCACAACACGCTCGCCGATCCGTACAATGCGAGCGCGGCATCAGGCATCTTACTCGGCCTGGTGAACAACACGTCTATCACTTACCAATTCCAACATGATGGCAGTGTTCTCCCGCAGGGCGCGCCCCAGGTGCGTGATTTCAAGATGAACGAGTATGAGGGCTATGTTGCCGATACCTGGCGCGCGCGGCAGGATCTGACGCTGACCTTTGGGTTGCGGTACAGCAACGATCGTCCGCCTTACGAGACAAACGGGCTGCAAGTAGCGCCAAACGTCGGTCTGGACGAATATTTCGCGCAGCGCTTCGGCCTTGGCTCCGCCGGGGTCCCGTCATTTGCCATGCCCAATGCAACGTTGTCTTACTCATTGAGCGGCCCGAAAAACAACCAGCCAAGTTTTTGGGGGCCGAACAATGCCAACTTCGCGCCTCGCCTTTCGATTGCATATGCGCCGAAAGATTCTGGCGGGCTGATGGGGATGATCTTTGGACATAATGGCGTTTTCCGCGCCGGCGCGGCACAGGTCTATGACCGCTTCGGAAGCTCACTCATTACCCAGTTCGATCAATTTGGTTCATTCGGCCTATCCACAACGCTCGGCAACCCAACTTCGTACACCTTCACGACCTCGCCGCGTTACAACGGTTCGGCTCCCGCTCAGCCGGCCGCGCCCACCGGCGGTTTTCCTTACACTCCGCCCGATATCACAGGCATCGTCGGTGAATTTCAAGGAATTTACCCGAGTCTGAAGTCGCCCTACTCTTATGTGCTGAATGCGAGCTTCGCCCGGGAATTGCCGGGCAAACTTACCTTCGAAGTCGGCTACATCGGGCGGCTCTCGCGTCAACTGCTGTTGCAAGGCGATGTCGCCACGCCATTAGAGAACTACCGCGATCCAGTCTCCGGACAAACTTGGCTGCAGAGCATGACGGCCTTGCGCCAGGATTACAACGGCCTCAGCGCACAAGCGGGATATCCGGGACAAAACGCTCCCGTCAGCACGATTGCAAACCAGGTTGCATCGAACCCGTCGCTAATCCCCAAAAATGCGTTTGTCGAAAGCATGTTTCCCGGACTTGCCGATTACGCGTTTCCAGGCAGCGCATCCGCGAACTACTTTTATCAAATCTACGGAGTATACGGCGGCAGCTATCTGGATGTGTTGCACGCGTCCGACCGAATTGTCGGAAATTTCATTCCGGGCCGGTGTTTATCCCGCCCGGGCTGCTACACATTCTTTGCCCTACAGGCCAGTTCCATGCCGAGTTGGATGAACGCCGGCGCCGCGAACTTCAACGGAATGACCGTTAGTATTCGGCGAGCGCTTTCCAATGGCCTTTCCTTCGACTTTAACTACACGCTCTCGCATTCGATAGATAACGCGTCCGCCGCCGAGGGCGCGTCCGGTCAGGATGGAGCGGTTATTCAAAACATTTTCGACCAGGGACAGTTTCGCGGATCGTCGGATTTCGACATACGCAATGACCTGAACGCAAACATTGTCTACGAACTGCCTTTCGGCCGAAACAAAATGTTGCTGACCAGCGCGCCGGGTTGGCTCAACGCGATCGTCGGAGGATGGCAGCTCTCGAGCATCATTCGGTACACAAGCGGCTTGCCGACGGTTGTTCAAGGCGACTCCGTCTGGAACACCAACTACTGGCAGAACTCGCTCGCAATCGTCACCGGAGCAGTGAAAGCCGGACAATACGTTGACGACAATGGCGTCCCAAGCTTATTTTCGAGCACAAACGCCATTAACTCGTTTGCAGACGCCGGGCCGGGTACTTCCGGGCAGCGCGCCGCGCTCCGGCTCCCAGGATTCAAGAACGTAGACATGGCGCTATCCAAGTCTTTTGCCATGCCGTTCAAGAGCCTCGAAGGACATCGGATTCAGATCCGCGCCGAAGCATTCAACATCTTCAATTTTGTGAACTTCACCACTCCCAGCCTCCAGCTTTCGAGCCCTGCAACGTTTGGAGAATTTACGGCTACGACGCCATCGCGCGTCATGCAATTCGCGGCAAGATACGAATTCTGACGATACTCGTCGTCAATTTGCACCGATGGAAGAAATCTTCGACGGATCAATCTTCCATGCGCTGTGAAACATGTAATTGGAGAGCCACACGTGGCCCCCTCCAGCACGAATCGCATCGCCGCCGGTTCCGACGAATTGCTGCACGACGGTATTTGTTTTAGGATCGATACGGCTTACCGGAAATCCGAAGGAGGTGGCCCAAATGGAGCCTTCCCCGGCTGAAATGTCGCCGCCTTCGCCCGGAATTCCCACTTGAATCGTAGCCACAACCGTGTCGTTTGCCGGCGAAATTCGAGTGATACTCCCGTCGCCTTGATTCAGAGTCCAGATAGCCCCATCACCGGTGGTCAAAAAGCGCGGCTGCGGACCCGTTCGAATGGTGGCCACAATTGAATTTGTTTTCGGACTAACTCGAACTACTGAATTTTGCTTAGTGCAACTTACCCATACGGCCCCAAAATCGTAAGCCGGCGTATAACATCCTTCCGGCAGCGTTATCTTGGCTTGTACAGTATCGGTTGCCGGATCTATTCGCGACAAAGTGCTGTGTCCATCGGACATGACCCAGACGCTTCCGCTTCCCACGGTTATACCGCCCTCCGAATCGGCGATTCCGGTATGGACGCTGCCGCTAATTGTTCCCGTTTTCAGATCGATCCGGGCAATCGTTTGATCGCCGCAATTCGGCACCCATAAACTCCCGAATCCGATTGCTAATCCAGAGCATGGCTTGTTCAAATTGCCAATAACCTGCTTTATTTCCGCCGTTTTGGAATCAATGCGCGTAACGTTGTTCTTGGGTTTGTTAGATATCCACACGTCATCTCCAATCGCGATCCAATCCGGCGAGCCCGGTATCTGGATAATCGCGTCAGGTTGAAGACGAGACAACGGAATCTTGACGCCGCTTGCCGCGACCCCGGGTTTCACCGGTTCCCTATGTTGCCCCGGTGTAGGTGGCGGGGCATTTTGAGCGCTACCTACCATTCGAAATCCAAGGAGAAAGAGAACGGGCAGCAGTTTGTTTTTCATGTTATTGGCTATTAATCACACGCGTGTGCTGAAGGCCGTCCACAGGGTCGTAATTGTGATAAACTTCTGATGTCCGCAGACTGCGTGGGCCAGTATCCCACAGCTAAGTTTAAGGCCGCGTCGCTCGTCTCCGAGGATGTCTTCGTGCTCCCCAACAAACTATTAGTGAGGGTGTAGTTCTTCCGGAATGAGAAAGCGCGCGCTTGCCCTTTCGATCACAATTTTTGCTGCCTTTGTTTTTGCGCCGCGCATGCTGGCGAAAGGCGGCGCGCGCACGCCCGAGGTGAATGCGACTGTCACCTTCGCCGACGTCCAGCCGATTTTTCAGAAGAATTGTTATGCCTGTCACGGGTCCGCTGCCGTCTCCGGTCTGCGGCTCGACTCCTACGAAGCCATTCTCAAAGGCGGCAATTCCGGACCCGCAGTAAGTCCGGGCAATCCGGATAAGAGCCTGCTGATTGTCGCTGTGCGCCAGACTGATCCCGATCTGAAGATGCCGAAGGGCGGGAAACTGAAAGCGGACGAAATCGCGATTCTCGAAAACTGGGTGAAGAGCGGTGCGCCGGGTCCCGTCGCCGCCAAAGCTGATGTTACAAACGCGAATACAAAAGGCGCTGTTCCCATAGCGTCTCAGGCTGCTGACTTTTTCGAAACCAGGGTGCGTCCCATTCTGGTGGCGAACTGCTACGGTTGTCACACAAATGCCGCCATGTCTGGCCTGCGCGTGGACTCGCTGCAAGGCTTGTTGAAAGGCGGGAACTCGGGTCCGGCGATCGTTCCGGGCGATGCCGATAAAAGTCTGCTGATTCAGGCTGTGCGCCAGTCGGGCGATCTGAAGATGCCGAAGGGCGGCAAACTCAAGCCCGAAGAAGTGATCGTTCTGGAGGACTGGGTGAAGATGGGCGCGCCGTGGCCGAATTCCGCCGCCGCTCCCACGATCGCGACTGGCCCAACGATTTCCGGCAAGGATAAGGCCTTCTGGTCATTCCAGCCGCTGCATAAGCCGCCTGTGCCGCCCGTCCAGGATAAGAAATGGCCGACAACCACCATCGACCGCTTTGTCCTCGCAAAACTCGAGAGCGAAGGTCTGACGCCCGTAGCTCAAGCCGACAAGCGCAGTCTGATCCGGCGCGCCACTTACGATTTAACAGGCCTGCCCCCGACGCATGAAGAGATCGAAGCGTTTGAAAAAGACAAATCTCCGAGGGCGTACGAAGCTGTTCTCGATCGTCTCCTCGCATCGCCTCGCTACGGCGAGCGTTGGGGCCGTCACTGGCTGGATGTAGTCCGCTACGGCGAAGACGACGTCCGTGGCCTTGACCCAATGGGTAGAGGGTTCATGCCCTGGAGCGGTGCGAGTTACTACCGCGATTGGGTAATCAAAGCCTTCAATGACGATATGCCGTTCGACACATTCATCAAGGCTCAATTGGCAGGCGATCTGATGGACGCCAAAGTTCGACCGACTTATCTGCCAGGCACGGCCATGTTAGGCCAAGGGCCGTGGATATGGGATCAGGCCGAGCCGATTCAGGGCCGTGCGGATGAGCGAAATGAGCGAGTAGATATGGTAAGTCGCGGATTGCTCGGACTTACCGTGGCTTGTGCCCGCTGCCATAACCATAAGTACGATCCGATTCTGCAAAAGGATTATTACGCGCTGGTGGGTGTCTTCGCCAGCACGACATACAACGAATATCCGGTAGGATCTGAAGCAAAGATTTTGGCTTGGCAGAGGAAGCAGGACGTCGTCACGGCGCTGCAGAAGGAGCTACGGGAGTTTACCCATACCGAATCGGAACAACTATCGGACATTCTTGCTCATCAGGCCGCGAAATACATGGTAGCCGCATGGCGCGTTAGCGGCGAACCGCACCTCATCATAGAAGAAGCCTCAACCCGAGACAAGGTGGATCCCGAACTCCTCGAACGCTGGGTGAAGTACCTCGAGAAGCCGAAAAAGCAGTATCCGTTCCTGAAGGACTGGCAGGCGATGGTCGCGACCGGCGGTACCGAAGACGAAGCGAAGACGCTTGCCGCCGATTACCAGGCTCTGATTCTAAACGTACTCGCCGACTCCAAAAAGATCAAAAAGCAGAACGACATCATCAAAGCGAAGGCGGATGTGCCGGAGCGGCTGGACCGTGACGCCAAGCCAAACGAGTTTGAGACAGACGACCAGTTTTGTCCCGGCTGCAATCTGGAGCTGAAGACGCTCCCGACGGAAAAAGCAAATTTGTGGGTTGATCTGTTCGTGCGCTCGCTCGAATCGAGCGAAGATAAGCCGAAGCCAGGCTTACTCGTCTTTACTGGATGGGGCTTAACGCGCCGGCTCAGCCCGGTGTATCAGGACCACATTGCCGAGTTGAACGCACAGATAAAAACTCTGCAAAAAGAGGCGGAAAAGCTTGAGTATCCATTCATCCACGGTGTAACCGACAAGCCGAAGGCCGTCAACGTCGCCTTAAACCTTCGTGGGAATCCCCACAATTTGGGCGATGAAGTTCCCCGGCGCTTCCTGGAGGTGCTATCGCCTGCCGCCCCAACGCCCTTCGCCCAGGGAAGCGGCCGGATGCAGCTTGCCGGCGACATCGTGCAGAGCGGCTTGGCAATGCGTGTCTTCGTAAACCGCGTCTGGAAGTGGCATTTCGGAACAGGAATTGTAAATACTCCGGATAACTTCGGAAAGGCCGGAGATCCGCCCAGTAGTCCGCAGTTACTTGAATATCTCGCCAATTCATTTGTCGACAATGGAATGTCGTTGAAGAAGCTCCAGAAAGAGATCATGTTGTCGACCGTGTATCGCCTCGCCAGCATGCCGTCCAAAGAAAACGAAGAAAAAGATCCGGCGAATCGGTACTACTGGCGGTTTAACAAGCAGCGATTAGATGCCGAGGAAGTACGGGACTCCGTTCTCTTTGCGTCTGGAAAACTCGACTTAAAAAATGTAGGCGGCCCGTCAACAGATTTCTCCGACGACAATACCAGGCGAACCGTTTACTGCAAGATCAGCCGGTTTCGGATGAATAACTTTCTGCAGGTGTTCGACTTCCCAAATCCGTCCTTCACCGCGGAGCAGCGGTTCAGCACCATCGTCCCGCTCCAGCGCTTGTATTTCATGAACAGTGGGTTCGTCTATCAGAACGCGGGCGAGCTGGCTCGGCGTGTTTATGGGGCGGGGGACGACGCAGCGCGTATTCGCGATGTCTATCTATTGCTTTTCGGCAGGCTGCCGACGGAGAAAGAAATGCAGCTTGGACTGGGTTTCCTGCATACCACACCGGATCTAAAGGGTGAAACAATAACAGGACAGCCGCCGACTGCATGGAAAGAGTACGCGCGCGTCCTTCTGAGCTCGAATGAGTTCGAGTTTGTTGAGTAATCTCGAAGGTAAAGAGGTCATGCGACACGGAAAAAAATCGCCACCGGTGACCCGGCGCGACGCGCTCTGCAGAATGGGCGCAGGCTTTGGAATGATGAGTTTTGCGGCGCTGGCTAATTCGGTCGCAAAAGCGGCAAGTACGGCTGGACCGGCGCCGTGGCTGATCGACAAACCCAATTTCAAACCCAAAGCAAAGCGCGTTATCTTTCTGTTCATGAATGGAGGAATGTCGCAGGTCGACAGCTTCGATCCGAAGCCGGCGCTGACCAAGTATGATGGCCAGCCAATCCCCGGCGGACCTTTGTCGCATGAACGCAAGGTTGGTAACTTGATGCGGTCACCGTTTACCTTCGAGAAATACGGTCATAACGGAACCGAAGTTAGCGAAATTTTCCCCCATCTCGGTTCAGTTGTGGATGATCTTTGCATCATTCGTTCCGTATACACCGATATTCCGAATCATGAGCCCGCCCTCATCATGATGAACACCGGCGCGAATGTAACCGGTCGCCCGGCGATGGGCTCGTGGCTGACTTACGGGTTAGGAACTGAAAACCAGAATTTGCCCGGATTCGTCGTGTTGTGTCCGGAGGTGCCGACTACCGTTGGACCGCCGTTGTGGAGCGCCGGATTTCTGCCGCCGATTCACCAGGGCACCTACATCTCCGACAGCGATAAAGAAAAGAAATTCGACGCTGAAAAGTTAATCCCTAACATTCAAAACAAAAGGTTCGATTTAGCCCGGCAGCGTAAGGAACTCGATCTGGTTGCTGAGCTCGACAACTTGCAGATGAATGAGACGCGGGATCACGACCCGCAAATGGAGGCGACCCTCAAATCGATGGAGACCGCCTATCATATGCAGACCGAGGCCCCTGAGGTCTTCAACGTTACGAAGGAGAGCGCCGCAGTCCAGAAGCTCTACGGCGAGGGCAGCACCGCCCGCGGCTGCTTGATGGCAGCGCGCCTGATTGAGCGGGGCGTTCGCATGGTCCAGGTTTACTACGCCAAGGGCGATCCCTGGGATCATCACTTCGACATCCAACTCCATCGCAAGACGGGAAAAGACTCCGATCAACCGTATGCGGCGCTGATTACTGATCTGAAGTCGAGAGGACTGCTCGATGAAACGTTGATTGTTTGCGGATCGGAGTTTGGGCGCACTCCGGTGGTTGAAGTGGGAAGCGGGTTCAACGGCGGCCAGACGCATGCCGGACGCGACCACAATCCGCATGGCTTTACGATGTGGCTCGCCGGCGGAGGTGTGAAAGCCGGGACGGTGTACGGAGCGACGGACGACTTCGGATGGAAAGCTATCGATAAGCCGGTACATGTGCATGATGTCCACGCCACGATCTTGTATCTTTTGGGCATCGACCATACCAAGTTAACTTACCGCTATAGTGGCCGTGATTTCCGTTTGACGGATGTTGCGGGCAATGTTATTACGGATATTATTGCGTGAGAAATTAGCCGATTGCGGATAAAACTGAAATTCCTTCTCCTGTCCTTCGGTATCGCTGCCTCCGTACTGGCCGCGGCCGCAGGCGGTCCAACAATTTACGACTTTAATCTCCCGGACATCAACGGAACCATGACCTCTTTTAGCCAGTTCAAGGGCAAGGTACTGGTGATCGTAAATGTCGCGAGCGATTCCCGTTTCACGCCGCAATACGCTCAGTTACAGGCGCTATACGACAAATACAAAGCCCAGGGAGTGGTGGTTCTCGGATTTCCGTCCGATGATTTCGGCGACGAAGAAAAAGAACCAGAGGCAAAGATCAAGGCGTTCTGCGAAACCAATTACCACATCACATTTCCACTTTTTTCGAAAGTGGAGGTTCGCGGACCGGATGTAACCCCGCTGTTTCATTTCCTCGCCAAGGAAGCCAGCCCGTCGATTAAGGGTGAGCCACACTGGAACTTCACCAAGTTCATTGTTGGCCGCAAAGGTACGCTGACGGCACGTTTCGAGCCGAATGTGGCGCCCGATGATCCCGAACTGATCCTTGCGATCGAGAACGCTCTCGCCGGCAAAGAACCTAGCTCGCCACTTCAACCATCTCCGAAGGAGTCGCCGGTTCCGCAACAGGAAGATCGATCTCGCGAATAATTCGATCAATCTCATCCTGTCTGGGATTTCCTTTAGCGTCCCGGACATAATCAGGAACTAGCAAATCCAGGCTAACTTCGGAACAGTTCAACTTACCGTTCTGTGTTATCTGTAACACCCGTGTCCCCAGATAAACAGCTTCGCTCAGGTTGTGAGTTACGAAGACAATCGTCGTCTTGTTCTCGGCCCAGATCGAACGCAGCAGGCGCTGCATGGCGCGCCGGGTATTCGGGTCCAGTGCGCTAAACGACTCATCCATCAATAGAATTTTGGGTTTCAGCATCAAGGATTGAGCGATTGCCACGCGCTGCTGCATGCCGCCGGAAATCTGATCGGGGTACTTGCGCGCATCGCGGTCACTCAATCCAACATGGCGCATATATTGAAGCGCATCCGCATAAACTTGCTTGCGCTGCCGCCACCATTGCGGTCGAAGAAAGCAGAACGGCCTGGAAGCCTCGGAAATTGGCCCAAAGGCGATGTTCTGCAAAACGGTTTTGTCCGGAAATAGAGAGTATTTTTGCGGCACATAGCCGCGATCCCGATCCGGCTGGAGCACGGGGGTGCCGTTGATCAGAATCGTGCCCCGGGTCGGATGCTCCGAACCCAGTAAGAGCTTCAATAGCGTTGACTTACCGCAGCCGGTTTCGCCCACAACACAAACAAACTCGCCTTGTTGGATAGTGAGCGAAAGCTCCTTGAAGACCGTATGAACGCCGCCCGCTTTCAATCGATAGTCAACAGTTACGTTCCTGACGTCGACAAGCGGTGGCATCCTAAACCTCCCGAAACCATGGATTAGTGGCCCGAATGATTACCTTAAGGGTCAAATCAACCACGAAAAGCAGCAGAGCGGTCCATAGGACGTAAGGAATGATCAAATCCATTCCCATGTGGCGCTGAAGGAGCGCGATCCGGTACGCGAGGCCGTCCTGCGAGGCGATCATTTCACCCGCAAAAAGAAAGAGGACGATGCCTTTCAGGTTCAGCCGGATGCTATTGAGCACGCGCGGCCAAATCTGCGGAAGAATCACGTGATACGCCACGCACAAATCGCCCGCCCCGAGCGTAAATCCTTTGATCACTTGTTCGGTTGGAACCGATTTCGTCAGATTGAAAGAGTCCAGAATAATCGTCGGCGCGACGCCGATGACAATGAGCATGATTTTCGCGAACTCGCCGATGCCAAAAGCAATGAAGAGAATGGGCAGGACAGATAACGCGATGATCTTGTCGAAAAACAGAACAAACTTAATAAAAAATCGTCCGATCCAAGGGAAAGCGCCCATGTGCAATCCCAGCAGCACCGCCGGAAACATCAGCGCAATGCTGATGAGGAACCGCTTCCCGCTGGCTGCCGTATCTTTCCACAGCATGCTGCCGTAGATTCTCTGCCAAACGGATGGATGTTCGCCCAATTGTCCCTCGTCGTCCTCTTCAGCGGGCGTTGAGGCGGAATGCACAAACCCGGTCACGAGCTGCTTTACCGTAGGAACGATATGGTCTTCCGGATTTTCGATGTGGCGGACTTGTGCCGTGCGTAGATAAACACAAATCCCGATCGCAAATAGAGTCCAGGAGGCGATCCATGCTAGTTGCCGGTTGGGTTGAGCGAAGACTCGAAACATTACAACTGACCCTTTGCTGCAAGCTGCATGTAACTGGCGTTAATACGAAACCGAACCCGATCGCCCTTTCCTTGCACGCTTCCATCGGGATAAAGGATCGCCAGATCGTCGGCCGAGCGAATATTTGCTCCCAACAGACCATGGCTAAAACAGAACTGCCGGACCAGCCCGAGCTTTTCCTTCATGGCCGGAGCCGTCGTAAACGCGTATGCTTCGCTCGGCTTGTAAAACAACTTAGTGGTGCTCAGCTGCTCCTTGTAAGAGGGCAGCGTATCTTCCGAGACGGCGGCGATCCCGCTCAGAACTTTATCTGCATCCGCTCCCGACATCTCGTCCATCATTTCGTACCAGGCGCCGGTAATTGCCTTCGCAAACTTTTGCCCGCTTCCATCGGGCCGGTTCAGTACTTCCGTGCGCACCACCAGCAGATCTAGAATTTCTCCCGGTATTTTCGAAGAATCGAAGAGCGTCGTCACGCCCTTGCTCTGTCTGATTTGCGAGACCAGCGGCTTCCAGGTGACGACACCGGCTTGCGACGAATCGTTCAGAAACGCCGCCACGATGCTGCTATCCGACGTGTTTACCAGTTTGACTTTGCGTAGCAAGTCGTCGGCATGATTTAGAACGTAGGCGCGTTCCAGCAAATACTCCGACACAGTTTTCTGCACCAGAAGTACCTTCTTGCTGGCGAGGCTGCCAAGCGTGTTGGTGTCTCGTACCAGCAGCGCGTCGTTGCCGTTTGAGTAATCCCCAACGATAATGGCAGTCGTATCCACGCCGGACGCGGCCGGCAGGTCCAAAGCTTCCATATTCGTCATCGCGCAGGCGTCGACATTCTTGGCCGTGAAAGCATCAATTGACGGCGCGTAGTCAAACCGTTGCGCTTTGATCGTTACCCCGTATTTCGCACCCCACTTGCGAAGCAGGCCCGTTTTGGCCATGTACTGATAGGGGTCCCAGCCGACGTAGATCGACCAGGCAACCGTAAAAGAAGGCTGCTGCGCAGAGGCTGCGGCGGACAGAGCTAACGAAATCAGGAAAAACGCAAGGAATCGTTTGGTCAACAAAAGCACCCGGACCGCGACATTGCGGGCTGGGGCAAACAGGGCCCAAATCGTTGGTTGTAATGACTATAACAAAGCCGGATGTAACAACCGGATCGAAAAAATTTATGTCCGCGATGCCTTGTATGGGAGGGCTAAGTCTGTCAAACTGCAACCGATGTCGGCCGTAAGCGGGGTCCGAAAAATAAAGGGGAAGTATCTATGAGTGCCGAGCCAACGGCGCTTTGGGAAGAATCGGTCCGCGGCGGAGACGCCTGGTCACACGTCTTGAAACGCGGGACGGCCTTGCGGCTGACTGACGTTGAGGGCCGCGCGAATGTGGGTGCGCTATTCTTCAACTTCGAAATTCTCAGTGAGCGCTACAACATGCCCGACACCTTGAAGGCGCAGCATACGGCGCATCTGAAAAAAAGCTTGGTTCTGTATTCAGATATGGGACGAATCCTCGCCTCGATTACAGATGAAAGCTGCGGCTGGCACGATCCGCTTAGTGGACACCTGGACGCTGCAGCGACGAAGCAGAAGTACGGCGAGGCCGGTTACCAGCAATACCGCAATGACTTTCATCGGAACTCGCGCGATAACTTTCTGATCGAAATGGGAAAGTACGGCCTCGGACTTCGCGATCTTCCGGCCAACGTAAATTTCTTCAGCAAAGTTGTTGCGGATGATCACGGCACACTTACATTTGTTCCCAATCACTCTAAAGCGGGTGACTTCGTTGAATTGCGCGCCGAAATGAATGTCCTGGTAATTTTAGATACGTGCCAGCATCCGCTTGATCCCGACCCGCGTTACAACCCGAAGCCGATTCACCTTTCGATTCACAAGGCACATCGTGTTCCGCCTGACGATCCGTGCCGCCTCAGCCGTCCGGAAAACACGCGAGGCTTTACCAACACCGAGCGGTACTTTCTGTGAGAGCCGGCAAATGAAGTTGGTCGAAAGCAATCTGGATCCTGCCGCCGCTATTTACGAGTTCACGCTCGATGCCGGGGAGCCGTGGCTCCATCTGATACAGGCCGGTCAGACCTTTCGCATCGTAGATCTATGCGGTAACCAGGCGGTTGATACGTTTTTTTACAGCGCGGACGATACGGCGGAGCGCTATAGCGCGACCGACACCATCGCCGGCCAGCGGAATATCTATCTGACATGCGGTAGCGTTCTGCTGTCGAATCTCCGGCGGCCGATGTTGCACATTACTGCTGATACCTGTGGACGTCATGACACCCTCGGCGGCGCCTGTTCCACTGAAAGTAATACCGTGCGATACGCGCTCGAAAAGAAGTACATGCATGCCTGCCGGCATAGCTTTCTCAAAGCAATCATCCATTCCTCTTACGGACTGACCAAGCGTGACATTGGCAGTAACATCAACTTCTTTATGAATGTGCCGGTCACGCCGGAGGGGAAACTTACGTTTGAAGATGGCATCTCCGATGCCGGCAAGTATGTTGAGATGCGCGCTGATCAAAATGTTCTTGCGCTGATCAGTAACTGTCCGCAGTTGAATAATCCGTGCAATGCGTTCAACCCCACGCCCGTTCGCCTGCTGATCTGGGAGCGGGAAGCTTAGAGTGTTCGATTGTGTTCTGATCGCCAACCGCGGAGCGATATCCTGCCGTATCATTCGAACTCTGAAGCGCCTGGGTATTCGCTCGGTTGCCATTTATTCGAAGGTGGATTCGGGTTCGCTTCACGTCACTGCCGCTGACGTGACTGTCTGCATCGGCGAAGCTGCGGCTGATACGTATCTGAATATTTCAAGAATTCTGGCTGCTGCTGCGCAAACCGGCGCGCAAGCCATTCATCCCGGCTATGGGTTTCTAAGCGAGAATGCCGAATTTGCAGCCGCCTGCGAAGCGGCCGGGATCGCCTTTCTTGGACCCACTCCCGAACAGATACGCGCGTTTGGGTTAAAGAACACTGCCAGAGACATTGCGGTCGCCTGCGGCGCGCCGATTCTGCCCGGAACCTCCTTACTCGCCAGCGCCGAAGAAGCAATCGAGAAAGCTGCCGGCATCGGCTATCCCGTCATGTTGAAAAGCGCGGGCGGCGGTGGTGGTATCGGCATGCGGCGCTGCAACAATGAGGCTGAACTGCGGGATGCCTATGAGTCGGTTCGCTATCTCAGCGAGTCGCACTTCAAAGGCTCAGGCATGTTCCTCGAGAAATTCATCGCCAACGCACGCCACATTGAAGTGCAGACGTTCGGCGATGGCGCTGGAAACGTATTGGCGTTGGGCGAACGGGATTGTTCCGTTCAGCGCCGGAACCAAAAAGTGATCGAAGAGACGCCCGCTCCTCATTTGCGTCCCGACGTTCGAGCCGCTCTGCAGCGAACGGCCAAACGCATCATGGCGTCGGTCCAGTACCGATCGGCGGGCACGGTCGAGTTTCTCTACGACAGCGATACAGAAAACTTTTACTTTCTGGAAGTAAATTCGCGTCTGCAAGTGGAGCATGGCGTTACCGAAGAAGTATGGAAGGTCGATATCGTCGAGTGGATGGTGCGGCTCGGCGATGCCAGCCTGCCGCCGCTCGCAAGTTTGCAGCTGCATCCCCGGGGCCACGCCATTCAGGTCCGGCTGTACGCCGAAGATCCGCTGCGGGATTTCGAGCCGGCGAGCGGACAGATTACTAAGTTCGTACACCCGAATCAGGTTCGTTGCGATACCTGGATTGAAACGGGTACCGAAGTAAGTCCCTTTTATGACCCGCTGCTGGCCAAAATAGTCGTTCACGATGATACGCGGTCTCATGCGCTGTCCGGACTGCAGCTAGCCTTATTTGAAACCCAGTTATATGGAATTGCCAGCAATCTCTCCTTCCTGCGAGCAATCTCATACGACAGCATGTTTTCAGTTGGCGGTGTAACAACTTCTTTTCTGAACGGGTTCTCCTTCAAACCGGCCGTCGCTCAGATTTTGCAGCCGGGTGTTCTTACGACCATTCAGCAATTTCCCGGACGGCTGGGCTATTGGGCGGTTGGCGTGCCGCCTTCCGGACCGATGGACGATCTTTCTTTTCGGTTCGGAAACAAGTTGCTTGGCAATCCTGAAACTGCTTGCGGAATTGAATGTACGGTGTCGGGTCCGTCGCTGAAATTTTTGAACGAAGCCCGAGTGGTCATCACCGGGGCCGACATGCAGCCGCGTTTGAACGGCGCGCCGGTGCCGCTATGGACCGTCATTCATATTCCGCCGGATAGCGCTCTTGAACTGCGCACCGTGAATGGGCCCGGCAGAAGAAGTTATATTTTGGTTGGCGGCGGCTTCGATGCGCCGTCTTACCTGGGAAGTTCAACCACCTTCACATTGGGGAAGTTTGGCGGACATGCCGGAAGGCAGCTGAGGGCGGGCGACACCATTCCAATTCTTCCCGATGACGACGTCCCCCCGGTTGCCAAAGTTTTGGAATTCGTGCCTGAACTTACCACCGAATGGCAGCTTGGTGTGTTGTATGGTCCGCACGGATCCCCGGATTTCTTCACGGAAGAGGATATTCAAACCTTCTTTTCATTTAGCTGGCGAGTGCACCACAATTCCAGCCGTACCGGTGTGAGACTGATCGGTCCCAAACCTAGATGGGCGCGGCAGGATGGGGGCGATGCGGGTCTCCACCCGTCGAATCTTCATGACAATGCTTATGCCGTGGGTGCTGTAGATTTCACCGGCGACATGCCGGTGCTCTTGGGTCCCGACGGCCCAAGTCTCGGTGGATTTGTTTGTCCGGCGGTTGTCGCTCAAGCCGAGTTGTGGAAACTGGGACAGCTCGCGCCCAGCGACACGGTGCGTTTTCGGCGGCTGACAGCGGTAGAGTCCGGAAGAATTCAGGAAGCTGTTGACATAGCGATTCGCGATCTCGCAACCGCGCTGCCCGAACTTCCGGAGGAGTCGTTTCTACCTGAGCCTGCGATCCTTCCCGCTAATGGGCGCGATGCCGTGTGTCGCGTGTCCGGTGATCGTTACCTCCTGATCGAGTTCGGTGAACCGATGCTCGACATTAGGCTCCGATTGCGTGCGCATGCTGTGATGACGGCGCTCGAAGCGCGCCGGCTTGCGGGAATCATCGACTTAACGCCGGGAATTCGTTCGTTGCAAATTCACTACGACAGCCGCGCTCTGACGCGCGACGCGCTATTGCAGGCTGTGGATGAAACGCTCGCCACGCTACCGCAAGCAGATGACATCGCCGTGCCGAGCAGAATCGTTCATCTGCCGTTGTCGTGGGATGACCCTGCAACCCGGTTGGCGATTGAAAGATATATGGCCTCGGTGCGGGCGGATGCTCCCTGGTGTCCCAGCAATCTGGAATTCATTCGCCGGGTAAATGGACTCGACTCGATTGACGATGTTCACCGTATTGTCTTCGATGCCAGCTATCTCGTTTTGGGTCTCGGCGACGTCTATCTGGGAGCGCCTGTTGCTACTCCGTTAGATCCGCGGCATCGCCTCGTCACCACAAAGTACAATCCCGCGCGTACCTGGACGCCCGAAAATGCCGTCGGCATTGGCGGCGCTTATCTCTGTGTCTACGGAATGGAAGGGCCCGGCGGCTATCAGTTCGTCGGGCGCACACTCCAGATGTGGAACACTTACCGCGCTACTAAGAACTTTGAGCCCGGCAAGCCCTGGCTGCTTCGCTTTTTTGACCAGCTTCGTTTTTTTCCAGTCTCTGCGGACGAACTCCTGCAGATGCGGCGCGACTTTCCGCTCGGTCGTTGCGAAGTGATGGTCGAGGAGAGCACATTTCGCCTCAGCGAGTATACCAGCTACTTGGAGTCGATTCGCAGCGACTCGCTTACGTTTCGCACAAAGCAGATGCAAGCCTTCGCGGCGGAGCGCCAGCGATGGCAGGATCGCGGCGAATTCGAGGAAAGCGCCGACGTACAAGAACCGGAGGGCGCCGCATCGTCCACAAACATTCCGGTGGGCTGCGAAGCGGTTACTTCGCCGACAACTGCCTCGGTTTGGCGCATGGATGTGCAGCCGGGACACAAATTCGAATCAGGCCAAAGATTACTCATGCTCGAAGCCATGAAAATGGAGATCGCCGTCACTGCTCCCTTCGGCGGTGAAGTGGTCGAGGTCTTGTGCGCTCCCGGAACGCTCGTTTCCGCCGGCCAACCGCTGGTAGTCTATCGCCGGAGCGACTAAATATGGCGCCGCAGTTCAATCTCTCCATCGCGAATCTGGCACAAAGCTATCGAGCCGGTACGCTTCGGCCGGAAGACGTCGTGTCCGCAATCTACGATCGTCTGGAAATTCAGCCCGCTCCGCCCGTATGGATCAATCTGACGCCGCGCGCCGCCGCGATTGAACGAACCAGGACCTTGGAATCAAAGCCCTCAGGCAAACTCTGGGGAATTCCGTTCGCGGTGAAAGATAACATCGATGTCGCCGGGACTCCGACTACCGCCGGATGTCCCGCGTTCGCCTACATTCCACACCGGTCCGCTTTCGTCGTCGAGCGGCTGCTGGATGCCGGAGCGATCCTCATCGGCAAAACGAACATGGATCAGTTCGCGACTGGCCTGGTGGGAACGCGTACTCCGTTTGGCGCGTGTTCTTCCGTGTTCGACAAACGTTACATATCGGGTGGTTCCAGTTCCGGATCAGCCGTCGCCGTTGCAGATGGTCTGGTGAGTTTTTCGTTGGGTACCGATACGGCAGGCTCCGGGCGAGTGCCCGCCACGTTCAACAATCTGATTGGACTGAAACCAACACGCGGCCTCTTAAGCATGGATGGCGTTGTCCCGGCCTGCCGCTCTCTCGATTGCGTTTCCATCTTCGCATTGGGAGCTTTTGATGCGGCTTCGGTGTTCGAGATCGCGTCTGGATACGACCCTGCCGATCCATACAGCCGGGAATGGCCGCCGCGCACCGTCATCGATCCGGTTCGCCGATGCGGCATGCCGAAGCCGGACCAGCGTCAGTTCTTTGGCGATCGCGAAGCGGAGCGTCTTTACGACGAGACTCTCGCCAATCTCGCTGCGCTGAATTTCGAGCTAATTGAGATCGATATACAGCCTTTTCTCGAAGCCGCGGCCCTGCTTTATTCCGGTCCCTATGTAGCGGAACGATACGCTGCTGTGGGCAAGTTCGTGGAAGATCATCCGGAGGAAGTCAACCCGGTAGTGGCGGGAATTATTCGTGGCGCATCGCGCTATACGGCGGCAGAAGCGTATCAGGCGGAATACCGGCTGCGCGGCATTCAGCGACATATCGCGCCGGTCTGGCAACATATCGATGTGCTGGTGCTGCCCACCGCGCCCACAATCTACACCATTGAAGAAGTAAATCGCGATCCGGTCCGCCTGAATGCAAATCTCGGGTTTTACACAAACTTCGTAAACTTGCTCGATCTAAGTGCAGTTGCGATCCCCGCGGGCTTCCGCACTGATGGGTTGCCGTTCGGAGTGACAGCCATCGCGCCTGCGTTTTCGGAATATGCGCTGCTAGAGTTCGCCTCAATCACGCAAAAGTCGAGAACTACGTTCACGGGCAATCGTCTCGTGAACTCATCTGATCTGCCCCCCTACCACGCCGAAGCGGCGCCGAGAGACTCCTGGGTGCGTCTCGCCGTGGTAGGCGCTCATCTATCCGGGCAGCCCTTAAACTCGCAGTTGACCGGCCGCGGAGCACGCCTGCTTCGCACCACCCGGACCGCTGTCGACTACAAGCTATTCGCGTTGAAAGGAACCGTCCCAGAAAAACCCGGCCTGATCCGCGCCCCAGGCTATCAGGGCAGCGGCATTGAAGTCGAGGTATGGGCCCTTCCGCAGAGCGAGTTCGGCAGCTTCGTCGAACTCGTTCCTCCTCCGCTTTCGATTGGGACATGTGAACTGATCGACGGTGAACGAGTCAAAGGATTCTTATGTGAATCCTATGCCGCCGAAACAAACCCGGAGATTACGCACTACGGCAGCTGGCGCAATTACCTTGGAAGAGTTTTTACCGCCGGCCCATTTTGATGGCTTCTGATGTATGGCCGTAACTTACTGATTATAAAGCACTAATCGACGCCAGCATGGAAGCGCGCGAGGACCCCCTTATAGACGGTAAAAACCACTCTAAAAACCTACCGTTGAACCACCGAATCCGACTCCTCCATCGCAGCCGCGGCGCTTTCCGGAATAGGAACATCCGACACCAGTTCAAACGGACTCAGGCTTCGCTTCGTGACGCCGTGCTGCGTGTGGCCGACGGAGCCGGTGAGCATGTGATACAGCTCGTGTTTCATCACATTTGCCAGCGCGAGCCCGAATTGGTATTCATGCATCTGCGGATTCGCAGGGCCGAATGCGTGCATCACAGACGCGCGCACTCTGTCGCAGCGTATTTCGCCGAAGGGCAGAACGCTGCCGTCCGTCACGAAAGCTGATGCCAGCGTCTCTCCCGGGATAGGAGCACCGCTCCCAGCGCCGCTCATCGTGCACGAACCTGTCATGCGGAAGACGACCAGCCGTCCCGCTGATCCCGTGAGTGCCGAAGCCGGATCACCGAAACGGACATCGATCGCGTTTCGCAGCGTTCGCGTTACATCGTCCTCCATGGCGCGCATGGCGGATGCCGACTTTGGATTTTCGAATTGAAGAATGACTTTGACCTGCGGGATAACGGTTGCGGAATGGGACGGCGCGGAAGCCGAGAACAAGAGCCAGACGGAACAAACTACTGCAAACCGCATGTGGATCCTCAACGTAGAGAAGATGGGCGGCAACAAGGCAACCCAGCCTGAGTATATCCAAATCCAGCTGCGCCTTTTTTATTTGCGCGTTGCGGCCCACCACTCGCGAAACGACTGCTTCGGTACAGGCTCCAGATCGCGGACCGCGGTCCAGCCCCCCAACATCCCCGGAAGATGGTCGATAACACCGTCGTGTTCGAACGGAATCTGGGCGGCCCGCGCCAGTAACTGGGCGAGCGACAACCTTCGTTCGTTTGCCAGTGCGAAGGCGGCAACTCCCATCGCGACACGTTCAGAAAACGGAGCATCGCCCCGTTCCACCACCTTCGCCCGAAGATGGATCAGAATCTCCGGAATGTTAATCTTCACCGGGCAAACCTCATAGCAGGCCCCACACAACGAGGAAGCATAGGGCAACGACTGTGAATGCTCCATAGCTTGCAGTTGAGGTGTCAGGATGGCGCCAATGGGGCCGCCATAGACAGACCCATAGGCATGTCCTCCGGTCTGACGATAAACCGGACACGCATTCAGGCACGCGCCGCAGCGAATGCAGTTCAGGGTCTCACGCGAAACCTCGTCAGCTAATACCCGAGTCCGTCCATTGTCGAGAAGAACGACATGAAACTTTTGCGGGCCGTCGCCCGGCGTAACTCCCGTCCAAATGGAGTTGTACGGGTTCATTCGTTCCCCCGTTGCGGACCGCGGCAGCAGTTGGAGGAAGACCGCCAAATCTTCGAATTTCGGAATCAACTTTTCGATTCCGATAAGGCTGATCAAAAGACGCGGAAGTGTAACGCACATGCGCCCGTTGCCTTCCGATTCGACCACACAGACGGATCCCGTTTCCGCAATTGCAAAATTCGTGCCGCTGATCGCCGCGCCCACTCGCAGAAACTGTTCCCGCAGAAAACGACGCGCTGCCGCCGCCAGGTCGGACGGTTCATATCCGAGAGATTTCAGCTTCATCTTTTCGAGGAAGATCTTCCGAATCTCCATGCGGTTGCGATGCAGCGCAGGAACAACGATATGGGACGGTTTATCTTCGCCCAACTGAACAATCAGATCTGCCAGATCCGTCTCATACGGAACGATAGATGCCGCTTCCAGCGCCCGGTTCAAGCCAATCTCGTCCGAAGTCATCGTCTTCACCTTGATGACTTCGTTCGCTTGCTCACTCTTCAGAATGCCGACGATGATCTGGTTTGCTTCATCTGCGTCGCGCGCCCAATGGACTTGTCCACCCGCCTGCGTACATGCGTTTTCGAACTGCTCAAGACGGTCCGCCAGATTGTCCAAGGTGTTTTCCTTGATCTGGCGTGCCGACTCGCGCAATGCCTGCCAATCCGAAACTTCACCCACCACCCGGGCGCGTTTCTGTTGTATGACATCTGTCGCATGCCGCACGTTGCGGCGGACTTGTGTGTTTGAGACGAGTTCTTTCGCCGCCTCTTGAAATGACTCCGCGTGTGCCGCTTCGCCGACGCGAATGCTCATGCTAGTGTTCCTGACGATTCGGTCGAAGCAAGAACCTGTGCCAGATGCAGGCAACGAACTCCCGTTCTCTGCCGGCGAAGCGCACCTCCGATATGCATCAGACAGGAGGTGTCGAGAGCCACACAGAATTCCGCGCCGGTATCCAGAACGCAGCGTGCTTTTTCAGACAGCATTGCGGCAGATACTTCGGGATTTTTTACCGCGAATGTCCCGCCGAAGCCGCAGCACTGTTCCGCTGCGGGCAGATCCATAAGTTGCAGGCCGCGCACCTGAGCCAAAAGCCGCAGTGGTTTGTCTCCTACATGCAAGGATCGCAACGAATGGCAGGAGGGATGAAGAGTGACACTGTGCGGAAAAAAAGCGCCGACATCGGTTACGCCTAGCTTGTCAACCAACAGCTCCGAAAATTCGAAAATTCGCGGCAGAAGCTGTTCGACTTGAGCCATCAGTTTTCGATCGCCTGTGCTTGCGGCCATTTTCGGATAGTGGTCCCGGATCATGGCGACGCAGGAGGAAGATGGCACGCAGATCGTTTCCGCGCCTTCGAACACAGAAACGAAATGGCGAAGCAGTGGGAGCGCTTCGCGCTGATATCCCGTGTTGTAATGCATTTGACCGCAGCATGTCTGCGCCGAACGAAACTCCACTGCATGCCCCAGCCGTTCCAACAACGAAACGACGGCCTTGCCTGTCTCCGGAAATAACGTGTCGTTGTAACACGCGATGAACAGAGAAATCTTCATTGGTTTAAACGAAAAACTGTTTCAAATGAGTATCGCAAAAGCGATCCACTCGTCCCTTCACGACCCGCCGCACCATTCCAAAGCCGCCGCGAGTATCGTCTCGGCGGTTTGAATCACGGAGCCGATCTCGACGTACTCGTCCCGGTTATGCGCGCCTGCACCACGCGGTCCGAAAAGCAGCGTCGGAATTTGAAATTCCCGCTGAAGCAGAAATGCATCGCAGGGATAAGGTGCAGCCGTAACGGGCGGTGAAGATCCGAGGCAAGCGGTCGCTGCTTGCGATAGACAGGTTGTCCAGGGATGGATTTCACTCAGTTCATGGCCTAGCAGCGGCGGATCGTAAAAAGGAGTCCAGGCGATCGGATGATTGCGGAAGAATGGATCTTCTTCTGCGAACTGATCAAGCGAGTGGCGTACCTCGGCAAGAATTGCCTCCACGCCCTCATCTGGCAGAAATTGAAAATAGAGCCGAATGGCGGCATGTTCCGGAACACTCAGCGGGACATCAGTCGTCAAACGATTCGACTCGACCGCGAGCACTTGTAAAGGCGTTGGATCGGCAAACTCGACGTATGCGCCGCGCGCCGTCACTCCCGCCCTGTGCTGAACCCATGTCTCCACCCAGCGCAGCAGCCGGCCGAGTTCAAGTGCCGGGCTAATCACTTGGCCGGCGGAGAAGTAGTGCTCGGCGTCACCGGCCTGAAAAGACAAATCGATCACCGCGCCGCCTCTGCTCGCGCGATAAATGGCGAGTTGTGTTCCCTCCGAAATAACGCACGCGTCCGCCGCAGGATTTCGCAGGCGTGCGGCCAGCGTTCCACCTCCGCCGCCCCATTCCTCATCCACCACCGATTCGCAAACGAGATCGCCGCCCAACCGGACGCCGCTTTTTTGCAGTGCGCAGGCAACTGCGAATTGGGCCACCAGACCGCCTTTCATGTCGAAACTGCCCAAGCCATATAGGCGGCCGTCGCTTATCTTTCCCGACCAGGGATCATCCGTCCAGGAACTTGCGTGTGCCGGGACAGTATCTATGTGGCCATTTGTCAGCAAGCTCTTCCCACGGCCCGAACCGGCGATGGCGACCTGCAAGTTTTCCCGGCGCGCATAGTTGCGATCTCTTCGGGCGTATCGATGATCGGACCGTTCGAGAAAGTTCACCGCATAGAGTTCCGGCACAAGGCCGTGCTGTAGTAGAAACTCTGAAAGAATCTGTTGACCGGGATGTTCGCCGCCCAGACTCGGGAACGAAACTGTATTCGCCTGGACCAATAACTGGAGCAAACGGATCAGATCTTCTTCAAGCGGCCGCAGCAGTCGCCGCGCTTCGCGCACTGAGTCTGAAATCATGTGCAACCGATAATAGCCGATAATGCCGAAAGGAAAGCAGAGCGTGGAAAACGTGCGTGGCACATTGACCCTTTCCGAAATACGCCAGCAGGCTAACCTATGGCCGGTCACTCTCGAAGCTGTTCGGACAAAGAGCCTCGACTGTTCCGGCCCGGTGCTCATGACAGGCGCGGGCACTTCCGCCTATGCCGCTTCTGCCGTAGCTGGCGCGTGGCCGAACGCGGAGGCCGTCGCGTCGACGGATCTGGTCACTGAAAAGCTCGATCGCTATCGCAGAATCCAACTGATGATCTCTCTGGCCCGTTCCGGAGACAGCCCGGAAAGTATGGCGGTCGTGAAGCGCGTGCAGCGGGAATTCCCTCATATCCGCCATGTGGCCATCACTTGTAATGCAGAAGGCAGATTAGCCAATACCGAAGGCGTTGACACGATTGTTCTGGATCCACGAACGAACGATCGCAGCCTGGTCATGACAAGTTCTTTTTCGAACCTGGTCTTAGCCGGGTCGGCATTAGCCGATCTCAAAATATTCGAACAGGAATTGCCGTCCGTCTGTTCCCGCTTTGAAGAATCTCTGGACCGCATACATACCAAGGCAAAAGAAATAGCTGCACGAGACCCGGAGCGTATCGTATTTCTGGCCTCAGGGCCGTTGTTTTCAGCCGCGAAAGAAGGTGCTCTCAAAATTCTGGAAATGACGGCGGGCAATGTCGTAACGTGTGCCGAAACATACCTCGGCTTACGGCACGGCCCAATGAGTTTTCTTCGCGGAGATAGCGTCATCGTTTGCTTTCTCTCCTCGGACCCTTGGAAACGACGCTATGAAGAGGACTTGATCGGCGAACTACGAACCAAACAACTCGGCTATATCGTCGGCATTGCACACGATGATTGGTGCCCGGATCTTTTGCACCTTCGAATTCCCGTGAACGCCCCAGGTCTGGCTGACGAACTGCGAACTGCGTTTGAAATCGTGTTTGCACAACTCCTGGGACTTGAGCTGAGCCTGCATTTTGGAATCGATCCGGACAACCCCAGCCCCACAGGCGTTATTACGCGAGTTGTCCAAAGCTTCCGCATTCACGGCAACCACTAAATGCTGGATTGTATCGTTGCCGGGGACGTTAATCTCGATCTGCTGATGGATGGCGTGCTCACGCTCGAAGCCGGTAAGGAAAAGAGGGCGACGCGAATGAACCTTCTGCTCGGCGGCTCCAGCAGCATCACAGCTTTCAACCTGGCCAGTTTGGGAGCCAGGGTTGGATTTGCCGGTATCGTGGGCCGCGACGCGTTTTGCGAAATCGTGGAGCACCGATTAGCATCTGTGGGCGTTGATCTCACACATCTGAGGCGTCATCCAACTGAACAAACCGGCCTGACCATTTGGCACAGTCTGCGCCATCAACGGGCCGGAGTTACCTACCCTGGCACAATCGCCTTATTGCGAGCCCGAGACCTGCCGCTCAGCTATCTGCGAACGGCCCGGCATCTTCACGTCGGCTGCTTTTATTTCCTGCTCGACCTGCAAAAGGAGTTACCGAAGCTGTTTCAAAAAGCGAAGCGCATGGGATTGACAACTTCGCTGGACTGCAACTATGACCCGTCGGAAATCTGGGATTCCGGTATTCGCGATGTGCTTCGTTGGACCGATATTTTCTTTCCTAACCGGCAGGAGGCTCTCGCTCTTACTGGCTCGAAATCCGAAGTGCAGGCGGCGCGCATTCTCGGTACACTTGCAGGAACTGTGGCCATCAAGCTCGGTTCTCGCGGCGCCTATATCTATCGCGGCGAAGAAGCATTTCGTGTGCCCTCCAAAAAAGTAAAGGTGGTGGATACTACGGGCGCCGGCGACAGCTTCAATGCAGGCTTTCTCGCGCGATTTCTAAAGGGCGGCAATTTGCGCCAGTGCGCACTCGCTGGTACTGCTGCGGGCGCACGATGTGTTCAGGGAATCGGTGGAACTACCGCCTTTGAGAAGAGACCATGAGCGCTGCGGTTGTTGCCCACAGCGGTGGTCCCACAACCGTTCTCAATGCGAGTCTCTTCGGGATATGGGAGGAAGCGCGGCAGCATCCGGAGATCACAGCTTTATACGGAGCCCGCTTTGGGATCGCGGGAATCATCAACGACCAATTCGTCGATTTGTTTGCGCAGCCCACGGCTCTCATGGAATCGGTAAGCAGGTCTCCTGCTTCTGCGCTCGGCACTTCGCGCCGTGAAGTAGAATCGGCTGATCTGGAACAAGTCTTGCACGTGCTGCGGAGGCACAACGTTCGCTACCTTTTCTATACGGGTGGAAACGGGTCCATGGGAACCGCGAGCCAGATTGACAAGCTTGCCCGTGACTCCGGTTATGAACTTTTCGTGATCGGTGTTCCGAAAACCATCGACAACGATCTGGAGGAAACCGACCACTCTCCCGGTTACGCGTCGGCCGCTCGCTTCTTCGCGTCTGCCGTTCGAGACATCAGCATGGATAACGCTGCGCTCCCAGGTCAGGTCGAATTTATAGAGATCCTTGGGCGCAATGCCGGTTGGCTGGCAGCGGCGACATCGCTGGCCCGGAAGACGCCGGATGATGCGCCGCATTTGATTTACCTGCCTGAGCGTCCCTTGTCGCTCGATGATTTGTGTTCTGCCGTAGAGAACGTCTTTCGGCGCGTGAATCGCTGCGTTGTGACAGTATGTGAAGGTCAGTTGGATGAAAAAGGTGAACCTTTCGGGGCAGATGTCAGATCTGGTTCGCGCGGGTCCTTGGCCATGAACCTGGCGCATCGACTTGCTATCTTGGTGTCTCAAAAACTAGGAGTCCGGACTCGCAGCGAAAAGCCGGGGCTGCTTGGCCGCTCCTGCCGGGAGTTCGTTTCCGGCGCGGATTGGCGGGAGGCCCGTGAGGTTGGCCGTGAAGCAGTGCGGCTTGCAGTGAACGGTTCGGCCGGAAAAATGGTCACCTTGGCGCGCCTTGAAAAGACGCCTTATCGGGCTGGCTTCGGCGCCGTTCCGCTAGAAAGCGTCGCTTATCGGGAACGCCTGTTCCCGCTGAAATGGATTTGCGAAAGCGGAACAGGCATTGAGCCGGAGTTTCACGCCTATCTACAGCCCCTGATTGGCGATATAACGAAATACGATTCGCTTCTCGATTTTCCGCCGGCGCATCGTTGAGGAGGAACTCAAATGAGTCAAGTTCAAATCGCCGATCCGATAGTAGTATCTCCTGCATCTCGCGAGCCGCTCATCGCGCCGCGGAATATTGCGGTCGATGCCTATCGCGGCCTGGTGATGCTGTTGATGATGGGCGAGGTCTTGCAATTAGCGAAAGTCGGGGCATCTTACCCCGACAGCCTGTTCTGGCGCATTGCCGCATTCAATCAATCTCACGTGCAATGGGCGGGAATGTCGCTGCACGACATGATTCAGCCGTCGTTCTCTTTTCTGGTTGGAGTGGCGCTGCCGTATTCCGTCGCCAGTCGTGTGCGGAAAGGCCAGTCGTTCCGGGAAATGCTGGGGCATACCATCGTCAGATCCTTAATCCTGATCTGCCTGGGATTCTTTTTGCGGTCGACTCACAGCACGCAAACTTACTTCACCTTTGAAGACACGCTGACCCAAATCGGCCTCGGCTACACATTTCTGTTTTTATTGGACTTCAGACCTCCACGCTGGCAATGGGGAGCCCTTGCCGCGATCCTATTTGGATACTGGCTGGCTTGGGCGTTGTATCCAGTGCCCGGTCCAAACTTCGACACGACATCTGTGGGCGTTCCTGCGAATTGGCCGCATAACTTCACTGGATTTGCCGCGCATTGGAACAAAAATACGAACCTGGGCAATGCTATCGATCAGTGGTTTCTGAACCTCTTCCCACGCACAAGCCCGTTCGTCTACAACGATGGTGGATACTTGACCTCAAGCTTCATTCCTACGCTTGGGACGATGATTCTCGGCTTGATCACGGGACGCTGGCTGCGCGAAGCGGCCCCCGCCATTCCGTTCAAGAAACTTGTGACCGCAGGCGTTGCTTGCATGCTGTTTGCCGCTGTTCTTCACTTCACCGGAATCTGCCCGATCGTTAAGCGGATTTGGACGCCGGCCTGGACTCTCTTCAGCGGTGGCATCTGTTTTCTGGCAATTGCCGGCTTCTCCTGGGTTATCGACGTCAAGCAACATCAACAGTTCGCGTTCCCTCTGGTGGTGATTGGCAGGAACTCGATCGCCGCATATGTGATGGCCGAACTTTGCCGGTCGTTCTTCACGGAATCGCTTTACATCCACCTCGGACATGCCCCGTTTCAGATCTTCGGTCCGGCTCTGGAGCCATTGCTTGTCGGAATCACCGTACTGCTGCTTTACTGGTTGGTCCTCTACTGGATGTACCGCAACAAAATTCTGGTTCGCATTTGAACCGCGACGAACCAAAACCGGGGCGATGCTCTAATGGTTTTGTTCGTTCCCTGTTATGGCAAAAATTCATGTAAAAACTCCTCTCGTCGAATTGGATGGCGACGAGATGACGCGAATCATCTGGGCAAACATCAAAGAGCTGTTGATTCTTCCGTATCTGGACGTCGACTTAAAATACTTCGATCTTTCGATTGAACACCGCGATGCTACGGACGACAAGGTCACGGTGGAGGCAGCTAACGCCATCAAGCAGTACGGTGTTGGAGTGAAGTGCGCGACCATCACGCCAGATGAGGCGCGGGTAAAAGAATTCAATCTGAAACAGATGTGGAAGTCGCCGAACGGCACCATTCGCAACATTCTGGATGGCACCATTTTTCGCGAACCGATCATTTGCCGCAACGTGCCGCGCTACATCCCAGGTTGGGTAAAGCCGATCGTCGTCGGACGCCACGCCTTTGGCGATCAGTATCGCGCTACCGACCTGGTGGTAACAGAACCGGGCAAGCTCTCGCTGACGTTCACGCCTGCCAACGGCGGTCCGCCGGTGAACTATGACGTCTTCGAGTTCAAACATCCGGGCGTCGCGCTTTCGATGTATAACGTTGACGAATCCATCGTTGGCTTTGCGCGTGCCTGCTTCAATTACGGACTATCGCGCGGCCTGCCGGTCTATTTATCTACCAAAAACACAATTTTGAAAAAGTATGACGGGCGGTTCAAAGATCTTTTCCAATCGATCTACGATAGCGAGTTCCGCAGCCGCTACGAAGCCGCTAAGCTCACCTACGAACATCGTTTGATTGACGACCTGGTTGCGTTCGCTGTCAAATCGGACGGCGGTTTTGTCTGGGCCTGCAAGAACTACGACGGCGATGTCCAGTCGGACGTCGTGGCGCAAGGCTTCGGCTCGCTTGGACTAATGACGTCCGTGTTGATTACACCGGATGGCAAAACGGTCGAGACCGAAGCAGCCCATGGCACTGTGACACGGCACTATCGCGAGTATCAGAAGGGCAAAGAGACATCCACCAATCCGATCGCGTCTATCTTCGCCTGGTCTACCGGTTTACGCTATCGCGGCAAGTTCGACAATACACCGGACGTCATCGGGTTCGCCGATCGATTGGAAAAAGCCACGATCGGTGCAGTCGAAGCCGGTTTTATGACGAAAGACCTCGCGCTTCTCATCGGCAATGATCAGCCCTGGCTTAATACGAAGAAGTTTCTCGACAAAGTAGCCAGTCTTCTTTAGGTAATTGGGTTACTTGGGCCAGATTGTAAAGTCTCGGAAGGCCATTCGCGACGGTTTATGCATTCGACTTAAGGCATCATTCAGTTCCAGCAATTCGCCGCGCCCTAATTCCAGTGAATGCTCGTCCGGTTGATACTGGGTGCCGACTTTGTAATCCAGGTAAGGGGTTCTGCGTTGTTCGATGTGGCATCCCAAAACCTGCGCGACGAGCTTGCCTTCCGTAAAGCGAACCAGCCTCGCTGTGCTAGCCACAAACGCGGGAAAGTCTGCGACATACAGACGACCGGGATAGAGACTGTCGCCTGTAAATAACAATCCGGTTTGGCGATCGTAGTAGGCGAGGCTGAGCACGTCGTGTCCCGGAATCGGAATTACGTCAAGAATCCGATTTCCCAAATCGATTTGTCCAACACTGTCGGGCCATTGCGGAATTTTGAAGAACTCTCTTGTCCCCTCGACAGTTAAAGGCACGAGAGTCGTATTGACGCGCGGCCGGAACTGCGCGTCGCCCGCAATGTGATCGTTATGCGAATGGGAATGTCCGACGATCAGCGGTAAGGGCTGGCGTCCATTCTGCGCTGCCCATTTGTTTAGCAGCTCGGATATCTTCGCTTCTACATGCGTTTCCCCGGCGCCGGTGTCGAGCAGCAGCGCTCTATCACGGCCGAAGAAAAGATAAAGAAACGGCTTTTCGTAATTGACGCAGCCACTTTCCCGAAGAATGTAAAAATCGGCGTTGTACTCGTGAACTTCCCACTCAGGCGTCGCGGTGCAATCCGGTCCTCCAGTGCGCCACGTTTTTGGCAATGTGCCCGTTTGCAGGCCCGCACCATCGGGCTGCGGAGCTTGCGCCCACATCGCGCCGCACAGTAGAAAGAAACCCACCCGGGCAAACTTCATCTCCGCCATGAGATTGATGGTAGCGGTTCACTCAAACCTGGAACGTTGCTATAGGTCTCCGATGTGAACGTGGGGGTGCGGTGTTGTGCTCCGCCGGTCATGCCGGTGTTCCTGCAATCGGATCAGGCGGCTCTCTGTCAGCAGAGGCAAATTGTGCATCAGTGCCAACGGCGTCTCCTCGCCCGCGAGCCGGCCTTGTTTGAGCACATAACAGCGGTCTGCAATATCGGCCAGACTGTCCAAATCATGAGTGGCGGTAATCACCGTTTTCACGCCGTTCGCCCACGAGGCGAGTAACTCCACGATCTGGTTCTGGCTGATCGGGTCAAGCGCTGCCGTGGGCTCGTCGAGCAGCAAGACATCCGGATCGAGGACGAGGATAGAAGCAAGCGCGACGCGTTTCTTTTCTCCACCCGATAACCGGTGCGGAGCGCGATCTCGCAAATCGGCGATTCCCATCGTGTGCAGCGTTTGTTCCACTGCTTCTCGAATCTGATTCCGCGGCCACCTGAGCTGCAGCGGCGCGAACGCTATCTCATCAAACACGCTGGAATTGAACAACTGGAAGTCCGGATTTTGAAACAGCACGCCGACTCGCCGGCGGAACCGGAAGAAGAAGTCTTCTTCCTGCAGTCTCGTTTTCGTGAGTGGTTCACCAAAAAATGAGATCTCGCCGCAGTCGGGAAAACTCAGACCGGCCAGCATCCGGAGCAGCGTCGATTTGCCGGATCCATTTGCCCCGATCAAAGCGACCCGTTCGCCGCGCGGGATCCGGAGCGACAGATCCTTAAGCGCACTGACCTCGCGATAAGCGAACGAAATTGTCTTAACTTCGAAAGCGGCCTCGCTGGTATGATCGCAATCTGGTTTTGTCATTGCGCTCGCCGGGCCCCGAAATTGCAGGTATAAGACGCGCTGACGTATGATGGCACCCGTACGCCCACCACCTGCTCAAATGGCGCGCCCTGCCCATCTACGGCGAGGAGTTCCGTCGTTTGCCCGGTATAGCCGCTCGCGATTAGAAAGTTGATACCCGCCTCCATCCGGTGCTGCAGGAAAGATCGAACAAGCGCACCACGAAATTCCCGAACCGGAACACTTCTAAATCCGTCGCCTAGCGGCTTTGCTCCAATTTCTTCAAATTCGGCGCGTGCCTGCAACCCAAAGGGCAGTCGATTCACTGTGCCCAACACATCGACAATCAGGCGCGGGGCTTCTGGAGTCGGCAATCCGGAATCCAGGTCTCGTGCATCGGCTTTTGAAACGGATGCTTGCAAAAGCCCCCAGTCAAAATAGCGACGCGCTGCAATCGTAATGAATTTATTTCGTCCCGGACCTTCGTCTTCATGCAAGCCGGTGTCAGCGTCGATTTTGGCCAGCGAAGCTTCCGTTGTTACATGGCCCAGGGTAACGCGGAAATCGGTCTTCGCGATCGTTTTGCTGACAACCAATTGATACGAATGTTCGCGGCTAATCGGCGTTCCTTGTTCGGTACCAGTCCCTACACGTGGATCGTTCGTATAAAACGCTTCACCAAAGCTGAAGGAAAGGCTTGGCAGCACCGGATGAGTTACCGGCAGAAAAGAGATCGTAGCTTTCGGAGAATTGAAGCCCACCCATGCCGAGTGGGATTTTAAAGGATTGAGTAATTCTTCATTATCGAACTGAATTTCATCTCGACGCCAACCGGCATAATAATGCAGTTCGCCGGGTAACGCGCCAGTCAAAGCAATATACGGCGCCGTATCGCCCAACGTGACGTTATTGGCTGTCACCTTCTGAAAAGGGCCGTAGTAGGACGGATCGGTCGATTCGTAATGGTCTAAATCGAGTCGTCTTGGAGCATCACGCTGATAATCGACACCAGCCAGCAAGGTAACGTGCCTGCTCAGATTGTTTAAGTAAATACCGTTCCCTCCAGCGACCGTTCTGAATTCACTTTGGCGGATAAGGCCATCGCCGAAGTTAGAAAGCAGCGAAAGATTGTAAGTGCGAAACGTCCCTGAGAACTGAAGCTGCTGCTTGGGATCCAGTTTCCAAATGTCGTTAACGGCAATCTCTCCTGTATGCGTCTGATCTTTTTGCCGCGGGTCGATCGTGTCATGGAGATCGGGCACATCAAGCGGGACGAGTCCCGGAACATAAGAGACCCCGTAGTATCCGATCCCAAATAAAGTCAGTTGGTGGGCGCCGAGATTCCAAATCCGAAACCCGTTCCATTTGTACTGCTGCCGGTGCTCCAGCCGGTCGAGGAACCCGTTACCGTAAGCCGCTTCTACCGCGATCCAGGCATCTGTTTCCGGATTTCCCGGAGACCATCCGGCCGTGATATCGATATCGCGATAGTCTCCTGTGATGGTGACGAATGGCTCCAAGCGGGAACGTAACTGGTAAATGGCGGCCAAATCTTCCGCATGGTTCCCCTCCCGTACATTGAAGGCGCCGCCATCGGTCTGAACCCCCTCTAGAATTGCCGGAACCAGAATGTTCGGATCCGCATAGCCGTTGCCGTGGGCATTGGAGGAAAGATTATTGGAGAGCAGGTAATCACCGATTTGGATGTACTGGGCGATCGGTTCGCCGTGATCGCCCGCAACCCCCGGCGAAAAATACTGCGGAGCTTTAATGCCGCCCGAAGCCGTTTCGATTGGCAGTCCAGGAATAGAGATCGGGGCGCCGGGCCGGCCCGGATTAGCATCCAACAATTCTTGCCGTACAAAAACTCGCTGCGCCGGATCCGGAAAAAAAATATTGGAATCCTGTACGTCAGCGACAACGGTGATCGATTCCTTCTTTTCAGGCAAACCGGTCGCCTGCATTATCTGCGCCACAGCGACAGAGCCGCTTGCGACCCAAATCACAATGCAGTTCAGGAAAATCAGCGTCCGCGGTTTCATACGAATTTTTGTTTCGTGTTACTCGGCGCGGTATCAGCCCCATCTACAGTACGGTTTCCATACGCGTTTAGGATTCGATTCAGGCCGTTTTTGGCAGCGAGTTTTTAGGGCAGCTCATGACCAGACGTCCATGCTGAACGCCTTTCGTGCCGATCAGCAAATCGGCAAGCTTCTGAACGCGCCTGGATTCGCCCTTCAGGATGATGACCTCTAAACAGGTATCGTGGTCGAGATGGGCATGAGTTGTGCAAACCACCAGGTCATGATGATCATGCTGCAAATCCATAAGCTTGTCGGGAAGCAGCCGAGAGTGATGATCGTAAATCAGTGTGACCGTTCCGACTACGAGTGATTGCGGACTCTCAACGGTAGCCGTCACCAGCCGGTCTCGAATCAAATCCCGAAAGGCTTCCGATCGGTTGGTATATCCCTTTTTGGCGATGAAGTTATCGAAACGCACCAGCAGATCGGAATCGATCGCCACACCGATACGGCTCAGGTAGCCCATAGACCTCTTACAATAGTTTAAAGCGTAACACGGTTTTAAAAACCGTAGCACCGATGCACATTCCGGACGGATACCTCAGCCCCTCAACCTGCGCCAGCCTGTACTGCGCGGCCGCTCCTTTCTGGTATGTCGCGCTGAAGCGTGTGAAGAACGTGTTGAACGCGCGTGCGGTTCCGTCGGTAGCTCTCTTTGCGGCATTTTCTTTCGTTGTCATGATGTTCAACCTGCCGCTGCCGGGCGGGACAAGCGGGCATGCCGTTGGAATGGGAATGGCCTCCGTTGTACTGGGACCCTGGATATCCATCCTGGCGATTTCGATGGCGCTGTTTATTCAAGCGCTGTTCTTTGGGGATGGCGGCATCACTGCCTTTGGGGCAAACTGCTTCAACATGGCGATTATGGGGTCGCTCGTCGCGTACTCGACGTATCGGCTTTTTAGTTTGCGGGCCGCCGCTACATCCTTTCGCCGTGTGATCGCCGCCGGCTTTGCTGGATACGCAGCAATCAATGCCGCCGCATTTTGCGCAGCCGTAGAATTCGGCATTCAGCCGATTTTCTTTCACGATGCCAATGGCGCACCGCTCTACGCGCCTTATCCTCTCAGCATTTCTGTTCCGGCGATGATGATCGGGCACTTAACATTTGCCGGGCTTGCCGAATTTGTTATTTCTGCGGGGGTAGTAAGCTTTCTGCAGCGCGCCGACATCGATCTGCTGGCAACGGCGGCCCCCGCGCAACAGAACGTTCGCAATGTTTCCCGCCCGCTGCGTAAGTTATGGCTGGTGCTTGCGATCGCCGTCGTGTTGACGCCTCTGGGAGTCATTGCGGTCGGAACTGCCTGGGGGGAATGGAATCCATCTGACTTACTGAATTCTGCGGGACATCAAAAGACAGCTACGCACTCGCGACCACTGTCATCCGTTCCCGCTGGTTTACAACAGATGTTCGGATTATGGAGCGCTCCCTTGCCTGGCTACCAGCCGTCATTCTCCGGCAATATTTCCTTCGGTTATTTTTTATCCGGGCTGATCGGCGTCTTGCTGATTGTGGCAGCCACTCTGGGTGTTGGCTGGGTCGCTTCGCGGACCCGCGGCGTTCGCCGGAGGCACGCTCAGACATTTATCGAACGAACCATGACCGGATTGTTAGCCGCTTTGGAAGATGCCTTTTTCGCCGAGCAAATCAGCCGATCAAAAGGTCTCTTGCAACGCCTTGATGCGCGCGTCAAATTGATTGGCATAGGCTCATTGATTGTTGCTGCAATTGCCGTGCACCGGCTGGATACACTGGCAGCTCTCTTCGCGATGGCGGTGCTGCTCGGCCTTCTTTCTCGCGTTTCGCTCTTAACCCTTATCAAACGAGTATGGATTCCGGTTCTCGCTTTCACTGGTCTCGTCGCGTTGCCTGCCGTGTTCCTTGCGCCCGGGCGCCCGGTTTTCCGTGTTCCCGTGATTGGCTGGTCAATTGCGGCACAAGGTCTGACGAGCGCCGCGTTTCTGCTGCTACGGGCCGAAACGACAGCAACGCTCTCGCTGCTTCTAGTCCTGTGCACACCTTGGAACCGGCTGTTGCGAACCCTGCGATTTTTCCGCGCGCCCTCGGTTGTAGTTCTGATGTTGGAGATGGCGCACCGCTATGTGTTTCTGCTCCTGAACGTTGTACGCAACATGCTCGAATCGCGCAAAACGCGGCATGTGGGCCGGATGGAACCGTCCGAACAACGCCGCCTGGCTGCTGCAACAGCCGGCGTTCTTCTCGACAAAACGCTGCGGCTTAGCGATGACGTTTACGCAGCGATGTTAGCGCGCGGCTATCGTAATGAAGTTTATCTGCTGGATGATTTGCGTCTCGCGGCATCCGATTGGGT